>JAGNBF010000164.1 GCA_018004935.1 Chloroflexota bacterium | reverse complement strand
CTCACGCTCCCTTGGATGCCCTTCGGCCCGGACACCGAGTATGTGGCCTATGATGTGTACACCGACATGATGGCTTTCCTTCAGGAATTTATGAACCTGGCGGGGATACGCGGCCGCGCCGAACCCCGTGATCTCCTGGCCCACCCCCCCACCGAACCGGCCGACCTGGTGCTTCTGCTCAAGACCCTGCCCTGCCTGGAACAAACGGACAAACACGCGGCCGCGACCCTCCTCGATGCCATTCAAGCCCCGTACATCCTTGTCTCCTTTCCGGCCCAGAGTTTATGCGGCCGCGCCAAAGGCATGGTCTCCCACTACACCGACCACTTCCTCACCCTCACCCAACAACGCGCCTGGAAAGTCACCCCTTTCCCCTTTGCCACCGAAATCGCTTTTCTGGTAAAAACAGGCACACAAAGCAACTCGTAGGAACTGTAGGAACTCTGGGAACTCTGGGAACTCACCCCAGTCCCATCCGTGTTCCTTTTTATCCGTGTTTCTCCAATCCGTATCTATTCCACAAGAACCACAGGAACTCTAGGAACTCAGGGAAGTTCACCCAACCCCATCCGTGTTTCCTCTTATCCGTGTTTATTTTATCCGTGTCTATTTCACACAGGAGCGCAACATCATGAATCACACAGCCGATGTCATCATCATTGGGGGCGGCGTTCACGGAGCCAGCCTCGCCTTCCACCTGGCCCAACGCGGCCGCAAACCCCTCGTCCTGGAGAAAAAATTCATCGCCGCCGGGGCCACCGGTCGCTCCAGCGGCCTCGTCCGAATGCACTACGACACCGAACTAGACTCCCGCCTCGCCTGGGAATCCTTCCACTACTTCCGCAACTGGAAAGAAATCGTCGGCGGCGAATGCGGCTTCACCCGCACCGGCTTCATCCAGCTCGTCAGCCCTAAACACGAAGACGCCCTCAAAACCAACGTCATCATGCACCAACAGATCGGCATCCCATCCCTCCTCATCACCGCCGACGACGTCAAACGACTCGCTCCCACCATGCAAACCGACGACTTCACCTGCGCCGCCTACGAACCCGAATCCGGTTACGCCATGCCCAGCGACACCGCCGCCGCCTTTATGAATGCCGCCCGTGACAAAGGCGCACGCCTGGTACAAGGCTGTACCGTCACCGGTGTTACCCTCAGCGGCGGCAAAGTGACCGGCGTTACGACCGATCAAGGCCATTACTCCGCCCCCGTCGTCGTCAACTGTGCCGGAGCCTGGGCCGATACGCTCAACAAAATGGTCGGCTTAGACCTGCCCTACACCACCTGGCGACACGACACCATGATGGTGGCCCGCCCCGGTGTCATTGGCCCATCTCACCCCACCGTCATTGACTTCGCCCGCGAAATGTACTTCCGCCCCGAAGGCCCCCTCACCCTGGTGGGTCTGGAAGACGGCAACCCCCTGGGCGAATCCCCCGACACCAGCACCGACTACGCCCAATCCGGCTTCGTCGAACGGGCCATTGACCGCCTTTGCCTGCGTATGCCGGTCATGGAACAGGGCGGTTTACACAGTGCCCACGGTGGCTACGACGGCCTCACCCCCGACCAACACCCCATCCTCGGCGTGGCTGGCCCCGACGGGTTCTACCTCGATTGTGGGCACAGCGGCACCGGATTCAAAACCTCACCCGCCATCGGCCTGTGCATGGCTGAGCTAATCCTTGACGGCACAGCCAAAACGGTGGATATTACCCCCCTCTCCCCTGACCGCTTCGCCACCGGCCAACTCATCAAAGGCAACTACGACGCCATCTGGCGGTAGGGAGTGAGCTATCTTTGGGTGTATTGGTGTATTCGTGTATTAGTGTATTAGTGCACTGGTCTTCCCAATATACCAATATACCAATAGACCAATACACCAATAGACCAATACACCAATACCCTTCCCCCTATGCCCGACCCCGACCTGATCACCGCCGTTGTCTCCGCCATTAAGGAGTCCAAAAAGTACCGCGACACCAGCGAGGCGACGATTCGCGCCCTGGCGGTGGAAGCTCTGCGGCAACACAAGAAGGTCAAACCGGCAGTGAAAGCCGTGCGAGCGCGATTACACAGCATCATGGCTCCCTACCTGGGCGACCCGGATTATTCTGCGGCCGCAACCACCCTCACCACCGCCTACGCCAGCCACGACCCGGCCCTCATCCGCCAGACCTGCTGGGAGATCATGGCCCACCACCTCTCCACCCGCGAACGCCTGCCCATTTTGGCCGAGTTCTACCAACAAATTTTCGCCATCACCGGCCAACCCCAGGTACTCCTCGACATCGCCTGTGGCCTCAACCCCCTGGCCTTGCCCTGGATGGAACTATTGCCCGAACCGGGTGGCACGGTGGGGACACCGGCCACAGCCGAGGGTAATTTACCTGCTCAGGCCGGTCTCCTGACCGAGCCTGCCGAGGGTGGCACGGTGGGGACACCGGCCACAGCGGGAATTGTGGATTTTTACGCTTACGACATTCACGAGCCGCGCATCCACTTTTTGAACCATTTTTTCGAGCTGAACGGACTGCGGCCGCGAGCCATCCTCCAAGATGTCGCCCTCAACTTCCCCCAGGAAGAAGGGGACGTGGCCCTCTTCCTCAAAGAGATGCCCCGCTTCGAGCGCAACTATCACGGCCTGGGGCGCCCCCTGCTCGAAGCATTGCGCGTGCGGCACATCGTGTTATCCTTCCCCGAAGTCAGCACCCACGGCGGCCGCAATCTCGTCAACCGCTACCGTGACTTCTGCCACCAACTCATCGCCAACCACGACTGGCCCATCACCGAACTCCTCTTTGAAGGCGAATTGGTTTTCTGTATTGAAAAAAAGCAGTGACACAGAGGGCACAGAGGCGACACAGAGATTCACAGACACGTTTATCCGTGTTCCTTGTTATCCGTGTTTCCTCTATCAGTGGCTACTCTTGGAAGAAACCACCACTCAACTCAAACAGTTCCGGGGCAAAAACCTATGCAAACTTCAGCCCAACCCTTCCCCGAACGTGTCGAACAGGCCCAGGCCAACCCGGATCGTATGGCCGCCATCCGCCGTGCCGCCGTGCGCTTCTACGACAACCGGCTCAACGCCCTCACCAGCCTGCCCGACCCCGACGCCACCCGTGACCTGGCCCGCCAGATTCGCGCCCACACCATCGCCCACCTCGACCAATATTTGCTCCAGTTTGAGGAAGCGGTACAAGCCAACGGCGGGCAAGTCCACTGGGCCACCGACGCCGCTTCCGCCCAGGCCACCATCCGCCACCTTGCCACCCAAAACAACGTCAAACTCGTCGTCAAATCCAAAAGCATGGTCAGCGAGGAAGTGGGCATCAACCACACCTTGCAGGCCGATGGCATCCAGGTCGTCGAGACAGATTTGGGCGAATACATCGCCCAACTCAGCGGCGACACCCCTTCCCACATCATCGCCCCGGTTCTGCACCTGACCCGGCAAGAAGTCGGCCACATTTTCCAGGAAAAAATTGACGCTCCCTACACCGATGATCCCATCGAACTCAACGCCATCGCCCGGCGCACCCTGCGCGAGATGTTCCTCCGCGCCGATATGGGCATCAGCGGCTGTAACTTCGCCGTTGCCGAGACCGGCACCACCTGCATCGTCACCAACGAAGGCAACGGGCGCATGGTCACGACTCTGCCGCGCATCCACGTCGTCCTGATGGGCATGGAGCGCATCGTGCCCACCCCAGCCGATTTAGCGGTGATGCTCCAGGTGCTGGCCCGCAGTGCCACCGGCCAAAAAATGTCCGTCTACACCTCGCTCACCAGCGGCCCGCGCCGCCCTGACGAACCCCACGGCCCGGAGCAGGTGCATGTGATCATCCTGGACAATGGCCGCTCTAAAGCATTGGCCGGGGAGATGGCCGAAATTTTGTACTGCATCCGTTGTGGGGCGTGCCTGAATGCCTGTCCCGTCTACCGGGCGATTGGCGGACACGCTTACGGCTCGGTCTACTCCGGCCCGGTAGGAGCGGTGGTCTCCCCTATTTTGGGTGGGGTGGCGGCGCATGGCGATTTGCCTCACGCCAGCACATTGTGTGGGGCGTGCCAGGAAGTGTGCCCGGTACGCATTGATTTGCCGGGCTTGCTCCTGAAATTGCGTCGGCAAACGGTGGAAGCAGGGCAGGCTCCCGCATGGTTGAAGATGGGGCTGAAAGGGTTCGCGGCCGCAACCTCCCACCCATCCCTCTTCGCCCTCTCCCAAAAAATGGCCGCCCTGCTTCTCAGCGGCGACTGGAAAGAAAAACTCCCCGGCCCCGCCAGCGAATGGACCCGGTTTCGCCACTTCCCCCCCTTTGCCAAAAAACGGTTTCAAGATCAATGGCGCGACAGAGAGGAGAACTCTAGTAACTCAGGAGTTCTCCATGGGCCTGCGGCACACCAAGAGGGATGAAAATAACGCCACAAGTTTTCATTCCCATCCGTGTTCTTTCCTATTCGTGTTTCCAGTATCCGTGGCTATTTTCGTAGGCGTTCCCCATGGGCCTTTGGCGCACCAAGAGGAATGAAAGTCTGTAGGACGATTGGTAAAGGGTGTGTTTCATGATAGTAGAGACGCAAATTTTTGTGTCTTGACGAATTGCGGCTTTATGACCGTGATGGCTATACCCCAGTCTGAGGGTGATTTTTCCCAACCCCCCCAAAAAATCCTTTTACTGGTACTAAATATCAATTACCTTATGTTATAATCGTGCCGTTGCCCATCCCTTATTTCCCAGGCGGCTTGCCCCCATCCCGTGTAAGCCACCCCAACTGGATTTTGGCCGCATCGTCGTTGGCCCAAGATAAAATCAAAGTAAGGTCCAACCCACTAAATTTGTCTCTGGTCACACAACCTGTGTCAGCCAAACTCCAATCTCATTATCACAACACTGCATTTGGAGAAAAAATGAGACATTCACGATGGTTATTTTTAGGTGTCCTGGTTTTGGTGACAGTTTTGGCGGCGACACTCCCCGCCGGAGCGGCCACCTCACGTTCTGCCCCCCAATATTTTGTTCGCATTGCCAGTGACGATGTCCTGGCCGCGGCCGCGCTCAACCTCTCCCCCTCCCTCGCCCTCGATTACGGCAGTTACCAATGGCTGGTTTTAGATGAAGCCAGCCTGGCCCGCCTTGAAGCCAGCGGCGTCGCCTACACCCCATTCGCCACAGCCGGGCAAGTCCGCGTCACCCGCTACACCTTCGACCCATTGGTAGAGGGCGAACCCGCCCTGCCCAACCACCTGCGTGCTTCGGGCAATGGCGACGGTTTCCGGTTGGTGCAATTTGCTGGCCCAACGGTAGATAGCTGGTTAGATACCCTGCGGAGTAGCGGCGTAAAAGTTCTACAATATTATCCCCACAACACCTATCTGGTTTGGGGTACGGCCAGCCAACTGGCGGCCACCGAAGCCCTCTCTTTTGTGCGCTGGCAGGGAGCCTTCCACCCGGCCTACAAAATCAACAGCGACCTGGACAACCGTAGCGGCCGCATCAACAACGTAGACATCATGTTCTACAACGACGGCAACATCCAGGGCACGCTCAACAGTCTGACCGCCATGGGGATCAACATCCTGCAATATTTCCCCTCCCAGCCCGACAAAGCATTTTACGATGTCATCGTTGAAATGGACGCCAGAGCTATTGACGCCGTCGCCCAACTCAGTACCGTCCTCTGGCTCGGTTACATGAGTCCCGAACCGGTGCTGGATGATGAAATGTCCAGCCAGATTCAGGCGGGTAACTACACCGCAGGCGTCCCCTTCACCGGCTATCAGGCCCAACTCAACGATTTGGGCGTAGATGGTACGGGTGTCATCTGGGCGGTGGTAGATACGGGTGTGGATTACAATCACCCTGACCTGAATACCCACATCGTCGGTGGCTACAGCTTCCCCGATGCGTGTAACACCAATCCCGGTGAAGACTGCTCCGGCGGCGGACATGGCACCCATGTGGCGGGTATCATCGGTGGCGACGCGGCCGCGGGCTTCACCGATGCGGGTGGGTTCTTCTACGGCCTGGGCGTGGCCCCTGAGTACAGCATCTTCGCCATGAACTCACTCTCTGCGGCCGCGTGGCCCCCCGCCGGTGGCTGGCAAGAACACAGCAAACAAGCTGTTCTGGGCAACGCCGTTGGGGGCAACAACTCCTGGACCACCGGCGAAGGCACGAATCACGGCTACCAGGCTTCCGAACGCACCCACGACCTCATGGTGCGCGATGGCAACTTCGACACCACCACTGTCGCCGAACCCTTCATCGAAGTGTTCTCCGCCGGGAACTCTGGCCCCAGCACCGGAACCCTCACCGCCCCCAAAGAAGCCAAAAACCTTATCATCACCGCCAGTAGCCAGAACTACCGGGCAGGCAGTATTGATGTCATTTCCAGTTTCAGTAGTCGTGGCCCCGCCGTAGATGGTCGTTGGGTTCCCACCATCACCGCTCCTGGCGAAGATATCGCCTCCACCCGTAACGACCTGGGTGGTGACTGTTCCACCGCTATTGCCGGAACCAACAACTACTACGCCTTCTGTTCCGGGACCAGTATGGCCTCACCCCATGCCGCCGGAGCCGTCGTCCTGACCACCGAATGGTGGCGCACCTTCAACGCCGGAGCCAATCCCAGCCCGGCCATGGCCAAAGCCTTACTGGTGAACGGCGCGGTAGACATGGGCACCGCCGACATCCCCAACATCCACGAAGGTTGGGGGCGTGTCAACATCACCAACATCATCTCCCCTTCCGTGCCGGTCATTTACTACGACCAGACCCACACCTTTGCGGCATCAGGCCAGCAGTGGCAGTTGGCCTTTGGCGTGGCCGACCCATCCCAACCGTTGAAAATCACAATCGCCTGGTCGGATGCCCCGGGGGCGGTAGGCGCAAACCCGGCCCTGGTCAACAACCTCAACCTGACGGTGATCAATGGGGCCAACACCTACCTGGGCAACCGGTTTGTCTCCGGTTGGTCAGCCACCGGTGGCACGGTGGATAACCTGAACAACCTGGAAAATGTGTATATCCAGAACCCTGATCCCAGTGCTACCATCATCATTGACGCCTTTGCCATCAATGGCGACGGTATTCCCTACAATGCCGATACCACTGATCAGGATTTTGCACTGGTTTGTTACAACTGTGTGCTCAGCCCCGATTTCACGCTCCAGGCGACACCGCCATCCCAGGATGTCTGTGCGCCCAACAATGCGGTGTATGCGGTGAACGCGGGTTCCCTGCTGGGGTACAACGATCCGGTGTCATTGAGTGCGTCGGGGAATCCCGCCGGGACAACGGCTGTCTTTAGTATAAATCCGGTGACACCCCCTAACAGCAGTAACCTGACGATTGGCAACACGGGCGCGGCCGCGGCCGGAAATTACACCATCAGCATCGTCGGTGTCGCGCCCACCAGCACCCACACCACCACCGTCCAGTTGAACCTGTTCACCGGCGCACCCGGAGCCGCCACCCTGCTCAACCCCGCCAACGGCGCAACCGGCGTCTCCCTTACCCCTAATCTCACCTGGACAGCTGTCGCCAACAGCAGTGACTACGATATTGAGATCGCCACCGATATGGCCTTCACCAACATCGTCTACACCGCCACCGCCACCACCAACGCTCACAGCGTAGGCACAGCACTCAACCTGCTCACCACCTACTACTGGCGCGTCCGGGCCAGCAACATCTGTGGCAACGGCAGTTACAGCGCGGTTTTCAGCTTCACCACCCGCGATATTCCCGACATTCTCCTGGTGGATGACGACGACAACGCCCCAGACACACGGGCGACCTACACCGCCGCTTTGGGTGTGTTGGGGTTGGATTACGATGTGTGGGATACGGCTAATAGCAACAACGAACCGACCATCGCCAATCTGGCTCCCTACAAAATGGTTATCTGGTTCTCCGGTGATGAGTTTGGTGGTTTTGCCGGGCCAGGGGCAACCGGCGAAACGGCTTTGGCAACCTGGCTCGATGCGGGTAACTGCCTCTTCTTGAGCGGTCAGGATTATCTATATGACCGGCTCGGCAGTGGGGGCACAACGCCTAACAGCTTCATGTCTACTTATCTGGGTTTAGCCACCTTGTCCCATGATAACGGGGACTATACTTCTGTAACTGGCGCAGGCAGTGTGTTTGGCGCGTTAGGTAGTATGCCGCTCAGCTACACCCCCCTGAGTGATTACTCAGACCGCATCACCCCCAATGGCACGGCCGAAGTGGCAATGGTGGGGAATAACACCTATAACGGGGCGATCAACCGGGATAGTGGTGTCTACAAGACGACATTCTGGGCTTTCCCCTGGGAAGCTATCGCCAATGCCGCCAACCGGGAAGCCGCGTTAGGCACATTCTTGAACACCTGTAGTAGCACCTTCTCGGTGACGCCGATCAGCACCGCCAATGTTCCCCCTGGCACAACGGTTGTGCATGAATTTGTGCTGGCCAATCTGAATGTGACCAATAGTTACACCCTGACCCTGACCCCTGGCAATTGGACGACAACTTTGCTGACCCCCTCACCGATCAATGTGACGGGTGGTTCGACTGCCACAATTCAGGTTCAGGTTCAGGTTCCGACGACGATTACACCCCCTTCGCAGATGGATGAATTCTTCCTGACGGTGCAATCGGCCAATGATCCGGCGGAGGTGGAGATTGTGAGTGGGGAAACGCAATCGTCACCGTATCAGGCAACGCTGACCGCCATGTCCCACATTATCACCACACCGGGGACGGTTGTAACCCACACCTTCACCCTGGAAAATCTTAACTGGGATGATTCGTATATGTTGGCTGTGTCGGATAACACCTGGACAACGACCATCGTCAACAGTTCGCCGGTCACTGTGGACAACGGTAACTCGGTGGTGATTCAGGTGCGGGTTGTCGTTCCGGCCTCGACCACACCGATCAGCGACTCGTTCACGTTGACGGCCACTTCGGTGAATGCGCCCACGTTGATTCTGACGGGGGCCGGTATGACTGATGCTGAGGTTGGGCCGGGGGACTTCTTCTTGCCTATCATGCATAACGGAAGTTAATAGTTTTGTGGGGATGGGTTCAATCGGAGACGATTGAACCCATCTTCGGACGAGTGTATTCTCCCAAAGATGAACCCATTCCCCTGACGATTCCCGCCGGGAAGGGGAGAAAACGGTTCTCAGGCATTTACGCACCAGCATCAACAAAAAATTGTCGCTGTTTGCTGATGTAGCACAGCCTTTCCAGGCTGTGCTACGACCTGAGGTCGTATATAAATTCGCCAGAAGCGAGAGGAAATTACGCTGGAAAACCCTCTACCTCTACCTCTAGCTCTACCTCTAGCTCTACCTCTAGCTCTAGCTCTGAACTTGTAACTATTCAGGTGGCACTTTTGCCAGAGAGACCCTAAAGGTTTTGATTAACATGAGGCCAGAATCACCAGAGGTCAAAACCTTTAGGGTCTGAATAGTTACCTAAACTTAAACTATGATGAATGAACGGGATCAGATACTTACTGTTATTCGTGATGGGCTGAAACAGGCAGTGTTACCGGATGCGCGGCCGCAACGACCGGTGAATAACGTTCCCCGTGCGGCCGCGACCCCCGACACCTTCATCGCTGAACTAACGCGTGTGGCCGGGCAGGTCATTCGTGTCAGTTCGGCTCAGGAAGCGGCGCAAACGGTGGCCGATTTGTGTGTGGAACGGGATTGGTCGGAAGCCCTGGCCTGGGAGTTGGAGGAAATTGGTTGTGAGGGTCTGGCACAAGCGCTGAGTGAAGCCGGGGTGCGGGTGGTGACAACCGACACCGAGCCACGGACGTTGGCGCACATTCCGGTGGGGCTGACGGGGGTGGAAGCGGCCATTGCCGAATCGGGAACATTGGTAATGCGTAAGCGGCCGCGACGTTCGGCTTTAGCCTCGCTCTTGCCCCCGGTGCATATTGCCCTCTTTCCCATAGGCCGGATTGTGCCGGATTTGGCGACGTATTTTGAGCAGGTGGGGGACGCGGCCGCGTTCATCCGCGACACCAGCAACCTCACCTTCATCACTGGCCCCAGTCGCACTGGCGACATCGAACAGGTTCTCACCCTCGGCGTCCACGGCCCCAAAGAATTGATTGTGATCCTGTGGACTGAACCGACTTTTGAACCACGCCCCGTTTTTTGATTCGCCCTTTGGTTATTAGTGTATTGGTATATGGGTCATTCCCGCTGGTCAAATCGGGTGGATTTATGATCCTGGACCAAACTTACCATCAGGATCCAGGGCCGTTTTGACCCGATGGGTGAAGGCATTGGCCTGAGGTAGACCGAGGAGTGGATTGTTCATAGTCTGCCCCAGCAGGGCCAGTCCGCGTAGTTGCTGATCATGGAGTAAGTGGCTTAATTCATTCACTGATTCACTCCAGGCAACCCAGGCGACATTACCCCCGGCACTATAATGGCGCTCCGGGGCATAGGGCGCCAGAGCCGCTTCAAGGGCCGGTATGCGTTGGGGTGTGAGAGGGATTTTTACCACGGTTGCCCCGTTCGGCACCCAGGTAAGTTCGCGGCGTGAATGCCAGAAGGCCAGATCTTCTTCTGTTGTGAGGACATCCCCCCCACCAACAAATTGTTGTAGCTGAAGCAATCGCGGCCGCAATGTTGCCGTCACCCCTCCTTGCCGTAACCATAATGTCGCCGGGGGCGTCAAATCCAGCGCATCTAATTCCAAGGGGGCAGTAAACAGGCGGCGCATAGTGTTCAGTGCCGCTTCCAGGCTATCAGTGGTGAACTTGAGGGTGCTGTAGGCCTGGGGCTGAGGAAACACCTTAAACGTCAGTTCCAGCAGAATGCCCAACTGACCCAGGCTTCCCACCATCAGTTTGGGGATGTCGAACCCGGCGGCATTTTTGACCACCTTGCCCCCCGCCTGCACCAATTGGCCGCGCCCATCCACAAACTGAACCCCTAGAATGAAATCACGCACGCCGCCGTAGCGGTAACGTCCGGGGCCACCGCTGTTGGCGGCCACTGTGCCCCCTAAGGTAGCCCCTTTGTCGGCCAGTAAGGGATCAAAGGGTAAATATTGCCCATGTTGCCCCAGCAACTCGTTGATGGTGCGAATAGGGGTTCCTGCCAGGGCGGTAAAGGTAAATTCATTGGGTTCGTAGGCCAGCACCCCGTGTAGGCCGGAAAGGTCTACCAGGACTGGGGCCAGGGTGGCCAGGGCCGTCTTGCTTCCTCCTCCGCGAACATGTAAGGATGGGTTTTGATGCGCGGCCGCGAGCACACTTTCTTTATTTGTCGCTTCAATAATCAGCATATACTTCTCTCATTTACCCACGAGCACCCGCTTTAACGCCTGCGCCGATACCAGAGATACCTTTCCCGCACGGCTGTCGGTCAGATAATCGAAGAGCTGACGATGCAGGTGCGCCGTGAGCGGATATCGCCATGCCATTAGACCCGCAACGGCAAAAAACAGAAGCGGTACAAAAGCAAAGATCAGCCGCAAGACAATAAGAAATGCTAGTTCTAACGGATTTTGTGGTCAAGATTTTGCTCCAGCCAATGAAGTGGAAATGAGCAAATTGTGCAACCAGTTATCGTGATAAACCCGCTTGTTCAAACGATGGGCCGGGGATTGGTAGGTTT
>JAGNBF010000063.1 GCA_018004935.1 Chloroflexota bacterium | reverse complement strand
CCCCTGCCGAAAGGGGGAAGGGGGCCACCCCCGGGGGGGGAAAAGTGGGGCGGAAGCCCCGTTTTTCCCCGCCTTAAAAAACTCCCCGCCCCTGGGGGCGGGGTTGGGGGTGGGGGAAATCCGAATATGCAATCGCCCTGGGGGTGGGGGTTTATAAGTCTCCAACTTGACGCTCCTTTGTGGCAGTGTTACCATCTTCTTCTCAAGTTAGTCGGGTGATCGCGGGGTGTTATTACCTCGAGGAAAGTCCGCACTCCATAGGGCACGGTGCCGGCTAACGGCCGGGCGGGGCAACCCGACAGCAAGTGCAACAGAGAGGTACAGTACCAGAATGGGGTTCGCCCCATCTGGTGAGGGTGAAACGGTGGTGTAAGAGACCACCGGCGATAGCAGTAATGTTATCGGCCAGGCAAACCTCACCGGGAGCAAGGTCAAGCAGGGCGAAATCCGGTCTCTGACCGGTGCGAGGCGGCTCGTCTCGCGGTACGTCCGGGTAGACTGCTAGAGTGACCCAGTAATGGTTCACCCAGAGAGATGATCACCACCCGCGCCAGCGGGTACAGAATGCGGCTTATAGACTGGCTTGAGACACCAACAATTTGTTATGGAGCAATAGGTGGGGGAAAAACAGTAGATGATACTGTTTTTCTCCCTGTGTCCTAAATTGGTTTTGGAGAGGAGAGCGTGCGTAAGAGAAAGAGAGGGTACGTTATTTTCACTGCGCGATATGCAAGGAGTTTCCATGAGTATTAATGTGTTGTTCGTCTGTCTGGGGAATATTTGCCGGTCGCCCATGGCTGAGGCGGTATTTCAACAGATGGTGCAGGTGGCAGGATTACAGGACAAAATAACGGTGGATTCGGCAGGGACAGGTTCCTGGCATGAAGGGGAAACGGCTCATCCAGGTACACTGCGGATATTGGCTCAACATGGCATTGATTATAAAGGACGTGCACGCCAGGTGCGGCCGCAAGACCTCACCGCCCCCCATACCTACATTATCGCTATGGATAGCAATAACTTCAGTAACCTGAGCCGTCTGTCAGCCAGCCATCCCCGACTATACCGCCTTCTAGATTTTGCCTGCCCCGCCACGCGCCAGAACAATGGCCCCGATGTGCCGGATCCCTATTACACCGGCGACTTTGAAACCGTTTATCAACTAGTTGCTGAAAGTTGTACCTCCCTTTTAGCAACCATTCGACAACAAGAAGGGTTATAACAAGAGCCAATTCGCAAATTTAGGAGGAGAAAAATGGAACATGAGGTCATCGTCGTGGGGGCGGGGCCTGGTGGAGCCACTGCCGCTATGGACCTGGCCCAAAAAGGGCATGATGTACTCCTGGTAGACAGAGTGAAATTTCCCCGAGATAAGACTTGTGGTGATGCCATTCCTGCCGGAGCGATTGATATTTTGGCTCTTTTGGGCATGAAAGAAAAAATTGCCCAGGCGGATTTTTATCCGGTTGATAGTATGTTAATGGTGTCCCCTCAGGGTCACACCTTTGTTTCCCATTTTAATCTGAGCCTGGCCGGATCAGAGTCGTATGTAGTGCCCCGGCTAAAATTTGATAATCTACTTTACCAACATGCGCTGGACTCTGGGGCGGCCTTTTGCCAGGCCAATGTTATGGAACCCCTGATGGATCGCGGCCGCGTCGTCGGTGTTCGTGTTCGGCGCAATGGTTCCATTCAAGATATCCGTGCTCACCTTGTTATTGCCGCTGATGGGGCTACATCCGCCCTGGCTCGTGCCCTTCGCCCGGATAAACATCAAGACATGCACCGAGCCGTGGCTATTCGCGCCTACCTGGATGATTTTGTTGAAATTGCCCACCAGGTTGAGTTCTACTTTTACAAAGACGTTTTGCCCGGTTATGCCTGGATCTTTCCTACTGAAGAAGGGCAGGTGAATATTGGCCTGGGTATCCGTATTGATTACTTCCGCCAGATGCGTGGTAATCTGGAAAAAATGTTAGACCAGTTCATCAACATCCCCGACATTAAAAAACGGTTCAAAACAACCACCCGCCTTCACGATCTTTCTACCTGGCAACTCAATTTCGGTTCGCAAAAAATGCAACGAGCTTATGAAGGTGCTCTATTGGTGGGAGATGCCGCGTGCCTCATTAATCCTCTTACCGGCGGGGGCATCCATAATGCCATTATTTCGGCGCAACTCGCCGCGGCCGCGGCCCATCAGGCCTTGCAAATAGGCGATTTCTCGCGTGAGCAACTTAAATCATATGAAGATGAATGTGACGCTACCCTATGGCCAGGCATGAAACGCTCCTTCTTCATGCAACACTGGCTTCTACGGTTCCCCTTTCTCGTAGATTTACTGATCCGCTCTATGGGCGCCAACAGTAGTTTTGCCCAAACCTTCCTGACCAAATTGTGAGGTAACCTGCCCGTCATCAAGGAGTATCTCCACGTTTTGTAGGGGACCTGACAGGTTTCTAAAACCTGTCAGGTCTGTGCCCCACGATTTATGGGTACTCATCATCAAGACACTTAAGCCCTGTTGTAAGCCAATTATGGTACATTAGGTACAATATGATGTATAGATCTTGTTTACAGCGGTAAAACGGCCTATAATGTTTGTATCGGTAGCCGGTACACAAAAGAAGGAAACTACGGTGTCACATAAAAACGAAATTCAGGTGCAGGTACATCGTACCAATGGGAAAAAACCCATTGCTCGTATTGCCCTGAACGGTTACAACATTGAATCAGGGGGGCCACTAGGCCTGAGTGGAGCAATGCGTAGTTTCCGCATCATTAAGGGTGATTTGTGGGATCAATGGAATAATCAGGAATTACTCCTGGTTCGTGGGGAAGAACACCCTGATGCCCAGATCAAAATTGCCGCCCTCCCCGCTGAAGATGATAGTTTTGGTTTTGTAGAATTTATTTGATTTTCCCCTTTTGCTCAAAACAAAACCCTGGTTCGCCAGGGTTTTTTTATGTCCCAAGAGTGTCTCCTACGAAAATGTAGGGCGATATGGTATCGTAACCTGAGCCTGTCGAAGGCCATTGGTTTCGACAAGCTCAACCAATGGCTCCCGCGTATTCTTGAGAAGACACCCCCGATACCAGTTTGTATTTCCTTCTATTTCTCGTTATAAATAGGCCTTGTTTCCACCTGTTGTGCGCCACCTTGCACATACTCTTGGCATTGACAGTCAAGCAAGTCAGACAATCTATCTGTTTTCTGGGACAGTTTAGAGCCTGAAGATAGCCTGAGAAAGGTTTCAGATATTTTTTGTGTCTCTAAATTCCTATTCTTAAATGATGAGTACCTCTTTGCGCATTCTCTTTCTTAGTGCGGAAGTAGCTCCCTTTGCCAAACGCGGGGGGCTAGGTGATGTTGGTGGGTCTTTACCCAAAGCGTTACAGGCGTTGGGGCATGATGTACGGGTGATCATGCCAGCTTATGGCAATATTGAAGCCGGATACTCGGGTGTGGAAGCGATGCCGGGACATATGCATGTGCCGGTAGGCGGAAGTAGCATCATCAATGGGGTTTTCCGCGGCCGCTTGCCCAATAGCGATGTGCCTGTCTACTTCATCGCCGAACGCAACATCCTCGGTCGTCCTGAAGTATATGGCTATAATGACGATCCTTACCGATTTGCCTTCTTTAGCCGGGCGGCTCTGGAACTTGTAGCTATTTTGAACTGGCGGCCGCATGTTGTTCACGCCAACGATTGGCACACTGCACCAGCCATCACCTGGCTGGCTACCGCCGCCCACAACGATCATCGCCTGCGCAACATTCCTACCCTGTTTAGCATTCACAACATGGCCCACCAGGGTTTAACATCCTGGGACATCTTCAACTATCTGCAAATTCAGACCTACCCCCTACAAGAAGAAGGGTACAATCAGGTCAACTTCATGGCCCGCGCCATTCATCATGCCACCCTCATCAATACCGTCAGTCCCACTTATGCCCAAGAAATTATGACCCCAGCCGGGGGTGTTCATCTGGATGGCATGCTCCGACACCGCGCACCAGATGTTTTTGGCATATTGAATGGTATAGACACGGATGAATGGAACCCAGCCACCGACACACGCCTGCCCCATCATTACGACACTAGCAATCTGGACGAAAAACATCAGGTCAAACGTGCTCTGCAAGCCGCCCTGAATTTACCCCAACGGGATGACGTGCCGTTAGTGGCTATGGTAACGCGGCTCGATTACCAAAAAGGGTTAGATATTACCGGTGAAGTGATCCACCGCCTGCTCAATGCCCAGGCTGGCGATGCCCAATTTGTTGTTTTGGGCACAGGGGCCGATGAGTATGAACGTATGTTTGCTCACCTGGCCGGGTATCACCAGGACAAAATGCGGGCGGTTCTGGCTTACAATGCCAATCTGGCTCCCCTCATTTATGGTGGCAGTGATATTTTCATCATGCCTTCCCGTTTTGAACCCTGCGGTCTGGGGCAACTTATTGCCATGCGTTATGGCACCATTCCGGTAGCCAAAGCCACCGGTGGCCTAGCTGACACCATTTGGGATGGACAGACGGGCTTTTTATTCCGCCAACACACTGCCGACGCCTTCTGGGAAGCGTTACGCCGGGCGGTTTGGGTGTTTTATCACAACAAAACTCACTGGCGCCACATGCAAACGATGGCTATGTCCCAAGATTTTTCCTGGGAACGGTCAGCCAAAGGATATGTGGACTTATACGAAAAGGCGATGAGTCGGAGTCAGTGATCAGTACACAGTCGTGAGAGGTTTTGTATGCGTTTTAACCGCGCCGCAGGCGTGTTACTTCATCCTACTTCATTCCCCAGTCGTTATGGTATCGGTGATTTGGGGGATGCGGCTTATAACTTTGTAGATTTTTTGCTCCAGAGTAAACAGTCACTGTGGCAAATTCTGCCCTTGGGGCCAACGGGGTATGGCGATTCTCCTTATCAATCCTTTTCGGCTTTTGCGGGTAATCCGTTGCTCATCAGCCCGGACCGCCTGGTAGCCCAAGGCTATTTGCCTGACACTGCCGTAGCCGAGGTGCCGAATTTCCCCGCCGATAAGGTGGATTTTGGTTGGGTGATTGGGTACAAGAACGAACTGTTTCGGCAGGCCTTTGACCATTTTCGGACCAGGGGCACGGCGGTACAGCGGAATGCGTTTACCCGTTTTGGCCTGGATAATCGGCACTGGTTGGATGACTTTGCCTTGTTTATGGCTCTGAAACAGCATTTTGCGGCGCAGGATGGGGGGATGTGGCATACGTGGCCGGAAGCGATCAGAAAGCGTGACGCGGCCGCGCTCTCTCAATGGCGCATCGAATTAGCTGAGGAAGTCACCTACTTCCAATTTCTGCAATTCCTCTTCTTTAGCCAATGGTTGGAACTAAAACAGTATGCCAATAACCGGGGTATCCGCATCATTGGCGATGTGCCCATTTTTGTGGCTATGGATAGTGCCGATGTGTGGGCAAATCCGCACCTGTTCTGGCTCAATGAAGATAGTTCACCTAAATTTATTGCCGGTGTCCCCCCGGACTACTTCAGTGTTACCGGTCAGCGGTGGGGTAATCCCTTATACCGTTGGGAGCGGATGGCCGAAACGGATTATGCCTGGTGGGCGGCTCGACTCAAAGCCACCTTCACCCAGGTAGATATTTTGCGGATTGACCATTTTCGAGGGTTCGAAGCGTATTGGGAGATTCCCGCCAGCGAACCCATCGCCGTCATTGGGCGTTGGGTAAAAGGGCCAGATGCCGCCGTTTTTGAAGCTATGGCGCGTCACCTGGGCGAGTTACCCATCATTGCCGAGGATTTGGGGGTTATTACGCCAGAGGTAGTGGCTTTACGGGAACGTTTTGATTTTCCCGGCATGAAGATTCTGCAATTTGGCTTTGGTGGGGAGCGGAATAGTAGCTTTTTGCCCCATACCTTCAGCCAAAATTGTGTTGTTTACAGTGGTACGCATGACAACGATACTAGCATTGGCTGGTATCAGACCGCTTCGGCGACGGAGCAACAGCATATGCGCCGCTATGCCCATGCCTATAATGAAGACCCGGCCTGGGATATGATTCGCCTGGCTTTTGCTTCAGTGGGGGATATGGCCGTTGTGCCAATGCAGGATTTGTTACGCATTGGGCCAGAGGGGCGCATGAACTATCCTGGACGGGCTGGGGGGAACTGGCAGTGGCGTTATCAGGCTGAACAGATAACGGTTGTTATGACGGAGCAATTGCGGGATCTGACGGAGTTATACGGGCGGTATTGACTTTTACTCAGGGCTATGGGAAAATTTTGCTTCGTTCAGCCCTCGTAGCTCAGTGGATAGAGCATTGGCCTCCGAAGCCATGAGCCCGCGTTCGAGTCGCGGCGAGGGCACTATGATTATTTATGGATGAAGGGTGTGCATAAAATGCACACCCTTTTTCATTTCTCTCTCAGGTGGAAAGGGCTGGCAGAATAAACCGAAACAGGGCTAATAAATCTAACCCTACCAGCCCCAGGATGAAGCCAAGAGGGAGCAGAGCGGGCCAGAGGGTACGAATGGTAAGGGAACGGTTTAACAGATGGCTTGCCCTATCCCAAAGCGTGCCTAGCCCTACGGCCAGGCCACAGGCCAGGGGAATGAGAGCCGGGAAGAGGTAACGCCCTTGATGTTGGACGAAGGTGATGTTGTACCCGAGGTAAAGGAGTAGGGCAAAGGTGAGGGTGAGGAGGAGGATGAAGGTTGAAGGGGGAAGGGGGCGACGGGGTTTGCCCGCGGCCGCAATGACTCCTACCCCTGCTATTACCGTCAGGAGTAATAAAACCCGATAAACCCAGGTGGGCATGACCACACCCATCCAGCCGAATTGTCCCCAAAAGCTGTGAAAGGTAGTAGTGAGGAAGCGTTGGAGTGTGTCAAAGATACCGTATTGGTGGAACCATTCCGCCGTGCGCGGTTGGCCCACGACGACATCCCCGTGGGCCTGCCAGGCAATGATGTCGAGGTGGCCGTAGACGATACTGTTGCGTAACCACCAGGGGAAAGCCAGCAACGCGGCCGCGGCCGCGATTACCACTCCCTGTTGCCCTACCAATGCCCATTGCCCCCAGTACCGCCGCAAAACTGCCAGCCCAATCACTGGGGCCATGATGTAGACAGAGCCTTTGGTGAGGAACCCCAGACCCAGTAAAAAACCAACTAATATGGGGTAAAGAGAAAATGGTGAATGGTGAGGGTGAGGCGTTAATGGTTCGCTGTTCATGGCTGACTGTTCACGTTCGCTAAGCCCGCGTACTAAAATGTATACGATGGCGGCGATGATCAACTCAGCCAGGGCGTCGTTATTAACGGATGCCATGATCGCCAGGTGTTGGGGGAGAAAAGCCACGAACGCGGCCGCGACCAAGGCCCACATCTCGCGCCGTAAGACCAACCGGGCCACTGCATATGTCAGAATGACCACCCCAGCCCCGGGCACCAGGGACGCCAGACGTAACGGCACTAATGCTCCCCCAAAGAGCCAATAGACCGGCACCAGCAAGGCATAATACAGGGGTGGTTGCCAATCTTCATAAGAAAAATAACGATCTGGCACATCGTAAACCGGAGCAAACTGGGCAGAAATGGCTTCACCTTGAAACGCCTGATCATAATCAGTGGATTCAATAACGGGCAGTCTGCCCCCGGCCAGTTGGCGTACAAAATTATAATGGGCCGGTTCGTCTGGGGCTTGCCAGTGGGGTGTTAAGGTGGCATAGAGTGCCCCCACCCCCAGATACAGGAGTAAAATCAATCCCATAGGAGTGTAGCGTTTCATGGCGACTGATGATAGCGCAAAACTGGTTTATGGGCAGGGAACTATTGCCGGGCTAAATGGGGAGCATTGCCCTACCTTGTGGCTTATCTATCGGGTTCCCCTGGCGAAACGAGCACACCGTTAATACTGAGGATTGTGAGGGGAAACAGAGCCTGATTTCTCCCGCAATCAGGCGTAAAATACAAGAGGTTGGGAATCTGGGGTGATACCCTTTGCAGGAGCAACCTTTGTGGTTGCCCCTGTTTGGGCAGGCACAAGGCTAGATCCTATAGTACCGAACACCCCACGAAATCCTAAAGACTCATTGATTTGTAAGGTATTAAAGCCCCACAAATGCAGAAGTTCTCAATTTGAACGATAAACGTTCCGTAATCCGCCCGGCGGTCAAACCGCCGGGCTATTAGTACCAGGCCCTACGGGCTAAGAGAGCAGGCCAACGGCCTTCGTAACCATAGCCCGGCCCGTTTTACGGCCGGGCGGCCTCGGCTTTTAGACGTTCAGGCCAAATTGAGAATTGCTGTCATAAATGAGTCAATTCACTGACGGTTGGAACGCAATGGTTGAACAAGGAAGCCACTCTGCGACTGAAGGAATGGTTTCCTGATAACCATGTGAAATCGTCAAGCGTAAATGATCTATGAGGTATGTCTATGAAAGAAGTCCTGGCTGATATTGATCGCTGGCAAGAAGAAAATGAGGCGGTGGCTCTGGCAACCGTCATTGAAACCTGGGGGTCGGCCCCGCGCAAGGTGGCGGCCAAAATGGCCTTGACGGCCAGCGGCCGCATTGCGGGTTCTGTCAGTGGTGGCTGTGTGGAAGGGGCGGTGGTAGAAGCGGGTCAAGAGGCATTAACCACCGGGCAAGCCCGTCTGCTCCACTTTGGCGTGGCGGATGAGACGGCCTGGTCGGTGGGGCTGGCCTGTGGGGGCAAAATCAATGTCTTTGTGGAACCTCTGCACGCGGCCGCATACCAGACCTGGCACCAGATATTAGATGGGGATATTGCGGCCGCGGCCGTGACGCTTATCGCCGGACCAGAAACACGGCTGGGGCAGAAACTCATCGTGTGGGATGATGGGAGTACGACTGGCAGTTTGGGCGAGGAATGGGATGAGAGGGGTATTGCGGCCGCGCAGGACGCCCTCAACACCGGCCAAAGTGGTGTGACCCAACTTGGCGCTGGGGTTCAAGCCTTCGTGGAAGTAAACCTGCCTGTTCCCACGCTTATCATGGTTGGGGGCGTCCATATTGCCATTGCCCTGGCTCATTACGCCAAAATCCTGGGGTATCGCACCATCATCATTGATCCACGCCGGGCGTTTGGGAGCGATGAACGGTTTCCCCATGTAGATCAACTCGTTGCCAAATGGCCCACACCAGCCTTTGCGGACCTGCCACCGATTAACCGGAGTACGGCTGTGGCTTTATTGACCCATGATCCCAAGATTGATGATCCAGCCTTGCATATTGTTTTACCGGCCAAAGCGTTTTATATTGGGGCGCTGGGGAGTAAAAAGACCCATGCCAAACGAGTCCAACGGTTACAGGAAGCCGGTATTCCCCAGGAGCAAATAGATCGGCTTTATGCGCCAATTGGTCTGGATATTGGTGCTGAAACGCCGGAAGAAATTGCTCTTGCTGTTATGGCCCAGATTATCGCCGCCCGTCATCAGCGCCCCCGAGGTGAAATATGAAAGCTATCATTTGTCAGCAGTTTGGCCCCCCAGAAACAGTTGTTTATACCGACTTACCTGATCTCACGCCCCAAGCAGGAGAAGTCAAAATTCGGATTCGCGCCTGTGGGGTTAATTTTGCCGATACATTGATGATCCAGGGGCAATATCAGGTGAAGCCACCCTTCCCGTTTATACCCGGGATGGAGATTGCCGGGGAAATTGCGGCTATTGGGGAAGGGGTACGTCATCTAAAGCTGGGGGATCGGGTGGTGGCTATTCCCGGAACCGGCGGATTTGCTGAAGAAATTGTGGTGTCGGCGGCCCTGGTTTTGCCTGTACCGGAGAGAATGGCGTGGGGAGACGCGGCCGCGTTCGCCATTGCTTATGGGACATCCCACATCGCTCTGAACCATCGGGGCCACCTCCAACCAGGGGAAACCTTATTGGTGCATGGTGCGGCGGGTGGGGTGGGTCTCACCGCTGTGGAAATTGGCAAACTGATGGGGGCTACCGTTATTGCTACCGCCAGTACTTCAGAGAAGCTGGCTATCGCCCGCCAATATGGCGCTGATTATGTGATCAATTACCGGGAAGAGAATTTTGTTGAGCAGGTCAAAGCCTTTACCCAGGGTCGGGGGGCCAATGTGATTTACGATCCTGTAGGGGGTGATGTGTTTGACCAATCCTTACGTTGTATCGCATGGGAAGGGCGACTTCTGGTTATTGGTTTCGCCAGCGGCCGCATTCCTCAGATACCGGCTAATCTCACTCTGGTGAAAAACTGTAGCGTGGTGGGGGTTTATTGGGGCAATTACACCCAAAAAGACCCTGACACCTTGCGCCAATCTTTGCGCACACTCCTTGGCTGGTATGAACAGGGGCAGATCAAACCCCACATTGCTTACCGCTTTCCTCTTGAACGCACCGGTGAGGCGCTTCGCGTACTGATGGACAGACGGGCTATGGGGAAAGTGGTCGTTGAAATGAACGACTAAAGAATCAGGCAAAAATAATGTGGGTGGCGCTGTCAGGAGACCGGCCACGGTAAAGCGCTAAATGAGCATCTAACATTTAGCCCGGCGGTTTGACCGCCGGGGGGAGTAACTGAACGTTTAGCTGTCACCACACTTTATTGGTAAGCGTTCAGTCGAGTTACATCAACCGATTAAAAAATAAGGGTCTTTGGGAATTCAGGGGGTTGACACTAGATGTACGGGCGGGCCTTGTGCCTGCCCAGTGGGGGCAACCACAAGGGTTGCCCGTACCCCACGAAACCCCAAAGAACCAAAAATAAACGGATCTTCCAGAGGTCGTCTTTAATCCGTTCCTTTCTAAATCCGTAGAAGTAACCAAAACGGCCTAAAATTGTCTCTAAACTGAACGGTTACCTTTATTGAGAAGATAGCCGCGGCCGCAATAAAAAAATCCCCCATTTCGGGGGATTTTTTGTTATTGGTTTGGTGTCAAATGATTGTTTAGGCGAAGGTACGGCGAGCACGCCAGAGGGAAAGCCCCGTTAGAATCGTGAGCAAGAGAACCACCCCTAGAAAAACTAACCCGTTAGAAACCATCACGTCCATATTTTGGAGGTTAATAGCTGTGGGCGTATCCCCTGAGTTAGCCATCAAAAAGGGTGAGAAATTTGAAGTTGTCCCTGTAGCATAGGTGTACAGACCAGCAGAACCACTGGCTCGATTCGTAAGTTCTTCCCAGATAAACAGGGTTGAGCTATAACGATAAACGGCGGGTAAGGGGAAAGTCACTTCTTCTTTAAGCGTGAGTGCCCAGAGGGTCACAACTGTTTGAACCCCTGTATTTGTGGGTGTAATGAAGAAACAACGTCCGGCGTAGGGTTCAGAGGCGTCACCACCACTTGTGCAACTCAAACTTTCTTGCCCTTCAATACGCACTATGGTTGATCCCAGGGGGGCGGTGGGAGTCAAATCCACACCGAGGTATGTATCGGCAGTATTGGTGGAGTTACGGATGTTTAGAATACGGGTAAAGCCATTGACTGTAGGGGCCGTTTGTTCTAACGTCCCGGCATTGTCCACATCTGCCGCTGTTGGTTGAGGATTGCCCAGGGGGGGCAAAGTAACGGCACTACCGAGGGCGATACGGAAACGACCCAGTGTAGCTACACTGGAACCCGTCATAGCGAATGTTTGGGGGGTAAGGCCACGCATGAGAAATTGACGGTTAGAGGTTTGGGTGAAGGTCCCATTATTCAATGTAAAATTGCCTAAAACATTGATGCT
Source organism: Chloroflexota bacterium (assembly GCA_018004935.1). GTDB lineage: Bacteria > Chloroflexota > Anaerolineae > Promineifilales > Promineifilaceae > Trichofilum. Next base: position 33,584 of record JAGNBF010000063.1, on the reverse strand, counting down.
ACGTGTACCAGTGGAGGCTAGAGTGACATTGTTGATGATGGTATGGTTAAATTCTATTACACCGACCCCAGTCACAGAAAGGGTTTGTGCTAATGCACCAACGCTATTATTAAATATGACGGTGCCCGTATCACCAAAGAAACCACCAGCTACGTAAAGCCCAGGTGTGCCGCTAGAACCACTAATGGTTAGAGAATTAGTGCCCGCATAGAAATTGCTACCTGACTGTACTGTGAGACGGTTAATAGGGTTAGCTGGAGTGATGTCTAGCGTGATTGAATGCCCAGTGGCAATCGTGACTGTATCATCATTGTTTGTTTGGCCAGGATACCCACCATTACAACCTAACCAAATACCTGGAGTTGACCAATTTCCCGAACCATTACTCGTGCAAGCGACGGCGTATGCTGGTTTAGAAGAGGCAATAAACCACAGGCCCAGGAATAAAAAAGCAACAGTTAACACATATTTTCTTATCATAGTGAAAGCTCCTTGTTTATTAGTGTATAGATGTGTGCTTGAGTGGCTTACATTTTATCTTAACAGGGGCGTGTTTTTGGTTTGTATTTGGTTCTAAAAATTGCACCCTTCTCGTCCATAAATACAAAAAAACAACCGCATAATCATCAATTTATTACTCATAGCTAGACAAAGAGCGGATCTTTATCTGAAATATGGACAAAATATTGACGATATTGATTTGTGTGTTAAGCTACACATGATAACTAATTGCGGGAGGTGGGGGTTAATTGTTTCGGGTTACTCGCCGTTATTGGTAAAGTGACGGGTAATTTTTCAAGGCATAAAGTAGCGCGTCAGGAAAGAGCGGGTGTAAGAACCTGGTGCCTGGCTTAGGGTTCGTAAAAATATAACTTCCTGGTTTGGACCGGACACGTTTCTGAAAACCTGTTTGTTCATTAAATTTTTAATCGGGTAACGCATTCATTGACCCCATTCCCCCTGCGATTCCCGAGGGAAGGGGGGAATTCCAATGGGGCATTTTTCGGGGCATTCGCCCCGAAAAATGCCCCTTAGAAAAGTTCCCCGCCCCTGGGGCGGGGTTAGGGGTGGGGGGGATTCCATTATCTGATTAATTTTTTAAACTACGATCAGGTTTTGGCGGAACATAACTTGGGTGGCGCGATCAGGGGACCGGCCACAGCCAAAAGGGAAGTTATTCTTAGACCATTTTTTAGTAAAAGGAAAGTAACTATACACGTCCTCGGGGGCTGAGCCTGTCAAAGCCCGGCTCCGCCTTCGACAAGCTCAGGCAGAGCCATACCCCACCTGTATAGATACAAAGGAAATCACAAGGATGACAAGATTGCGTGTGGGTCAGATGGCCCCCTCCGAACAGGTGTATGACGCTGGAGGGCAAAAAATTGACTTGAAATCATGCTGGGCTGATGGCCCCATTGTATTAACATTTTTGCGGCACTTTGGCTGAATTTTTTGTCGCGAGTGGCTAGCTCAGTTGGAGCAGTCTCACGAAAAATTTGCGGCCGCAGGGTTACGCATTATCGCCGTTGGGTTGGGAGAACCAAAACATGCACGCCATTTTTGTGGCAAACTGGCTCCTAGTCTTGTGTGTCATGTAGACCAAAATGAAAAGGCTTACAAACAATACGGCTTAACAGAATTTGGTTTATGGGGAATAGCCAATCCAGCCCTTTACGTGGCTTCAATGCGAGCAATGACCAGTGGGCATTTGCAAGGTGAAGCGACGGGGAATACCAAGATGTTGCCGGGTACGTTTGTCGTAGATGAAGAGGGTGTTATCCAGTTTGCCCATTACAGTGCCCATGCCGGGGATCATCCTGATATCAATCAACTCCTCAAGGTTATGAAAAGTACACCGTAGCCGTTCAGTCTGCCGCAGATCTGATACCATCGGGAATAAGATTTGGCAACCTGACGCAGGTTTGTCGCTGAGAGCCATGAGTTGACATAAACCTGTGGAAAGTTTAGGGCTTACGTGCTGTAGCCGGTGTCCCCACCAAGCCACCAATATGTGACCGTGATGGGTATATTCAGTGATGATTCCCTCTTGATGGGAGTTGCGCCTCTGCTCTATACTTCGCTTATTCGTGAAAGTTTAGCGCCAGTGGTAGCAAATGTGGCTCACAAAGGGAGTTTGCGGCCGCGTCTGCTCGCCACTACTCACTTACCCAAGGTGATCACCATGAGAAAATACGCTATACCTTTTCCCCTTTTGGTAGCCATATTTGTTTTACTTGTATGGGGCACACCAGGATCGTTTGTCGCGGCCGCGCCCTCAGCTATTCCTTTGCACCAAAGTAGCGCCACCGCCACCATTGGTACAGGAGCACTCAATGTGCGTTCCGGCCCAGGCTTAGGCTACGGTGTGGTAACTGTATGTTATCAAGGTCAAGCAGTTACAATGATTGGCCGCAATAACAACAATAGTTGGGTTAAAATTCGCCTTGCCACCGGCCACGAGGGTTGGGTAAGCGCTCCTTATATCATTCCTACGGTGGCAATTGCCAGTTTACCTCTGGCAGATGGGAGTACAACACCCCCACCGAGCACCACTGCCAGTGGTACGGTTGCCACAGGGGCCTTGAATGTGCGTTCCGGGCCAGGTGTGGGTTATGGGATTCTGACCTCAGTTTATCAGGGTGCCAGTTTCACGCTCTTAGGGCGTAACGCTGATGGTAGTTGGGTCAAAATTCGCCTTAGCAATGGGACAGAAGGATGGGCCAATGCCTCACTTATTACCGCCAATGTTGCTATTGCTAATCTGACCGTTTTAGATAACTCTACCCCGGGAACAACGGCCAGCGGCACGGTGGCGACGGGGGCTTTGAATGTACGCTATGGACCTGGCGTTAGTTACGGTGTTATCACCGCCATTCATCAGGGAACGTATGTCACGCTTTTGGGGCGAAATAGCAATAGCACCTGGGCAAAAATCCGTCTGGGCAGTGGTACAGAAGGGTGGGTCAATGCCTCTCTTGTGACAGCCAATGTAGTGGTGAGTAGTTTACCTGTTTTGGAAGGGGGCACAGGCACGACACCGCCCCCAGCGGCTGGTGGTGTCACGGCCACGGTAACGACTGCCGCCAATGTCCGTTCCGGGCCTGGCACAGGTTATTACACACTCAGTGGTGTTTATCCGGGGCAGGTGTTGGCCTTATTGGGGCGGAACCATACATCGGAATGGGTACAGGTACGCCTGGCGGATGGCACAACGGGCTGGATTTATGCCTGGTTGGTTACGTTGAGTGTGCCGTTAAATGGGTTGCCAATTACGGGATAAGGGGGTAGCAACTGACGCGGTTTGGATGCGACCGCTCCCAAACCGTGCCGAGAAAAGTTCCCCACCCCCAGGGTGGGGAACTTTTTTTTGTGTTATTTTTCGCGGGCGTTTGCCCGCGAAAAATAACACAAATGGAGTTTCCCCTTTCCCGCTTGTTGATTAAATTATTAATCGGGTAATGAGTTGATTCGCCCATCCCCCTGTAATTTCCGGCAGATGAGAAAGGTCCCCAATTTTTTGTCGCTAGTAACGCACTTAGTGCCTAAATGGTCGAGACGGATGTTTTCTTTGGGCGCCGCGGCCGCGACCAAACCACTAATGGTAACAAAAGGGCAAGACCCCCACAAACGCCAGAGCTTCCTCCGGTGGCGACATCACTCCGGGTGGGGGTGGCGCCGGGGGTAGGGGTTTGGACCACAACCGTAACCTTGGCCTGGGCAATGGCTGTGGCAGGTAGGGTATTGGTAATAGACAGCGTCGGAGGCGTTGCGGCCGCGCTCGCGGCTGTCTGGATGGTGCTGGTTATGGGGGGGCGGGTGGCGAAGAGCATAGATGTGGGTGAAGGACGAAAAGTAGGCAAAGGCCAGGGTGTGGGCGTGGCAAATTCGCCCGCCTCTAATCCTAGCCAAACCGACCACCCGGCTTCAAATTCACCGGGTGTAACACCTAACGCCGCCTTAAACGCCCCTTCTGTGCCGATGCCATCGTTGTAGGCGGCTAACAGGGTGGCCAGACCCTCTGTGCCGTAGGTTTCGACGAGATAGGTTACGGCGCTCAGCCCTTCGGCATAGGCCAGCCGGGTGCGGTCTTCACTGTTTTGGAAGCCAAAGCCATAACGCAAAGTGGAAAGAGAGAGGAGTTCTCCGTTTGCGGCCGCGTGCTCTACCAGGGTTAAGGCTGAGGAGTGATCCCCGAATTCATTAAACTGGGCCACCCCTTCATCCAGCCAGGTGGGCACCGGGGCACGCGGATCAAAACTGGCCTGAGCCAGGTAGAGATGGGAAATCTCATGGGGAATCACATCGTTCAGCCATTCGTCTTGTGAACCAAAAGCGCTCACAATTTGGGTGGTCACGCCAATATTGGGAAAGGCCTGCCCGCCAATAAAATCCACCAATCCCCCCTGCCATTCGGCAAATTCATCAAAATTATTGTAGATGATGATTTTTATGGGAAATGCCAGTTCTGTCTGAAAAACGGTCTGCTGAAGGGCAACCGCCTGATTAGCGATAGCAAATACCTGCTCCCCAAATGAGTCCGAACGATCATGCCACCAGACTTGCAAAGATTCATTTTCTAATATCTGCCAGTCATAACGGGTATCATCATAATAAACCAACTCTTCTGGGCTACGAATGATATTGCCATCTGTATCGGTGATTTCCCAGGTATAAAAGAAAGGGGTGCTGGGAACAGTCGTAATGGCCCAGGTGTAGTCTAGATTGACGCTGGGGCCAGGGTTGACCTCTAGATCAATGACGGTGATACTACTGGCGAGGTTAATGAAGTTGCTATTACGAAGCCGTAACCGGGCACTGGTAATTTCGCCCTGATCTATGGCCACTGTGACCCGGAAGATCAGACTGGTGGGAAAGTTGTTCACCGTTTCCGTAGAACTAAAGGTAACTGTAGGGACTGCTTGTGCGGCCGCATTTTCCCCCATTGCCCACCCCAAACACAATAAAAACAGGACCGCCAGCCAATAACGCATATCATTCTCCCTTTTCTTTTTCCTGAATTATAATCGGTCCCACTGAAAAGCTATCAGCCCGAGAATAATCGTATATCAAAAGTTCAGGGATGAGGAAAAGTTAAGTGGACGATTCTCCTGACTGGTCAACGGGAATCCTGAATGGTAACAATTCTCAATTTAATCAACGGGTAACGCATTGATTGACCCCATCCCCCTGCCGATTCCCGAGGGAAGGGGGAATTCCAATGGGGCATTTTTCGGGGCATTCGCCCCGAAAAATGCCCCTTAGAAAAGTTCCCCGCCCCTGGGGGCGGGGTAACTGAACGCTTACGTAGGAGTTCCCCATGAGCGCGTCGCTCACCAAATGGAATGAAAATAGTGAGTAGGCGAGTAGCGAGTGGGCGAGTAAGCGTTCACTCGCCACTCGCAACTTGTTTTCTCAGGAGTTCCCCATGGGCTTTGAGCGCACCAAGAGGAATGAAAATCTGTAGGACGATTTTGTAAATCGTCCACCGGGCGATTTACCAAATCGCCCTACATTTTCGTAGGAGCATAAACCATGACAACACTCGTTGGCGGCATTGAAGCGGGCGGGACAAAATTTGTTTGTGCCGTGGGCACAGGGCCACAAGATATTCGTGATTCGGTTCGTTTTCCCACCACTACCCCCGCAGAAACGATAGCTCAGGCGATTGCCTTTTTTCAACAGCAGAAAGAACCGGTGGCCGCGATTGGTATTGGTTCGTTTGGCCCCATTGATCCTCAACCCCTCTCACCTACATTTGGCTTCATTACTTCTACCCCTAAACCGGGTTGGGCTAATGCGGATCTGGTGGGGCAGATTCAGCAGGCTATCCCGGTGCCTATGGCTTTTGATACGGATGTAAACGCGGCCGCGTACGGGGAATATTGCTGGGGAGCGGCGCAAGAGCTGGATACCTTCCTTTACCTGACCATTGGCACCGGCATTGGTGGCGGAGGCATGGTTGAAGGCCACCTGATGCATGGCCTCATTCACCCAGAGATGGGCCACATCCTCATTCCCCACAACCGGGCCGATGATCCTTATGCCGGGCATTGTCCCTTTCATGGTGATTGCCTGGAAGGGTTGGCTTCTGGTCCAGCCATGAAAGCCCGTTGGGGCCAACCCGCCGAAACTTTACCCCCCGATCATCCGGCATGGGTCCTAGAAGCCAATTATATTGCCTACGGATTGGTCAACCTCATCTGTACCCTTTCCCCACAACGGATTATTTTAGGCGGTGGCGTAATGAGCCAACCCCACATTTTTGGCCTGGTACGGCAACAGGTGCAGACACTTTTGTGCGGCTATGTACAACACACAGCCATTTTGCAGGAGATTGATCAATACATTGTCCCCCCGGCATTGGGGGGACTGGCTGGGGTGTTAGGCTCCCTGGCCCTTGGCCAGCGTTTGTTGGCTTCAGCGTAACTGTTGCAACCCCACCATTCACCCCAAAGCGTGTTCATAGGGGCGGGACCTTTTCCCTCTGTTGTTTTTTGCAGGTAAACACCCGTAAAAAACGCTGTGTATGGGGCACGATTGCTCTATACACACGGCCTCTGCCTCTCAGGATAAGGTGCGGGTAATGGTTGAGTTTTCGGGGGCGGATGAAAGGGGGAAGCGGATGGCCATGGTCGTGCCTTTGCCGGGCTGGCTATGAGCGGAAATGCGGCCGCGCTGGGCTTCAACTAACTCTTTGGCAATGGCTAACCCTAAACCCGCCCCTTTGCGGCCGCCTGTCTGAGTGCGTGATTTTTCCACCTGATAAAACCGTTCAAATATCCGCTCTAGCTCGTCTGGGGGAATCCCTTTACCCGTATCTTGGACCAACACTTCAACGGCTTTTTCGCCATGCGGCCGCACCACCAGATGTACTCTGCCCCCGGTTGGTGTATGCGTCAGGGCATTGTCTACCAGATTGGTAAACACCTGCATCAACCGATCCCCATCGCCCAAAATGGGAGACACAGGGGATAGTGCCTGGGTCAATTGAATTTGTTTGTTTTGGGCCTGTACCAGTAGATTGTTGTAGACATCAGTCAGGAGATCACTTAGAGAGATGGGGGTCAGGTTTAATTTAAGCTGACCCGATTCGATGCGGGCCAGGTCAAGTAATTGACTGACCATACGGTTCATTCGTTCGGCTTCACTATGAATGATCGCGGCCGCGTTTCCTACTTGCTCTGGTGTTCGGGCCACCTCATCCAACAATGCCTGGCTCCACCCTTGAATGGATGTGAGAGGTGTTTTGAGGTCATGAGATACATTGGCCACAAAGTCGCGCTGTGAGAGGTTGGCTTTCTGTACCTGAGTGGCCATCTTATTAAAACTAAGCGCCACCCGTTGTATTTCTTCTGGCCCTTGTACGGGCACTTGTTGGGCGTAATCTCCGGCGGACATCGCTTCACTGGCCTGCACCATCCCCTTTAGCGGCCGCGTAACTGAACGGTTGAGCCATAACATGAGTAGTACGGCTACAACAAAGGCGGCTAACCCGGCCTGGCACAAGGGGGAGAAAAACAACTGGCGGAAAATAGCGAAGGGGGTGGGGCGCGGCCGCGTATAAACGATAAAAAGTTGGTTGCGGCCGCGAAATGTTGCTAATGCCTGCGTTAAAACTAACCAGTTTGAGCCATCCGGAGCCTCATAATGGCCCAAACTGATGTTTTCATCCACAGCCAACACACTGCGGATAGGGTTTGTACTGATCGTTTCCCCCACCCAACTGTCCCCTTGACTGTCAAAAATCACTTCCCTTGTTCCTGCCAGTACCGCCAAAACACGCACATTCTGATTGGTGGCGATCTGCCCTAAAAATTGCTCAAACCGTTCCGTCTCAATTGTGGCAATACCCGCCTGCCGGGCACGGACAATCTCCGCATCAACACTGCGGGCAATAATAATGAGTTCGCGCCAGGTGGGGTCAAAACGTAATTGGGCCGAGAGGGAGGCGGCCAACAAAAAGATAGTCATTACCACCAGCACGGTGCTGATAACAGTGACATATGAGAGAAGTAGACGGCTACGGAGAGAACGAAACATGGGGGGAATGAACGGTAAAAAGGTAAAAAACACCGGACTTTGCCGGTGTTTTGGGGGTCTGTCGTCCTTTACGCCTCAACCAGTAACTTGTACCCCTTGCCCCAAACGGTTTCGATTTTGACGTTACTACCGGCTAACCGATCCCGCAGATGAGCGATGTGGACATCCACGGTACGGGTTTGACCGTAAAATTCGTAGCCCCAAACCAGATCAAGGAGTTGTTCACGAGAGAGAACCATGTTTTGGTGATCCATGAGGGTCAGGAGCAAGTCGAACTCTTTACTGCGTAATTCGATGCGCCGGTCAGCGATGAGAACGTCACGGCTGATGGGGTTAAGGGTAAGGTTGCCCAGGCGGCGGAGTTCGGTTTGGGGAGAGGGAACCGCGGCCGCACGGCGCAATATCGCCCGCACTCGGGCCACCATCTCCCGGGGGTTAAATGGTTTGGTCAAATAATCATCTGCCCCCATCTCTAATCCCACAATCTTGTCAATGTCATCATCACGGGCGGTGAGCATGAGGATGGGCAGGTGCCCCTGGGCGCGGAGACGGCGACACACTTCCCAACCATCAATTCCTGGCAACATTAAATCTAACACCACCAGATCAGGTGTTTGTTGTCTGACCTGATCCAGAGCTTGCTGTCCATTGACGGCCATAATTACCCGGTAGCCATCCTGCTCCAGGTACATGCGGGCCAGTTCACGGATGGGGGCTTCATCATCTACGACGAGAATAATTTCGCCACTCATTGTTTGCTCGTATCTATAGAAACGGGGTACGGCTCTGCCTGAGTTTGTCGAAGGCGAAGCCCGGCTTCGCCTTCGACAAACTCAGCCCTCAAGGACGTGTATCGTTACGTTTACTCTTGAATAAGGGCGATACATTCAATTTCCACCAGGCCACCTAAAGGTAATTTAGTTACTTCTACGGTGGAGCGGGCAGGGGGTTGGCTGGAGAAATATTGGGCGTAGGTCTGGTTGAAGACAGGGAAATCGCCCATGTTTTGCAGGAAGACGGTGGTTTTGATGACTTGGGAGAGATCCGTGGCCGCGGCCGCGAGCACTGATTGCAAATTTTTCATTACCTGATGCGTTTGGGCCACCACATCCCCTTCCACCAGTTTACCGGTGGAAGGGTCTAAGGCAATTTGCCCAGATGTAAACACCAGATTACCGAGGCGAATCGCTTGCGAATAGGGTCCTACTGCCGCCGGGGCATGAGTTGTATGGATAATTTCTCGTAACATGTTTTTCTCCTGTGAAAATAGCCACGGATGGTGGAAACACGGATAGGAAGAAACACGGATAGGAATGAAAAATGGTGGCGTTATTTTCATCCATTTTGGTGCGCTGTAGGCTCATGGGGAACTCCTACGAAAATGTAGGGCGATTTGCCAAATCGCCCAGTGGACGATTTACCAAATCGTCCTACAAATTTTCATTCCTCTTGGTGCGCCGTAGGCCCATGGGAAACTCCTACGAAAATGTAGGGCGATTTGGCAAATCGCCCGGACGATTTACCAAATCGTCCTACAAATTTTCATTTCTTTTGGTGCGCGTTCTGTTCATGGGGAATGCAGAGGGAAGGGATGTGGGGTTTTGGGTCACACCTGATCTTTCCCAGAAAACCGGTAAAGGCAGAAAAATCAGAGTGTTACCTGTCTACCTCACACCGATAATAGCTTCTCATATACCCGATGTTTTTTATACACCTTGCCGCCCATCATGGCAATGGCTTTATTCATGGCATCATTGGTTTCTAGAACCCAGGAGCCATCTATGTGGGTATACCCTTTGGCAAAGCCACGTTGCACTACTTCCAGATAGAAAAGCGCCCCAATACCACCAGAGCGAAACTCTTCAACAACACCCAGGGCAATCACACGGAAGCAAGGGGTTTTTTTACGATTTAGCACCATGCGTGCCCCGCCAATATAGGAGCTAAGCAAGGACGGGCCGGGGCGGATTTTGCGTAGGGGGACATTAACATCGGGCGCGGAGAGGCAAAAACCGACGGGTTCGCTATCCTTTTCGGCCACCAGGATGATGTCTGGGTCTATAATGGGTTTTAAGCCATTAACCAGATGTTCCAATTCATCATCGGTGAGGGGGACAAAGCCCCAATTTTTCTCCCAGGCACTGTTGTAGACCTTTTTGAGGCGATCTATTTCATTGTCCAGGTCTTTCATGTTTAGCGGCCGCAACTTTAAATTGGCTTTGTCGCGTAAGGCATTCACTACCCGGACCACTTTTTCCGGCATAGCATTGCCTTTGACGAGCGGTTCCAGCGGCACATCCCACGAGAGCAAATCCATTGCTTTGTGAAAACCATTGGCGGCCATAAAGTCATGGTAGTAGGGAGGGTTGTAGGTAATGAGGATTACCGGGGGCGAATCATACCCTTCTAATAACATGCCACATTCATCGTTGGTGGAGAGGCTCATGGGGCCGATTATTTTGTCTACCCCTCGAGCTTTGGCCCAATCACAGGCGGCTTGCAGGAGCGCGGCCGCGGCTTCGGCATCATTGATTAGCTCAAACACACCAAAATGAGCCACATTTTCCCCGTGGAACTCATTATGTCGGTGGTTTAAAATGGCGGCTATAGAACCAATCGCCTTACCATCCCGCCGGGCAATGAAATAATCGGCTTCGGCATGGGCAAAAAAATGGTTCTTGCTTTTGTCAAAGAACTCCAACCGTTCAAAATACAACCAGGGAACCCAGTTGGGATCATCTTTGTAGACGGTCCAGGGTACCTTAATAAATTCACGTAATTGTTTACTCGTCTCCACCCGTTCGATGGTGAGTGTCATAATCCCTCCTGCGAAAATGTAGGGCGATTTTTTAAATCGCCCGGTGGACAATTTACAAAATTGTCCTACGAATTTTTAATTCACTTATTGGGGCAAAGCCCACAATACTCCTTCTCCCACCTGTAAATGAAAAACCAGGTTTTTTAGATAATCTTCGCGGCGGGCTTCAATCGCCAGAATGATAAATTCCAACATTTTTTGAGCATCGGCGGCGGTGATGATGGCTGGTCGCAGGCGGAAAGTGTCGGGTTGTTCCAGGTGTTGTAGAACGGGTTGTTGCTGGATCATCGCCCCACCGATCTCTTGTACCCGATTTACGGGCAAATCCCAGGCGGGTACATAAAGAACACGAGGAGAACTCCATAACTGTTCGGCGGCCTGGGCACTCTTGTTACTGCCCCCTTGTGTTTGCCGCTCGGTAATCACTACTTTGCCCTGGAATACCCAGAAAGGCATCCATTCTTTGGCCATGGTTTGGCCTGTGGAACGGAATTGTACGGCCAGCGGCCGCAAGCCCTGTTGCCCTAGCTGATAAAAACGCTGGCATTGGGGGCAAACGGTCATAACATCTTCGTTATCTGGTTTGAGGGGGGTATTACATTCGGGGCAGATGAGGGGGATGAGTTTCATAGGCGTCAATAAGTTATTTAGTTCTCATTCCTAAGGCTCTTGAGGGCTGAGCTTATCGAAGCCTCGTGTTGCCTTCGACAAGCTCAGGCATCGAAGATGGGTATTGTTACCTTTATTTACGGTTCACGATTTGCGGGATATTTCGGAAAGCTCTTCTAGCACTTTTAAGCCAGTGGTGAGGAAGTCGCCGCCGGAGTCACCCATCATATTTCGCACGGCACTAACCGGTGAATTGTCGGTAGTGGCACGGGAACCTACCCCAACAGCTTTTTCGGCCCCTTTTTGGCGGCTTTCTACTTCTTCCCCATAGCGGAAGGCCTGATACGCGGCCGCGATCAAACCCAACCCAATTACGGCGGGTGCGCATAGGAGCAAAAACGTGCCGTCTTCATCACTGTCTACAAAAACGAACAACCGGGCGGCAATAACGGTTCCATTTACCAGGATCAGGTTGCCTAGAGCCATACCCCCTACCAGCATAGCGGCCCGGTAAAAAATGTTACCCGGTGCTTTGCCATAGAGAACACTCCCTTTAACCCCATCTACCACCACCTGATAATTGCGGCCGCGATACTCATATCGGGCTACCCACAACGGGTAATACACCAGAGCCAATTGTTGCCGCAAGACATGGAATTTCTCAAAAAACTTGCGGGCCAGGCTCCGTTTATTGCGGCCGCGATGCTCAAAATGTTGGCGTGCCTCTTCGAGCGCATCCGTAGGGGATTCGGCCGGTTCAAAGACCATACCTTCTGCATGGAGCTGATCCGAGTCATAAGGGAGCAAATCGGTTTTTGAGAGGGAAACCTGATGCACACCAAATTCAGACACGTCCGCGGCCGCGTCATTCCAGTGCATCTCTTCCATAATTTCTACTTCTACCGGACGCGTATTGTCTTTGCCTGACTTCACCCGGCCAAACATCCAACCCGCTACCATAGCCGCCACCCGCCAGTAAGGCAGATAAGCCAGAAACATTTCCTTAATTTCCGCTTTGCGCTTCAAGTCTGCGGCTTTGTTTATGCCGGTGAAAAACCCTTTTACGGCTCGTTCGGCCTGTTCCCGCTCTACCTTACGGGCAACCTGCCAGCGGCGAACTCCCTGCTCCCCTTGCACAAAGGAGCGCAAGTGGCAGGATGGGCATTCGATAATGCGCACACCTTCGGGCACGGGTACTACGCTGGCACAATTGGGGCAGGTTAAGCCTTGAGTTTGTTCGTTGACAGCCATTGCTAAACCTTAGAAGAAATGTACGCGGCCGCGACAAAAATCGGTATCGCCGCCACGACAGCAATGATTACATAGGCGATGATGCCTAAAACCATGCCTTCACCATAACCACTCAGGTACCCGGCCATTGGGGCCAAAGCGGCGCAAAAGTAGACCAGGAAGGCAATGATGGCAATCGTCAAATAAGGGGCTTCCCATTTAGAGGGGAAAATGTTGGCGAATACTTTGCTCGTGGCCGCATCTACCAGGGCGGTGTACCGCTCCCCTTTGAACTCATATTTGAAGACAAACAGAGGCAAATGAACCAACGAGACTTCCCGGATAGCAGTATCGGCGATGCTTTTTTCGTCTTTGAGCCATTGGAGCATGGCTTCATAGGGAACGGTGGGTTCAACCGCGGCCGCGTCCAACTCATGATCATATGGCACCAGGTCAGCGGCAGGAATAGTTTCACCCTTGAGCGCACTAATAGAGAGCGCGGCCGCGGGTTCTAGAAACACCTTTTCCCCCCCATTTTGCTCAGTCCGTATCAACCACATGGGAAAATATTCAAATTGCGCCGGGCCAATCTGGGCTTTCGTGTCTAACCCTTTGACCGTCTGATTGCCAGCCATCCATCGCCGCAAAGCGGCCAGGGCATCTGTGTCACGGACAGTTTGTTGTAAGGCGTAATGGAAAACAGCACGGGTTTTGTCAACAAAATTGGTGGCTCCACAAAATTCACATTTGATGAAGCGAGACCCTTGCTCTACGGGTAAAGGTGCACTGCATTGCTGACAAGGGATCTGTGTGGCGATAGGTGTAGGTGTAGGACTCATAGTGCGTTCACCGTTGAATGGCACGCATTGTAGCCCGTACCCTGGTTATGGGCAACGGACAGCCAGGGTAAACAGCAATTCTCAATTTGGTTTGCTCCTGGCGGTAACCGTTTTTTGTTTTCACGAGAGGGTGAACAGCCTGATTGTTCATTAAATTTTTAATCGGGTAACGCATTCATTGACCCCATCCCCCCTGCCGATTCCCGCGAGAAGGGGGAAATTCCAATGGGGCATTTTTCGGGGCGAATGCCCCGAAAAATGCCCCATTGGAAAAATTCTCCGTCCCTGGGGGCGGGGTTAGGGGTGGGGAGGATTCCATTACCTGATTAATTTTTTTAACTACAAAAAGGCTGTTCTACAGTTCGGGCCATTTTTTGAGCGTGCTTCGGGCGTTCAACGGTTTAGGAAGGTTAAGAATTTAATACGGTAATGCGATTGGTACGGGCTGGCACAAGGCCAGCCCGGTTGGGCAACCACATTTGGCAGGCTACGGTTCGCTACTTTCAGCCTCTTCTGCCGGTTCACTGGCCTTCTTGCGCCGCCGGGCCGGTTTTGGGGGTGTCACCGGGGGAAGCAAAGCTTCCTGCAAAATGTGATCCATGCGTTCTACCAGGATGAAACGCAAATCCTGGCGTAATTTGCGGGGAATTTCTTCCAGGTCGCTCTTGTTTTTCTGGGGCATGATAAAGGTGGTAATGCCCAGCCGCCGGGCCGCCAGTGCCTTTTCGCGAATGCCACCAACGGGCAGAACGCGGCCGCGTAAAGTCACTTCCCCCGTCATCCCTACATCCCGCCGCACCGGGCGATTGGTAAACGCCGACACCAGAGCCGTCGTCAGCGCCACCCCTGCCGAGGGGCCATCCTTGGGCACAGCGCCTTCCGGGATATGGATGTGAATGTCCATCTTCTCAAACCATTGATCATCAATGCCCAGATTCCCTGATTGACTGCGCGTATAGGTCAGGGCGGCCTGGGCACTCTCTTGCATAACCTCACCTAACTGCCCCGTGAGGGTCAGATTCCCTTTGCCCGGCATCAGATTTACTTCGATGAGCATGGTATCCCCACCCGCTGAGGTCCAGGCGACCCCAGTAGCTACACCAATCTCATCATTCTCGCGGAGAACTTCTTCACTAAAATGGGGTGGCCCCAATAGTTCTGGAAGCAGGCGAGCATAAATGCGATGGGGATGGCGTCGCCCTTCGGCCACGCGGCGAGCAATTTTGCGGCACACGTTGGCAATTTCCCGGTTCAAGTTACGTACCCCGGCCTCATAGGTATACTGGCGAATCATGGCCTTAAGAGCGTCTTCATCGAAGCGCACATTGGTATCCGCCAGCCCATGTTCTTCTAACTGTTTGGGGATGAGGTGGGTGCGAGCAATTTCTAGCTTTTCTTCTTCCATGTAGCTGGAAAACTCAATCACTTCCATCCGGTCTAACAGCGGCCGCGGAATAGGATCCAGGGAGTTGGCCGTGGTGACAAACAACACGTTAGATAGGTCGTAATCCAAATCCAGGTAATGATCGAGGAACTCCTTGTTTTGTTCCGGGTCTAATACTTCTAGTAGGGCTGAGGACGGGTCTCCCCGGAAATCCTGGCCTAATTTGTCTACTTCATCCAACATGAAGAGGGGGTTGACCGATTTGACCCGGCGCATAGTCTGTAGGATGCGCCCTGGTAATGCGCCGATGTAGGTGCGGCGGTGGCCTCGAATTTCGGCTTCGTCACGCACACCCCCTAGACTGACGCGCACAAATTCCCGGCCTAGCGCCCGGGCGATGGAGCGACCGAGGGATGTTTTGCCGGTTCCGGGCGGCCCAACGAAGCACAAAATGGGTGTCCGCATCTTGTTGGCGGCAATTTTTTTGACGGCGATGAACTCTAAGATGCGATCTTTAATTTTTTCCAGGCCATAATGATCTTCATTGAGGATCGCGGCCGCGTGAGGCACATCCAGGTTCTCTTCTTGTTTCTCTGTCCAGGGTAGTTCCAGAATCCAGTCCAGATAAGTACGGACAATGCCCACTTCCGGGGCCATGGGGGGCATGGCCGCCAGTCGGGCAATCTCTTTATCTACCTTGGCCTTCACCACATCGGGCAGAACTTTGTTGGCAAAAGCCTGTTTAACTTCTTCCAACTCCTGACTAAAAATATCGCCTTCACCCAGTTCCCCCTGGATGACGCGCATCTGTTCGCGTAGGAAATGCTCCCTCTGTGACCGCTCTACGGATTGTTGTACCTGGGAGTGAATCTGATCTTCCAGTTCTAACACATCAGCTTCTTGAGCCAGGAAGACACTGATTTTTTGTAGGCGTTCAATAGGTTCAAAGGTTTCCAGGAGTTCCTGCCGTTGAAGCAGGTTTAGCTCCAGGGTGGCGGCGATAAAATCGGCCAGCCAGCCTGGTTCTTCAATATTGAGGGCAAAGGTGAAGGCGTCATCTGGGATACGGCGGCTGAGTTCTACAACCCGTTCAAACAGGTCTAACACTGTTCGCATCCGCGCTTCTGTATCTGCCTGCCACCCGTCTGGCTCGTGGATGACTCGTGCCCGCACCCGAATGTACGGATTCCATTGGAGAAATTCGACAATTTGTACCCGCCGACGACCTTGCACCAGGACGGTGGCACTATTATCGGGCATCCGCAACATCCGCCCGATAGCGGCTTCGGTGGCGATATCGTACAGGTCGTTGGCCCCGGGGTCAGTCTGATTGCTATCTCGCTGAGCCGAGAGGATGATGGTTTCGCCATTGGCAACGGCGGCCTGTACTGCCGCCAGGGAACGGTCGCGCCCGACAAACAGGGGCATGACCATTTGCGGGTAGAAAACAAGGTCACGTAAGGGAATGAAGGGGCATTCGATAAACCCCTCATCATCTTCTAAATCTTCAGCCTCAAACATCTCTTCGCCGATATACGGCATGGGCGAAAAAAGGTCGGGGTATTGGCTGAATTGGACGGTTTGATCGTTTTGATTAAGCATGAAAATCCGTGGGACGTGGTGCGTGAGGCGTAATGGGTGATGAATAAACTTCCACAAAGCCAGGTACGTAACACGTTTTAAAAGTGTAGTTACTCACCGAAAAGAGACCTGAAAAGTAAGATGTCGTGCCTTTTGGCGCTTAGGGATTTGGGGGTTGACACCAGTTGCAGGGGCTGGCCTTGTGCCTGTACGCTCAAGGGCGATTACAAGGTTAACCCTTACCCGAAGAAATCCCCAAGACTCCGTAATTTCTTAGCGTTTCTGGCGTCTTAGCGGTTCAGCATAAATTTAATCCCTGGTCAGGGCGAAGGTTGATTGTAGACTTTCCCACCGATTAAGCAAGTCGCCAACGAGGAAGATGGAACCGGCGATGCACACGAGATCAGATGGGTCCGCGGCCGCAATCGCCCCTTTTATCGCCGCGATTGGGTCGGCTTCGGTCTGGCTGGTGTACCCCAATTGGTGGGCCAGTTCGGCCAGTTCGGTGGGTGGGGTGGCGCGGGGGTGGGGGGCGATGGTGAAGAGAATTTGATGAGCCAGGGGCAGTAGTTCGGTCAGTACACCGGTCACATCTTTGTCACGGGTGACACCGAGGATGAGCCAGAGCCGGTTGTAGGTGAAGGTGTGATGTAGGGCGCGGGCCAGGATCGCGGCCGCGTCCGGGTTGTGGGCACAATCCAGGATAATGCGTGGGGTGTGGGTATCACCGGGATGTAGGGTTTGTAAGCGGCCGCGCCATATCGTCGTCGCCAATCCCTGCCGGATAGCCTCATGGGTGAGGGTAGGGAAATGGGGTTGAACTGTGTGCAGGGCGGCGATGGCGGCTGTGCCATTATCATATTGATGCGCCCCCAACAGATTCAGTTGGTATGGGTGGGTGAGGCCATCCGGTGACGTGACGGTAAGGGTTTGCCCCACACCTTTGTACCACCAATATTCGCCCCCTTGTCCTGTCTCCCTCTCGCCGTGTTTCCCCCTTGCCCCCTCTTGCCCAACAACAAAGAACGGGGACTGGTTCGCGGCCGCGATCTGGCGTAGACGTTCCAGGGCGGTTGGTTCCTGGGGGGCGGTGATGACGGGCACATCTGGTTTGATGATGCCCCCTTTTTCCCCAGCAATTTCGGCGACGGTGTTCCCTAGCAGGCTGGTATGATCCAGGCTGATGCTGGTGATTATCGAGACAAGCGGGGTGATGACATTGGTGGCGTCGAGCCGTCCGCCTAATCCTACCTCGATAACGGCGACATCCACCTTCTGTCGGGCGAAATGGATGAAGGCAACGGCAGTGACGAGTTCAAACCAGGTGATGGCGGGGATGTGCGCGGCCGCGGTCTTCAACTCATTGACTACCGTCACAAATTCCGTATGAGGAATCAGCCCTTCAGGGTCATCTGGGGTAATGACACGGAACCGTTCGCGGAAATCTACCAGATGGGGTGAGGTATATAAGCCCACACGTAGACCGGCACAACGCAAACTATTGGCACACATCATGGCGACGGAGCCTTTGCCGTTGGTACCAGCAATGTGAATGGTGGGGTATTGTTGGTGGGGGTTGTGAAGAAGAGAGAGGAGACGGTGCGGCCGCAGGGGATCCATCTTTTCCGGCGCATACTGTTCGGCAATCTTCTTTTCGTAATTGACAAACTGGTTGAGGTAATCCAGAGCTTCTTGGTAAGCAGTATCTGACATAACGGTGGATTTTAGCCGATTCCCGGTATCTTCTCAATAAAGCAGGGTGACGTTGGTTGAGACTGGCGCAACCAACCGCCTTCGAAAAGCTCAGGTCACGTTTTCCCAAAATATTGAATAGAGGGGGCAAAGAGGTTTACAGAGAATTCTTTAAAACACGGTGTCTCTCTGTGTTTTCTCTGTACCTCTCTGGGAGGGTGAACAGCCTGAAAGGCTGTTCTACGGCTTGGCCCATTTTTCGGGTGTGCTTTTGGCGGTCAACGGTTTTTGAATTTTTCCGTAATGACTAACCCTCTCGGGGGTTGAGCTTGTCTCAGCCCGTTTGCCTTCGACAAGCCCAGGCAACGGGCTTAGTCGTTACGTTTTCCGCAATAATCCAGGCCTAGAATGGCTCCCACGAAAGATCCATCATCCTACGCTCCCAGCCGGAAAGGTGATTGTCGTTTAAAAAATTAATCAGGTAATGGAATCCCCCCCACCCCTAAGGCGGGGTTAGGAGTGGGGGAAACTCCATAAGCGATGTTATAGGGTTAATGACTCTGACAGCCACAACTACCACCACCACCGCCACAACAACTACCACCATCACCTTCATTGTACATGGGCAGGGGAAGGCTGGCTCCATCATGGCCTGCCATATTAAAGGCTACTCGATTGAGTAGTTTGCGGGTATGGGTGCTTTGGCAGGTAGGGCACGCGGCCGCGACATCTGCCTGTGCCATGGGTCGTTTTTCCTCAAATACAGTCTCACATTCTAAACAACGAAAATCGTAACGGGCCATCTTTTCCTTTCCTGAAAATATAATAGATCTTGGGGGATTCAGGGGGTTGATCGCAGATGTACGGGCTGGCCTTGTGCCTGCCCAGTGTGGGGCAACCACAAGGGTTGTCCGTACCCCATGAAATCCCCAAGAACCATAAATGTAACTCTACAGCCTTGCTGGAGAAACCGGGTTTTTGCTCAGGCTAACTCATGCCCTACAAGGGAAAAACCCGGTTTCTGATCTGTGTAGTTACAAATAAATAGGTTATGTTAGAGGCTAGAACGGAATGTCATCTTCTTCGTGGGTACGATTGGCCGCTCCGCCCTCATGCTCTTCACCACCGGCATAACTACCACCTTCCTCGCGGCCGCTGAGGAACCGAATCCCATCGGCGATGATTTCAAAACTAGATCCGACCGTCCCATCCTGACGAGTAAACAGGGCTGGACCACCCGACTGGGGATCACTCTTGAGACGGCCTTCAACCAACACCTTCTTGCCCTTGCTCAGATATTGATTGGCTGTTTCGGCCTGTCGTCCCCATACGGAAACACGGAACCAGGTAGTTTCATCCCGCGTCTGCCCCGAAGCCTTGTCATTCCAGCGGCGGCTGGTAGCCACACTAAAACTGGTAACGGCAGTGCCATCGGGCATATAGCGCATCTCCGGATCACGCCCTAAATTGCCAATAATCATTATTTTTTGGTACATGTTTTACGCTCCTTCGGCAAAGAATGAATAAACGGTGGGCCAGGCAACTAATTATAGAACAATCGTTCTAATTTTGCAAGGATGCGGCCGCGACAAAAGTAGCATAATTTTGAAGCAAAATAGATAAATTGCCAAAAACAAAAAAAGCCGGGTTTCGTTACGAAACCCGGCTTTTTTATCATTTAAATCCAACCACGCAGGCGTACGGCATCAGCCACCCGGTTCACCGATACCAGATATGCGGCTACCCGGTTATCCACTTGTTTGGCTTCGGCCATACGAATAACATCGTGAAACGCTTTCGTCATCAGCTTATCCAAACGCTCATTCACCATATTTTCTTCCCAGTAATATTGGTAGGAATTTTGCACCATTTCAAAATAAGAAACGGTTACCCCTCCGGCATTGCAAAGGAAGTCGGGAATGACGGGAATGCCCCGATCATACAAAATATTGTCCGCGGCAGGTGTTGTGGGACCATTAGCCAGTTCGGCAATAAATCGGGCCTGGAGTTTATCGGCATTTTCGGCTGTGAGTTGGTTTTCGATAGCGGCAGGAATTAATACATCTACCTTTAAGGTCAACAATTCCTGGTTGGTAACTGTTTCCGCGCCAGGGAAATCTCCCACTTTGCCATGTCGTTTGAGGTGTTGGGAAACCGCCTGATAATCTAACCCATGCTCATTATAAATACCACCAAATTCATCACTGACGGCAATTACTTTCATGCCCAAAATTTCAGCCGCCAGTTTTGTGGCAAAGGAGCCAACATTGCCAAAACCCTGAATGGCACAGGTTGCCCCTTCCAGGTTTATATTCAGGTGTTTGGCCATTTCGCGAATGGTGAAGATGCCACCCATTGCTGTGGCTGGCCCACGCCCTGCCGAGCCACCCAATTCTAACGGTTTGCCGGTAATCATACCGGGTTCCCGATGACCAGTGATCAGTTCATATTCATCTAACATCCAGGCCATAATCTGCGGATGAGTATTCACATCTGGGGCGGGTATGTCTTGGGTTACACCTACATATTTGGCAATAGCACGCATGTAGCCCCGGCTCAGTCGTTCTAGTTCGCCTGGGGATAATTCCCGGGGATTACAGATAACGCCTCCCTTGCCCCCACCGAGGGGAACATTGACAACAGCCGTTTTCCAGGTCATCCAGGCGGCCAGGGCACGCACGGTATCAATGGTTTCTTGGGGGTGGAAACGGATACCGCCTTTGGCCGGGCCGCGAGCGTCGTTGTATTGAACACGGAAGCCCCGGAAGGTTTGGGTATGACCATCGTCCATTTTAACGGGAATGGTGAAGTGGAATTCACGCATGGGTTCCCGTAAGAATGCGTGCATATCGGGGTCAAGTTGTAGGACTTTGGCGGCTTCGTCGAGTTGCTGTTGGGCAATGGTAAAAGGGTTTAAATTTTCGCTCATGGGAAATACACTCCGTTTATTGGGGGTGAGATTTAAACTGACCTTGTTTACTGTGGCGTTCTTGTTTACCAGGCGACTTTCCGGTTTCTTGACTCACTCCTCACTGTCTCTCTTCGTCATGTACCTGAGAAGGAGTGAACAGAAAGTAGCTACTAAACCTGTTGTCTGAGTTTGTCGAAGGCAAAACAGGCTTTGACAAGCTCAGCCTTCGAGAGGTTTAGTAGTTACAACGGAAAAATGAATTGGGAAGGTAGCAAGTGGGGCCATGTTTGACCAAAGCCAGGTTAGTGGGATGGGTGGGAATCCCATCTACTCGGGATTATAACGCTAGATGGGGAACGTGGGGTAGTGTAGGGTGTCAGCCGATAGGTGTGAGTTTTATCTAGATTCGCTCAGGTTTTTTGGGGGTGATAAACTTCGTTTGCATTAGGGGTCATGATACACACAAGAGGGATTTTCTCTGCTGGGGCTTAAAAATAGTTCACTTCAGGAGCAGTATGGGGACTCAACTCATTTATGCCTTTTTGATTAGTATGGTTATTGTGGCGATTGCGTATTGGCGTCGATCGCTTTCGGTATCAGGGGCGCTGGGGGCGTTGGTGGTCGGGACGTTGATTTTTGGCCTGGGGGGACCGGCCTGGGGAGTCATGTTGGGGGTGTTTTTTGTGACTTCTAGTGTGTTGTCCCATTTCAAGGAGCGAGAAAAACGTGCGGCCGCAGAGAAATTTGAAAAAGGTCATACGCGGGATATTGGGCAGGTGTTGGCGAATGGGGGACTGGGGATGCTCATCGCCTTATTGAGCTGGTTAATTCCCCATCCCGGTTGGTTTCCTTTGTTTATTGGGGTGATGGCCACTGTGAATGCTGACACCTGGGCTACCGAACTGGGAACGCTGAGTAAACGCCCCCCCCGCCTGATTACGACTGGTCGGGTGGTGGATGTGGGTACATCGGGAGGGGTGTCGTTTTTGGGGACGACGGTTTCTTTTCTTGGGGGGATGCTGATTGGCCTGATAGCGGGCTGGCTGGGCGAGGGGATAGGGTTAGGACTTGCGGCCGCGTTGGGTGGTCTGGGTGGTCTGGCGGGGTCGTTGTCTGACAGCCTGCTGGGCGCTACTGTCCAACAAATTTATTACTGTGACACTTGCGGCAAGGATACAGAACGGAAAATTCATAAGTGTGGTACGGTAACGCGGCCGCTACATGGCTGGTCCTGGCTCAATAACGATCTCGTTAATCTCATTTCCTCTATCTTTGGGGGGCTTGTGGCGGTTGGTCTGTGGGGTTTGCTCAGTTAGCTGGCTCCTACCGTCTAAAAATAACATTGAGCATTGCTAGACTACCTTACCTTGATTGGCACAGTAACCCCCTTTAGCGTTACAATTCCCATCTCTAAACCTGAGTACTGTTATAAAAGGATACACGCATGTCGCCGAGGGAAATTCCGCCGGGCCTGACCCTACGTTGGACATTCACCGGACACAAAGGTCGTATTACGCGCCTGGCCTGGGCTACCTATGAACCAGTCCTGGTATCTGCGTCTTATGATCAGACGGTGCGTTTGTGGGTGTTAGATCAAGAAAAAGAAAAATTAACCCTGGTGGGTCATGTTGGCTCCGTTTTTGGCGTAGACATTAATCCAGATGGGCGTTTTCTGGTTTCTGCGTCTAAAAACATTATTAAGGTATGGGACAGCACCAATGGTCTTTCCTGGCGCACCTTCCGCAATCACGACGATCTGGTATATGGTGTGGCTATCTCTCATGATGGGCAGTGGGTCGTATCTGGCTCGTTTGATAAGACAGTGCGGATCTATGACTTGCACGAGGGGATTGATGTGCAGATATGTCATGGGCACAGTGGTCGTGTTGGGACTGTCATAACTACCCCCGATAGTCAATATGCCATCTCTGCTTCTGGAGACGCCACCATTCGTCTGTGGCACCTACCCGATGGTCAACCCAAACTATGTCTGAAAGGCCATATGGGTGAAATCCTCACTCTGGATGTATCTCCTGATGGGCAATGGCTTGTTTCCGGGGCGGAAGACAAGACGGTGCGGGTGTGGCATGTGGCTACAGGGGAACTGGTTCAGGTTTTAAAAGGGCACGAAGGATCTATTACCTCGGTTTCCTTTGCGCGTAATAATCGGTTTTTTGCTTCTAAAGCCACTGATGACACGGTGCGTATCTGGGATTGTGAACGGTGGCAAACTGTTTCTGTTTTAGAGGAACCGCACCTGGGTAATGCTTTTACCAGTCTGGCCTTTCATCCTCGTTTACCTCTTCTGGCTACCCTCACTGGCCGCGACAAGATCATTCGTATATGGGAAGTGGATTTTGATGTATTGGCGATTTAGAGGCTTGTGCCTGTCTTCAGTTTAACCCCCGATAAGTAGCGCTCCGGTTTACTCCAGGGGTGGTTTGTTCCCCCCTATCCCCCTTGTTATACTCCGCTATTGTTGTGAAACAGAAAAGGTAAACGTTTAGACCCAAATGGTTTGGTTGCTGGGAGTTTGGTCCGAATGATGGGCGAAACCATTGGTTTTTTGAACGTTGCCCGTTTTTACCAAAGGCTCTATTGGCTATGCGTGTTCAACCCTTATGGAAACTGATCGTACTCAGCCTGCTCATTTCTTTGTTTTTGGTGAGTTGTGGCAATGAAGAAGTTGTGCCCACCCTGACGATTACTCCTTTACCGACGCCGACGAATAAACCGATAGCGACACCGCTCGCGGCCGCGACCCGTGCCTGGCCTCAGGCTGTTGATGAGATTGAATACATCACTGTCGCCATAGATGCTCCCTCGCGCACCCGGCAATTCAGCGATTTTGACCCATTTGGTCATGTTATTGGCTTTGAGGCGGACCTGATGGAAGAGATTCGCACCCGTACTAACTGGCAATATGAATTTGTCGTCACCCCTTTTGATGGCATGTTGGCCAGTGTGGCTGAAGGGGAGTTTGATGTGGCTCTCTCGGCCATTGCCGTTCCGGCTGAGCCGGTGGCCGGTGTGGCTTTCACTAATCCTTACCTGGAGATTGGTCAGGTGTTAGTGGTGCGTGCTGATGAGACGGTGATTCAGGCAACAACTGATTTACAGCCAGGCATGCCTGTGGCGGTGCAAGAGTTTTCGCGAGGGGTAAATGCGGCCGCGCAATTGCGCCTTAACCAGGAAGATATATTGCTCACTCAGTCCCCCATCCAGGCTTTGCAGGCCGTGATTGATGGTACTGTCCGGGCGGCAATTGTGGATCATACTGATGCTGAATATTTTAGTATCACCTATTTCCAGCAATTAAGAATGGTGGGGGCAACAGAGAATGATAGTCATTCTGCCTGGATCAGTAGTAAACAGTATGTAATGGCTGTGGCGGCGGAGAATACAGTTTTATTGGCGGCCCTCAATGAGGTTATTGCCCAAATTGGTCAGGACGAGGTGGCCGGTCCCCGGCTGGCCACTGCCTGGCTCATTGCTCCAGATACGCTGGAAGCGGGTGAATCCCTTATTGGTACGGCGGCTAATGAAATTGTGATTGGTGTGACTGGCGAATTGACCAACATTGACCCCGCGGCCGCGACCCCCAACCTCATCTCCTGGGAAATCAAAATCAACACCATGAGCGGCCTCTACATGCTTGATGCTGAGAGTAATCTGGTTCCCGTTTTGGCCGCTGGCCTGCCTACCATTTCTGCCGATGGTCTGGAGTACACCATTCCTTTGCGCCAGGGATTGACCTTTCCCGATGGTCGCCCTTTCTCTGCGCTAGATGTGAAATGGTCGCTGGATCGGGCCGCCAGCTTAGGGAACTGGCTTGTCAACAGTTTCCTTAAGGATGTGGCCGATAATGGTTTTGCCGATGCTGATGCGGTGCAGGTGCTCAGTGATTATCAGGTCAAAATTGTTTTGCAAGAGCCAATGCCCCATTTTCTGAGCCTTTTAGCCACACCACCCTATTTTGTGGTTAGCCAGAACTGTTTTACCCTGGTTTTTGATGCTATCAGTACCTGTGGGGGTATTGGGCCATATACCATTAGTAATTGGGAACAAGGGGAACTTTTGCGCCTGAAGGCGAATCCACAATGGCCTGGGGCGGAACCCCAATTTGAAAATATTACGCTCCATTTTTATACAGACGCGGCCGCAATGCGTTCGGCCCTGGAGCGGGGTTCAATTGATATGGCCTGGACAGGATTGCGTTACCAGGACATTCTGGATTTACGGACAGGCAATTACAATGTGACGGTGGGGCCACCGGTGTTTAAGAGTTATCTGGTGTTTGAGCAAAGTGAACCGCCCTGGGATAGCCGTTTGGTGCGACAAGCGGCCGCATATGCTATTGACCGAGAGGCCCTGGCCCGTGACGTATATCAGGATACCCGCTCGGCTCTTTATAGCCCCATCCCCACCAATTTAGCTGAGTCACAACCACTGGAACCGGCTCGTGATTTGAACCGGGCGCGGCAATTGCTCGCGGCCGCGGGCTACAGTGCCACCAACCCTCTCCCTGTTACCATCCACTTCCTCAACGATGGTCGCTATGGCCCCCAGGAACCCGCCTATGCCGAAGCGATCAAAGCCCAATTAGAGGAAACGGGCATCTTTCAGGTTACGCTGGTGGGTGCACCCTGGGATGTATTCAGTGGCCAGATCACGTCATGTGCTTATCCCGCATTTTTGCTGGGTTGGCCTCCCCTTAACTCGCCCCCCCGCTTTGTCGGCGGTATGGATTGGATCACCTACTTCGTCACCAACACAGAAACCATTTGCTCCAACTATGACAGCACCACCATGGAACGATTGTATGGGGATCTGTTTGAGCCAGCGGCCAGCCTGAATCCGGCTCAATTGCAAGCTATTTACACCGATATTCAGGAACTTTGGGCACAAGAATATCCTACATTAGACCTGACACAGGAGCCACGCCTGGTTATTGCCCTGCCCAAAATCGCCAATGCCCATATTGATGCGTTGGGGCTGTTGCATTATGAAACTCTGACAAAGAACCCCTGAGATGGGGGTTTCTTGGAAGGGCGATTGCCTGTCTGGATTTATCCCAACCCCGCCCTGCCGGTCGAGACATTTTATTCGTGTTCTTCTGCGCCCATGTCATAACTTCGGGCAAGACGGCGGCTCAACCATAAGAGGAGAGGGAGAATGAGGATCGCGGCCGCGAGGCCATAAAAGAGTGTGGGTGAGGCAGGTGGCGGTGGGGCCGGAACCAGGGCACGTGCGGCGCTCGTAGTCGCATGTCGTCGGTCCAGTTCCAAGGCCAAACTCTTCTCCCCCATCCGCATGGCCCAATAATGGTTGGCGGCAAAGAGTGGCTTCATCAAAAACGATAACTTCTCTAATAACGGTTTATCCGCACGTACCGTCCATTCGTAGGTGATATTCACCCATTCCCCATCCGGGGCAAATGTCCAAACACCCCGCCCCACAAAATCTCCCCAGGCTTCCAGAGTAGACCCATAGGGATAATTCACACGAATGATTCGGAATTGCCAGTTTAGCGTGTAAGGCAACCAACCTTTGGTATATAACCGTACTACCTTGCCAATCCCCTTTTCATCTCCTGGATCCACCTGTTGCACATCTAGATAGACAGAAGGCCACCAGCGCATCAGGTCAGGGGCATTGCCCAGAATATCACTTACTTCCTCAACCGTACTTTTTACCCGCCACCGGGTCACAAATTGATAATCGTTACTGGCCATCATAACCTCTTTTGTCATGGGTAACTATACCGCCCCCTTACGATTTCTGGCGGGAAGGGGGAAACACCAGGAGTGCCGGTTTTTGAGCGCGGCCGCGCTCAAAAACCGGCACATAAGAAAGTTCCCCGCCCCTGGGAGCAGGGTTAGGGGTGGGGGAAGCTCTATACCTGTGGCCGGTGTCTCCACCGAGTCACACCGAGCACGGTCAGGAGACCATCTCGAGCGACCCCGTAAGTCCTAAATTTGTTAAATCTCAAAAACCGTTGGATTCCAGAAGCACGTCCGAAAAACAAACCTGGATTTGTCATTTACCCCATATTTTTATGGCAAACAGAGTACTTCAGCCACTTTAATGACATAATTGGCATCCAGGTGATTAAGTTGGGCGATGGTATCCACGGTGGTGTTGTAAGTGCGGGCAATACTGAACACGGTGTCATGATCACGGATAACATAAGCCCGATAACCAGGACAATAAGCGGGGTTGGCATAGGGCAGATTTAGCTGAGTGCCCGGTTGCAGGTTTCCCGCGTCAATGCTATGTAGGGCCATGAGTTCGATGGAACTATTCTGAGCCAGAGCAATAGAATACAGACTATCCCCAGCCACAACGGTGTAAAGTTTGAAGACAATTTGGGGGACATTGGCGGGAACGGCGGCCGCGGGCATAGGAGTATTTGTGGGGATAACCAGAGGCACGGTAGCCTCAAGGGGAACGGCGATTGTGGGTACGGCTGTAGCCACAACGGGTTGTCCCTCGGCTACAACATTGGGCGGGGGCACGGTAGTAGCCGTAGGCAGAACCGTCTGCCCTGAGGGTATCGGTAACCCAAATTGCGCCCAATCCTGCTCTGTCAAAACATCCTTACTATTAAGAATGTCCAAAGCCACGTTTTGCCCATCAACCAACACCACCTCGGTGCGGCGTTCTGCCATGACTGTGGGAGTCAGGAGCAGAGCGTTGGCATCAGGCGACGGGGTGAGCGCGGCCGCGGCCTCATTATCATTCCGCTGTACCCGCAACAATATCCAAAACCCTACCAGGGCCACTAACCCGGCCAATAAAAGGGTTGTCACCGTCATACGCATTAAAGATGAACGCGGCACACGGCACTCTCCTATGAGTAAACAGCGAACTATCTTCTCAATGTTTCGGGGGAAACATAGCCTGAGCTTGTCGAAGGCCGTTGGTTGCGACAGGCTCAACCAACGTCACCGCGTTTTATTGAGAAGACACACAGCGAACAATAAACAGGGGCCAGTTACCAATGACCTGGGGAGCAAAGGTTCACCATTCCCCAATAAAAACGGTAGCGACAAATCATTAACCCTCTCAGCCCAAGGAACCCATCCCCCCATCCCCAAGGGGGAAAAACGACCCATAAAAGGGACCCCGCTCAGGGGCGGGATTAGGGGGAAACCCGAGTATGCAATCACCCTACACCTGGACCATAGCTGGTGGGGTAAGTTTATGTTACACTTGCCCCATCGTTATGGCAAGTAGGTGGGGTAAGTGGGGCATTTGTTTATTAAATGATTAATCGGGAATGTGTTGATTCACCCCTCCCCCTGCGATTCCCGGCGGGAAGGGGGAAACAGTAGACGTGCCGGATATGGAGCGCGGCCGCGCTCCATATCCGGCACATGAGAAAGTTCCCCGCCCCTGGGGTGGGGGAAACCCTATTACCTGACTGTTTTTTAACACCACATGCACCCTCTTTCGCCCGTAAATCAGGTTCCCTCTTTCCACCGGGAAGGGGAGATGGGTTTTCAGGCTAAACCTGCTAGAGAGGTCCGCCCTGATGTATTAGTACAGTATGGCGTAAGTAGAAACCAGGTTTTTATATCAAGTTCGGAAGCGCTTTGCAGGGGAAAAACCTGGTTTCTAAACCTGCTAGAGAGTTCCGCCCTGATGTATTAGAGACTTGTGTTAAGCTGTACGAGGACAAGTAGAGGGATTCGTTTACAGGAGTAAAGGCTATGATTTACAATCGAGAAAAACGAGACGAACTGGAACGCCTCACCCTGGCACCTTATGCAACTCTAAGTGGAGATTCTCGCGGCCGCGCTCACCCTGAACCTGAATCCACCAGTCGCACCGCCTTCCAACGGGATCGAGATCGTATCATTCACACAACCGCTTTTCGGCGACTGGAGTACAAGACCCAGGTATTTGTCACCCTGGAAGGGGATCATTACCGCACACGCCTTACCCATACCTTAGAAGTTGCCCAATTGGGCCGCTCCATCGCCGCCGGTCTTGGGGCTAATACGGATCTCACGGAAGCGATTTGTTTGGCCCATGATCTGGGGCACCCTCCCTTTGGCCACGCCGGGGAAGGGGCGCTTAACCGACTCATGCAACAATACAGTAGTAGCTTCAACCATAACACCCAAAGTTACCGCATCATAACCCTCTTGGAGAATCGTTACCCTAAT
This sequence comes from Chloroflexota bacterium, assembly GCA_018004935.1. Taxonomy (GTDB): domain Bacteria; phylum Chloroflexota; class Anaerolineae; order Promineifilales; family Promineifilaceae; genus Trichofilum. The sequence continues at coordinate 4,306 of JAGNBF010000063.1, read as the reverse complement.
TTTCCTGGCCTCAATCTTACTTACGAAACCCGTGCCGGGATGCTTAAACACGAAACCACCTACGACAAAAGCGAAGCCACCCAGTATGAACCACACAAACGCCCTTCCCTGGAAGCGCAAATCACCAACTTCGCTGACCCCATCGCCTATGATTCTCATGATCTGGATGATGGTTTGCGGGCTGGTTTGTTTACCCCTGATGAGTTAGAGGAGTTGGAACTGTGGCGTGAATTGCGTCAACGTATCCAATGGGATGGCAAACAGTTCAATAATCTTATTCGCCACCAGCTTATCCGCGAATTAGTGGGACTGTTGGTTTCGGATGTTGTAATGACAACCTCCGCTATTTTGACGGCCGAAGGGATAGACGCGGCCGCGAAGGTGGAAACACACCCCACCACCGTCGTCCATTTTTCCCCGGAAGTACAGACCCGGGTCAAACAACTCAAGGGGTTCCTCTATGAACGCATGTACCGCCATTACCGGCTGATGCGGATGCAGGCTAAAGCCGAACGATTCGTGACCGAGTTGTTTGAAGCTTATGTCAAAGAGCCACGCATGTTACCCACGGAAACCAAAAAACGACTGACCCACACCCCCCTCCCGCAAGTAGTTACCGATTATATTGCCGGTATGACCGACCGTTATGCCCTGCAAGAGTGGCAACGGCTGTTTGATCCATTTACCCTGGCGTAAAAAGCTGGGTGAGTACCCAGTACCCGTTCCAAAATAATTTCCTAGTTTAGACCTGACAGGTTTCCGAAAACCTGTCAGGTCTTAGCGGAACTTATTTCCACACTCTGAGGAATGGCGTATCTATATTTACTACCCCCGCACAATCTGAATCTTTAACTCCTGCAACTGCCGCTCCACCACTTCTGATGGGGCATCGGCCATGAGGTCAGTGGCCTGGGCAGTTTTGGGGAAAGCCATCACCTCCCGAATATTGGGTTCGCCACACATAAGGGCTACAATGCGGTCAATACCAGGGGCGATCCCTCCGTGGGGTGGGGCACCATACTCAAACGCCTCTAGCATGTGGCCAAATTGCGCCTTTGCCGTTTCCACGGAGAAGCCGATCATCTGCATAATTTTGTTTTGCAGAGTACGTTCATGGATACGAATGCTACCCCCGGCCACTTCAAACCCATTACACACCAGGTCATATTGTTCACTAAGTACCGCATGGGGATCTGTGTCTAATAAGGGGATATGTTCACGTTTGGGTGAAGTGAACATGTGGTGGCTAGGAGCCAGATGCCCTTCTTCTAACGATTCTTCAAACAAGGGGAAATCTATTACCCAGCAGAGAGCCAGCTCTTTTTTGTCGGTATAGCCTAAACGACGGGCCATTTCCATACGCAAGGCGCTTAGGATGTTGTGAACAATGGCTTTGGCATCACTGGCGATGAGAATCAGGTCGCCGGGTTTGGCATTAAGCCGTTCGGTAATGGCGACAAGTTGCTCCACGCTAAAGAATTTCACAATGGGGCCACGGATTTCCCCGTTTTCGGAGTTGATCGCCAGCCAGGCCAGGGCTTTAGCACCATTGGCGCGGGCCAGGTCTTCCAGGTCGGTTAGTTGTTTGCGGCTGTAATCGCCACAACCAGGGACGCAGATGGCTTTGGTGGGTTTGTTCGCGGCCGCGTTCTCGGCAAACACCCGGAAGGCACTACTTGCTACCAGGTCCGTAATGTCATTAAGTTCCAGGCCATAACGAATATCTGGCCGATCTGTGCCGTACCGTTCGGTGGCTTCCTTATAGCTGAGACGAGGGAACTGCTCATAAGCCAGAGGCACCAGACTCACTGCTTTGATCATCCCTCGCACCAACTCTTCCACCAGATTCAGAATATCATCTCGTTGGACAAAACTCATTTCCATATCCAACTGGGTGAACTCCGGCTGGCGGTCTGCCCGTAAATCTTCGTCACGGAAACAGCGGGCAATCTGGAAATACCGTTCGATACCCGCCACCATGAGGAGTTGTTTCAGTTGTTGCGGGCTTTGCGGTAGGGCATAAAACTTACCCGGATGCACCCGGCTGGGTACAAGATAGTCGCGTGCTCCTTCGGGCGTACTTTTGAATAGGATGGGCGTTTCAATTTCCAGGAACCCTTTTTGGTCCAAGAAATCACGGATGAACTTAATCGCTTTGTGGCGCACGATGAGGTTCCGTTGCAGGCGCTCGCGGCGCAAATCCAGGTAGCGGTATTTCAGGCGTACCGATTCGTCTACCGTTTCTTCCCGATCAATAAGGAAGGGGGGTGTTTTGGCCGGGCCTAAAATGGTGACGGCATCAGCCAATACCTCAATGTCACCGGTAGGCAAGTTGGGGTTTTGTTGCCCTTGCGGCCGCGGTGAGACCACCCCAGTTACCTGAATGACGTATTCAGAACGTATTTGAGCGGCAATGGCTGAGGCTTCGGCACTGCGGCCGCTATCTATCACCACCTGCGTTTTGCCATCACGGTCGCGCAAATCAATAAAAATAACCCCGCCCATATCGCGACGTTTGTTCACCCATCCAGCCAGCGTCACTGTCTGACCAACATCTTCCAACCGGAGCTGTCCGGCATTATGTGTTTTTAACATGGTTTCTATCCTTCATTACTGGAGTTTAGAGCGAGAGGAGAGAGCAAGAGGAAATTACTCTGGAAAACCCTCTAGCTCTGGCTCTGAACTCTAAACTCAAGTCATTATTATCTTCTCAATAAAGTGCGGTGACGTTGATTGAGCCTGTCGTAACCAACGGCCTTCGACAAGCTCAGGCCACATTTCCCCGAAACATTGAGAAGATACCTTTATTGGTTTAGGACTTACGGGTTTGCTCAAGTCCGTCTCCTGACCATACTCGGTGTGGCTCGGTGGGGCCACAGCGCATAAGTCCTAAGGATCGAAGATTAAATAACCTACGAAACTGCTGTGGCCGGTCTCCTGACCGTGCCACTCTTAGCCAGCAGGTTATTTAATTCTCATTCCTAAGTTGATAATTCTGAGCGAGAGTCAGAGATCTATACATGGCCGCGAGGGCTTCGACAAGCTCAGCCCTCGTGGACGTGTATAGTTCCCAATCCACAATCGCAAAAGCCATAGCGCTCATTTCAGACCGGTTATTATCTCTATGACAACCATTTTTCGCCAATCAGCTAACGGATGTCCAGCAATTCTCAATTTGGCCTGAACGTCTAAAAATGGTGCGACCGCCCGGCGGTCAACTGAGCATAGCACAGCCTTTCCCGGCTGTGCGCTCTCTATGCAGGCAGATCCAGGCTTTGGCAAAGCTCAGCCCTCAAGGGCGTGTAGGGCGAACAGCCTGAAAGGCTGTTCTACGGGTTGGGCCATTTTTCGGGTGTGCTTTTGGCGGGCAACGGTTTTAGCCGTTGGTTAAATTGAGAATTGCTGAATTTTTCCCGAGTATACCCATGAATCGTGGGGCACAGACCTGACAGGTTTCTAAAACCTGTCAGGTCCCCCCACAAAACGTGGATATACTCATTTTTCCCTGGGAACTTGACATATTCTTGACCCGTGTTAGACTGCCCCTATGCGTGCGCGATTATGGAAAGTTGGCCGGGGCCTTTTGTGGCTCTTGCTCATCCCTTTCCGCATCCTCATTTGGCCGTTTTGGCAGTTGGCCCTGCTGGGAGGCCGTGCCCTACGCTGGTCAGGGCGACAACTGTGGGCCACGATCAAAGCCATTAGTCGCCTCATTTGGGAGTTCTGGGAGCCAATCCACGAACTGCTCGTTTATTATTTTCTCAACCCCTTTCAAGAAGCCTGGCAAGGAATAGGCCGGATGGGGCTGGCTTTGCGCCACCTGTTGGTTGCCTTCATCTGGCAACCTGTGGTGTGGATAACGGCTCCGTTGCGCTGGTTATTGCGACAATTGTGGCGTTTTAGCCGTTGGCTGGTCTGGCAACTGTGGCGTTTTAGCCGTTGGCTGGTCTGGCAACTGTGGCGCTTTAGTCGTTGGTTGGTTGGGCAATTGTGGCGCTTCTGTGTGTGGATGGGGCACCAGTTGGGACGATTATTCATTTGGCTGGTGGTGCGGCCGCTTCGTTACACCCTTTTTCTTGTTTACCGTTGGTGGCGGGCCGGACGCCCAGGGCGTCAGCGGTTGCGCCGCCAGTGGATTTCCCGGTGGACGTTATGGCAGGCTCGTTTCTGGCTGGCCCTACGCCCCCCCCAACCCCCCTTGATGGCCATTGTGGCTCCCTCGGCCCCCCGCCCGGAAACTATGGCTGTGGGCATGCGCCCGGCCCGGTTGGTTGCTACTCTTCTTACCATTAATGTGGTTTTGGTG
>JAGNBF010000163.1 GCA_018004935.1 Chloroflexota bacterium | reverse complement strand
ATGGGCCTGCGGCCGCACCAAGATGGATGAAAATTTGTAGGACAATTTTTTAAATCGTCCACCGGGCGATTTGCCAAATCGCCCTACATTTTCGCAGGAGTTCCTCATGGGCCTGCGGCCGCACCAAGAGGGATGAAAACCTGTAGGACAATTTTTTAAATCGTCCACCGGGCGATTTGCCAAATCGCCCTACATTTTCGCAGGAGTTCCTCATGGGCCTGCGGCCGCACCAAGATGGATGAAAATTTGTAGGACGATTTTTTAAATCGTCCACTGGGCGATTTGCCAAATCGCCCTACATTTTCGCAGGAGTTCCTCATGGGCCTGCGGCCGCACCAAGAGGGATGAAAATTTGTAGGACGATTTGGTAAATCGTCCACCGGGCGATTTGCCAAATCGCCCTACATTTTCGCAGGAGTTCCTCATGGGCCTGCGGCCGCACCAAGAGGGATGAAAATTTGTAGGACGATTTTTTAAATCGTCCACCGGGCGATTTGCCAAATCGCCCTACATTTTCGCAGGAGTTCCTCATGGGCCTGCGGCCGCACCAAGATGGATGAAAATCTGTAGGACAATTTTTTAAATCGTCCACCGGGCGATTTACCAAATCGCCCTACATTTTCGCAGGAGTTCCTCATGGGCCTGCGGCCGCACCAAGATGGATGAAAACCTGTAGGACGATTTTTTAAATCGTCCACCAGGCGATTTGCCAAATCGCCCTACATTTTCGCAGGAGTTCCTCATGGGCCTGCGGCCGCACCAAGATGGATGAAAATTTGTAGGACGATTTGGTAAATCGTCCACTGGGCGATTTGCCAAATCGCCCTACATTTTCGCAGGAGTTCCTCATGGGCCTGCGGCCGCACCAAGATGGATGAAAACCTGTAGGACAATTTTTTAAATCGTCCACCGGGCGATTTGCCAAATCGCCCTACATTTTCGTAGGAGTTCCCCATGAGCGGAACGCACACCAAGATGAATGAAAATAACGCCACCATTTTTCATTCCCATCCGTGTTTCTACTATCCGTAGCTATTTTCGCAGGAGAATAAAAACCATGTTATCTGTCAAAGTACTTGGCCCTGGTTGTGCCAATTGTGTGAAAGTTGAAGCCGTCGCCCGTAAAGCGATTGCCACGTTAGGTATTGAAGCCACTCTGGAAAAAGTGACGGATTACCAAAAGATCATGGAATATCCGATTTTGGCGACCCCTGGCCTGGTCGTGAACGAGCAACTGGTCGTAGCCGGGCGTATCCCCGCCGAATCAGAAGTAATCGGCCATATTCGCAAAGCCTTGGCCGTCGCCGCCTAGACACTCAGCCGGATCTCCCGCAGATGGGTACTTGCGGGAGTTTTTTGGGCCGAACTACATTCAAGAAAAGGAATATGCTCATGCAACATACCGAAATTGATCTTCAACCACCGGTGGCCCCAGCCAAAGAATGGCAGGCGTGGGGTTTGGTGGTGATCGCGGCCGCGGTCGGTTACACCCTTTACTCCTTCCTGCAACCCCTGGCCGACTGGCTCACCTACGACCTCATCGGCCTGGCCGAAGGCTCACACCTCGGTGCATCCGTCGCCTTTTTCTTCTACGACGTGCCTAAAATCATCCTGCTCCTGACCGGGATGATCTTCCTCATCACCACCATCCGCTCCTTCTTCACCCCGGAACAGACACGCGCTTTCCTGGGGGGCAAACGAGAAGGGGTGGGTAACATCATGGCCGCCAGCCTGGGCGTTGTTACCCCATTTTGCTCCTGCTCGGCAGTGCCTCTGTTCATCGGCTTTGTCGAATCCGGCATTCCCCTGGGCGTCACCTTCTCTTTCCTCATTGCCACCCCCATCGTCAACGAAGTGGCGCTGGTCATGCTGTTTGGGCTGTTTGGCTGGCAGGTGGCCGGGTTATACCTGGTCTCTGGCCTGACCATTGCCGTTATCGCCGGGGTTATCATTGGCCGGTTGAAGCTAGAACGGTATGTGGAAGAGTTTGTCTGGCAGATCAAAGCCAAAAAGTATGACCTGGAAACGGTGAAACCCACCTGGTCAGAGCGGTTCCAGATGGCCTGGGGTTCGACAAAAGAGATTGTGGGCAAGGTGTGGCTTTATGTGGTACTGGGTATTGCCGTTGGGGCCGGGATTCATGGTTATGTGCCAGAAGACGCATTGGTAGGGATCATGGGCAAAAATGCCTGGTGGTCTGTGCCCGCGGCGGTTTTGTTAGGCATTCCCCTCTACTCCAATGCGGCGGGGGTTATCCCCATCGTTCACGCCCTGATGGGCAAAGGGGCGGCGTTAGGCACAGTGCTGGCCTTTATGATGGCGGTAGTAGGCTTAAGCCTGCCAGAAATGATCATCTTGCGCCGTGTGCTTAAACCCCAATTGATCGCCATTTTCATCTTCATCCTGGCGGTTGCCATCATATTAACCGGGTATCTTTTTAACCTGGTCATTTGATCCGTAGTCAGGAAGACATAACCTTTGCGTGAAACAAGACAGGATTGGCCGCGCCCAGCGGGGATTAACCCTGGGGTTGATAGGATAAACACGGATAAACCTCAAATCCGTGTTCCCCCCATCCGTGTTTAATTCCTATAGTTTTCAAGAAAAAGATTTTGGCTGTACGGGCAACCCTCGTGGTTGCCCTCTCGTGACAGGACAGGCACAAGGCCAGCCCAGCCCGTACCCAAAATCATTATCTTAAGCTCTATAGCTGACGCACCACGCACCGCGTCAGACCTTCTCTACCTTCACCTTTGTGTCATAAAACACCGCACTACCAACAACAATATCTTGCCATGTCCCATTGCCCAGACGAGGATCAACCCGCATGGCGGCGTTGGTGTGGATGCCGATGGCGACCCCATCTGGGTTATGGATCCCTCGCTGGATGACAAGTCAAAAAATGAAAAGCAGCAATTCTCCATTTGGCCTGAACGTCTAAAAATGGTGCGGCCGCCCGCCGGTCAACTGAGCGTAGCACAGCCTTTCCAGGCTGTGCGCTCTCTATGCAAGCGGAGCCGGGCTTCGGCAAAGCTCAGCCCTCGAGGATGTGTAGGGCGAACAGCCTGAAAGGCTGTTCTACGGGTTGGGCTATTTTTCGAGCGTGTTTTTGGCGGGCAACGGTTTTAACCGTTGGTTAAATTGAGAATTGTTGATGAAAAAGCCTCGTGTAAGGTGAGGGTTTTGGGGTTTGCGGCCGCGATGGCAACTTTATCAGGTTTCAGTTGACCAGCCTTTTCCCGCACCCAAACTTCCACTACAATCCCCTCATGTACCATGATGACTTGCTCTCTAGCCTGCGTCAGTCAGCCACCATTAAACTGTTACAAAGCCAGAATGCCCCGCTTATTCTGAGCTTTCTGCATAACGAGTTCAAACAGAAACAACGAGTCACCATTCCCCAGACAGAATTAACCGAAGCCCTCACTAACTACCTGGACGCATTAAGGGAAACACATCCCGGCTTATATAGTGGCACCGATGTTTATTATCTCCGCCTCTGGTGTGATGATGACCATCGCTTTTTACGACGATATTATGAAAACGACAGCGACGACCCTGTTTATGAATTGACACCGGACACGGAACGAGCGATTGCCTGGGTGGAAGAATTACAGAAAAGTGACTTTGTGGGTACAGAATCCCGCTTTCTGCATATCTTCAACCTGCTTCAGGAAATTGTGACTTATGGAACAGAAGATGTCACCGCACAGTTGGCGCAGTTGGAAAAAGAAAAGGCAAGGCTTCAGGCACAGATTGACGCGATCATAACAACCGGGCAAATCGAACAGTATACCCAAACGCAAATTAAGGAGCGTTTTTTTGAAGCTAATGATGTAGCAAGACGCTTGTTGGCCGACTTCCGTGAGGTTGAAGAAAACTTCCGCCTGATTGCACGCCAGGTGCAGGAACAGCAGTTGGCATTGGATGTGCGCAAAGGGCAGATTGTCCGTCATGTGCTGGATGCCGATGCGGCGTTGAAGGAGTCCGACCAGGGGCGTAGTTTTTACACGTTTTGGGAGTTCCTGATTTCGGCCCAACGGCAAGAGGAGTTACAAGAATTACTCACGGCCGTCTACCAACTGCCTGATTTGCAGAACCTTGAACCGGCTCAGGGACAGCGTCTGCGGCGCTTGAAACGGAACTTGATAGACGCGGCCGCAAAAATCATAGAATCCAATCGGCGGCTGGGAGAACAGTTACGCAAATTGCTGGATGAGCAAAATCTGGCCGAGGTTCGCCGGGTGATGGAGTTGACGGCTGAGATTAAACAAAGGGCCATTCAGCTTACGGCCAACCCACCTGATAACACCTCGTTCCTCTGGATCGAAGCCACACCGGCTACCGATATGCCCCTGGAGCGATCCTTATGGACCCCACCAATCACAACCAGTTACACCACTGCCGAACCTACGACCATTCCTCTCGATCTATCCGGGGCCAATTTAGAAGCCTTATTCAGCCAGTTTTATGTAGATGAAAGCCGCCTGCGTCGCCATCTTTCCACCCTCCTTGAGCAGAGAGCCGTTGTTACTTTGGGGGAAGTGACGGCTGTTTATCCCATCGTACAGGGATTAGCCGAGTTAGTCACTTATATGGCTCTGGCGGCTCGTCACGAGGCACATGAGATTGATGCCGCACGTTGGGAAGATATAGAGCTAAGGGAAAACAGTCGTGTGGTGCGCCTGCCCCTGGTCATATTCAAAAAAGAAGCACAAAGTAATGGGAAACAGAAAGAACCCTCTTGATAACCGCACTCGTTTTATAATGAGTAAACCGTATGTCTGACGAATTACTACCCTATGCCCCCCTTGTCCTAAAGCTGTTGCAGGGCGTGGTTTATTACGATGATAAACAGTGGGAACAGCTCATCAGTTATATCGCGCCTATCCGACGCCATTTTGCCGCCATTGGTCTGCAACTGCATCTGGATGAAGGGGAAGGTTTTGCCTACCTGACCCAGCCGGACGATACCGAATCAGCCGCGAATCTTCCCCGGCTGGTGCGTCGTATCCCCCTCACTTACGATGCCACCCTGCTCTGTGTCCTGTTGCGCGAAAGTCTACAGCAATTCGATGCTCGTTCCCCTGATAAACCGCGCCATGTCCTGAGTCACGCCCAGATTCAGGAGATGATGCAACTGTTCTTTGTGGAACGGACGGATATGACTCGTCTGGAACGCCGTATTGCTAACGCGATAAAGCATCTCGAAACCATCAGCTTCCTTAAAAAGCTAAACAGCGAAAACGAAGATTTATATGAAGTGCGCCGCATCATCAAAGCCAAAATCTCGGCTGACACATTGATCACCATTCGTGATCAATTGAAAGCGTATGCCCAGGAAGAATGATCGTAACGATACAGCCTCGCTGGAGAAACCAGGTTTTTGCTTAGGCCAACTCATGCCCTACAAGAGAAAAACCCGGTTTCTGACGTGTATAGTTACGAATGATCTACAACGGCAAGAAATCCTTTAAACAGTTGTAACTATTCAGGTGTCACAACTTATTCCCACGCTCGGCGTGGGAATTTCCTCTGGGACGCTCTGCATCCTACACGACGCTGAGCGTGAAATGAGGATGTGAAACCGCTGACCCTCACCCCCGACCCCTCTCCCGCTTCGGGAGAGGGGAGTTAGTTCCCTCTCCCTGGGGAGAGGGTTAGGGTGAGGGGCTGTATAGATACAAACAGTTTATAGCTTCATGAAGAAACGAAACGATGCAACAATCACTATTTGATTTTCAGGGCAATGACCGCTCTCGTAATGGCTTTCGCCTCTATACCTTAGAACTATTCAATTGGGGAACTTTTAATGATCAGGTCTGGCGCATCCAGCCTGGTGGTGATACGGCGTTGCTTACGGGGGAGAATGGCTCTGGCAAATCCACCCTGGTAGATGCCCTGCTTACCCTGTTGGTTCCTAATCAGAAACGTAACTACAACCAGGCCGCGGCCGCGGGCCGTCGTGAACGGAGTGAATATACCTATGTGCGCGGGGCCTTTGGTCGTCTCCAATCTGATGAAGAATACAATGCTCGCGTGCAATATTTACGCGATAAAAACAGCTACGCCGTCCTGTTGGCCCACTTTCGCAACGAAGGTTACAGCCAGGATGTAACCTTAGCCCAGATTTTCTGGCTTACCGATACCCTGAACAAATTCTACGTCGTTGCCACCTGCCCCCTGTCTATCCAAACTCACTTTACCGGTTTTGCGGCCATTGCCGATCTGAAAAAGCGTCTACGCCAGATGAAGGGTGTGTCGGTTGAAGATCAGTTCAACCGTTACAGTCAACAGTTCCGCAAACTGTTTGGGCTTCGTTCCGATAAGGCGCTTGATCTTTTCAACCAGACCGTCACCATCAAAGAAATTGGGGAACTCAACGAGTTTGTGCGCCAGCACATGCTGGAAAAAACCGACGCCCAAGAAAAAATCAACCAGCTTCAAGAACATTACGAAAATCTGATGCTGGCTTACCAGGCGATGCAAAAAGCGGAACGTCAGTTGGCCCTGTTGCGTCCCCTGGCCGATGAAGCCCGCAAATACGAAGCCACACAGGTGGAAATTGTCCTGCTCCGAGGGTGTCAGGAAGCCATTCCTGTTTATTTTGCCGGGAAGAAATGGCAACTTCTGCAAACAGCCATCACCGAGGCGCAACGCGATCTGGCAACTGTCCAGGCGCAAGTCAACCGACTGGACGATCAACTCAGCCGCTTACGGCAACAGGATACGGACCTACAAATTGCCATCAGTCGTGATGAAACGGGGCGTCGTCTGCGCGAACTGGATCAAAAGATTAGCTACACGCGGCAGAGCCAACAGCGTAAAGAAGTTGATGCTCGCCAGTATGAACAAAATGCTCGTGCCTTAAACTTGCCGGGTTACAAAGATGGAGCCACCTTTGCCGCAAACCGTGAACAGGCGGCCAAATTGGCGGTACAGATTGATAAACAGTTGGAAGCGGCCGCAGAACAATTACGTCAGGCCCAAATTGCCGAAAACGAGGTGGCCCAGGAAAGAGAGGGTATCCAACAAGAGCTAGAGTCACTCCGCGGCCGCACCAGTCAAATACCCGCCCAAAACCTGCGCCTGCGTGCCCAGATTCTCGACGCCCTCACCATTTCGGAAACCGATGTGCCCTTTGTCGGTGAGTTATTGAAGGTGAAAGATAGTGAACGCGATTGGGAAGGCGCCATCGAACGATTACTGCATAATTTTGGCCTACGTCTGCTGGTGCCCGAACGGCATTACAAACGCTTTGCCCATTACGTCAACGAAAACCACCTAAATGGCCGCCTCATTTTTCATCGTGTGGCCGAAGATAGCCATTATCGCCCCCATCAGCCGGATACCGCTGACACCCTCCGCCACAAACTGGAGATCAAACCGGACACCCCTCATTATGAATGGCTGGAAAACCAACTCATCGAACAGTACGACTATACCTGTACCAATACAATGGCGGAATTTGACCGGAGCCAACGCGCCATTACGCGCACGGGTCTGAGCAAAAGCGGCCGCGACCGTTACGAAAAAGATGATCGGCGCCGCCTCGACGACCGCCGTAACTTCATCCTGGGCTGGAGCAATCAGGCCAAAATCCATACGTTGGAAGATGCGTTGAGCACGGTCGAAAAACGGCTGAAGCAAGAACAAAGTCGCGGTAAGCAGGCAAAAGATGCCCAACAACAAGGTCGCTACCGGCAAACTCAACTGCAAAACTTGCTGAACTTTAGTGACTTCAGCCAACTCGACTGGCGACACGATGCCACCCACATTAAACAACTCGAATCCCAAAAAGCCCGGCTGGAACAAAGTTCCGACCACCTACAGCAATTACGATCCGAACTGGCACAAGTTCAAAGCCAAATCGTCACAATTGCACAGGAACGAAACAAACAGGCCCATATTGTCAGCCAGCTTGAATATCAGATTGCCACCTACACCCAAGAGATCGAACGTGCTAAAGGGGATGTACAAGTAGCCGATAATGCGGCCATGGCCCAATACGCCCCCCGTATTCAGGCCCAGGTGACTGTTCCCATCACCCTAAAGAATGTAGACCAGATGTGGCGTGAGGTGATCAACTATTTCCGGCAGGCCAGCGATAGCGAACAACGCCGTGCCAACACCTTCATTGGCCGGTTGCTAAAGTTGATGCAAGAGTACAAAGATACCTATCCGGCGGAAACATCGGATTTTGATGCGGCGGTTGAATCCATCCCGGAATTTGACCGGGAACTGTCACGCATTGAGCGTGACGATTTACCCCAATACACCGACCGTTTTCGCCGCATGCGCGACGAAAAGGTGATTGAGGCCATTGCTCTCTTCCAGGCTGACCTGTACAAATATGTGGAAGAAATTCAGGAAAATATTACCAACCTGAACCAGTCACTACAGGCCATTGATTACACACCCGACACATACATTCAACTGCAAACCGAGAATAGTCGGGATACTGAAATCCGCGAGTTCCGCCAGATGCTCAAAGAGTGTCTGGTAGATGTGGGAAAACAGCGCACTGAAGAAGCGTATGAAACCAGTTTCGCCAAAGTTCGTCATCTGGTTACCCGTTTCAAAGAGGATATTCGCTGGACGGCCAAAGTGACTGATGTGCGCCATTGGCTCAACTTTGCCGCCATTGAACGGTATCGTGCTGATGGTAGCGAAAAACATTACTACTCCGATTCATCTGGTAAATCGGGTGGACAAAAGGCGAAATTGGCCTATACGATTCTGGCCTCGGCTATTGCCTTCCAGTTTGGTCTGGAACGGGGCAAGAGCAGTTCGCAATCGTTCCGTTTTGTGGTTGTAGACGAAGCCTTCAGTCGCTCGGATGAGAACAACTCCCGTTACGCGATGCAGTTATTTAAGGAATTGGACTTGCAACTGCTGGTGGTTACCCCAATGACCGGCATTCACATCGTAGAACCGTATATCAGTGCCTGCCATTTTGTTTGGAACAACAGTGAGGGCAGTCATTCACAAGTGCATACGATGAGCATCCAGCAGTTTCGCCAGGAGCGCACAGCATCTTTGAAAAATGCGGACCAGAGAAACGGAGAAAATCATTCATAAACAGGCTTCTTTTCTTTGATTGCGTAACCTACCCATGATTACCCCCCTCGAAATTCAGAAACAGGCCCAACAAAAATACCTGGTGTTTTTAAGCGCCAGGGTACGAGGGGATTCTATTTTCCCATTAGAAATCCGCTTTGGTAAGGCAAAGGCCAGTGATGATTATCTGGCATTGCGACAGTGGGTAGGGGAGCTGTTGACAAGTAGTAAAGCGGAACGGGGTTTTGGTTATGAAGTCGTGCTGGCAGAGCAGTCACTCAGACGTTATGGCCGTCAATCGTTGCCCACGCGCATTACGATTGAAACGGAAGCAGATTATCTGGCCCTGATTGGTAAAGCAGAGGAGTTCAGGCAATGGCAAACAGTTATAGCGCATACCCTGGAGCGATTTCCTCAGTTACAGAATTGGCTGGCCCAATATCCACAGCGTGTCTTGCCTTACTTAGCGGTGTGGGATGAACTGTTAACCGTCTCTACCTATTTCCTGGCGCATCCCTGGCCTCATCTCTACGTGCGCGAACTGCCCATCCCCGTACATACCAAATTCATCGAAGAGAATCAGGTCATTTTGCGCCAATTATTGGATGTGTTGCTGGCCCCAGAGGCGATCCGTCGCGATGAAACTCAGTTCGAGCGCCGTTTTGGTCTGCGTTATGACGAACCGCAGATACGCCTTCGTCTGTTAGACGACAAATTGCGCCGTGAACTGGGCTGGCCCGCCGCTGACCTGGGATTGACGTTGTCGGATTGTGCTGGATTAACGGAATTGCGCGGCCGCACCGCCTTCATTGTGGAAAACAAAATGACCTTTCTCACCCTGCCCCCGGTCGAAAATGGGTTCGCTATCTGGGGTAAAGGTTTTCAGGTGAGCTTACTGCGGGAAGTAGCGTGGTTGGCCCAGTGCGCTATTTGGTATTGGGGTGATTTAGATGCCCAGGGGTTTGCCATCTTAGCGCAACTGCGCTCCCAATGGCCTCATACCCGTTCCTTTCTCATGGATGCTGTTACATTGGAGAAGTATCAACTGTACATTGTAACGGGAACACCAGGGGAGAACATCAGTTTGTCGAACCTGACAGAGGAAGAAAGGGCTGTTTGTCAACAGCTTATGAGCCATAACTGGCGGCTGGAGCAGGAACGCATCAGTCAGGCAGATGTGCGAGAAGCAATCTACCGCTTACGCCGTTCTGTCTGGTGATTGCTTCTGTTTGGTCAAAAAATCGAACGATCGGATGAACTTGTTGGTCGCGGCCGCGGCCTTCACCAGCTTCGTGAGCTCTTTCTTCTGCTCCTTCCAGGCTGGTTGTTGGGCCATCTTCTGCAACGTGCCAATAACCGCCATCGGGCTACTGCCGATTTCCCGTTGCACTGTTTCCAACGTTAGTTTAGTGGCCCCGTCCCCAACACCAAATTGCGCCGTACAAACGCGCTCCCGTTCTGGTACAACGTTTGTTCGGCGGGGGAGAGGTTGAGGCGAATGGTATGGGCCCGACGCGGCGGCAGTTTGACATTTACCTGCCCGCGACTGTGCCGGATCATCACATCGGCCAGGAGTTCGCGCAGAAGGCCCCGGTTTTTGGGCGAATGGGGATCGCCGCGCACCACAAATTGTTGGCGGAACTCCTGGGGGGTTTTGAGCTGGCCCGGTTTGAGGATGGTGATGAGGTTGTATAGCTCTTCCAGTTGGTTTTCGACGGGGGTGGCGGTGAGGAAGAGGATGAACCGTTTTTGCAGGGCGTTGACAAATTTCCAGGTGACGCTGTTGCGGTTTTTCAGGTGGTGGGCTTCGTCTACGATGATGAGGTCGTAGTTGAGGCTGGTGATGATGTCCCGGTTGCCAGCCAGGCGTGCGGCCGCGAGCGAGGCAATGACGCGAGGAAACTGGCCCCAGGCTCCATCCCCCGCCAGCCGGAACTCTTCATCGGCATTGGTCACGAAGTCGCGCAGGCCGAATTTTTGCCGCAACTCTTCGCGCCATTGTTGCACCAGGCCGGGTGGGGTGAGGATGAGTACGCGCTCGGCCATGCCGCGCATGAGGTACTCCTTGATAACCAGCCCGGCCTCGATGGTTTTGCCCAGGCCCACTTCGTCGCACAACATACCGCGGCCGCGGAACCGCCGCAAAGCTGTTTGGGCCGCCTTAATCTGGTACGGGAACGGGGTAAAAGCCAGGTTTTCCAGGCAGATGAGTTCGTCAAAGCCACCAATGAGCAACATCCGCTCGGCCATCAGTTGCAGACGATACGCCTGGGGCGAAGCGAACTGCTTCTTGGTGATGGCGGTTAAGAGGGTCTCGGCTCCGGGTTGGAGATGAATGATGGGGGAAGTGTTTCCATTTGCCACAAGGTTAAATTATAACGCGGAGTAACAACTGGTTCACATACTCGAAAATTGGTTTACGCCTTGTTAAAATCAGCTACAAAGAAGTAAGCGAGGTTCGCGTCCGCAGAAGTGAGGAGATGTCATGACAACAGAAAAACCAATCAGCCGTGATGAAGCCATTCACCAAATCGCCACCCAACTTGAGGGGCCAATTTCCCTGGCGGCGTTTACAGAACAGGTACTGGCGTTATGGCACTCGACAAGCAAAACGGCGTCCACAACGGTGCGTAAGGCCATTCGGGATTATGAACAGGGTAAAACTATCATCTTTATGATTTTGCCGATTCACCTGGCTTTGGCTGGGGGTCTGTATCAGTGTGCCTTTAACGCGCGAGGACGTGCAGTTTTACCTTTTCCCTGCGTTTGACTTTCTCCTGCCTGACGCTGCTGATCTACAGAAAATCCAGTTAGTAGATGAAGAGGATCACACC
>JAGNBF010000062.1 GCA_018004935.1 Chloroflexota bacterium | reverse complement strand
TGAAGACCCCCCACCCCTAACCCCGCCCCCAGGGGCGGGGAATTTTCTAATGTGCCGGTTTTCGAGCACGCGGACGTGCTCGAAAACCGGCACTTCTGGTATTTCCCCCTTCCCGGCGGGAAGGGGGCAGGGGGATGGGTCTTCAGCCTGGCCCAGGCCTTTCCCTTAGCGGTTTGGCCGTGAAGACCCCCCACCCCTAACCCCGCCCCCAGGGGCGGGAATTTTCTAATGTGCCGGTTTTCGAGCACGCGGACGTGCTCGAAAACCGGCACTTCTGGTATTTCCCCCTTCCCGGCGGGAAGGGGGCAGGGGGATGGGTCTTCAGCCTGGCCCGGGCCTTTCCCTTGGCGGTTTGGCCGTGACACCCCCCACCCCTAACCCCATTAAGGAAACGCGGCCGCGGCCGCAAACGCATTCATCTCACCCGTTAGCACTGCCCGTAATTGCACCTGCGTAAAAACAGCCTGTTCATCCAACAAAATAGGCCGCCCATGGGCAAAAGCAGTCATCATCGGCTGGCGCAGGGGGGGCAGTAATGTTGACCAATAACTCTGACTTTGGGCTACCGAAGGACGGGCTGGCACTACCCGCCGCCCCCGGGCCAACCCCTGATAACTGAGATACTTTAGCCACTCCCACATTGCCCGCGGCCGCGTACTTGTCCCACTGATCACACTCCCCTGTACCTGCAATGGTGTAATACCGGGATGTGTCGTCGTTCCCGGAAATATCGTCACCCCGAGTGGCTCCAGACTCATCTCTAGTTCATATCGTCCCGGTTCACTTACCCAAACCGCCACCTGGCGCGGAATAGAGACTATATTTAAGGCCAGAAAGGCCTGTTCAGCAGGTGTCAGCAGAGTCAGGTCAGGCTGGTAGGTGGGGGTAAGAGAGGCATACCAGGACAACGCGGCCGCAATTTGGGCCGTTTTCAGGTCCAGGGGACATTGAATGGTATGGGGCTGATCACAGGGGTTATCCCAGTTGTAAGCATAGGCTCGCAATCCATCTCCCGAAACATCTAGATAAGGCCAGAGCAACGTTTCTGGCGGCCATATCTGGCGCAAGATGGTCATTTGCGTCTGCCATTCCCCCCAGGTCCAGTCCAGGTTTGGGGTCGCCAAACCCGCCCCCTCATAAAAAGAGCGGTCATAAAATAACAGGTGCAGGCGGGCGGATTGGGGCATTAGCCACAGTCGCTCTTGCCACAAGGCTCCTTGCCATATCTGTTCATAAAAATCCCCTGCTACAAAGGTGGGGTCGGTAGCGGCCAGGTCGGTTAAATCTTGTACCAGGCCAATTCGGATCGCGGCCGCGTCCACGGGTAGAGCCGCTCCATCTACCGTAGGTAACAGCCGGGCCATATCCACCGACGCCTCTGTTGCCACCAGTTCAATCTGGATGTGCGGTTGGCTGGCCGTAAACTGGCGGGCCACCTGTTCATACACATCCGCCCAGATGATCCCCGGTTCCGCAGGCGGTATAGCAAAACGCAGGCGTGCCGGAGTGAGATAATCGGTCAGTTGGTTGGCTAACAATTGCCAAAACGGTTCACCCGGTTGTCCCTGGGTGTCCAACGCTATCAGGTGAGGAGAAGGTACCCGAATCTCACCGGGGGTGGTCGTCAATTGCCAGTCTGGAGCCAGGGTCAGGTGGATGGGCAAACGCTCTGTAAGGCAGAGATCACATTGTTCGGCCAGCCATTGGCTCACAAATTGGGCCACCATCGTCTGCCAGGGGTGATCGGCCTGGAGCAGGTGTAGGGTTCCCCAGGTATAGAGGGCGGGTTCCTGCCAGTCGCCCCAAAAAGCTGGAGCCAGAGATTGGCGTAGGAGTTGAGCGTCTTGGCGCCGGAAAAAGAGGCGCCGTTGCCATGTTTCTCCCTCCTCAGACCAGGCGACTGTTACCCATATTTCGTCTCCCTGGTTGATAATGGTGTGGGGAATAAGGTTTTGTTGATAACCGGCGCGATATTGGGGATGAAACGCGGCCGCGAACAACACCATATCTTGCTGGTACAACGTGCGTAAAAGGTCTACATCCCCCCGGCTCAGCGCCGTCTGCTCCGCAATAAGTTGAAGTGTTATTTCCTGTTCCAGGGCGCGATCAGCCCAGTTTTGCGCCAGTTTCCAGCCCCCTACCGCAAATATCACCAGCAAGCCTAACACCCCAGCCCCATAAAACCACCTGTGCCCGAGCCGACGCGGCCGCGGGCCACTCCCTTGACTCTCTACCTCTTCGTCAAACTTCCATTCAAATTTCATGCGATTTTCACCCTGTCCCCGCGTCTCTTTCACCTTTTTCCCCAGAGTTTATGCTACCCTTTACCTGAGGGTAGCGCTTAGAACATATTGATCTTTAAGTGAACGTCTAAAAATAAGTTGGGTGGCGCGGTCAGGAGACCGGCTACAGCAAAAAGGGAAATTATTCTTAGACGGTTATTTAGCTTCCCGGTAAAGTATATCCAGCAACGGAACCGACGGTGACTATGTTTAATTCTCGACTGGTACATTACAGTTTAAGGTGTTTACTACTATTTTTACCCCTGGTTCTCCTGGCAAGTGGTCTCTATCTCTTCCGCCAGGAGTGGTTTGAGCAGGTACGCCCTTTTTTCGTGTGGCTGAGTTTCCCACTACTACCAGGTATTGCCGTTCTGGCATTTTTCTGGCAAAGCTGGCATGAAAAGCGGTTCCTCACACGCTCCCGTGATGTGCAACGGGCCTTTTCCCACCTGGTTTGTCTGGCTGAAATTCCGCCCCTGTATAGCCCCACTGCTAAGCCCCTACTTCTCACCAACGAAGATGATTTCCGGGCAGTAGAAGCCTTCCAGACCTTGTACGCCAGCGTACGGCTCGCTTTTACATTTAGTAATCAGCAATATCTGTTTGTAACCAGCGCAGATCGGCACGAAGGCAAAAGTGTGGTTGCCATCAACTTGGGCCAGAGTTGTGCCGAAGTAGGGCGGCGGGTTTTATTAGTGGAAGGGCATTGGGATGCCCCGGCGTTACACCATTATTTTGATCTGCCTGGCCGTGGCAACCTGGGAAACTTGCTCAAACAGGTATCAGAAATGGTGGATTTGCGTTCGGAAGCACGGGCATTAGCCAGGCTGACGGAAGCGCGGCCGCAACTGGTAGAATGGCTCAACCGTAGTCTGCAAAAAAGTACGACTCAGCCCAATCTGTTTGTACTGACCAATGGAGTGGAGCCGATACCCCTGGAATTACGTCAGCCGGTCTTATTCCGGGGCATTATGGAAGCGGCCCTGGCCCAATTTGATATGGTTATCTGTGACGGCCCCCCCATGTTGAGTAAAAACGGGAGTTGGCGCTCATTGGCGGTACTGGGGGAAGTGCTTTTGGTCGCGGCCGCGTACCATACCCGGCATCAGGAACTATACACCGTTCTAGAAACGTTGCGTCTCCATCCCATCAGCCCCATCGGCGTCGTCCTCAATCATCCCCAGGCAAATGCCACTTATCCTCAGGCCATTACCCTCCTCCACAAACCATCTGTTCTCCCCAGCCTGCCCCCTACCCCGGTTATGCGCCCGGTTTCCCCCGCAGAAGCATCACCATCCCCACTCACCCCTCAGCCCCAGATACTCCCCCTTGCGGAGAAATTACCAGTCCCAAAACCCCACAATGGGAAACACAAACCTGTCACTCCCCCAATCACACCGATGTATAAGGCCAATGGGAATGGGCACGCGGCCGCGTCTTTGCTGGTAGCCGAGAAAGAAGAGACACAGGAGAATGCGGCCGCGATACAAGAACGGCTCAACCAATTAGAAAAAGAGCTTCAGAACAAAGAAACTTTGTTGGCGCAGAAGGAAAGTGAAATTGAGCAAATTTTCCAGGCCCAGGTCCTACAAAACGACCTCTTTGATCGTCTGCGGCAAGAACTAACAACACAACGACAAGAAAACCAACAATTACAGGCGTTAAATCACCAACACAACGAAGACCTTTTTCTGCTAGAGAAAAATGCCCGCGAACGCATCTACGAGCTAGAACAAAAACTGGCACAACTGCAAACCCGTTTCCAACAGGCATCTGTCACGCTTTATCGCCGCTGGCAAGAGAACAACTCGCAATAATGCGATATGGCTCATGGTCTTAGGGTCTGTAAAAGAATAAGGGGTTCTTTCGGAATTTGCGGGGTGTGGCTATATGTAGGGGCTGGCCTTGTGCCTGCCCCGTCGAGGGCAACTACAAGGGTGCCCCTACAGATGGGGTCAACCCCCTGAATTCCCAAAGACCCCCCATTCCTTGCGCTTTGCCAACAAAAAAGAGGGATGAACAACTGTTCATCCCTCTTTTTATAAATGGGCGGTATCTTCTCAATAAAGTGTAGTGACGTTGGTTAAGCTTGTCGCAACCAACCGCCTTCGACAGGCTCAGGCTACGTTTCCCTCGAAATATTGGGTCTTCAGGATTTCGTGGGGTACGGGCAACCCTTGTGGTTGCCCCACACTGGGCAGGCACAAGGCCAACCCGTACATCTTGTGTCAACCCCCTGGATTCCCAAAGACCCGAAATAGGGAGAAGTCACAATAGACGCATTAAATAACTTGTTCTCAAGAGTGGCGCGGTCAGGAGACCGGCCACAGCAAATGTTGGGGTTTCCCCCTTCCCTCTAGGAAGGGGAAGGGGGATGGGGCTTCAGCCTGGGCTTACCCAATCTGTTGCCACCAACAAAATGTCATTTTATGACCGGGGTAAGTAAATAAGCCAGGTTTTACTCCTCGGTCACAATAAAGCTGTTCAGGATATGATCCAGCGCTTCCAGATCGGAATCTGTCACAACCAGTACATCCACCAGCACAAAGTAGCTCAAATCTTCAGGCAGAACGGCCAGCACGAGATAAATAGAGCCAGACCCATCACAATCTGTCCACAGATCATATTTGCCTGCGTACACCGGATCGCTGTACTCATTGCGGCTATCGTAGGTGCAAGAAGCAGAATAGTCAAAGGAATCCAGATCCAGCACATCATCAGGCATACTGAGACGTTCGGCATCACTCAATCCCTCTAACAAACTCACGGAGGCCCCGAAGAACATACCGGGTGTCGTCCAGGTATCGCTCCACAATTGCAGATCGGGTGCGGCCCGTACAGCCACCCCCAGAGGATCATTGGCATCACCCCACATACTGCCATCAATATCACCCCAGGCTGTGGGGATTTCTACGGATAACAAACCAGAATCATCGGTTACGAAGGTATATTCATATACTGTCGCTGAGCCACCGGTGCCACTGGTGTCAGTTTCAACTTCATCCCCTACCGCGGCCGCAAACGAGAACGATTGCTCTAACACCTGACCATTCAACTGCCCTTCCAGCACCTCTTCCGTGTCAAAGCGTAACACTTCAATACTCATCACATCGGCGGCGCTGTGCCCGCGTAAAATGTCACAATAATCCGCCATCGTGCCATCTGTAGCCAAAATCAACCCTTCCAGAGACATAATGATGTCACCCGCTTCAATCCCTGCATTATCTGCCGGTGAACCAGATTTCACGGAAGCTACCCAAATACCAGTAAGCCCTTCGCCGTCATTGACAGCCGAACCATTAACACCAATCGAAGTCACATCTTGCCCCTGGCGTAACTGATCAATCACGCGAATCGCTTCATCACGAGCAATGGCAAAATATTGATTCACACTAGAAGCCCCCGCATAATTCACCCCCAACACTTTACCATTCGCATCCACCAGCGGGCCACCAGAGTTACCGGGGTTAATCGTCGCATCATGTTCAAGCACAAAGTCTACAGAAGCCCAGGATGTTTCGCCATCAGCCTGTGCTTTAGAGACGATACCACGCGTTAGGGTATATTCAGGATCGCCCAGCGGGAAACCGGCCGTATATACATCTAACCCAACGTCAATGGCCCCAGCATACCATTCCAGGTAAGGAAACCCTTCACCATCAATATCAATAACGGCCAGGTCAGAACATTCTGAGGCTCCCAATACACGGGCATTACGTGGCTGAGATTCACCCGCAATGTATACCTGCAAGAAAGCCGATCCGGTCACAACATGGTTATTGGTTACAGCAATACCTGAGGGGTCAATAATAAAACCAGACCCCGCACCCGCCGCATTATATTGGAACCCTTCAGCCGGATCCCGGAACGTGCCCTCGGCAATAATCTGGATGACGGCATTTTCGACGCCTTGCAGATTATTGACGGCCAGGCTTACTTCTGTGGGAGTGGGTTCTGGGGCCGTCGTGGCTGTAGCTGGGGGCGGAACAGGTGTAGCGGCCTCAGCCGTATCAGTTGTATTGGTTGTATTTCCACTATTACCAGAATTCTCTGCACCATCCCCATTACCACACGCCAGGGCGGGTAACAAGAACAGCGCCAACAACAAAAGCCATAGATGTCGTTTGAATTTCATTATCTGTCCTCCTAGTAAACCAAAAACTTTTTGTGTGATATACCATCTACGCTAAGATGAGATCACCAAAAACGGCGTGCAGGGGATATACCTTCTTCATCAGAGCAGAGACGGATTAGCATAACAATAACTGATGTTCTCTCTTTTGACGATGTTTCCGAGTGCTTGCACACTGTAAAATACAGTGCTTTGCTCGTGTAATATAGTTGAGTAGCACGATCAGGAGGAGCCGCCCGACCATAAAATTGGCCGGGCTATGGTTGAGAAGGCCATTGGTCGGCTGTTTTAGCCCGTAGGGTTTTATCCATATAGCCCGGCAGTTTGACCGCCGGGCGGATGAACGGAAGAGCGTTTATCAGTATCTTCTCCATCATTCAGGGTAGCCGTGGGTTTCGACAAGCTCAGGCCTTGTTATCCCCGAAATTTTGAGAAGATACGTTTATCGTTCAAAATGAGAATTGTTGTAGATTATCAGCGCTCATTGTAATACCACATAAATCAATGGTCGCCGCCCTGTTTCTGTATAAAGATAACGGCTCAGGGCTTCTTCCACACGGGCTTCCAGGTCAGCCGCACCAGGTTTATAAATACCTATCGTGCGTGTTACGACCTCTTCAGCCCCTTCTAACAACCCTTCGGCCTGCTCCTTTTCCAGGTTAGCAAACCCTCGGGTGATGATACGTGGTTGCCGACGTACTTTCCCCTGATCATCCAGGCCGACCGCCACCAAAAAGAAGCCGTTTTCGGCCAATTTCTCCCGGTCACGCATTACGGGGATATCTACCTCGCCCACACTTTGTCCGGCAACAAAGACATAACCGCCAGGTAGACGTTCCTTCACGGTCATTTTGTCTTCAGTCAGTTCCAGAACAGTCCCATTTTCAACCACGGCAATGTTTTGTTTAGGGATGCCCATTTCCTCAGCAATTTTGCCGTGTTGAACCAGGTGTCTGATTTCGCCATGAATGGGCACAAAAAAGCGCGGCCGCACCAGGTTAATCATCAATTTCATCTCTTCCCGGCTGGCATGACCCGATACATGTACCTGGGCCACGTGTTCATATAATACTTCCGCCCCTTGTTTCATCAGGCGGTTAATCACCCGGCTGACAAACTCTTCATTTCCGGGAATAGTATGCGCCGAAAGCACGACGGTATCCCCCGGCTGAATCGTTACATTACGATGTCGCCCATGCGCCAGCCGTCCCATCACTGAGGTGGGTTCCCCTTGTGAGCCGGTAGCCATAATCGTCACTTGATGAGGGGGATATTTATTAACCTGATCAATGTCAATTACCATGCCATCGGGGATATCTAGATAGCCCAGTTTACGAGCCATTTTGGTGTTTTCGCGCATTGAACGCCCTGTGACAGCTAATTTACGGCCATACTTCGCGGCCGCGTTTGCCACCTGCTGAATGCGCGAAATCAATGAAGCAAAAGATGCCACAATCACCCGGCCCTGTGCCTGCTTAAACACATCATCAAAAGCCGACGTAATAACCGCCTCTGAAGCTGTCCACCCGGGTTTCTCCGCATTCGTACTGTCCGCCAGCAAACACAACACTCCCCGCGCCGAAAACTCCGCCAGTTTGGCAAAATCCGGCGGCCAGCCATCTACGGGTGTATGATCAAACTTATAATCCCCCGTATGCACCACCAACCCCACCGGAGTAGTAATACCAAAACCCACACAATCAGGAATGCTATGGGCCACATGAAACGGTTCCACCAAAAACGAGCCAATCGCAAAAGCATCCCCTGCCTGGATCGTCTTCATTGTCACCTTGCCCAACAGGTTCGCCTCCTTCAATTTAATCTCAATCAACCCCATTGTTAAAGGGGTAGCATAAATCGGAGCATCAATCTCCTTCATCAAGTGTTCCAATGCTCCCACATGATCCTCATGGGCATGAGTTATCAACACCGCCTTCACTTTATCCCGCTTATCTAGTAAATACTGATAATCAGGGATGATCAGATCAATCCCTAACATATCATTTTCTGGAAACATAAGACCAGCATCAATAACCAAAATCTGGTCATCATACTCAATGACCGTCATATTCTTGCCAATCTCTCCCAGTCCACCCAAGGGAATAATTCGTAATGACTTACTCATACAGACTCCATATCAGGTCTTCACTGCCTTACCAGTTAGATTCTTGGACCACATACAAGAATACGGTTATACAAAAAGATTAGCCACCTGTGGTTAAGACTAACCATTCACACCAATACAAAGAAATCCGATCTCACCTGAAATCGGATTTCTTGAACATTATGACCTTAAACGTAACGACTAAGCCTGTTGCCTGAACTTGTCGAAGGCACACAAGGCTTCGACAAGCTCAGCCCTCAAAAGACGTTAGGAGTTACCCTCAAACAGACTCATCTCGTCCGCTATACCAGATCAAACGAGGCAAACAAGGGTCGAAGCTTCAGCCCGTCAGCACTGGCTTACCAAAGCATCTATACCCAAATCATTAGACATTATCGGTAATAGTATTTGGAAACCTTGCGAAGACTTATAAATCCGAACAATCAGTTGACATAAACCTTCGGAAGGTTATTACCGATAAACGCTATTATCTAACCATTCATCAACGCCCAAATGACAGTAATGATAAAGATCAACAGAGTGCACAAGAAAAAGGTAAAAGGCCACAGTGTAGAAGTTACCGCAGGCGGGAGCGCAACATTCGTTGCCCCTTCCGTTGGCAGATTAGTATGATTTATACGAATGAGGACTACCGAAATATTGTCCCCACCCCCTCGAGCGTTGGCCAGAGAAATCATCAATTGGGGTGCTTCTTCCAATGTGTTCCCGCGAATGATTTCCGCCAGTTCTTTATCCCGTACATAATTGGTTAGTCCGTCAGAACACAAGAGCAGATGATCTCCTGGTTCTACCATAATGGTAAACAGATCTACACCAATTTCATCTTCAGATCCCAGACTACCAAGAATCACATTGCGTCGAGGGTGATTTTCCGCTTCCTCAGGGGTGATAGCCCCTTCTTCAAGTAACTTTGCCACCAAACTTTGGTCTTTGGTAATCTGCTTGATAGCACCATCACGGAAATGGTAACCACGACTATCACCGACATTGGCAAAAATAGCCCGATCCCCGGCAATTACCACAGCCACCATCGTGGTCGCCATCCGAGATTTGCCCTCATCTTGTTCTAGCATAAGACGGCGCAAATCGGTGTTAGCCGCTTCCATCGCCCTTACCAATCGTTTACTCCAATCCTTTTCCCCTGTTTGCGCCAGGTAATGGTGGTGCATTCGTTCGGTAGAATGTTGGCTGGCGACTTCTCCAGCATCCATCCCCCCGGCCCCATCGGCCAAGATATAACACCAACTGTTCTGAACAGCTTCTTGCATTTGGGTAGGTTCACAAGAAGCAAAATAATCTTCGTTGTGATCACGCACCCGGCCCACATCAGTCTTTAGGATTGCCGTAACCGGCGGATTGGGAATCATGGGTTAATTATACAAGATGTTATTATTTCACACAGTTATCCTGCCCTGATATAAAGGGGGAGTGCACACTCGAATTTCCCCCACCCTAACCCCGCCCCTTTGTTGATTAAATGATTAATCGGGTAATATGTTGATTCGCCCATCCCCCGGCGATTTCCGCCGAGTGGGTTCCCCCTTCCCGAAATCAGGAATCGTCAGGAGGACGGGTTCATTTTGGTGAGTATGCAATCGCCCTGAACCATGTCTAGAGTATACCCATAAATCGTGGGGCACAGACCTGACAGGTTTTAGAAACCTGTCAGATTTTTAGTTGACTTTACATAATCCGCCTTTTTACAAGGTCTCCCACAAAACGTGGATATACTCCCATGTCTACCAGCTATTCTCAATTTGGTTTGCTCCTGGCATTTGCCGTTTTCTCGAGAGGGTGAACAGCCTGAAAGGCTGTTCTACGGCTTGGGCCATTTTTCGGGTGTGCTTTTGGCGGCCCCTTCCCAGCGGGAAGGGGGAAACCCCATTCGTGTCATTTTTCGCGGGCGGCCGCCCGCGAAAAATGACCCCAGAAAAAGTTCCCCGCCCCTGGGGGCGGGGTTAGGGGTGGGGGAAACTCCATACCAGTATTCATTTGTTAAATCTCAATAACCATTGGTTAAATTGAGAATTGCCGCATGTCTACCCTATCCTGACAACTCAGGCGGTTTGTGCTACACTTGAATAAATGATGGCGAGTGTACAGTTTTTCTTGACGATTGAGTTAGGTGGAATGCGCGTCATCAGCGCCAGTACGCTGGGTGAGGTCCTGATTTTTACGGCAGGATTGTTGCTCTTGACTGGTCTGACGGCTATTCTTTTACGTTGGAACCGTCGCACTCGCCCTGATCCGTTTGTTTAGCAAGACCTATTATTGAGAAATCAGCCCTTAAGACCCACTGATTTCTTATGAACGAACGAAGGGATACATTCTGTGTTCCTTCGTCTTTTGTTGTTTATATACTGCCACAGGACATAATCTGACATTTTTCCAGAGCGTGCGGCTTTAGGTCGTTCAATAATCGCTACACGCTTGAGCATCAAGGGGGAATGAAACCATGTTTTTATGCCCCGTCTCTGGATCAGGTTGTCCGTAGCCGCCCCCAAGGGCGGGGAACGATTTTCGGCTCGGTTTGGCGGGCGGACGCCCACCAAACCGAGCCGTTGGGTTTCCCCCTTCCCTCCTCGGCGGGCGGGGTTGGGGGAACTCTGAGTATGCAATCGCCCTAGACGGACTGGCGGATGAATTGACACAACTGAACGGTTACGATAAAAGAGACTAAGCGCCAACAGGCGTATAATGATTTGAGGAGATAGCAATGATTGATGTAAACCAATTACGGCGTGGTACTTCGTTTGAGTTTGGCAACAACCTCTATAAGGTAACGGAGTACGAACACAATAAACCGGGCCGGGGCAAGGCGACAATTCGGGTGACGGTACGGGATCTACGCACAGGCTCTAATGTGCAACTGACCTTCAACTCTGGCGAACGGGTGCAGGATATTCGTCTGGATAAACGGACGATGCAATATCTGTTTGATGATGGGCAGTTTTACACTTTTATGGATGTAGAAACATTTGAACAACGTCCTGTGGCCCATGATATGTTTAGTGCGGATGCTAAATATCTGGTGGATAACATGGAATTGGAGTTGCTCTTTTATGAAAATGAAATCCTGGATTATGAGTTGCCGCTGACGATGGAAATGGAAGTGGTGCAAGCCGAAAACGCGGTAGCCGGAGATACGGCAACAGGTGCGCGTAAGGAAATTATTACCCAGACTGGTTTGAAGGTAAAAACGCCTTTATTTGTTAATACTGGGGACCGGATTCGGGTGGATACGCGGTCAGGTGAATACCTCACACGAGTCTAATTGTGCGTTATTTGTTTTCTCGCGGCCGCGCTCCCCGCTATCAAGCGCAACTCCGCCTTTTTTTGTGGCCCTACTTGTTAGGGACATTTCTTTTGGTTGGTTTGCCTGCTCTTTTTACCGTGGGCATGGCTTTTACGGAGTTTAACGGCGTAGCGCGGCCGCAGTGGAATGGTCTGGATAACTTCATAAGACTGTGGGAATCCCCGGTTGTCCGACTTTCCCTGCGTAACTCCCTCATCTTCCTATTTATGGCTGTGCCGCTCCGCTTACTGGCGGCGTTAGGGCTGGCCCTGCTGTTACAACGGCGGGACCGGCTCTTTGGCTTTTACCGCGCCGCCATTTATCTACCTACCGTCATCCCCGAAGCGGCCTATGCTTTGCTTTGGTTATGGATTTTCAACCCGTTTTATGGACCACTCAATATGCTTCTGGGGTGGCTAGGTTTACCCACCCCTGATTGGTTGGGCAATCCCACTACCGCTGTGTTGGCTATTGTTCTTATGTCTGGCTTTCAGATTGGGGAAGGGTTTGTGGTTTTGATTGCTGGGCTACAAAATATTCCCCTGGCCCTCTATGAAGCGGCCACCGTAGATGGTGCCAGTAACTGGCAGGCGTTTTGGCGGATTACGCTTCCCCTTATCTTTCCCTGGATGCTTTTACTCACGGTGCGGGATATCGTGATGAGTTTGCAAAATACTTTTGCCCCTACCTATATCCTGACCTATGGGGGGCCTTATTATGCGACAACGTTTGTGCCGTTGTTGGTGTATGAAATTGCCTTTGACCTGTTTGATTTTGGTCTCGCGGCCGCGCTTATGGTCATTAGCTATCTCATCCTGGGCTGGCTCATTATGGGGCTGGTGAATGCCGTAGGTGGCTGGCGACGCGACGACGCGAATTAGATATATGATGAACCCACTGCGGCCGCGCCTCTGGCGTCACCTGTTGGCGGCGGGCATCTCCTTTCTCTTTTTGTTACCGCTCTACTGGATGCTGGTTTCATCCTTGCGTGAGCCGGGTTTACCTCCACCTCGTACTATTGAATGGTGGCCCCCTGATCCTCAATGGCGCAACTACCTTGAACTATTTGACCTGTTGCCCATGGCCCGCTATTTACGCAACTCCCTATTGGTGGTTGCGGCCGCGGTTCCTCTCACCCTACTCACCGCCTCCCTGGCTGGTTTTAGCCTGAGCCAACTACCAGAAAAACCACGTCGCCAGGTACTCAACTGGAGTGTCGCTTTTCTGCTCATCCCGGCTTCGGCCATCTGGCTCTTTCGGTTCCAGATTTTGCGCTGGTTGGGGTTGATAGATAGTTTGTGGGCACTCATCATTCCCGCCTTTGCCGCCAGCAGTCCCTTGTTCGTGCTCCTCTATTTTTGGTCCTTTCGCCGTGTGCCTGGGGAACTGATCGAGGCGGCCCGGCTGGATGGGGCGGAGGCCGGGCTGGTGTGGTGGCTGGTAGGTCTGCCCCTGGTGCGGCCTACCACCGTCGCCGTAGCCGTGCTGACGTTTGTCCTTTACTGGAGTGATTTTATTAGTCCGGTGCTATACATTTATCAGGCTCGTTGGTATACCTTGCCCATTGGGTTGCAACTGGTGAAGCAACTAGATGCAACTAACTGGCCATTACTCCTGGCCGCGGCCGCGATCATGTCTGCCCCTGTCATTCTCCTCTTTGCCATTTTACAACGCACCTTCCTCAGTAACCTTTCGCTAGGCAATCTATTTGATCGCGGCTAAACATAGGTAATCGTTCAGTCCAGAGACTATATTGTGCCATTTGGGGTGACAACAGCGGATTTTGAAAGGAACGGATTAAGAGCGGCCTCTGGAAAATCCGTTTATTTCTTAATCGGTTAAAATATTTCCCGACCTATGGTGCAAGCAATCCCCGAACCTCAATAAATGCAAGGAATTCATCTAAGCTCATGAGACGTTTGCTCCGCTTTACCCTCTTCTTCCTATTAATCAGTCTGACTCTGCTCCTGGTTGCTTGTGGGAGTATAGAAAATAGGCCTGTCACCTTCGCCATTTTTGGCGATCCGGCCGAGTTGGCCGCTTATGAAGGGTTAGTCGCGGCATTTGAAACGGAACACCCGGAAATTGATATAGAGCTACAACATACCGCTGGCCAAAGTGATTATCGTCAACGGTTGGCCACCCAGTTTACTGCGGGCGCGCCACCGAATGTATTTTTACTCAATTATCGCCGCCTGGCCCCCTTCGCGGCTGATGGTGGCCTGGAACCCCTCACGGCGTATCTGGCAGATAGTGAGATCATTCAGGAAACCGACTTTTATCCAAACAGTATCACCACGTTCAAATGGCAAGATGAGTTATGGTGCATTCCTCAGAACGTTTCCAGTCTGGTGGTGTATTACAATGAGGATCTTTTCACTGCCGCTGGTGTTCCCTTGCCGACTAACACCTGGACACGGGATGATTTTCTCGCGGCCGCGCTGGCACTTACCCAAGACCAGGATGGTGATGGCGTGATTGATCAGTATGGCGTAGGTTTAGAGGCCAGCCTCTTCCGTCTGGCCCCCTTTGTCTGGCAAAATGGCGGTGACATCGTAGATGATCCGGCTCAGCCCACCCACCTGACCCTGGACTCCCCCGCCGCCAAAGCCGCCTTCCAATGGTTGGTAGACCTGCAACTATTGCACCATGTTGTCCCAGATCGCACCGCCGAATCGGCGGAAGAAAGTGAAAGCCGTTTTCTCAATGGGCGTCTGGCTATGTTTTTTAACAGTCGCCGGGGCGTGCCCACCTACCGCACTATCACCAGCTTTACCTGGAACATTGCCCCCTTGCCCAGCGCTACAATACCTGCTGGTATTCTACATAGTGATGGTTACTGTATGGCGGCCGCAACAGAAAACAAAGAAGCCGCCTGGACGTTTATCGAATATGCCAACTCCGTTGCCGGGCAAACGCTGATTGCCGCCAGCGGCCGCACCGTACCTTCACTGATTGAGGTCGCTAAATCACCCGCCTTCCTGGACGGCCAGCCCCCGACCAATAGCCAGGTTTTTCTGGATACCATCCCCATGCTGAAAGCAGTACCTATCATGAGCACCTGGATTGGTATTGAGGAAACAGCCGGACAGGAAGTGGAACGAGCCTTTTATGGGGAAGCCACGATAGATGAAGCGATTGCGGCCGCGGCTCAACTCACCCAGCCCTACTTCGACGAAGCTCACAATCCATGATAATTAGTGAGTCTACTGCAAAAAGCCCGGTTTCTGACTCATCTAACCGTCGCTTCCAGAGAGAAAGAAACCGGGCTTTTAACTGCTTTGACCTTTTTTCAGTGGAGTCATTAGTGACTTCACTGAAAGAATGAGATTTTTCATCGCTAAGACGTAAGTTCAGCCTTCCGAAGGTTTGTACCACTGGTCAACACCTTTGCGGAAACCTTCAGAAGGCTCTTTTTCTCAGGGAACTGAACACTTACGCTAAGATGCCAAGATCACAAAGATTTTCTCTGGATTTCTTCCGTTCTTAATAATCGTTCGTTTTTAACTTAGGGGTTTGCTGTGACCGGTCTCCTGACCGCGCCACCCACGTTATTTCTGAACGATGACTTAGCATTCTCAGCGTCTTGGCGGTTCCTTTTTTCAGTAGACCCATCAGTATCATCCATGCATCTGGTTAACAAACCATCTACCCATCTTGCCCTACTCTGAAAGGAGACAAACCATGAAATCCATTAGAAAAATAGCCGTTGGTGTCGCCATGTTGAGTACCCTGATACTCCTGTTGGTAGCCCTTCCAAACAATATGAATACGAACCGTCGCGGCCGCGTTTCCGCCAATACGCAGTCAGCCGAACCCCCCACTCAGTCCAGTGAACTCGTCACCCCTGATCTGACCATCTCCATCAGCCAGGCCCCCATCGCCACCCCAGGTGACCTTACCCTAGACAGAGAAATTAATCCCCGTTTCGCCCTAAACGGGCCAGCCAACCCTGCTTTCGCCGGGGGCATCCTCGGTGGTATAGACCCCCTGTTAGCCGTTCAAGATAGTGTCACGCTTAACCCTTTGGGCAGTTTCACAACACCCATCCTCAGTTTTAATGGTCAGGGTTACACAGGCGTGAACCCACCTGACACCGTCGGTGATGTCGGGCCAGATCACTTTGTTCAGATGGTCAATAATAACATCAGCTCCTACATTCGTATTTACAACAAATCCGGTAGCCTTGTTGCTGGCCCCACCATACTCTCCAGCCTGGGTAGCGGAGGTATCTGCGTTACTGAGGCATCTGGGGATCCGGTAGTCGTCTATGATGAAATGGCCGATCGCTGGTTGCTCAGCGAATTCACCTACCCCAGCAACAATCTTTGCGTCTACATTTCCTCAGGACCAAACCCCGTCACCAGCACATGGTACCGCTATCTCTTCACCACACCCGAATTCCCTGATTATCCCAAATATGCGGTCTGGGCAGATGCCTATTATGTTTCATCCAATGAAAACAGCCCCGCCGTCTATGCGATGGACCGAGCCAATATGCTAACCGGTTCTCCCGCCACAGCTCCCATCCGCCGAACCGCCTCTATCCTCAATGGTTTTGGCTTCCAGGCCCTTACACCTGCCGACCACGATGGCGACACCACCCCCCCGGCAGAGGCTCCCGGTTACTTCATGCGCCACCGTGACGATGAAGTTCACAATAGCAGTTCCAACAACCCCACCCAGGACTATATCGAAATCTGGGCTTACGATGTCAATTGGGCAACTCCCGCCAGCTCCACCTTCACCCTCATTACCACCATTGCCGTAGCTGAATTTGACTCCAGCCTCTGCGGTCTGGTCTCATTCTCCTGCATCCAACAACCAGGGACAAACATCCGGCTTGACCCCTTGCGCGAAGTAATGATGTACCGCCTGCAATATCGCAACTTCGGCACCCACGAAGTACTGGTAGGTAACTTTGCCACGGATGTTAATGGAGCCGACCGGTCTGGGGTTCGCTGGTTTGAACTACGGAAATCAGGAGCAGGGGGTTGGAGCTTATACCAGGAAGGTACGTTCGCTCCCAATAGCGACAGTCACAGCCGTTGGATGGGGGCTATCGCTATGGATGGAGCGGGTAATATTGCGCTCGGTTACAATGCATCCAGTACCACCCAATACCCATCCCTCTGGTATACCGGTCGTCTGGCCACAGATCCCATAGGCACTATGCCTCAGGGTGAAGGGGTAATGGTTAACGGGACCGCATCTAACAGTAGCAACCGCTATGGCGACTATGCGTCTATGTCCGTAGACCCAGCCGATGATTGCACTTTCTGGTTTACCGGAGAATACAATTCGACCAGTGCGTGGAATACACGTATTGCTACATTCAAGTTTGATTTCTGCTCGGGCGCACCTATCTCTTATTTCTTCCCCCTAATGTTGTCTGAGGCAGAATAAGTCCCATAATCGGCGATTCACTTTCCCGGAAACCTGGTGTTTCTGGAAAAATACACCCATCACAGTCACATATTGGTGGCCGCCCCAGGGCGGGGAATTGTTTGAGCGTGGTTTTTCGGGGCGAAGGCCCCGAAAAACCACGCCGTTAAGTTTCCCCTTCCCGGTGGCAAGGGGCAGGGATTGATGGAGCTTCAAACTAACCCGGCTAAGGGCCTGTAAAAGATTAAGTGCCGTCAAGACCTGACAGATTTCCGAAAACCTGTCAGGTCTAAACCGGGAAGTTATATTTTTATGAACCCAAAGCATCGTTCAGAAATAATGTGGGGGGTTCGGTCAGGAGACTGGCCACAGCAAATCGCTAAGTTAATGGCGAACGATTACTAAGTACCAGGAAATTATTCTTATGTGGGGTATTCAGAAAAAAAAACCTTGTTTATAATACGTGTCGGCTCGTTACAGTCAGATAAATAGTAAGCACCATTCCCTACCATCTGTTACATGTAACTATAGTTGTTCAGAAAATCATTTAGGGTGAATATAGGGGCATGACAGATGGGTCAAGATCATGGTTAAGCGAAATGCTTATCCCCCACCATACTCACCCGGCTGTACAACATCTGACCCAACATATTATCGGAACACCTATATGAAGCGCAGAGTTAATAATTAGAGTGAAAAGCACAAGAATGGGTCGGGAAAGAATGGATCGTTTTTTCTCCAGCTTTCATTCCTCACTTTAAACTCAAAACCATACAAGGGGCTGTAAAAGTGATTGTCAAACGTGATTTAGCCGCATTATTGGAAGATCAACCTATTTCTCGGCGTCGGGTCTGGGCCTGGGGAGTGCATTTATTCACTGCTACCGGGGCTGTGTGGGGGTTTCTCGCTCT
The DNA here is from genome assembly GCA_018004935.1 of Chloroflexota bacterium. Taxonomy (GTDB): domain Bacteria; phylum Chloroflexota; class Anaerolineae; order Promineifilales; family Promineifilaceae; genus Trichofilum. Next base: position 27,454 of record JAGNBF010000062.1, on the reverse strand, counting down.
CCTTGCTATTCAAAAACATGATTGGGCTTCCGCTTTTCTCTGGATGGGTGTTGCCTTATTTGTAGATGGTTTTGATGGCACATTGGCTCGTTTGTTGGGTGTTAAGGGGATGCTCCCCCAGTTTGATGGGGCGTTACTTGACAATATTGTGGATTACCTTACTTATGTCGTTGTGCCAGCTTACTTTATTGTTGAAGCTGGCTTGATGCCCCCGGACTTACATGTCTTTGGGGCTATTGTCATTGTTCTAACCTCAGCCTATCAGTTTTGCCAGGCTGATGCCAAAACTGAAGATCATTTCTTTAAGGGTTTCCCCTCGATGTGGAATGCCGTAGTGATCTACCTGTTCCTGTTGGGGCTGGAATCGTGGATGAATCTGATCATTATTGTGATTTGTGGCATCCTGGTTTTTGTGCCCACCAAATATGCTTACCCTTCGCGTATGACCCGCTACAAACGGCTTACGATGTCTATGATAGGATTATGGGGCATTATGATGGTGGCGGTGTTGTTGATGTACCCGACGTATCCAGCCTGGTTAGTGTGGGTTTCCCTGTCTATCGTCATTTATTATGTCTGGATCAGCCGGGTAACGTCTATGCCACCCAAAGTGCGGCGGTTAAAGTAATCGGTAAGGATGGGCGCGATATTTCCGAGGCAGGGCCACACAGCTATGTGGAGCGCGATTCCAGGGATCGTTTCGTTCCGGTAATCTGGACCGAGGAAAGTCTTGATTTCGGGTAATATTTCCCGACAAAAACGGCAGAGTGACAAAACGGAGAGGCATGACCTCTCCGTTTTTGTTGGGGAGGGTGTATCTTCTCAATATTTGGGGGAAAACGTAGCCTGAGCCTGTCGAAGGCTGTTGGTTTTGACAGGCTCAACCAACATTACCGCGCTTTATGGATGAGATACGGGATGGTTTAGGGGTTGCGCCAGAAGGTTAAGGCAAAGAGGGGCATGCCTGATAAGAAAAAGAGGCCGCGTAGTTCTATCAGGGCAGGAAAGGCGACCCCTAGTACACCGATGAGGGGGAATAAAAGCATTAGACCGAGGGTGAGACGGTTTAACCAACCGGTGGTGGGGAAGAGCAGGCCAAAAGCGTAAAGGGTGGCAAAACTGGCCATCCATTTGAGGTTGCCTAGAATGGCGATGGTGGTAATGGCGGGGTCAGTGAGAGGAACACCATTTTTGACGAATAGGGCATAGGTAATGAAGTGAGCGTTTTCGGCGGCGTCGAATAAACCAGTGAGTAAACCAGCACCAAGGGCTATGGTTGCGAGACCGCGGCCGCGTTCCTTTGTCATCTCATATAAACCCACAAACACTAGCAAATAGCTCAAAACAAAAAGGGAATCTGCGGCAAAAAAGGCTAACGCCTGATCCGGGTATTCATTACTGGCCTGAGCAAATTGCTCTACTGGGCCAGGACCAGGTTGGAGCCGCACCGTTGCCTCGGGCACGGTAACGCCAAACCCCATGATAAGAATAGCTACAAATGCGATGATGGCCGCAATCGCGGCCGCGCGTCTAGTTATCATAATACGTGTATCAGGTATAAAAAACCCTCCGTAAAAAGGTTGAGTTCCGTTACTCCCCTTTGGCTGGAAAAATAAGACAGGTGGTTGTCCCATGACTATACAAACGGTCTTGGGCATCCACCAGGCGAGCCTGCGCCGTAGCCATTCGTTTTCCCTGGTGAATAATCTCTCCAATACAACGCACCGGGCCAGTTTCTTTAGTTAGCGGCCGCAAATAATTGACATGTAATTCGGCAGTTGTATAAACCATGCCCATTGGCAAGCGGCTTTGGACTGCACACCCCATGGCAGAATCACAGAGCGCGGCCGCGATACTGCCATGCACCACCCCAATCGGATTATAATGATGCTCCCCCGGCGTCAAACCAAAGACTACCCGTCCCTGCGTTACCTCAGCAATAAACATTCCCAACAATTCCGCAATCGGTGGGGGTGGAATTTCACCCCGGTGAATGGCCTGCAAATAAGCCAGTCCAGACAAATAAGGCACCTGCGCCGCACCAATAAATGGGTCTTCCCACGTCACCAATCGTTGTCGTGTTATTAGTTCATTATTCATACAGTTACCTGTTCACTACCTTTGCCCTTTTCAGACCTGGTAGACTTTGGATTTTGGGCATGGTTCAGGTCAGCGTCGCCGTGTTCCTTTATTGCCGCGCCGGGTTTATCCGAGACCATCCCCACCCCTAACCCTGCCCCCAGGGGCGGGGAACTTTTCTCGGCGCGGTTTTTCGGGGCCTTTGCCCTGAAAAATCGCGCCCTCGGGTTCCCCCTGCCGTTATTTCATCCTTGATCCTTAGAGGCACAGCCCAAGTTGAGAATTGCTGGTAGTTATGGCAAATCCACACAATTCCCCGTCCCCAGACGCACGGAATGATCAGGGTTAGCGACCAAAATACACAGTTGGGTCGCACCGCCCGGACGTTCAGCCACCGTATAGCCGGTAAAGGGGCTAGGACTGCCATACAATTTCCAGTTACCGGGGTTGGCGGGTACACCAGCCTGATCGGGGGCAATCGTATTCCAGAAAAAATGCACATGGGTGCTGGATGTATCGGAAAAGTACCCATATACGGCAAAAGCTACCACATAATGATCATCAGCCAGAGTGATGGAGGTGATTTCGGCCCGTAAACCAGTAGTAGGTGTAGCCACAGGTGGAGAGGTAGCCACAAGCGTGGGGGCGGATGTGGCTACAGGCGGGTTGGTAGGCAAAGCGGTACTGGTGGGAATTAAGGCAATCGTTGGCTCGATAACTGTGGTAGGGGTTGGTGTGGCGGTAGTGATAGTAGTAGCAGTAGTGGCATTGCTGGTAGTTTGTGGCAAAACCGCTGTATCCTCTGCCTCAGGAGGTTCTTCCCCTATCTCACTGGCAGAGTTTTCGGTAGACGTTATCGTAGGAACAGCGGCAACAAAGAAGGTTGTAGGTGTAATCGTGGGGTCTTTAGCCGCGAGGAGTTTTTGCCCCCCCACCACCGCCACCACCAGGCATACAAACAAAATAAGGATACTGACCCCGATAGTTGCGGGAATAAGCCAGGCCGGACGCCGGGTAGGGGCAGATGTCTCTGTAGCGGGGATTTGCGGCCGCGTGCTTCCTGTTATCGCCTGGGTTGCCATAGCTGAAGGCATCGGGGGCGAAGCCATCATTCCCTGGCGAAAACCCGTTCCCTCTGGGGCCATCTGGCGCAAAGCAGACCCCATCTCCTCAGCCGATTGATATCGTTGGCCCGGCTCCTTCGCCAACGCCTTCTGAATAATCGCCACCAAAGCCGGGGAAACAGAGCGGTTAAACTGACGCACATCAGGCACAGGGTTATTCAAATGTTGCATCATCGTCGCCGCCGTGTTGTCTCCCTGAAACGGCAAACGGCCACTCACAATCTGGTACAAAATAATGCCTAGCGCATAAATATCCGCCCGATGATCAGGTTTCTGGCCCCGAATTTGCTCTGGCGACATATACGCCACTGTGCCAATGACCCCCCCTGTGGCTGTCATAGACCCCCCGCCCACAATTTTGGCAATACCAAAATCCATCAGGATAGGCTGACCTTGCGGGTTAATCATCACATTGGCAGGCTTCAAGTCACGATGCACCATTCCTTGTTGATGGGCATAAGCGACCGCCTCACATAGGGGCACCATAATGTTCAATATTTCGGCCACGGATAAGAGTTGGCCTTGCCGGTTGGCCTGCTCCAGGCGATCTAACAAGGTATGGCCGGGCAAAAATTCCAACACCATATAATAGGTTTCGCCGTCATGGCTAAAATCAAAAACCTGAATAATGTTGGGATGCCGTAAACGTGCGACCGCGGCCGCTTCCTCTTCAAACCGGCGCACAAATTCCAGATCATTGGCCAGATGGCTATGAATGAGCTTCACGGCTACCGTGCGACGTAAATTAGGATCCGTCGCCCGATACACCGCCGACATTCCGCCTTGCCCTAGCTCTCCCTCAATTTTGTACCGGTTATTTAGGGTATAACCAATCCAACTTGGTTTTGTTGTCATAGATTTATCATTCCCATCTGGGGTTCAACCCCAACATGATGCTCCCCGCACCACGGATCTCACCCACAATCTATACTGTTCGCGGTCAGTTATTGCGCTTTTATGCTGTGGCCCGTCTCTTGACGGAGCCACCAATATGTGACCATGATGGGCATACAAGCATAGCCCGTCTCTAACCAAACCACCCTGAAAGACAATAATACGGCCCTCAGACCATAGAATGTCTAACGTTGCCGATGCTCTACCCCTGCTCCATCAGCCAGCATCACATCAGAAGCCAACCCCAGAAAAAGGCCATTTTCGACAATGCCTGGTCGCGAACGCAAGGCCAATTCTAACCCAGGTGCATTGATAATACCGTTCACAAAGTAACAATCGAGGATAATGTTTCCCTCATCGGTAATAAAGGGCATTTCCCCATTGGGCAAAAGCCGTTTAGCAACGGTCGCCCCCAGGTTTTGCAGGTATAAGGTGATGGGCCATTCAGCCATAACAATCACCTCTACGGGCACAGGGGCATGGGTTCCCAACCGTTCCACCTGTTTATGGGTATCCCCAATGATAATCACGCGCCGGGAAAAAGTGGCGATGATTTTTTCGCGCAGTAAAGCACCCCCTAACCCTTTGATAAGATTTAACTGGGGGTCAACCTCATCGGCGCCGTCAATCGTCACATCTATTTCCGGATACTCCTGTAACGTGCCCAGGGGAATACCTTCTGCCAAAGCCAGTCGGGCGGTTGCCTCAGAGGTAGGAATGCCGACAATGTCGCTCAGGTCGCCATTGCGCAGGCGTTGCGCTATCAAACGGATGGCATGACTGGCGGTGCTCCCCGTTCCCAAACCAACAATCATGCCGGAGATAATTTCTTGCACCGCGCGTGCGGCGGCTTTTTGTTTTAATAAATCGTTATTGATGGGCATAAGGTCTAAGTCTCATCATGGGAACAACCTATTTCCCAGCGGAAATGGTGTTGGTTTAATAATTCATCTGCGGCCGCGGGACCCCAGCTTTGGCGTGCATAAGTATGGATAGGAGGGGCGTCCGCGGCCGCGAATCCTGCTATCACCGGGTCAATCAACCGCCACGCCTGCTCAATACTATCACTACGAGTAAAAAGTGAGGCATCCCCCTCCAGCGCATCCAGCAACAACCGTTCATACGCATCAGGAAGAGACTGTCCCTTAAACGAAGACTGATAATGAAACTCCATAGTCACCGGGCACGTTTCCTGATCCGAATCTGGCACCTTAGCCTCAAACTGCAAATGAATGCCCTCATCTGGCTGAATACAAATAGAAAGCTTATTAGCCGTAAAATCAGCATCATCTGCCAGATTAAACATCAAATGGGGCGGCCGCTGAAACTGCACCACAATCTCCGTATTCTTACGCGCCAGTGCCTTCCCTGAACGCAAATAAAAGGGCACCCCTTTCCACCGCCAATTATCAATATTCACCTGCAAAGCCGCAAATGTGGGCGTGCGCGAATCTGGAGCAACTCCCTCAGCCTGCCGGTATGCCTCATACTGGGCCAACACCACATTCTCCAGAGCAATCGGACGAATCGCCGCAAACAACTTAGCTTTTTCATTCCGCACCATATCCGCATCAAACGAGGCCGGGGGTTCCATCGCCACCAGAGACAACAATTGGAAAAGGTGATTCTGAAACATATCCCGCAACACACCAGCCTTATCATAATAACCCGCCCGATACCCCACATCTACCGTTTCCGTCGCTGTAATCTGCACATTGGCGATATAGTTGCGGTTCCACACAGGTTCAAAAATCGCATTGGCAAAGCGCAAAAAAAGCATATTCTGCGCCGTCTCTTTACCCAGATAATGATCAATACGGTAAATCTGCGCCTCCCCAAAAAAACGGTGCAACGCCTCATTCAACCCATGAGCCGAAGCCAGGTCTGTGCCAAAAGGCTTCTCAACCACCAGTCGGCGCCAACCGCCATTCTCCAGGTGCAAATCAGCCCCTGCCAGATGCTCCGCTACCGGCACAAAATATTCCGGGCCAATCGCCAGATAATATAATCGGTTTGCTGTTGCACCTTGCTCCAATGCCGTCAGGCGCTCCCCCAGACGCCCAAAATCAGCCGGGTTATCTAAATCCCCTCGCACATAAGATATATTGCGGGCAAAATCGGGCCAATGTTCAGCGCGATAATCAGCCGGAGCCAGCTCCTTAAACCCATCCTGCAAATTTGTGCGGAATTCCTCATCATTCCAGGGTCGCCGCGCAAACCCTACAATGAGGAATGGCTGTGGCAGGCGCTTCTTCAAGTAATTATGAAAAAGAGCCGGTATAAGTTTACGGTGTGTCAAATCGCCCGATGCTCCAAAAATGACAATCGTTGTTAGTGTAGTCATCGCTCACCCTGGCTGTGATCGGTCTCGGACCAGACCACCTCTCGCACTGAAGTTTTGAAAACGGTTTGGGCGGGGACCAGGCCCTACCACCTACGACCAAGTAACTGTCTAAGAATAACTTCCCTTTTTGCTGTGGCGAGTCTCCTGACCATGCCACCCAAATTATTTTTAGATGTTCACTAAGCAGGTATAAAACCCAATATGGGCCAAAAGGGGTGCGTTGCACCCCTTTTGGCCCACCAGAGAAACTCCCTGCCCCTGGGAGTGGAATTCGGGGTAGGGACCCGGCAAACTCATGGAGCTTGAAACGGGTAAAAATTTGAACCGCCACAAAACCTAACGATTCGCTCAAGCTTAAGTTGGGTAGCACGGTCAGGAAACCGGCCACAGCAAATTCAAAAGTTATCTGTGAGCGAACCCTAAGCCTCAATTCGATTCTGAAAATCCTTAAACCGGTAACCTACTCCCCGTTCGGTCAGAATATATTTGGGGTCAGCGGGGTCTTCTTCGATTTTTTTGCGCAGGTAGTTGATGTAAAGGCGCAGGTAATGGGTTTCATCGCGGTATTCATAACCCCACACCTTTGCCAGGAGTGTGTCGTGAGGAACCACCCAACCGGCATTTTGGATCAGGTGGCTAAGCAAGCGGTATTCTGTGGGGCGCAGGTCAATGCGTTCGCCATTTACGATAACCTGGTGGCGGTTAAAATCTACGGAAAGGCGATCATCTATGCGTAAAACGGTACGTGGTTGGATGGATGGCCATTCCGCCCGACGTAAAACCGCATTGACCCGGCTGTTGAGTTCGCGGGGGCTAAATGGCTTGGTCACATAATCATCCGCCCCCAGTTCCAGGCCGTGAATGCGGTCTTCTTCATCACTTTTGACGGTTAATAAGATGACCGGCACGGTAGAGATTTCCCGCAAAAGGCGTAGGGTTTCAAAACCGTCCATCTCGGGCATCATAACATCCATGATGATGAGATCGGGCAGATATTGGCGGACTTGTTCTAAAGCCAGTAAGCCATTTCGGGCTTCTACAACCTGGTACCCTTCCAGCTCCAAATTCATCCGAATGAACCGGATCATGCGAGGTTCATCATCTACCACAAGGATAAGGCGGGGAGCACTTTGTTCTATTGTATTAGGAAGTTTATTGGTCATATCACTCTCGTACAAAACCAATGACTTCTTCAACACCACCGGTGGGCAGGACTTGAATAAAGTTAATGCGATGCCAGGGGACAATCATGGTAGATACATCATCTTCCAGATAATGTACATCTTTACCATCACGGCGACGTGGGTTTATAACGATGACGATGTTGTCGCTGGGGTTAGGCATTTTGTCAATTTCGCCTACCACCGCATCTTCGTTGTTGATATGTACAATGACAGAGATACTCATGCTTAAACCTCGAAAGAACGGATACAGCGTCTCAATTATATCTGCGCAAAAAGTAGGAAAGGTGAGTTGAATCCGTTAAAGCCAATTATCCTGGCTAAACAGGCTCTCTTTGCGCCGAAAAACTGAGAGAACAAACTCAACCAAAGAAAATGTGGACCAACAGGTGACTAAATCGTACCTCATCCCCACTCCGTAGTGCATAGGGTAGGTCTGGGGGAAGGCGGTAGTTATTGAGATAGGTGCCGTTGGTACTACCCAGATCCATGATAGTGACGCCGCGATCCACTTTTTGAATCATTGCATGGATACGGGAAACGCCGAGTTGTGCCCCATTATCACGGGCCAGGTCAAGGGCGGGCAGGGTAGAGCTTGTAGGATCGCTCCGACCGATGAGGACTTCATCACGTAATTCCAGGCGTACTCTGCGGCCGCTGTTGGGAATGATAAAAATGAGGGGTTGTATTTCGACTTCTGGCCCCAATTCCAAACCCACCAGGTTTGGCGGAGGGGGTTGCAGGTTTTCAGCAAATGGAGGGCGATATTTGAATTCTTTGGTATGAAGAACCGATTGTTTACCAGTTGTGATTTTTGTTGCACCTTCTCGACTAGAAGATGGACCAGTCGCCGATTTCGGCTGGGGCATCAGTCGTTCATCAAGCAGGAAATTACCACATTCGCCACAAAAAAGCGCACCAGCTTTTTCCTGATTTCCACATTCAGGGCAAGTTATCATAGTTTATTCTTCCGTCCGCGTACTTTTTTGCGTCATAAGGGCGCGAGTTCCATATTTCAATTTTTTACGACCTTCTACCGAGAGTTTACCTTGTTTTTGTAATAAATCTGTTTCAGTGCGGGCATTTTGGGCTAACTGAGCATAACCCGCTTCAAACAGGCGTGTCGTCAGACGTTCCATACGTTTGGTAGCTTTATCCAAATGGCCTGTTTCAATTTCCTGCCAGGCTTTTTCACTCATACGGTAAAGGTTCAAAACTTGTACTGCTTCTACCAGGGCAACAGGTGGATCAACCAGCGGCTGACCCTGGACAACGTGTAACGTATACACAGAAGATATTTCATGGTTTTGGAGCTGGTATTGCGGAATGTCCGCAATGATACCTAAAGGGAGTTGCACGGTTGTGCCGACAGGGAATGGCGGTACATTCAATTCCAGGAGAATAGACAACGTGTAACCACCTTCCAGCGCTCCCAGGCTAATACCTTTGCTATTGGCGGAGAGGGGTTGGGCATAGGGGGCTGTTTTAAAAGCTGAGACCACTTGTACCCCTTCGGGAAAACGGGGTATCAACCGAACATTGTGGGCATAGGCCGCACCCAAACCTTTTACCCGTTCTTGAAGCAATTCCAAAATACGATTGGGGTCTTCAATGTAGGCAGACTGACCGCCTGAAGGGGCAACGAGTGCATCTAGAAATTGGTCGTTCCATTCGGTTCCTATGCCTAAGGCGCTGATACCAATATTGCGACTGGCGGCCCGCTGGGAAAGTTCAATACATTGGCCAGCATCGCCATAAGTATGGCCATCGGTAAGAAGGACAAGGTGACTTAACCCTTGCCGTCCCAGGTATTTGGCCAACTCTTGCATCCCCATGGCCAGCCCCTGGTAAATTTCAGTGCCACCAGAAGCCTGTATGCCCTGAACCCGTGCCATGAGCATGGTACGGTTGGTAACGGGGCCATTGGGAACAACCACTTCGGCCCGGTCACTGAAAGTAATGACGGAAAGCGTATCTTCGGCGGTGAGTTTTTCCAGAATGAGCGCGGCCGCGGCCTTGACCTGATCTAACCGTTCGCCCCGCATGGAAGTACTACGGTCAATAACAAGGCAGATATTAAGTGTGGTACGAGCTTTCTGATATTCAGGGGGTGGCTGGACATTAACCAATAGATAAAGAAGCTGAGAGACATTCAAGGCTCCTAGCTTATTGGTTGTGGCCTGGACTGTAATATTCAGGGCTTTTTCCATGGTCTCTACTACTTAGCGTTTATCCGAAAATAACCTGGCATGGGAGAGAATTTGTTTTCGGAGATTTGCTGAGAACAGTGCGGGAACAATGCGGCCGCGGGCCTTGTCCTCACACCACAAAATCCACAATCACCACCGTAATATTATCATGTCCACCTGCCTGTATGGCCAACTCCACCAGAGCATCCGCTTTCTCATCAAGCGAAATATCCCGCAACAACAACTCCCGAATCGTACCATCCGGCACCAGACCCCATAAACCATCACTACACAAAAACAACGTTCCCTTCTTCGGCAAAGATCGGGTATACGTATCCACATCCAACGGCCCTTGTTGACCCAAAGCCCGGTAAAGCAAATTCTTCTGCGGATACAAAACGGCTTCATCCGCCGTCAACTGTCCCGCATCAACCAACCGTTGCACAACCGAATGATCAGTCGTCACCTGTTCCAGGACCCCATCAGCCAACAAATAGGTTCGCGTATCCCCTACATGCGCCACATGCAGTCTTCTACCGACCATCAATGCAGCCGTTAGCGTCGTACCACTATCTTTCTCCGGATCTGGATTCTGCAACGCCTGATGGGCAATCTGTACCCCACGCAACATCACATCTTGAATCGGCTCTTGATACCCCGCCGCTCCATCCCGGTGCAACAACGGCAAATATACCTTTTCTAATACATGATGCATAAACAGCCGTGTCGCTTTACGACTCGCTTCATGCCCCGCATAATGTCCCCCCATCCCATCCGCCACCACAAACAATGCAATACCCGGTAATGTTTCCTGCCCCCCATTCTCCGTCATAAAAACACAACAAGAATCCTCATTACGACGACGTACCGCGCCCACATGGCATCGTTGTACCATCTGGACTCCCGGCGTAAACATCGCTTCAATCGGCGATTTACTAATTATCGTCTCCATAAGAGCCGCATCTCTTTGTTGCTGAGGCAAAGGAGCCGTATCGGCCAACCTTTGTTCATCTTCCGGCATAATCACCGGAGGAAACAACGGCTTCGTTTCCATCAATGCGATCTTTTCCTTAGCCTCTTTTTCGGCATCAGCGGTAAAAGGAGTGGAGTTATGGGGTGTTGACAAGGATCTTTTCTCTTTTCTGACTTTACCCCATCAGAGAGGGTAAACACAAAATAAGGTTTCAATCGGTTAAGATGTTTCAACTACCAGGACATCACTTAGTAACCGTTCGCAATTAACTTGGCGATTTGCTGTGGACTGGTCTCCTGCCCGCGCCACCTATCTTATTTCCGAACGATTACTTAGAAAACCTGGACAACAATTACCAACCTCTTTATCTAAATGAAACCAGGAACGATGCTCTAAACGGGTAAAGCGTAAAGCATCTTGTCCGTAGAACCAATATACAAAATGCCTTCCACAATCGTAGGTGAACTAATCACCATACCGCCCGTCTCAAATTTCCAGCGTTGATGACCACGCTTCATATCCACACTATACACAAAGCCATCTGTAGAGCCAAAATAGACCGATTTATCCCAAACAGCCGGTGACGAAGCCACCTGTCCGGTCGTATCAAAGCTCCATAACTTTTGCCCCCGTTTGATATCCACTGCATACAGGCTCCCATCAGATGAGCCAATAAACAGCGTATCGCCACTAATCACCGGGGAAGAAACAATGGGCCGTTTGGTGCGAACTTGCCATACAGCCCACCCCGATGTTACATCCAGCGCATAAATCGTGGCATCATATGAGCCAAAGATGACCATATCTTCAGCGACAATAGGGGTAGAAACAATAGCACGACGGGCCTGGTACTGCCACTTAATTTTGCCACTCAAATCAACGGCAAAAACATACCCCCCCTCAGTTCCAATGATAATTAGCTCATCATGAATACAAGGCGAAGAACGTACCGCGCCATGAACCTGGGTTTTCCAGGCCATTTTACCGGTACTGGCATGAACAGCATAAAGATGAGCATCATCCGAGCCAAAGAATACATGATCAAATTCCGCCCGAGGCGAAGAATAAACCGGCCCCTGAGTCTCTACACGCCAACTAAGGCGACCATTATGTTGTTTGACAGAGTATAAATAGTTATCGGCTGAACCAATATAAACATGATGATTATAGACAAAGGGCGAAGAAGCGATTTCATCGGTCGCCGGATATTTCCAAAAAAACTCGCCATTGTTTGCTTTGATGGCATACAAGTTATTATCGAATGCCCCCACAAAAACCAACCCACTATCTACTGCCGGTTTTGAACGGATTTCATCCTCACACTTAAAGGTCCACAAGGGAACAATGCCTAAAGAGCCTGTTGTCGTGGCTTTCTCTTCTTTTTTGGGGGTGATAACGCCGTCTTTGGGTTCTGGCTTGGCTGGCATTAAAACGGCAGTTCCGATTTTTACCGTAGGCGAAGCAGACGTTGAGGATTGGACGATAGCCAACAATGCATCTTTAAATTCCATCCCATTCTGGCAACGATCTTTGGCCTGATAAGACAAACAACGCATGATCAATGCTTCAAGAGGGGGAGAAACGGTGGAATTGATGACGCGGATAGGTCGCTCAGTAAAGGAAAATGGTGGCTCCAGGCGAGGATCCTGTAAGGTGAGCAGATGATGTAAGGTGGCCCCCAAGGCATAAATGTCACCAGCGGTTGTGGCTTCACCCCGGTATTGCTCAGGGGGAGAATAACCTTCGGTGCCTACCATGGTGCCTTTTTCTCCCCCTTCAAATATTTTGGCAATACCAAAGTCAATGAGGGTGATGCGACCATAAGGATCCAACATGATGTTGGAGGGTTTAAGGTCCCGGAAGATAATGGGTTGTGGTTTTTGGCTGTGCAAATAGATCAAGACGTCGCACAGCTGCAACGCCCAATCTATTACGGTTTCTTGCGGGATGGTATGGCCCTCATTAGATTCCAGATAGGCATCCAGGTCCTTCCCCCGAATGAATTCCTGAACCAAATAACTTCTATCCCCTTCGGAGAAATAGTCATACACATCTACGATGGCAGGGTGATCCAAAGTAGCCAGGATGCTGGCTTCGCGTTCGAAGGATTTAATGGTTAACTCGCGCAGATGGGGATCGGGGGCGAGGTTAGTCATTTCTTTGATGGCGCAAAGTTTGGTGACATTGGCAAAACGCAAATCACGCGCCTGATACACAGCACTAAATCCCCCTACCCCGAGTGTACCCATGACGCGGTAACGTCCCTGGAGAATATCTCCAGGCTGTAATTGGGCTTTTTGATTGAGATTGATGACCCGTTCACGTTTACCGGTCAACTGTCTGGTTGTTAATCCGCTCATGTTGGGCAAGCCTTAGGGCATGAAAGACGAGGACATTATCAGGATAAATAGTAAATGATGATGTATTATACCGAATTTAGTCAGGGTATGTAACGAAGTTGTACAAGAAAGTTGGGGCGAGTGCCTACTTAGGTTTTACCCACTCCTAACCTCGCCCCCAGGAGCGGAGAACCTTTTTATGCGTCGTTTTTCGCAGGCGGACGCCTGCGAAAAACGGTCCTATTGATTTTTCCCCCTTCCCAGGGGGAATCGTTAGGGGGATGGGTTCGCTCAAAATTAAGTTGGGTGGCTCGATCAGGAGACTGACCACAGCAAATTTAAAAGCTATTTGCGAATGAATTCTTAGCTGTTTTCAGCCATTGATGGGGTGAAGAAATTGGGGGCTGGGAAAAGTTTTGAATCAGGGGCGCAAAGTTAGCGACAGTCTTTAGGAAGCGTGATAAAATTTTCCTTCGATCAATGACCTGTTGATGAGTTGTGATCCTCAGTCTAATTGAATGATTTGTATTGTTGTGGCCGGATTGTCTGCCGTGCCCACCAGGTTTTTGATGGCTGATTACTGAGGATTAATGGGTTTGGAGAAAAAGTTATGTCTGGACATTCAAAATGGTCAACCATTAAACATAAGAAAGCGGCCGCGGACGCAAAACGCGGTAAAGTTTTCACTCAAGTTGCAAAAGAAATCACGATTGCCGCCCGTGAAGGGGGTGGGGATCCAATGAGTAACACACGCCTGCGCCTGGCGATGGATAAGGCACGGGCCGCCAATATGCCTAAAGACAATGTGGAACGGGCTGTTAAGCGGGGAACCGGCGAAATCGAAGGGCTAGAGCTGATTGAGGCGGTGTACGAAGGGTACGCACCTCATGGTATCGGTTTGTTGATTGAAGTTGTAACGGATAATCGTAACCGGGCCGTTGCAGACCTGCGCCACACTTTAAACAAATACGGCGGAAACATGGCAGAGGCAGGAGCCGTTTCCTGGCAGTTTACCCGTAAAGGCTATATCAACATTACTCAGGAAGTGGATCAGGATGAACTTTTCATGGTGGCCGCCGATGCCGGAGCTGATGATATTCAGTTTGGGGAAACGGTGGAAATTTATGTCACCCTGGAGAATTTCCACCCGGTACGTATGGCTCTGGAAGAAGCTGGTTATGAAATGGAAGAGGCCAGCGTTATTTATGCCGCCGATAATCCGATTGAGCTTGGGCCAACAGAAGCTACCCAGGTGTTAAATTTTATTGAGAAGCTGGAAGATCTGGATGATGTGCAGAATGTTTACTCTTCTCTGGAAGTGACGGAAGAGGTAATGGCTCTCATGGAAGCCTGAAAAAGTAAAAAGGCGTGGGAAGGGATCTCCTTCTCACGCCTTTTTATGGTAGGGACAGTTCTGAGCTTATGCGGATTTTAGGTATTGATCCCGGGTTGGCCCAAACGGGTTATGGATTGGTGGATGCTGAAGCGGGTGAATTACATTTGGTGACATATGGGGTAATTCACACGGAGGCGGCAGATCCGATTCCGGCTCGGCTCCAGATCATTTACCAGACGGTGATGGATTTGATTGCCCAGTATGAACCGACCGCGGCCGCAATCGAGGAACTCTTCTTTGGTAAAAATATCACCTCAGCCATTCAGGTGGGCAAATCAGTAGGCGTCATCTCCCTGGCTTGTGCCCATGCGGGCCTCATGGCCGCCGAATATTCCCCCGCTAAAATCAAAGATGCCGTTACCGGGTATGGCAAAGCCGACAAAGCCCAGGTACAACTGATGGTGCGTAACCTGCTCAACCTGGAAGAAACACCCCGCCCTGATCATGCCGCCGATAGCCTGGCCGTCGCGATTACCCATTTTCAGTACACCCGTTATCAACAGCTTTTTGAATGAATCGTTAAATCCATGAATCGTAACCCATTGACCAATGGGCACAATTTATGGTTCACCGTTTACTCTCTATGATTGCATCTCTTCGTGGCACTGTAGCTCATATTGGCAAAGCCGACCTGGTAGTAGAGGTTGGTGGGGTGGGCATACGGGTAGCTGTGCCCAAAACGGTGCTGGAAAACCTGGGGGGCGTTGGGCGGGCCATTTTTTTGCACACCCATTTGCTAGTGCGGGAAAATGAATTGGCTCTGTTTGGTTTCCTCAGCGACGAAGATTTAGCCTTGTTTCTGGTTTTGTTAGATGTCAATGGGGTGGGGCCAAAGGTAGCGCTGGCGATCCTCTCCACCCTTAGCCCTGACTTGCTGAAGAACGCTATTTTGCGTGAAGAAGCGGCAATACTCCAGCGTGTGCCGGGTATTGGCAAGAAGACGGCCGAGCGGATTATGTTTCATTTGCGGGACAAGTTGGACCTGACCGCGGCCGCGTCACCTATTCCTCTCCTCAATGATGTAGATGGTGAAGTGATGGAAGTCCTCACCACACTAGGCTTCAGCATTGTAGAAGCCCAATCGGCCCTACAAAAACTCCCTCGCGAACTCAAATCTGTGGATGAACGAGTGCAACAAGCGTTGCAATACCTCGACCGCGGCTAATCCATTCTCGCCCCTAATAACCGCATACTCCCTGAGAGAAGAGATGTTCCTCTTCCTTTTCACTCGTGACTTTTGTCAGGATGGATGTGGAAATCTGTCACTAGAGATGGTTGCTTGTGACCAGTACGATTATCAATGTCAATAATCGTCACAAAACCACCTGGTGACTGTGTGGCTGTCACTTTTCCCAAAATCCTAATCCCACAAATAGAGCATTAGTGACTGTCACCCTCTGAACAGAAGTTTTATTCATCCCATTGAGTCGGCTGTAAGCCGTGAAGGAAAGAGAACATGGCCAAAGGAAGAGTTGTCATTGACGTGGAGCGGTGCAAAGGGTGCGAGTTATGTCGCCCAGCCTGCCCACAGGATGTGTTGGCATTGGCTGACCATCTAAATCATAAAGGGTATAGGCCAGTTATTTTGCTAGACCCTGACCACGACTGCACGGGTTGTGCCCTCTGTGCGACCGTCTGCCCGGATGGTTGTATCACGGTGTACCGGGAGGTTCCGGTTAAAGCCATTAAAGTTACCCATCAGCCTGCGGCCGCGATTTAATCCACACACCAACCCTAACGGTAACTTCCCCCTGACCCAGCTACGTACCGGGTCAGAGCGTTTTTTGAGTTTCTACTGCCACTCTGGAAATCGGCTCCCCGGGGAGAACCGACCCCTGATCGCCCTCTCCCCATCAGCACTCTCCAGATCAACAGTTGCCAACCCTAAACGCTCAGCCGTTAATCCTACTTTTCGAGGAGTCGTTCCCATGAGCAAAAAACTGATGAAAGGCAATATCGCTATTGCCGAGGCGGCGGTAAGAGCCGGGTGTGAAGCCTATTTTGGCTACCCCATTACCCCCCAAACCGAATTATTGGAGTACATGTCCCAGCGTATGATTGAACTGGGACGTGTTTTTTTACAGGCAGAGAGTGAAGTGGCGGCCATTAATATGGTATATGGCGCGGCCGCA
Organism: Chloroflexota bacterium; assembly: GCA_018004935.1. Taxonomy (GTDB): domain Bacteria; phylum Chloroflexota; class Anaerolineae; order Promineifilales; family Promineifilaceae; genus Trichofilum. The sequence continues at coordinate 10,803 of JAGNBF010000062.1, read as the reverse complement.
TCCGGTGTCCGGGTCATGACCTCATCAAGCAGTCCCGGTGTCAGTCTCATGCAAGAAGGGTTCAGCTACATCGCCGGGTCTGATGTGCCCGCCGTAATTGTAGACGTGATGCGTGGCGGTCCCGGTCTGGGCAACATTCAACCCAGCCAGAGTGATTACAATCAAATCACCAAATCTGCCGGTCATGGCGATTTTCACCCCATTGTCCTGGCTCCCGCCTCCGTACAGGAAGCCATTGACCTGACCATGCTGGCCTTTGACCTGGCGGAGAAATACCGCACCCTGGTTTTTGTGGTTGCCGATGGGGCCATTGGTCAGATGATGGAACCAGCCGAACTGCCCCCCATGCGTGAACTCAGTAAAGAACGGCCTGCCTGGGCGCTCACCGGTGCCCAAGGGCGGGCAAAAAACGTTATCTCCTCGCTTTATATGGGTGCCACAGAACTAGAGATGCTGAACCAGGAACTCCAGACCAAACTGGCATTTATCCAGGCAAACCAGGAAGCCCGTTATGAAGAGTTCATGGTTGAAGATGCCGACCTCATCCTGGTGGCCTTTGGCACGGCCGCACGGGTAGCCCAAACCGCTGTCCAACGGCTACGTCAAGCAGGATTGAAGGTAGGTTTGTTCCGACCGATTACTTTGTGGCCCTTCCCCAACCAACGGCTTACCCAATTGACCTATCTGTCCACCACCTTCCTGGTGGTGGAAATGAATGCCGGGCAAATGGTCTATGATGTGCGGGCCGCCATTCATGACCGCATTCCCGTTCACTTCTATGGACGAATGGGGGGCGTCATCCCCATGCCAGATGAGGTGGAGACACAGGTACGGAAAATATTACACCCATCCGTCAATGGGCATATGTTAGCAGATGGGCAGTTTGCCCTAAATCCGCGTGAGTCTCTACGTCTATACTGACCTTACTATTACGATTTGCTGTTTACTGTTCACTGATTGTTACTTCGTAACGACTAACCCTCTCGAGGGCTGAACTTGTCTCAGCCCGTTTGCCTTCAACAAGCTCAGGCAACAGGCTTAGTAGTTACGTTACTTCCGTGAACAGAGGAGCCTGTTATGAATCCTACTCCCATGATCGCCCCTAATGAAACATTGGTGTATGCGCGGCCGCAATCTCTGGCCGAATGTTACACCCATTACTGCCCCGGCTGTACCCATGGCGTCGCCCACCGCCTGATTGCCGAAGTGCTTGATGAAATGGGCCTACGCGAACGTGCCATTCTGGTAGCCTCCGTTGGGTGCTCCGTTTTTGCCTACAACTATTTCGATATAGATGCCTGTGAAGCACCGCATGGCCGTGCCCCGGCAATGGCTACTGGTGTCAAACGGGTCAATCCAGACAACATCGTTTTTACCTACCAGGGAGATGGCGACCTGGCCTCTATTGGTATGGGTGAAATCATCCACGCGGCCGCACGGGGAGAAAAAATCACCACCATCTTCGTCAACAATGCCAACTACGGCATGACTGGCGGCCAGATGGCCCCCACCAGCCTACCCGGCCAGAAAACCACCTCATCCCCCAAAGGCCGTGACATACAGATGACCGGTTCACCCATCCACGTGGCCGAACTCCTGGCCGGATTAGCCGGTACGGTTTATAGCGTGCGGCGTAGTTTGCATGACACCCGCCACATCATCCAGGCCAAAAAAGCCATTCGCACCGCCTTTGAGATGCAAGTAGAAGGGCGAGGCTTCAGTATCGTGGAATTACTCTCTTCCTGCCCCACCAATTGGGGCATGACACCCGAAGAGTCGCTTACCTGGATCAAGGATCAAATGGTTCCGGTTTTTCCGCCGGGTGACTTTAAAGTGAGCAATTAGTCGTCGGGTAATGAAATCTAGTGCGCGGCAGAAGCAAAGCGAGTTTGCGAGTAGTGAGTAGCGAGTTTGCGAGTTGCGAGTGGGACGATAGGCGTGCACCCGCCACTTGCAGACGCGCCAACTCATTCCTCATTTTCGCAGGAGTTCCCCATGAGCGGGCGCTCACCAAATGGAATGAAAATTTGTAGGGCGATTTGGTAAATCGCCCGAACGATTTACCAAATCGCCCTACATTTTCGTAGGAGCTAAAAATGACTACCCCCTGGAACCATCGTTATGCTCAACGAATGCATTGGATGCATAGTTCGGCCATTCGGGAGTTGCTCAAGCTGGCCGAACAACCAGATATTATCTCGTTTGCGGGAGGCCTACCGGCCCCAGAACTGTTCCCCGTCGCTGAATTTGCGGCGGCAACAGAGCGTGTTCTATCCCAGGTTGGCCCGAAAGCGATGCAATACAGTACAACAGAAGGTTATCTGCCCTTACGCGAGTTCTTGGTTAGCAAAATGGCCCAATATGGCATCATTGTTCGGGCCGAAAATGTCCTGATTACCAGTGGTTCCCAGCAGGCCCTGGATATGATAGGCAAATTGCTCCTCAACCCTGGCGACCTGGTTTTAACAGAAGCACCTACTTATCTAGGGGCCTTACAAGCCTGGAATGCTTACCAGGCGGAGTTTGATACCGTCCCGATTGATCAAGAAGGCTTACGTACCGACTTGCTCGAGAACGCCCTCTCTGGGGGGCCGAAGTTTATGTACGTTTTGCCCAATTTCCAAAACCCTGGCGGTGTTACGCTATCACTAAAACGGCGACAAGAATTGGTGCGTATTGCGGATCGGTATGGTGTGCCCATCATTGAAGATGACCCATATGGGGAGTTACGCTTTGAAGGTGATCATCTACCGCCCCTGCTGGTACAAGATGCCCGCCGCCTGAACGGGAACAACGGGCATGGTTTTTACCAGGGCAATGTGATTTACCTGAGCACTTTCTCCAAAACCCTGGCCCCTGGTTTACGCCTGGGCTGGATGGTTGCCCCAGTGGATGTTATTCAACATTGTGTCATTGCCAAACAAGGGATGGATTTACATACCAGCACGCTAAATCAAATGGTTGCTTATGAAGTGATCGCCCAGGGTGATTTTCTAAAAAATCATGTACGCCGGATCCGCCAGGTATACCGGGAACGGCGGGATGTGATGATTGAGGCGATGGAGCAGTATTTCCCGGATGAGGTGCACTGGACAGAGCCACATGGGGGGCTATTCCTGTGGGTAACCTTACCGGAAGCGTTGGACAGTGAGAAACTTATGCCGCAGGCATTAGCGAATAAGGTGGCTTATGTACCGGGTCATGTGTTTTATCCTGATGGCCGCGGCCGCAATACCATGCGCTTTAATTTCTCCAATGCCCAACCAGCCAATATTGAAATTGGCATTCGTCGCCTGGGAGAACTGTTCAAAACTGCTTTAGCTCATCTAACCTCAGCCGAGTATGCCCTGGCCTGAACAGGCCAGAATCAGACATGTATGGTTGTGGAAACGGTTAGTTGATTATGGGTGAATTGGTTATTACCGCTGGTGAAACCAATTTTCACCGCAAAGGAATTTTCAAAATCATGGAGACATCCATTGTAATCGCAGGTTTCGGCGGACAGGGCGTACTGTTTGCCGGACAGTTGTTGGCTTATGCCGGTATGGACGCCGGGAAAAATGTGACCTGGATCCCTTCGTATGGCCCGGAGATGCGTGGTGGCACCGCCAACTGTACGGTTATCATCAGTGATGAGGTGATTGGGGCCCCGATTGTGGCCCAACCGGATGTGGTTATTGCCCTGAATCAGCCATCTTTTGAGAAGTATGAAGCGATTGTAAAGCCGGGGGGATTATTGGTTATCAATAGTTCACTGGTAAATTCCGTTTGCGGCCGCGATGACATCACCGTCATCTATATAACCGCCAACGCCATTGCCGCCGCCGCCGGTAATGCCAAACTCATGAATATGGCCGTCCTGGGGGCACTGCTCGCCAAACGGCCCATCCTCACCCTGGAGCAATTAGAAGGGGCGCTCATGACCCATGTCTCCAAAGGCAAGGCCCACCTGATGGACACCAACATGCAGGTTTTGCGGCAGGGTTACGCCTGCCAATAGGAAGGTTATTATGTTTAAGAAAATTCTTGTCCCCTTAGATGGCTCAGAACTGGCCGAACGGGCTTTGGAACCAGCCATGGTGTTGGCCCAACAGGGTCAGGGTGAGGTCTATTTATTGAGTGTGCCGATTCTGCAACATATGGTGGTGATGGATCCGGTGCCCTATGGGTTCTTACTACCAGAACAATCGGTGGAACAATCTCGCCATGATTTGTTGATGTATCTGCATGGGTTGGTTGAAAAACTGGCGTATCCGGGAGTAGTTATCCATTCGCTTATCGAAGAGGGGGATGAAGCTACGGTTATTGTGGAGACCGCGGCCGCGGAGGGGGTTGACCTGATTGTTATGTCTACACATGGCCGCACGGGCTTCACCCGTTGGATGTTAGGCAGTATCACCGAAAAAGTGCTACGGGAAGCCCACTGCCCGGTGCTGGTGCTACGCAAAAACGAGCCACTCAGCCGGATGGTGATAGCCCTGGATCGTTCGGAGCTGGCGGCACAGGCGGTAGCCCCCGGCATGGCCGTTGCCCAAAGCCTGGGATGCCATGTGACGTTGTTCAGCGTGGTACAACCTCTGGACATTGATCCCCATCTCATCGCTTCACTCGATAAACTAGAGCATGGGTTTGGGGATCGTTTACGTGAAGATAATTATACCCACACGACAGAATACCTCAGCCAGGTAGCCATACGCTGTAAAGAGCGTGTGCCGGAACTGACAACCGAGGTGTGGGGCGGGGAGCCAGCGCAAACCATTGTAGATTTTGTTGATGCCCGACACATTAACTTGATTGTTATGGCGACACATGGGCGTACCGGTTTCCAGCGCTGGGTGCATGGCAGTGTGACGGAGAAGGTATTGCACACAGCCCCTTGTGCACTGTTGGTGGTGCGGCCGCAGGCTAATCCCGCTTAAAAAGTTGAAAAGATACTATGGTAACTACTAAGCCATTGCCTGAGCTTGTCGAAGGCAATGACTTAGTAGTTACGAAGTGATACCCATTACAGTCACATATTGGTGGCGCGGTCAGGAGACCGGCCATAGCATCAGGGGGGCCAGGCTTCGCAAGCTCAGCCCTCGAGGACGTGTAGAGTCACCACCATTCAACAGTTCGACAATTAATTGTTCAACTCGTTTAAAACACCCCTTTGCCGAATCGTCCTGCAAAAAAATTTGCTTCTTTCGGAATTCGCGGGGTGTGGCTAAATGGTGGGGCTGGCCTTGTGCCTGCCCCGCCGAAGGCAACCACAAAGGTTGCCCTACAGATGGTGTCAACCCCCTGAAATCCCCAAGACTCAAAATTCCTCTTACCCGGTCGGGCTGTTTGACGCCAATGGCATGATGGTGGCCTCATCGGTAACGACAATCTCGGCGGTGAGTGAACCATGGGACATTTCACGCAGGGTTTCTTGAAACGGCGGGTAATCTTCGGTGATAAATTGGGCCGTAAGTGTGACATCCCCGGCAAAATCTTCCTCCAGAATCTGGCCGTGATGTTCTGCCACTAACAGGCGGATGCGCTCAATATACGTGTAAGGATAAACGAGCATTACTGTATGAGTAGGCACCTTTTCCGCCCGGGGCAAAATCGCCAATACCGCCTTCACCGCATCCCCATAGGCCCGCACTAATCCCCCGGTTCCCAGCTTAATCCCCCCAAAGTAGCGCGTTACGACCACACAAATATCCCCCAACCCACTCCCCTGGAGTACGGCCAGCATGGGACGCCCGGCTGTGCCTGAGGGTTCGCCGTCATCGTGGCAATGTGCCACAACAGAAGAGCCAAAACCTACAAGAAAAGCGGGCACATTGTGGCTGGCATCGCTAAATTCGGTTTTGATGCGCTGGATGAATAGTTTGGCTTCTTCGACAGTGAATGCAGGTGCGGCCGCGGCCACAAACCGGCTCTTTAGCACCTCAATCTCGGCGCGTGTTTCCTGGGCGGGGATGGGATACCGTTTGGTCATGTTGGGGATAGCTATATACAAATAATTCCCCCGCCCCTGAGTGCAGGGTTAGGGGTGGCCTCAGATATACCCGACGCAACAGGGCAAAAAACCGCAGATTATGCCTGTTGCCACTGTATTCCATGTTCGGCGTGGGAATAAGTTCTGACACCTGAATAGTGACTCTGAAAGGCTGAATTGCTCATCCGTTGATTGGCCTGGTCATAAAGCGGAAGAGGGAGAAGGTGATGAAGAGACCGGCCGCGGCCGCGAACAGGTTAGCCCCCATCAAGATGAGCGGCACAATTTGTTGGTTTTGCGCCAGACGGACAAACAGATCATACGATCCGGCAAATACAATTGCTCCCTCGACTGTGACCTCATCTGCCGAATGCACAACCGTTCCGGCCACAACCACGGGTTGCTCAGGGGCCAGGTAATAAACATTCGCTTCTTCAGGCCAGGAATGGTCTTCATAACTATTGTTGCTGATTACAATTTCCCCATCTTCTACATGGATAAGAAGTTGAGGGGGTAAATCGGGGTAACAAGTGGTGTCAATGCAATCATAGTAAGCTACGTAATTCTCGACCAGGATGGGATTATTGGGGCTGATGGTTCCCACAACATTAACGGGATCACCTTGTGGCAACTCATCGAGTTGGGTAGGGGATGTAGTGGGGGGAAGGTTGGCGGTAATGTACAGGCTATCGTAAATCAAGTAGGCCAGCAGGGCGTTAAATAGCAATAGTACGGAGCAAAACAGGGCAAAGATCGTCAGGTAGAGCCGATGTTGTCGCGGCCGCTCCGGGTTTGGCCCAAAACGTTGCACCAGCCACAAAAAAAAGGACGCGCCGAGGAAGAGAATGATATTGCCAGCCATCTGGAGATCGTACTCGTTGCGATGGGGATTGTCGAGGGATGCGGCCGCGTTAACCAGACCTACTTTCGCGCCCTCCGTTCGCGCCACGGGGCTACTACTTCGGGCGTCAAACCAGCTTCTGGCTCCACTGGCTCCCGTTCCGCCAGGTTTTTTTCGATTTGGGCAAAGACGCCCGCCCCAATTTTGTAGAAGGGCAGGTACTCACCAAACGGAATGAAAATTTGTGAGACGATTTTTTAAATCGTCCACTGGGCGATTTACCAAAGGGTGTGTTTCATTTCGGTTAAGAGGAAGAAAATAATTAATCGGTGAATTTGTGCATTGTTGAATGATTAACGAGGGGAACGTCTACCGTTTCAGGAACAGTTCAACAGTTCAACGATTAATTATTCAACTCCTTTGAAACACACACTTTACCAAACCGCCCTACATTTTCGTAGGAACAAACTGTACTGAGGGTTCGTAAAAATAGACATTATCGGTAATAGCATTTGGAAACCTGCCGAAGGTTTGTACCTTTGCGTAGTCAGTTGACATAAACCTTCGGCAGGTTATTACCGATAAACTCTAATTTAACTTCCCGGTTTAGACCTGACAGGTTTTCGGAAATCTGTCAGGTCTTGACGGAACTTAATCTTTTACTGGAGTTTAGAGCGAGAGGAGAGAGCGAGAGGAAACTAATCTGGAAAATCCTCTGGCTCTGAACTCTAAACTCAAGTTTACAGGCCCTAAGGAAGCGTCCAAAAATAACCTGGGTGGCACGGTCAGAGGATTGTCCACAGCACCTGTTTAAGTTATTGAATCGTCAATCTCAAACACGTTGTTCTGCCAGCTATTTTTTTGTGGGCGCAAAATAGGCCAGGAGTTCAGGCGCTTTTTGACGATTCGCACCATCGCAACTGATGAACCGCTGGACAAAAAACTCGGTGATTTGTGCGCCAGCGTATAACTCGCGAATTTCGTCTGTGTTGTGGTTAGAGATGAGGACGGGAATGCCTCGGTTAGCCAGTTCTCGCGCCATATCAGCTAATTGTTCTTGTTGTGCCCAGCCAAAAGGGGTGTCACTGTAGCTGGTGAAGTTAGCAGTTTTGGAGAGGGCGTGGTAAGGGGGATCACAGTAGACGACATCGCCGGGGGTCGCGGCCGCGAGCGTTCCCGGAAACGTTCCCTGGCAAAACTCCGCCCGTTGGGCTTTCTGCCAGAAAAAAATCATCTCTGCTTCGGGAAAATGCGCCTGTTTATAACGACCAAAGGGGACATTAAATTTCCCCCGGCTGTTATAACGGCACAAACCATTGTACCCGTGTTTGTTTAGGTAAAGAAACAACGCCGCCTTTTCACGGCAATTTTCGGTCTGGTTGAACTGCTCACGCCAGGCGTAAAAGGCTGATTTTTCGTTCTGTTCCGGCTGAAAAAAGGTGCGGCAATAGGCAATGAAATCTGGCCCCTCGGCCTGGAGATAACGATAAAGGTTGATTAAATCGGGGTTACTGTCGGCCAGGAGATACACCGGGTAATCAGCATTAAGAAATACAGCTCCGGAGCCAATAAATGGCTCAATCCACCGTTTGCCAGAGGGCAAGGCGGCTTTAATGCGTTCAACAAGTCGGTATTTACCACCTGCCCATTTGAGAAAAGGTTTCATAATTGTATCCAGACAGGTGGTGTACGGCTTTGCCTGAGTTTGTCGAAGGGGGAGCCGGGCTTCGACAAGTTCTGCCTTCAAGGACGTGTATCGTTATTCATAATTAGCCCAAAAGTGTGTTTCAAATGAGTTGAATAATTAATTATTGAACTGTTGAACTGGTAAGCGTTCAGCCTTCCGAAGGTCTGTACCACTGGTAAATACCTTTTCGGAAACCTTCGGAAGGTTCATTCTCTCAGGGAACTGAACGCTTACTCACGAATTCAACGAATTAATTATTGACACCACTGAAAAAAGGTCAAAGCAGTTAGAAGCCCGGTTTCTTTCTCTCTGGAAGCGACGGTTAGATTAGTCAGAAACCGGGCTTTTTGCAGTAGACTCATTATTTTCTTCCTCTCAACCAAAATGAAACACACCCTTAGCCAAAAAGGTCGTTGTTGAGTTCTTCAATGGAGAGATCGCTGAGACCGCGGCCGCCGGGTCGTAGGTTGATCTCAGCGTAGAACTTCTCGTCGTAGCGGCGGGAACGGATGGGAATGGGCATTTTGACGCCCCAACCTAGCAGAAGCACCTCTTCTTTCTCCTGCAACCGGGCCAACATGCCGCGCAACTGCTCCCGTCCCGCCAATCCGGTCAATACGGCGCGGATGTCGTCTTCATCCCCCAGCCATCCGGTAATGCGCGTGCCAATCTGGGACAAAATTTCGTCGTCAATGCCCGATGGACGTTGGTCTACCACCAGCAGGGTGACAAAATATTTGCGTAACTCACGGGCAATCGTGCCGAAGGCGGTCTGGCTGGCGATTTGGGGGTTGAGCAGTTTGTGGGCTTCTTCGATGGCGATGACGAGGGGACGGGGCGCGGCCGCGCCGTGGCTCTTGTGCCGCTCCGTTTTATGCACCCAATGCTGGCGGATGCGCCGGGTCAGGATGTTCGTCACCAGCAGGTAATCCAGGTCGCTTTCATACTCGCCAAAGCTGAGAATGACGTGTTTGCCGTTCTCTAACTTGTCCACAATGTCGGTAACGGCGTCAATAACCGGTTTCTCCACCACATAGGGGCGGTCGTAGATCAGTTTGAGTTTGCGGTGCAGGGCTTCGGCGGCTTTGTCGTTGATGTTGTTATCCCGTGCCCAGTAAGCTACCGAGCCAGGAGCCGGGCGCGATTTGCCCGTTTCCGGGTCAAACTCCATAGCTCCCGGCTCCAAATTCATGAACTCAGCAAACCAGTGTAGGCCAAAAGCCCGTTCCAGGGCGTTGAGGGTGACAGCGGCAGTATCGGTCAGGTTAAGCGACTCGCCCAGCAGGTTGATGTCGTTGGTGGTGAAGTCGCTGAGGGCCAGTTCCAGGGTGAAATCGGGGGATTTGCCGCGCACCATCGCTCCTTTACCCAGAGCGGCGATTTGCACCTTGCGCGGGAAGAGGGAGCGCAACCCTCGTACCGACTGCCCTTTGTCGGTGTCCAGGTCGTCCAGGCCATATTCGTTGTGCATGTCAAAGACCAACGCGGCCGCGACATCTTCCTGCATCAGCCCCGCCAGCACCATCCGGGTCAGGAAACTCTTCCCCGTGCCTGTAGCCCCAAAAATGCCACTGGAACGCTTCACAAATTTGTTCAAATCCAGGCGGATGGGATGACCCTGTTCGATGGTGTGCCCGACGACGAACATCCCCTTGCCTGCCTGCCCAAAAATCTCGGCCACATCTCCGGCATCGGCGGTGCGTACCGGGGCATGATGGGCGGGTACGGTTTTCACCGGCTTGGGGCCAGGGTTTTCGATACCTTGATCGATCCGTTGCTCCCACTCCAGCCGCTCGGTTGTGCCCAACGCCGGGCCGGTGTCCAGCATCAGGGTGGGGTAGACGTTGAGGGTGGTGTACAGGGTTTTGCCTAGCAGGGCCTGGCTGATGGCCGGTTGCAGGCGAGTGGGTTGCTCATCGGCGAAGCGGGGATCGGTAGCCCCCAATTGCAAATCGGTGACAAGGCCGTAGTAACGGTTGCGGCCGCTGTCACATACCATAAAACTACCTTCCTGCACCGTCTCCGCCGGAACCGTCAACCGGATACGGAACCCTTCCTTTAACCCACCCCCGACGATGTAGCCAATCGCTTCGTTCATACACACCCTCAGTTATTCGCACAGATGTTTTACTTGTGCGAATGTTACCAGACCACCCGATCCCGTCAAGAGACAACCCAAACCCCTCACCCTGGCCCTCTCCCCAGGGAGAGGGAACTTGCCCCCCTCTCCCGCACCGGGAGAGGGGTTGGGGGTGAGGGCAAAATTTATACCGTGTAAGGTCATACAATCTAAACCCCTCACCC
>JAGNBF010000061.1 GCA_018004935.1 Chloroflexota bacterium | reverse complement strand
TTACGTTTATGGCCTGTTGCGCCGCATCATCACCCCAGAAGTAAACGCCCTCTCTACCGTCTGGATCACGGTAGTATTGCTGGCCCTATTCGTCTCGCAACGGCTAGAACGGCGCTCCGCTTAGTCTATTGTAGGACGATTTGCCAAAGGGTGTGTTTCCAATGAGTTGAATAACAGCTATGCTCAATTGTCACAATGGGTAGGGGTGGGACAGGTGGGGTTGGCCTCATCTTTTCACCCTGGCCTCATCTCCCACCTGACTCACCCTGGTAGCAGACAAGGCCTTGGTGGGGCAGGTGGGCGAGGCAACCGGGAGAACACGTTGGGGTGATCAGTCAATATTTCCCCCGGTTGCCCCGCCCCTACGACTCAACCGAAAGGAAACACACCCCGTTTGCCAAATCGGCCTACAAATCCATTTTGAAGGAGAAGAAAGATGAAACGATGGTTTACCCTTACCTGTATTCTGATATTGGGCCTGTTGCTGGTTGCCTGCGGTGGTGGTGGCGAAGAGGCCACTGACAGCGATGGCCCCGTTACCTTAGACAACGGTTTCCAGTGCCCAGAACCTAGTCCCCGGATGGAACTTACCTCGGAAGAAGTAAACCTTTTTGTCTGGACGGAATATATTCCTCAAGACATCATTGATTGTTTTGAGCAGGTTTATGATGTTACCGTCAACCGGGATGAATATTCATCCAATGAAGAGATGTACGCCAAAATTTCCGCTGGTGGGGCCAGCTATGATCTGGTTCAGCCCACTGACTACATCGTCAGCCTGATGATTCGGCAGGAGTTACTGACGGAGTTGGACATGAGCCAACTGCCCAACTTTGGCAACCTGGATACCAATTACCTGGATTTCAGCTTTGATCCGGGCAACAAATACACATTACCCTATCAGGCGGGAACGGATGCTATCGTCATCAATACGGATGCTGTCGAAAACCTGCCGACATCTTGGGCGGATTTGTGGAAACCCGAATATGCCGGGCGGATGGTATTCCTGGATGATTCCCGTGCTGTCATTGGCCTTACCTTGCTCACGCTGGGGTATGATGTCAACTCGACGAATCCGGCTGAACTGGAAGAAGCCAAAGCCAAACTGGCTGAATTGGTTCCTGGGATTAAGTTGTTTGATAGTGATAGTCCCAAAACAGCTTTGATTGCCGGGGATGTGGATTTGGGAATGACCTGGACGGCGGAAGCGTTGTTGGCCCAGCAGGAAAACCCGGCTATTCAGTACATTTACCCCAGCGAAGGGGCGATTTTGTGGATGGACAACTATGCCATTCCCGCTGATGCGCCTCATCTGGACGCGGCTTATGCCTGGCTCAATTACAACCTGCAAGGGGATGTGTTCTGGCTGATGTTGCGGGATTTCCCCTATACCAATCCTAATCAGGCGGCGTTGGATTATGCCAAAGAAAATCAGGCGGATCTGTACAACGCCTATATTGAGTCACCCATCACCAATACACCAGCTGATGTGATTGCTACGGGCCACCGTATTGATGATGTTGGGGAGACCACACCGCTGTATGACCGGATTTGGACGGAAGTGAAGGGGAATTGAGTTATTGGTGTATTGGTGTATTAGTATATTGAAGCCGCCATCACCAATACACCAATATACCAATACACTAATACACCACCATGATTAACCGCACCCGTTTACACACCCAAATTGCTGAGGAAGAGAGCCGATTCGCGGCCGCGCACCCTGGCTCCTGGCGTCTGTTCCAACAAGCCAAGGCCCACCTGCACGATGGCGTGCCCATGAACTGGATGGTTCGCTGGGCGGGCAAGTTTCCCGTCTTTGTCACCGAGGCCAGAGGGGCACGTTTCACCGACGTGGACGGCCATTCTTACCTGGATTTCTGCCTGGGAGATACCGGAGCTATGACCGGGCACGCCCCCAAGGCCACTGTGGAGGCGATCACCGCCCAAATCCAAAACGGACTGACCTTCATGTTGCCCACCGAGAACGCTTTATGGGTGAGTCAGGAGTTGAGCCGCCGCTTTGGGCTACCCTACTGGCAAGTCACCCTGACCGCCACCGATGCCAACCGTTTTGTTTTGCGGTTGGCCCGGCAAATCACCCAACGCCCCAAAGTGCTGGTGTTCAACTACTGCTATCACGGTTCGGTGGATGAGGCGTTTGCCACGTTGCAGGCAGATGGCACGGTTGGCCCCCGTTTTGGCAACATCGGCCCGGCGGTGAACCCGGCTTTGACGACGAAGGTGGTGGAGTTTAATGATATTCCGGCCCTGGAAGCGGCATTGGCTCCCGGTGACGTGGCCTGTGTGCTGGCCGAGCCGGTGATGACCAATATCGGCATCATTCACCCCGATCCCGGGTATCTTGATGCGTTGCGTGAGATTACCCGGCGCACTGGCACACTCCTGATCATTGATGAAACCCACACCATCAGCACTGGCCCTGGCGGTTACACCCAAAAATATGGTCTACAACCAGATTTTTTCACCATTGGTAAACCCATTGGGGGGGGCGTGCCGACGGCGGTTTATGGGTTTACCCAAGAAGTGGCGGATCGCATCCGGGCGCATACAATTTTGGATGAGGCGGATGTGGGGGGTATTGGGGGTACGTTGGCCGGGAATGCGCTGTCGTTGGCGGCAATGCGGGCAACGTTGGAGCATGTGTTGGTTCAGTCTGCCTATGACAAGACGATTCCCCTGGCGGATCGGTTTGTAGCGGGGGTGGAAGGGGTGATGGCGGAGTTTGGCCTGCCCTGGATTGTGAAGCAGTTGGGTTGCCGGGCGGAGTATTGGTTCCGGGCGACGCCGCCGCGTAATGGGGGTGAGGCCGCGGCCGCGATTGACCACGAACTTGATTATTACATGCACCTGGCCGCGCTTAATCGGGGTATTTTGCTGACCCCGTTCCACAACATGGCCCTCATCTCCCCCGCCACCACCCCGGAAGATATTGATTATCATACCGGGGTGTTCCGCGAGAGTGTGGCGGCGTTGTTGTAGCCTGTCAGCATTTCAGCTTGTCAGCTTGTCAGCGAGTCAGCATCTGTGCTGAAATGCTGACAGGCTGACTGGCTTTATCGAGTGGTGAGGAAGGCGGTCGCGGCCGCGTCCCGTTCGTAGGTTATGGTTGTCAGTTGCTCTACCGCTGTCGTAAAGGCTGTTTGATCCTCAACATACGGGGCCAGAAGCTCCGCCCATACCTGATATTGCCCCGCCAGTGCCTCGGCATCAAACAACTCGCTGGCTGAAGCCAGATAACCCATATACTGCTCCATATAAACCGGATCGTCCAGCAGGAAACGAATCAGCGGCCAATTGTTGTTGACATCCACTTTGTCGAAGGTGGTACTGCGACTACCTGGCCCTCCGCCCCCGGCTGGCCCACTGGCGGGAGCGTTGTTGTTGTTGCCATTGGGGCCACCGGGATTGGCGCCCAAGATCAGATTATGATCCCAAGAAATCCAGGTTAGTTGATCGGTGTCCAGGTCATGGTACAGGTAATAGTTGTGAGACATGGAGCCATAAGCGTCCCAATGCTGAATGATGGTGCTGATGGCTAACCATTCGAGAAAGCTGTCTACAGCGAAAACAGCTTCCAGATTAGCCCGCCACGCGGCCGCGTCGGTCGTGCGGTTGGTCGCGTGGAGCACCGTGTAAAGTTCTTCGATGTCGCTCCAATCGGCTTCATCTTCATTGTTTTCTTTCTGGAAGCTGTCGCTAATCTGCTCAAATGTACCATCGGCCAGGCTCGCGGCCGTGCCGTCACCCTCATAAATGTTGCCACTGTCATCGCCAAAGACGCGATCCACAACCGTATCATCCACGACTTCAACCATCACATACAGCCCCAGATTGACTGGCCCTTCACCGTAGTCGAGGGTGACTTCGTAGAAAGCGGTCGCGGCCGCGGTCAGTCCGGCTTCTGCTAACAAATCGTAAGCCATTGTTTCTCGCATGTAGGTGGCATCGCCAAACCCATTGGCCAGCGATAACTGCTTAAACCCATAAAACCGTTGGTTTTCAATTTCCGGGTATTCGGTCTCAAACTGATCAAAATCCAGCTTAAACGGTAACTTCTCTGAGTCACTGCTCCAGGCATTGGTCAACGAGGAGTTGCCTTTGTAACGTACACCCACATTCGTCCAGCTCTGTCCCTCAAAGGAGATGGTTGCTGTGACCCACATGGGGTTCTCACTGATGAGATCGCCCCCGCCAAAACCGCCAGGGCCACCCTGTCCCCCTTGTCCGGGGTTAAACCCTTCTGGGGGTTGGCCGTTACCGGGTACAAATTGCCCTTCGGCGGGTGGTTGCCCCCCGGCGGGGTTGAATTGCCCCCCAGCGGGTGGCCCCCCGAAACCGCCAGGGCCTTGGCGGTTTCCCGGTTCGCCCAACAATTCGGTCATATCGGCCTGCATGGCGGCGTAACTATCGGGGTCAATGGTGATGGTGATCTGGTTGACTTTATCTTCAGGGAAGACGACCTCATAATTGGGGTCGGCGTTGTTGCTGTGGCTGGCTTCGCTCCAGCCGGTGGGGCGGGCGGTTGAGTCGGTGTCCCCGCTGGTGGTGGACTCATTGCTGGTAGGAGTAGTCGCGGCCGCGACTTCGGCCGTTTTTTCTCCGGAACAGCCCACTAACAGAAGTAATATCAGGGCAACAATCAATAAGAGAGAGCGGTTCATTTCTTCATCCTTTCGTCTGGGCGTGCAGAACTTCTTCCTCTTCGTAGGGAAATTCGGCATCAGGTAGAGAGTATTCGGGGTTGTGATGGCGCGGTTCATCATAGAAGATTTTGACTTCGGCGGTGTCGCGCAAGAAGTCCACCCGGCCAATTTCGATGCGTTTGATGGGAAGCCCGGTGCGGCCGCGTAAATCTGCCAACATCTCTTCCCGATTTTCCGGGGTAATCAGCTCAATTTTTTCATAAAGCACCTTTTTGCTTGTTTCATAACGGAAACCCCACTCCCGTTCTAGCACATACAGCAAGGCCAACAGAATGCCATTCGCCACCGCAAGCCGGGCATAATCCCCACCGCTCAGGAGCAGAGAGTTCATGACGGGCAAAGCAATCAGCACAAACAAATAGGTCATCTCACGGATGGGCATTTCGTCGGTGCGATAGCGGAGCACGGAAAAGATGGCAAACAGGCCGAAGCCCACACCTACACTGAGTTCAACACTGGTAAACAACCCCAATACGAAGTAAATGATGGTGTTAAAGGCCAGGAAGGTAAAAACATAATTTTTGTTAGGACTGGATGGGTAGTAGATGAACCTGACAATCAACACCGCCACCAACAGGTTAAGCCCTGCCCCTAAAATAAAACGGGTAAGTTCGCTAAACATGGTAAACTCCTCGTGGGATAGCTAGTCAGCTAGTCAGCTAGTCAGCTAGTCAGCTAAGAAGCTGACCTGCTGAAATGCTGAAATGCTGACCGGCTGAAATGCTTCCTACTCAATGCATCAACTTATTCAGCCAGCGTAATTTGGGCTTAAAGTTGTTATGTTTCACCTGGGGATAGAGCAACGAAACACCCATACAATATTTGCTGAACCCCATCGGTTGGATTTTCATCGCCCGCATTTGCCGGATAAAATCGGAATCAGGGATGTGACCGGCCTGTTTGACCTCGGCGATGACGATGCTGGGTAATGTGACGGTTTGATCTGCGGCCGCGAATTGCAGTTGTACATCCAGCGTCAACCGCTCTGGGCGGTACAGGCTGACCAGCGTCAGCCGGGAGAAGTTGTTACTCAACTTTGGTTCCAGATTAAGCGGTGTAGCAGGTGATTGGCTGTAAAGAAACTCATCTGTTTCCGGTGTCATACAGGTCATGAATCCAGTTGTGGGAAGCCGATGTTTGATGGTCTGGTCTTTGTTCGTTTTCTGCTTGATTTCCAGAAACGAGCGATGGGTGTCAACGTATTCGCGGCTACGCACTTTTACCCGGTTGCGTCGCCCGGCATGGTGGGCCAGGTAAAGGTCAAAACCGGGGGTGTCAAAATAGAGCGTTTGATATTGGTTCAGGCGAACCTGTTTGATCTCCAAAATGCGATAATAGTGCGGCAGAGTGACCAATACGGCCATGAGCTGATGGCGGTTGAGCACATATTTGGTATCGGTACGGCTCAACAAGGCCACCCCATCCAATTCCGCCAGACTGATGGGGTTGAATTGGGCCAACAGGTCTCGCAGGTCAGTCAGGGCAGGGGCAGGAAGGGTGGAAAGGGAAGCTGGTTGTAACTGCCATTGTCTGGGAAAATCGAGTTTGTTGATCATGTTGTTTACCCATAGCCACGAATAATTGGTGTATAGGGGTATCTTACGGGGAAGTTGTTCAGAAAATGTTTAGGGGGATTGCTGGTTGTGTTAAGCAATCTTTACCTTCAACATTTCGCTGAACGGGCACGCCGGGGAATGAAAATTTGTAGGACGGGTCTTGGGGATTTCAGGGGGTTGACACCATCTGTAGGGGCAATCCTTGTGGTTGCCCTCGGCGGGGCAGGCACAAGGCCAGCCCCTACATGTAGCCGCACCCCACGAATTCCGAAAGAACCTTTGTAGGACGATTTGGCAAAGGGTGTATGACATGGCCGTAGAGACGCAAAAATTTGCGTCTCTACGCGACATTGGCGGGTTTCGTTTTCACCAGAGAACGTACAGTCCCGAAATTTCGAGAAATTACCGGGTGACGATGTTAACCAACTTACCGGGGACGATAATCACCTGCTGAATGGTGGCTCCGTTGATGAATTGTTGAACGATGGGGCGTTGGATCGCGGCCGCGTGTACCCCTTCCTCATCTTCATTGGCCGTCACCTGCATCCGATCACGTACCCGGCCATTCACCTGAATGACCATCTCCACCTCATCCCGCCGTACCAGTTCCGCATCATATGTCGGCCAGGGTTGTTGGTGAATCGAACTTGTTTCGCCCAGGACCTCGTGCCATACCGACTCGGTTATAAATGGCGTGATGGGGGCCATCAGGCTGGCGACGGTGGCAATGGTTTCCCGCCAGATTATGGAAGCGATACCTGCATCCTTCTTTTCTATCAGGTCATTTTGGTATTCCATGAGCGCGGCCACAGCCGTATTAAACTTAAATAGTTCCATCTCGCGGGTGATACGTTGCACTAGCCGGTGACGGCCCTGGATAAAACGACGCTCAACCGCCGGTTCTGCCGGTTGGGTAGGTGTATAGGTTGCCATTTCTTGAGCCAGTTGCCAGAACCGCTCCAGCCAACGGGTTATGCCCCGAATCCCCGTCTCATCCCAAATGACGTTGCCTTCAAAGGGGCCAATAAACAGGGTGTAAGCGCGGGTGGCATCTGTGCCGTATCGGGCGACAACCGCATCTGGGGGAACGACATTACCTTTGGATTTGGACATGCGACGACCATCGGCGGCGTGCAGAACGCCCTGGTTCAGCAAGCGGGTAAACGGCTCAGTGAAATTGATCAGCCCGGCATCGAACATTACTTTGGTCCAGAACCGAGCATACAGCAGGTGCATAACGGCATGCTCGGCTCCACCCACATAGGTATCTACCGGCATCCAGTAAGCCACTGCCGCCGGATCAAAAGGACGATCGGTTATGGTGGGGTTGGTGAAGCGCAGGAAATACCAGGATGAGCAGGCAAACCCATCCATCGTATCGGTTTCGCGCTCGGCGGCGCGGCCGCAAACGGGGCAGGCCACCTCTACCCATTCGCGTATACGTGCCAGTGGTGATCGCCCATCCCCCGTTGGGGCAAACTCCTGAATATCGGGCAGGCGGACGGGCAGTTGTTCTTCCGGTACGGCTACCGGGCCACACTCCGGGCAATGGATAATGGGAATGGGTGCTCCCCAATACCGTTGCCGGGAGATCAACCAATCCCGCAGTTTGTATTTCACCTGGGGTTGCCCTTGTTTCTGCCGTATGATGGTCTGACCGATGGCCTGAATGGCGGTAGCACTGTTCATTCCCGAGTAAACCCCAGAATTGATCAGGATACCCTCCCCGGCGAAACAATGTTGTGTACCTTGTGCTTGCCCCGTGGGGGTGATAACTTCGCTGACCGGCAGGGCAAAGGTCTGGGCAAAAGCATAATCCCGTTCATCGTGGCCGGGTACACCCATAATCGCGCCCGTGCCGTATCCCATCAGAACATAATCGGCGATCCAGATGGGGATGGGCTGGCCGGTGATGGGGTGGATGGCGTAACTGCCGGTGAAAACACCGGTTTTTTGGCGGATGGTAGATAGGCGGTCTATTTCGGGCATGGTTTGGGTGGTGTTGATATAGGCGTTCGCGGCCGCGTGCTGTTCTGTCGTTACCATATCAGGCACCAGCGGGTGCTCTGGAGCCAGAGCCAGGAAGGTGACACCAAACAATGTGTCCAACCGAGTCGTATACACAGGTATATCCCAGGTTCCTGGCTGGCTCGAAATGCCTGTCTTCTCTACTCGGAATATCACCTCGAACCCTTCCGAGCGGCCAATCCAGTTTCGTTGTATGGTTTTGATTTTTTCCGGCCAATCCACCGTCGCCAGGTCATCTAGCAGGCGTTCGGCATATTGGGTGATCTTGAAATACCACTGTTCCAGGTCTTTTGTCTCCACCGAGGTGCCACATCGCTCACATTGACCGTTATCTACCTGCTCATTGGCCAGGACAGTCTGGCAATGGGGGCACCACCATTGTTTACCCCTCGCCCGGTAGGCCAGACCACGCTGAAACAGCATCAGGAAGAACCATTGGGTCCAACGATAATACGCGGGATCTGTGGAGTTGATCTCCCGTGACCAGTCATAACTGCATTCCATTAGTTCCAGTTGGTGCCGGTAAGCACGGGTATTACGCTTTGTGGTGATGGCTGGGTGTACCCCTGTACGGATGGCATAATTCTCGGCTGGTAAACCAAAAGCATCCCAACCCATGGGATGCAAAACGTTGTACCCCCGGCGACGCTGGAAGCGGCTATAGACGCAGGTGGGAATATAGTTGCGTCCATGCCCCATAGATAAGCCTTCGCCAGAGGGATAGGGGAAGAAATCCAGGATATATTGTTTGGGTTTGTCTGGGTCGGTGGTGGTTTTATACAGGTCAATGGCCTGCCAATAGGATTGCCATTTGGCTTGTTGGGCTTGAAAATTATAGGGGGTGATCATGAGATTGCTCCTCAGGCAGTAACTGCATCATTATCGGCGTAACCGTTCAGCCTTCCGCAGGTTTGTGGTTTTTGGGAATTCAGGGAGTTGACACCAGATGGAGGGGTTGGCCTTGTGCCTGCCCCGTGTGAGGCAACCACAAGGGTTGCCCGTACCCCACGAAACCGCAAAGAACCAAATTTATTGTTGTTGTTGGTAAGTCGTTTCATGATCTTTTACCCTTTATCTAACCACGCACGGAGCGAAGGAGATGGTGACGGATGTTCATTCGTGTGATTGGAGAAAACAAAACGCGGCCGCAAAATCAAGTTGCGGCCGCGTTCCCTGTGGTTTATAGGTGAGGGTGGGGAAACAAAAAGGCCGCAAACCAGGGCTGGCTTGCGGCCGCGATTCTCTTAATGTTCTGTCACAGCCACCTACCAGCCCAAAATAAGCCCCTCAAGAAGCAAGTGGCGAAGCAATGTAGGTTGAATCATCTGTGCTGTGCGTTTCATCAATTCATTCCTTATACGTACACAAGCCTAGCATAGCCCCAAGCCAATGTCAATAATCAGGGCCTTTCCGCCGCAATTCTCAATTTGGCCTGAACGTCTAAAAGTGTCGAGGCCGCCCCGCCGTAAAACGGGCCAGGCTATGGTTACGAAGGACGTTGGCCTGCTGTTTTAGCCCCTATAGCCTGGTATGGATAGCCCGGCGGTTCAACCAGGCGTAGCTGTGGCCGCCAACAAAATATCACTTTATGACCATGGTAAGTATAACAAAAAAGGCCATCCCTAAGGATGGCCTTCTTTTGTGGGTCAATGTCAAACATTAGACCCGACGATAGCGGATTTGTTTAGGCGGTTGGTTGGCGGCGTACATACAAGAAGAACGCCAGACCCAACAAAACCATACCGGCAAACATTGTGAACCAACCAGAACCGGTGTGATTACCGCTCACACTGCTTACCTGTACATCGGTCGGCGGTGAGGTCGGGGTGGGGGTAACGGTGGGGGTGGGCGTGGGGGTGGCTCCGGCAGCACAGGATTGCACAGAGACATCATCAATCGTCCAACCTTCATTACCGGCGGCCCCGTCGGTGCCAATACGGAAGCGGAAGGTCACATTTTGGCCTGCATACCCATCCAGCAATACCACATTGTTCAGGAAGGCCTGACCCGGATCACACCAGGCGTCAGTTGCGCCATAATCATTGGAGATGGGGTTATTACCTGGTTGATCATTCCAGAGAATATTGTCATACGGGTCGGTAAGCAAGGCGGAGTTGGGTACTTTTGTCCAGGTTGAACCACCATTGGTACTAACTTCCAGAATACCGGCATCCCAGCAACGACCATCGGTGTTGGGCGTTTCGAAGTATTGACGGTTTTGGAAGCGCAGAGTGATGGGTGACTGCGCTACGCTGGGTAGAGCAATTACAGGGGAAACCAGGCGTTGGTCGCTGGTTAAATCACTATCCACCGCATGGAACGCATTCACACCGCTGGTGGTGTTCGTCCCACTCAAGGTCCAGGTATCACCTGTGCCAGAGTGCGACCAGCCTGTTGTACCAGATTCGAAATCAGTCTGATAAGCAACGATGGTGTCCGCGGGAGAATTACAAGCCCCTGGCTCACCTACGGTGGTGAAGGAGAAGACCGAACTATTGGTATCACCGCAGACATTATTGGCACTGACACGCCAATAGTAGGTGGTGCTATAAGCCAATGGTTGGGTGATCGGAACGTTGTGATTGGTTCCTGTGGTACTGATTTCGTACTCAATGCTGGAGAAGTCGGCATTATTGTCTACCTGGAGGGTGTAGCTAATGGCTTGAGCCGAGGCATTCCAGGTGAATGAGGGAGAACTGCTCACGCCTGTGGCACCATTTGCCGGGGCGGTGAGGGTGGGCGCGGCCGCGGCCGCGCTATAAACATTGAGTGTGGTGGTAATATTGGCCGAAGCACCACCCGTACCATTGATATTCACCGTGTAGCTACCTGCCGTGGTTGTACCCGATGTTGTGGTCACATTCATGTCTATGACCTGGGGCAACGTACCAGTGACCGGATTGGGATTGAAGGTAACGCCTGTTCCGGCGGCTCCTACAACATTACCACTCATCGTCACAGGAGGTGTGAAGTTTGTACCCACACCAATATTATAAGAGGCTGTACTACCAGCACAGACATCTACCACTGCTGGTGAAGGAATCGTCCCCAATAGGGTACAGGCGGGGGGCATATCTGATGCGGGTGTACCGTCAACGGTGCTATTGGGACTTCCCTGACTGGCACTGAAGCCCAGGCCACGTTTGGCAAAACCGCTCCAAATGGCGCAATAATTTTCACCACCTGTCAGAGCCAGGTCAGCGGCAAGGATGGCATCACGCCCATCAACGAAGCCAGGACCACAGGGTTGCATTTTCATGCCATCAATAAGCAATTGCATGGCCAGGTTATTGCCACCGGTTGTCCAGTCACCGTAGAAATCGCTATTGAAACCATGAGCCGTCACCAGGTTCCAATATACTTCCCAATACATCGTGGCCCAGATGAACCCGACGCCGTGGGGAATGGCCATGGAGCCAACATTGGCATATGTGTAATTATTTTGGGCCAGGTCGGTGGAATAACGCGCCGGGCGAATACCGACCCCATTGGTGGGCTGACCCAGCGCATATGTGCCGATACCGCGACCATTAGGCCCAGTGTCACCGACTTTAGCACTGAAGAAGAGGGTCATCAGGTCGCTCCAGCCTTCACCCATCTGTTCGGCGTTGCCTAAACAGCCAGCATTGGCGGGGCCGCCGGTGAGGCGGTTGGAAACACCATGCCCATATTCGTGGAAGATAATGCCATTGTCAAAATCGCCATCCCGATCCGGATTGGGAGCCGTCCAAACATACATTTGCATGCGGCCGCTTGAACCATCGGGCGGGGTAGCAAAGTTGGCGTTGTTTGTGCCGCCACCATCTTGGGCTTCAGCGAGCACATAGTCACTTCCCAGCCCACCATTACCATAATTGCTTTGCTGGAAGTTACCGCCAACCTCATCAAAGCCATAGTTGTAGAGAACATCATGGATGATGTTGTTGGCATAGAAGAGGTTTGTCACAGCGGCGGGGCGGTAGGTACTGGGAGCCTGAGTCAGGTCAAGGGCAAAATCGAAGACGAGAGTACCCCCACCATCTGGACTAGAACCGGCATCAGGCGAATTGTTGTCGTCTATGTCGGTATAAGCATGGACGTTGTTACCCTGGGTAGTGGTGTATTCGGCTCCGGCGGCCCCATTGGTGTCGTGCCAGCCAAAGGGAGAAGCCGAGGTAGCCGGGTTAGCGACCAGAATACGCCCATCTGCCGGGGTGGAGGGGGTGCTATGGCTGGGGCTTTCATCGGGAATGGCATAGACCCGGTAGGCATCGGGGTTGAGGGGAGCCTGGAAGGGCGCGGCCGCGGCATCGTCAGAAGTGCCTGTTCCAGTTTCGCCCCAGTGCTCCTGATCTACCCAGTTGTCCTGAGCCAATACCTGGCCACTGTTGGCATCTACCCGCAGGTTCCACCAGTTTTGGGCATCTAAGGGGTAAATGACGATATCCCAGGCCAACCGGACTTCGTTGGGGGAAACGGGTTGGTAAACCAGACGGGCAGGAATGTTGTTGAGGGAGATTCCCCCGGTGCTGAACTCGATGGTCTGACTGGGGCCACCATTTTGCCGTACCACAGTCAAGGGGGCTGTAAGGGGGGAACTGAGATAATTCGCGGCCGCGGTCACCGCATCATTGGCATCTAAGCCTGGTATGTTACTATTGGCTTGTTGAGCCGCATTGCCAATGAAACTACTTCCTACATTTAGGATTCGCCCATCGGCCGTAACATTAATATTGATGACTGCCCCTTGCACCACTAAACCATTGACCTGTTGTTGCAGATAAATGTGGGTGACACCGTTGGTCTCACTAGTGTACCGATCAGTTACCACAAAAGTCAGGTCTGCACCATTGAGAGCCAACGCCGCCTTTTGGGCATTGAGGTAATCAACGGCGATTTTATAGGCATCACCAGCGGCTGGTCCGCTAAGAAATTGCCCATCACGGGCGCGACTCAGACTCATATGCTCAGGAGCATAATTGAAGGTGATATCACCTTTGGGGCTGGCATCAGCCGTGCGTGGCTGGTTAATCATCAGTAGCGCAAACAGAAACAAAGCGATGATGGGAACAAAACGCATAAATCTCTTGAACATATATCATACTCCTTCAGTTAGCTGGGAAAGCAACTATGAAGATTCTTGGGCATTCCCGGTGCGTCAATAACAATAAAGGTGGAGCCTTTATGGACGCCCTTATTGAATACCAACTTATACCCACTCAGGATCAGCGATCAAATAACTTGAACATTTGCTGTGGTGTGCCACTCTTGAAAGTTCAGGACTTACGAGGTCGCTCGAGCCGATTTCCTGACCATGCTCGTTGTGGCTTGGTGAGGACACCGGCCACAGCGTGTAAATCCTAAGTTATTTAATTCCCATCCCTTATACGTAAGAAACCCGCAGAATTCCGAAAGAACCGCAGTAATGGATTAGACATTATCGGTAATAGCATTTGGAAACCTTCAGAAGGTTTGTACCTTTGCGTAGCCAGTTGACATAAACCTCTGGAAGGTTATTACCGATAAACTCTATTGAACAAGGCACATCTTCACCGATAAACAATTCCTGAAAAGAAGTTGGGTTAATGCCGAGGGCAAATCTTTCCAGATCTTGGTGAGGAAGTAGATAAATAAGGTAGAGAAGCGGGCTGGCTATTATGGGGTCCGGACATTAGATATTATCGGTAATAGCATTTGGAAACCTTCCAAAGGTTTCCCTCTCTGAGTCATCAGTTGACATAAACCTTCGGAAAGTCATTACTGATACACCCTATTGTCCAGGATCAAACGGAAAATCTTCTAAAGCTAGCAAAATAACCGTGCACGAATTAGATAATATTCTAACACATACCTGTTTGATGTAAAACCTTAAAAAATAGTATCTATACTTACCACGGTTATAAAATGACATTTTGTTGGCGGCAACTGCTGAGTAAGCCTGGGCAGAAGACCCCATCCCGGGGAAA
This sequence comes from Chloroflexota bacterium, assembly GCA_018004935.1. GTDB lineage: Bacteria > Chloroflexota > Anaerolineae > Promineifilales > Promineifilaceae > Trichofilum. The sequence continues at coordinate 31,448 of JAGNBF010000061.1, read as the reverse complement.
CAAATGGTGCGGTTTGGCGGGCAGACGCCCGCCAAACCGCACCAGAAATAGTTCCCCGCCCCTGGGGGCGGGGTTAGGGGTGGGGGAAGCTCAACACCGGTATTAATTTCAATAACCCTTGCTAAATTGAGAATTGCTACATTGCCCTAGAGAGGGTTGCCCCTGGCGTATAGGGTAATACAATAGCAAATGATTCTGAGGGTTTCGTCACGGATATGGGTGGCACTGGATGAAATCATGCGCACACTTCTCCTCTTTTATGTGGTGGGTAGCCTTTTCCTTATTGGGCTGTCTTTGCCGTTGATTGGGCAAAAAATTCGCCCTAACCCATTTTATGGTTTTCGGTTGACCCCCGTTTTCAATGATGAGCGCATATGGTATGCCACCAATAAGTATGCGGCCAAATGGTTGGCGGCGGGGGGTGTCAGTGTTTTGCTGACAGCTATAGGGTTATATTTTGTTCCTGGTTTGTCGGTGGATTTCTATGCCCTGGCCTGCCTGGGTGTTCTCATTGGGGTGCTTGTACCCGGTTTTATCTCGAGTTATAGATATGCTCGATCAATGGCTGAAGAGCAAAAGTAAGTCATCGTTCAGAAATAATGAGGGTGGCACGGTCAGGAGACGGGCCACAGCGAATCGCTAAGTGAACATCTAAAAATAACTTCCCGATTTAGACCTGACAGGTTTCCGAAAACCTGTCAGGTCTGTGCGGAACTTATTTTTGGACGATTACTAAGTTAAAAACGAATGATGCCTAAGTGACGCGACCGGTTTAATTGTGTCCCAACAATGCGCCTGTTTAATGATGGTTTTGTAACCGTTCAGTTCAGAGACGGTTTTAGGCCGTTTTGGATTACTTCAGCGGATTTAGAAAGGAACGGATTAAAGACGACCTCTGGAAAATCCGTTGATGTAACGTAAGCGTTCAGTTACCCCGCCCGGCGGTCAAACCACCGGGCTAAACCTATGGAGCTTTGCGGGCTAAAAGCCCAGGCCAGCGGCCTTTGTCACCATAGCGCGGTCGTTTACGACCGGGCGGGTCTGGTGGATGAATAGATATGACTGAACGCTTACGATGTAACCCGACTGAACGCTTATATGGTTTTTGAGAATGAGTCAAGTATGTACCAAAAAAAGCAACAAAGAGAACGGGTTTTACAAAGGCAGGTAAAACGAGTGGAGGGGCGATTAAATGTCTGGCGGCAGGTAAGCGGCCGCATTTCCACCTTGCGTTTACTTGTTTTTCTTGGGGGTATGGGGTTGAGTGCGCTGGCCTTTTTTACCTCGGGGCCAGGTTGGTTGTGGGTAGGGTTATTGGTAACCACGATGACTTTTGTGGCTGTTGTGGTCTGGCATCAGCGGGTAGAGCAGACGATTTTGCGTTATGAAACATGGCAGGCGATCAAACAAACCCATCTGGCGCGGATGGCGCTGGATTGGGAGCATTTGCCTGCGCCGTTGACTGTTGCCCAATCGGAGCGTCATGCCCTGGAGATTGACCTGGATTTGCAGGGAAAGTGGGGCCTGCATCGAGTGCTGGATGTAGGGGTAGCGCTGGCGAGCCGGGAAAGGTTGCGCCAATGGCTTATTGCTGGAGTTGCAGATCCGGCAACGGTGCAACGACGGCAAATTTTGGTGGCGGAACTGCGGCCGCGTGTCCTTTTTCGGGATAAATTGGCGTTGGCCGGGCAGTTGAAGGCGCGTAAAAATAGCAGTGAAGCGGGGAGCACTGTCGGGTATTTCCCGCTTGTGGCTCACCCATCCACACTCCCTTTTGCCCGTCGTTGGCTGGTGGTTTTGCTGGTCGCGGCCGCGGGCAACATCCTTCTTCTGGGATTAAGCCTGGCGGGTCTCATTGTCCCCATCTGGCCGATTGGAGTTCTGCTGGCCCTGGCCGTGGGGGGGATCGTAGGGCAACAGTTGGGCGATGTGTTTAAGGACGCGGCCGCGTTGCGTGACATGCTGGAACAATGGTTACTCGTTTTTGCCCACCTGGAGAAAACCGATTACACCCGTACTCCCCATTTGCGTCAACTTTGTGCCCCCTTTCTGCGCCAGGAGCAACGCCCTTCCCACTATTTGCGACGGGTGAGCCACATCGTTAATGCAACTGGCGTACGAGGCAATCCTGTTGTCTGGCTTCTGCTCAATGCTTTCTTTCCCTGGGATTTTTACTTCACGTACCGACTGGAGCAGGCAAAAGCGGATTTGGCCCGCGAGTTACCCGTCTGGCTGAATGTATGGCACGAGTTGGAAGCGCTGAGCGGGCTGGCAAATTGGGGGTATCTTAATCCGCACACCGTTTTACCCGTTTTCCAGACCACGGAAACATCCCACGGGAGTATCAGAGTGCCAGTGGCTCCCTTTAGCGCCACCAGTCTGGGGCATCCGCTGATTTCTGATAAGGAGAAGGTGCGTAATGACTTTGTCTTTACGCAGGTGGGGCAGGTATTTTTGATTACCGGCTCCAATATGGCCGGGAAAAGCACGTTTTTACGGACAATTGGCCTGAATCTGGTTTTGGCTTATGCCGGTGGCCCGGTGGACGCCCGCGCCTTTACCGTAACGCCAGGTCGCCTTTTCACCTGCATCCGTGTAACTGACTCTCTGGCCGATGGTATTTCTTATTTTTATGCCGAAGTGCGCCGTTTAAAGCTATTGTTGGATGAGTTAGCGCGGCCGCATTCCCAGCCCCTCTTTTTCTTCATAGATGAGATTTTTCGGGGCACCAATAACCGGGAACGGCTTATTGGCAGTCGTGCGGTATTAAAACACCTGGTCAATCACAATGGTCTGGGCATGGTGGCTACTCATGACCTGGAGCTTGTCCAATTGGCGGAAACAACGACGACCATGCACAACATTCATTTTCGCGAAGAAGTGCGTGATGGGCAGATGATCTTTGATTACAAACTACGTTCTGGCCCCTGCCCCACTACCAATGCCCTGAAGATTATGGCTCTGGCAGGATTACCGGTTGGTGGTGAACAGTAGACGGCCCCGCAAATGTTTAAGCTATTGGCATGGTTCAGGTCAACTTTACTAATTTGTAGAACGATTTGGTAAAGGGTGTGTTGCAAATGAGTTGAATAATGAGTCTTGGGGAATTTAGGGGTTGACAGCAGATGTACAGGCTGGCTTTGTGCCTGCCCCGTGTGGGCAACCACAACGGTTGCCCGTACCCCACGAAACCCCAAAGAACTTATTTTCTTCCCTCAACCGAAATGAGCCACACCCTTTGGTAAATCATCCACTGGGCAATTTACCAATCGTGTCATTTTTCGCGGGCGTCCGCCCGCGAAAAATGACACGAGAAAAAGTTTCCGCCCCTGGAGGCGGGGTTAGGGTGGGGGAAGCTCTATACCGGTATTCATTTGTTAAATTGAGAATTGCTGTATTTATGAGGGACGGGAAATGATACTTGTTACGGGCGCAGGCGGTAAAACGGGGCAGGCCGTTATTCGGGCGTTGGTGGCACGAGGGGCGGCGGTGCGGGCGATGGTGCGTCATGAAGGGCAGGCGCAAGCGGTCAGGCAGGCGGGGGTTATGGCTGTGTATCAGGGGGATATGGCTAATGAGAATGATTTGCGCCAGGCGTTGGCTGGGGTGCGAGCCGTTTATCACATTTGCCCTAATATGCACCCCAATGAACTGGGTATAGGGGAGAAATTGCTCGCGGCCGCGCATCAGCACACCCTCTCGCACCTGGTTTACCATTCCGTCTTACACCCCCAAACCCACGAAATGCCCCACCACTGGCAGAAAAATCAGTTGGAAGAAAAACTGTTTACCGCCGGTATCCCTTATACAATTTTGCAACCCGCCGCTTACATGCAAAATATACTGGCGGGTTGGTCACGAATCACGCAACAGGGTATCCTGGCCAATCCCTACCCTATCACCACGCGGCTGAGCCTTGTAGACTTGCGTGATGTGGCTGAAGTGGCGGCCAGGGTGTTGACCGAGCCGGGTCATAACTATGCCACTTATGAATTAGTAGGCACGCGGCCGCTTACCCAAACCCAGGTCGCGGCACTGTTAAGCCAGGTGCTAGACCGCCCGGTTGTCGCTACAGAGATTCCGTTGGAGGAGTGGCGATGGCAGGTTGGGGCTACTTTGTCTGCTTATGCCCTGGATACCCTGGTTAAGATGTTTCATTATTATGCCGCCTATGGACTGGAAGGAAACCCTACTATACTCAACCTGCTCCTTTCGCGGCCGCCTACCTCGTTGGAATCTTTTTTTGCCAGCTTGCCGCTTGACGATTAACAGCGTGTGTTTATAGTTTAATGGTATGTATTTGAAGTTTGGCGACTTGTGTTTGAAATTAACCTTTTGGGAGTACCCCACACCATGAAACCTGTCCCCATACCCCCTGGCCCTGGTCAAGAATCCGTTTGGGATTATCCGCGGCCGCCTCGCCTGGAACGCGTCAATCATCATATACAGATTATCTTTAACGGCGTTACTATCGCCGATACCCATAACGCCTTTCGTGTTTTAGAAACGAGCCACCCGCCTGTGTACTATTTGCCTGTAGAAGACATACGCCAGGAATATGTGCGCCCAGCAACAGGGTCATCCTGGTGTGAATGGAAAGGTCAGGCCACTTATTTGACGTTGCGTGTTGGTGATAAAGTAGCAGAACGGGTGGGTTGGACTTACCCCAACCCAACCCCGGCGTTTAAGGGGATAGCCGGGTATGTTGCCTTTTATGCCCACCCCATGGATGCCTGTCTGGTAGATGGGGAGGTAGCGCGGCCGCAACCCGGCAACTTTTACGGTGGCTGGATCACCCGCAACATCGTCGGCCCCTTCAAAGGTGAACCTGGTACAACGGGGTGGTAAAAAGCTCTGCTATAATATCCCCTATCACTGCTTTTTTCGTGCTAATTCGGGATCTTTCGGAATTTGAGGGCTGGGGCTGTGCCCGACACGGCGACAAAGCAATCGTGACAGGGCGAAAAAACCTTGGATCATGCCCGTTGCCAGTACATGTAAGGGTTGGCCTTGTGCCTGCCCACCCAGGGGCCACCACAACGACTGCCCTACATAATTGACCAAAAATAATTTCCCAATTTGCTGTGGCCGGTCTCCTGACCGCACCACTCTACTCAATTTCAAGTGAATCCTTAGTAATCGTCCAAAAATAAGTTCCGCACAGACCTGACAGGTTTTCGGAAACCTGTCAGGTCTAAATCGGGAAGTTATTTTTAGATGTTCACTTAGTTCCAGTCAATCCAGGCGATGTTATGGTTCCAGAAAAAATTGACCGTTACCAGATTTTATCCGAACTCGGACGGGGGGGGATGTCCGTTGTCTATCTGGCCCTTGACCCCAACACGGGGCGCGAAGTTGCCCTGAAAATTGTGCCCCAAACCTTGCTAGATAATGCGGCGTTACGCGGCCGCTTCGAGCGTGAGGCCCAAACCGTAGCCCGACTCAACCACCCCAACATCGTACCTGTCTATGACTACGGCGAATACCAGGGCCAACCCTATCTGGTCATGCGCCTCATGCGCGGCGGAACCCTCAGCCAGCGGTTAGCCCCAGGGCCAATGAACATCACTGACGCTCTGCCTATTCTGGAAAAAATTGCCGCCGCTCTGGATAGTGCCCACAAACAAGGCATCATCCACCGCGACCTCAAACCCGATAACATTCTCTTCGATCAATTTGGTAACCCGTACCTCTCCGATTTTGGGATTGTGAAACTGGCGGGTAGTAGTGCCACGCTTACCGAAGGCAGTGTCATTGGCACGCCCGGTTACATTAGCCCAGAACAGGCCCATGGGTTACAAGAGATTGACGGCCGGGCCGATCTGTACTCATTGGGGGTCATTTTCTTTGAAATGATCACTGGCACACGTCCTTACGAGGGGGATACCACCCTACAGGTTATCGTTCAGCATATTCAGGCCCCCATTCCCAGTGCCACAGCCCGCAATCAGAAACTGCCCCCAGCCACGAATACGTTGATCAATCGTGCCCTGGCCAAACAACCCAGTCAACGGTTCCAAACGGCGGTGGATCTCGTAGCGGCTATTGCCGCTCTACAAACCCAGAAGCCTACCCCGCGCCGCCGGGTCGGACGGTGGTTGCTGGTAGCTGGTTTTATGGCGGTGTGTCTGTTCGCGGCCGCGACCGGAGCCGGTTATATCTTTCTTCGCACTGGTACCCTGCCCGCCACCAGTGTACCCCAGGCCCTCGTCCCCTTAGGCTTCATCTCACCCACCCCCACCAGCACCCCCAACCCCACCGCTACCGCCACAGCCACCCCCACCGACGCTCCCACCGCCACCAATACCCCTTTGCCTACGGCTACGCACACCCCTACCCTTGCGCCTACCTTTACACCCACCCTCACCCCTGCGCCCACCACCGGGGGCACAGCTACCCCTCTGCCCACGGCCATCCCCACCCAGGCCGCCCTGAACGCCACGAATCTGGATCGTCTTGTCGAGTATGCCAACCTGGCCCCGCAACTCCCCATCGAAAACCTGGCTGTCAGCCCGGATGGAGCTTTTACCGCCATTGCCAGCGGTAATGGTCTGGAACTTTTTCAAACTATAGACCTCAGCCTACTCCAACAATGGCCTATTGTTGCCTCTACGGATGTGCCCCTGGTCTGGTCGCCGGACAGCCAACTTCTCCTGGTGGTAGATCAGGCGGGACAGCTATTGGTGTGGGATCGCCGCGCCCCGGCAGATATGACCCCTGTGTTGACTGGGGGTAGCCAACTCCTCACTTTCGCCTGGTCACCGGGCAATGAGAGCCGTTGGCTGGCCGCAGGGAGTCAAGACCGCCAGGTATATGTATGGATAGTGGGCGATTGGAGCAACCCGCTGGTGCTCTCCGGCCATACAGAAGCTGTAACCCATCTGGCCTGGTCGCCTACCGGAGAGATGGCCCTGGCTTCAGGTAGCACGGACAATACGGCCCGCCTGTGGGATATTACCACCAGCGGCGGGCTGTCTGGTAGTGAGCGGCTGACATTGAGTGGCCTGGGTACGGATGTGCAAACGCTGGCCTGGTCGCCGGATGGGCAGATGGTAGCGCTTTATGGGTACGGACTGGCGATGTGGTGGAACGCCATAGATGGTACGCAATTGGATCGGCGGGTAAATGTGGCGGCGATTGTCTGGTGGCCGGATAGCACTCATATTGGTCTGGTAATGGGCAATGATATTGCTGTGCGTACCGCCAGTGGTGATGAAGCCTATTTTTTGCGCGGACACACCGGGGCAATCACTACGCTGGCTTTTTCACCGACCAACCCGGAGCTATTGCTCACAAGCGGCCGCGACCGCACTATCCGCTTCTGGAACATCACTAACCAGACCACCGTTCTCACCATTCCGGCCCAGCCCGAATTATTCACCCAAATTAACTGGTCCCCTGACGGTCGCCAACTTGTAACCGCCGCCACTCATACGGTACAAATATGGGATACCACCAGCGGCGCGGCCGCGGCCCAATTCCCTGGCCATTACCTGGCCCGGCAAGCCAATTGGGTTTCTGAAACAGCCATTTTAACCCTGGGCGGCATAGACAATCTGGTGCGTGTGTGGGATACAACCAGCCAGCAACCTCTGGCACTGTTGGCCACACATAGCGCCCAAACCGCCATTCGTTCTATCGCCTGGTCGCCCAACAATCAAACCTTAGCCGTTCTCAGCAACGATGACGTGGTTCGTCTCTGGGATGTAACCACTGGGCAACCAACGCAGGCCCTCTTTGGACATATCATTCAGGCCGAACCTGATGGCCTTAACAATACGGCCCGCCCCGTCAACGATATGGCCTGGTCATTGGATGGTTCCCAACTGATAACGGCTGGGAGTGATGGTACGGCCCGCGTATGGGATGTGGTTACGGGACGACAGGTGGCCGTGTTGACCCATAGTTTGCCGGTGTGGGTGGTTAGCTGGTCGCCGGATGGGCGCAAAATCATCACAGCCAGCAGTGATGCGGTTGAGGGAACTGGTCACCTGCGGATGTGGGATAGTAATGGTTATGATTTGTTATGGGATCAGGACAATACGGTTATCAATATTGCCAACATTATCTGGTCGCCGGATAGCAGTAAAATTGCTGTGGGGGGCTGGGCGGGAAGTGGGGGTGTGCAAATCTGGGACGCGGCCGCGGGCAGTTCTCTCGATTGGTTTGCTCTTACAGACCGAACCCTCGTGGTGGGGGATCTGGCCTGGTCATTGGACAATGCCCGCCTCATTACCACGGCCCGCAACGAAGGCACAGTCCATTTCTGGGACGCCGCCGTTTTTGGCAATGCCATCAACAACTTCAGTAGCCTGGTGCAAAACGTGAATAGCCGTGGCCTGCAACAATTGCTTTTGTTACCCCCGGATGGCGTTTATCTGTTGACCCTGAGTAATAATGGCGAGTTACGTTCCTGGCGGGTAAACGGTGAGGGGCAAGTTGAAGATGGGGTAGTTTTGCCAGAAGCGTTCCGGCAGGGGTATGCCCGTGCTGATGTTACCTATCTGGGCAGACGGCATTATCTGGCCCTTTCCCCCAACGGCCAACAACTCGCCCTGGTTACGGCCCAGCAAACCATGCAAATATTGGTCATTGCCCCCTGACCTCGCCCCCGGTGAGGAAAAATCTAGCAGGCAATCGTTCCTTAGAATTTGTAAAAGATGCGACTCCGGCAAATTTGGGCACGACCGCTAGATGTAGAACAGCCTTTCAGGCTGTTCGCCCTCTCATGAAAACAAAAAATGGGCGTAACGATACACCCCCTCGAGGGCTGAGCTTGCCGAAGCCCGGCTCCGCCTGTAGAGAGAACGCACAGCCTGGAAAGGCTGTGCTACGCCCAGTTGACCATCGGGCGGATCAATGGAACATTTATCGTTCAAGTAGAACAGCCTTTCAGGCTGTTCGCCCTCTCATGAAAACAAAAAATGGGCGTAACGATACACCCCCTCAAGAGGCTTAGTCGTTACGAGATACTCATAAAAGGTAATATGGACAAAGTGAAGTTTGGTCGGTACGAAATTAAAGACAGACTGGGACGCGGCGGCATGGGATCCGTTTATCGGGCGTATGATCCCCATTTCCGACGCGAAGTAGCCTTGAAACTCATTGACAAACGGCTTACCCATGACAAATCTTTTTTAAGCCGGTTCCGGCGCGAGGCTCAGGTGATGGCCAAAATTGACCATCCCGGTATTGTGCCCGTTTATGATTATGGCGAGGAAGGGGACGAACTTTATCTGGTGATGCGGCTGATGCCGGGGGGAACCCTGACCCAACAAATTCAGAATGGTCCCATTCCCGTGGAACGGGCAACGGAGATTTTGCGCCAGATAGCCCCAGCCCTGGATCACACCCATCGTCAGGGTATGGTGCATCGGGATTTGAAGCCGGATAATGTCTTGTTTGATGAATTTGGCACGGCGTATCTAGCCGATTTTGGCATTGTGAAGATGGCGGGAAGCCAGGCTACCTTAACAGAAGGGAATATTGTCGGTACACCAGCGTATATGAGTCCCGAACAGGTGCGCGGAAATGCCACTCTGGACGGACGGTCAGATATTTATGCGCTGGGGGTGATTTTGTTTCAAATGTTGACTGGGACAACCCCTTTCCAGGGGGAAACGCCACTTCAGGTGGTGATGAAGCATGTAACGGAGCCAGTTCCTAGTATTCTCCGAATTAATCCCCATTTGCCTGCTGGTTGTGAGACGGTGATTCGCCGGGCCATGAGTAAGGATATGAGCCGACGTTATGGGTCGGTTGCGGCCATGGTGGCTGACCTGGACAATGTGGCTGACCTGGAAGTGATTCCGGTTGAGGCTGTCCCTAAATTGGAGATGGAGATAGCGAAGCCGCACCGCGGCCGCGTTCCCGTTTTGTTTTTCCTGGGTGGAGCGCTGTTCGCCTGCCTTCTGCTGAGCCTGGGGGCGTTTTTTTTGTGGCCTCAGGGCACTGAATTACCCCTCACCCCGACCATCCCCGTAGTCGTGGCCGCCACAACATCTAGCCCTACCATTGTTCCTACGGCCACATCCGTGGACGCGGCCGCGTCTGGCCTGACTACAGTACCGGCTGAGTCACCCGCCCTGTTGCTTAGCCCTACGCTGGCTCCGACTATCACCCCCACACCTACCCCTATCCAGTTAGCCCTGGATGCGGACACATTGCCCCAACTTAGTGTGGCCGGAACCTTAACCGGGGCCACCCAACAACTCAACCAAATGGCTGTCAGTCCAGATGAACAATGGCTCGTCGCGGCCACATCCACTGGCCTCAGCCTTTATCACCTGCCCGACCTGACGCTGGTGCGTTCCCTTGACGAGAGTGGCCGGGCGCTGGTGGGAGTGGCCTGGTCACGAGATGGGCATTATCTGGCCAGTAGTCAGGTGGGGACTGTTATTATTTGGGATACCAGCGTCTGGACGGAACTAACCCAATTGAGGGTAGCCAATGTGGTGGCCCTGACCTGGTCGCCGCTTGATGACACCCTGCTGGTGGGAACGAGTAGCGGCCAAATCTCGTGGTGGAATCTGACAGACGCGGCCGCGCTCGCTACCTGGAATGATCACACCACGGCCATTACCACGCTGGCCTGGTCGCCTGATGGAACCCGTTTTGCTTCTGGTAGTAGCGAGGATTTTATCCGTACCCGGGTTCTGGGTGAGGAACGGGCCACTTCTATTTACCGGCAAGATGGGGCGCTGGCGGTGGCCTGGTCTCCTGACGGGACGACACTGGCCTCGGCGGGTGCGGACGGCTTTTTGCGTGTAGCCACTATCGCCGGGGCTGACTCAGGATCGCTTTTTGTGGGTTCGCCGCTAACCAGCGTCGTATGGCTGGATGCTACAACCGTGGCCTTTGGGGCCACCGATGGGCGCATCCGGCTCTGGCCCACGGGTGAACGGCAGGTTTCATTGGTGCTGAGTCGGCATGCGGCGGTTGAACAACTGTTGTGGCTACTAGGTGCGGGGCAACTGCTTTCTGTCGGCGGCCGCGATCAGACGGTGCGTTTGTGGGACAGACAAAGTGGCACAGAGATAACAACCTTGTTTGACTTTGTGGCCTACCAACTGGCGACGGTAATTGCCTGGTCGCCGGATGGTTCCCGGTTGGCGGTGGGTAATAATGGCGGCACGGTGCAGGTGTGGTCGCCTCTAGCAAAAGAAATGATAACAGTCCTGGGGGGTCATGAAGCCAGTATCACCAGTCTGGCCTGGTCGCCGGATGGCCTCTGGCTGGCGACGAGTGGCCTGCCTGATAATTCGGTGCGGGTCTGGTCGGCTACAACGGGGGAACTGATGGCGGAGATGTCTGGGCATACGGCGCAGGTCACAGCTGTGGCCTGGTCGGCGGATAGTACGCAACTGGTTTCGTGTGGGTTTGATAGTGAGATGATTGTCTGGGACGCGGCCGCGGGAGAGCAGGTTCGCTCCTTCCAGGTCAATGCACTGGGGCAGGCCCTGGCCGTTAGCTGGTCGCCTGATGGGAGTAAAATCATCGTTGCGGGCCAGACGGGCCTCATTCAGATTCGCCCGCCCAACCCCAATGAGTTGACTATTACCCTGAATGATCATGCCGCCCCCGTAAAAGCCTTAGCCTGGTCGCCGAATGGTCATCAGTTTGCCTCTGGTGATAATGGGGGGCAGATTTTGGTGTGGGCGGAAACCGTGGAAGATAACGGCCAACCGCTTTTAACCCTGAGCGGACAGGGCAGTGTGCGCCATTTGGCCTGGTCGCCCGATAATACGCTTCTGGCTGTTACCCTTGGTGCGACAGTGCGTTTCTGGCAAGTCAGTGATGGCACCCTGGTGCATACTTTAGCCGATCAACATCCCTTCAGCGGTAATACTGCCTGGTCGGCAGATGGTTTGCTCCTGGCAACGGTTGGCGGGAATGGGTTGGTCAACATCTGGCATGTGTCGGAGTCTCACTAACTGCGCTGTAGAACAGTCTTTCAGGCTGTTCAGGAAAGCTACCCAAACTATTGCCGTAACCAGAATGTGGGTCTTCGGGATTTTATTGACACCATCTGTCGGGGCAACCCTTGTGGTTGCCCGTACTTTACGAAATCCCGAAGACCCTCAGTTTGATTTGATCGCCGAGAAAGGAGCCGTGAGAATGAGTCTGCAAGATATTTTCAACTATCGTCTCATCAATGATAAGGTCATTACTGCCGGACAGCCCACAGAAGCGCAACTGCACGCGGCCGCGAATGAAGGAGTTCAAGTGGTCATCAATCTGGCCCCCCATCACTCTAGTAACGCCCTGCCCGATGAACCCGGTCTCTGCCAACAGTTAGGCCTGACGTATCATTACATCCCGGTAGATTGGCAAAACCCCACCATAGAAGATTACCAGCGCTTTGCGGCCGCGTTAGCCCAAACACAGGATCAAAAAATTCTGATCCATTGTGCCGCTAACTATCGTGTCACCGCCTTCTTTTCCAGTTATGCCATGAATAAACTGGGCTGGACCCAGGAACAGGCCGATACCCTTCTCAACTCCATCTGGCTTCAGGATCCCCGTTATACGCTTAATGAAGTGTGGTCAGGGTTCTTGCAATCTGTGCGCCCGGCCCCTCCCGCTCGGGGAGAGAAAGTTGGCCTTTGACAAACTCAGGCAACGGGTTTAGTCCCTTACGAGTTAACTTCTTGTACAGTTAGCCAGAAAGAGGTTACACAGAGGATGCACAGAGGTTCACAGAAGATTGCCGATTATTGGAAGCTCGCACCATAGTCATGTTGGGCGAACGGTTGACCCTGGTTTCCGGTTGCCTCACCCCGGTTTACCCAACAACACCCTGCCTCACCACCGGGGCGAGGCAGGTGGGAGAGGGAATCATGGTGAAACGGCGAGGTCAACCCCACCTGCCCCGCCCCTACGACAAGGTGAGGGTGGGCCAGACCTGACAGGTTTCCGAAAACCTGTCAGGTCTGGCGGAACTTATTCTTTTACAGTCGCTTAAGGCAAATAGCGCCAACCCAAACTGACGGGGCAGTGGTCTGAGCCGAGTACATGGGGATGAATGTCCGCGGCCGCGATGCCCCCTTTCCCCTCTGCGCTAACAAAAAAGTAGTCCAGCCGCCAGCCGGTGTTGCGTTGCCGTGCCCCACCGAATTGTGCCCACCAGGTGTAGGCCCCTTTTTGCTCCGGGTAAAGGTGGCGGAAGCTGTCTACGTACCCTGCCGCCACCAGTTCATCCATCCAGGCACACTCGATGGGTAAAAAGCCGGTGTGATTGCGGTTTTCGCGCGGCCGCGCCAGGTCTATTGGCTTGTGTGAGGTGTTGACATCGCCACAGAAAATCACCGTTTTGCCCTGCGCCCGGAACTGCTGGCACACCGCCAGGAACGCCGCCGAGTAATCGAGCTTAAAAGGCACACGCAGATGGTCGCGGCCGCCGTTGGGGAAGTAGGCGGTGATAAACACAAAGTCGGGGTAATGGGCGATGAGTGTGCGCCCTTCTTTGTCAAATTCGGGGATGCCCAGCCCTGCCTGCACGGCTAATGGCTCCTGCCGTGTATACAACGCCACGCCGCTGTACCCCTTGCGCTCGCAGATGCCCCAATAGCTGTGATATCCGTCCGGGCAACGTAAGGCCGGGGGCAGTTCATCGGGATGCACCCGCGTCTCTTGCAGGCCGAGGATGTCGGGTTGGGTGGTATGAAACCAATCGAGAAAACCTTTTTTCGCGGCCGCACGCAGGCCGTTGACGTTCCAGGAGTAGAAGGTGGGCATAGGTTTGGTAGGTAGTGAATAGTGAACAGTGAACAGTGAACAGTGAACAGTGGGTAGTGGGTAGTGGGTAGTCTCTCATTTCCCTCGCGGCCGCAATAGTTGCACCAACATCACCCCCAACCCCACCAACAGTAACCCCATAATTTGCCGCCCGGTGAGTGTTTCGCCTAGAAACACCCAGGCCAGGATGGCAATCTGCGGCAACATGAGGCTGTTAATCATACTCGATTCCACCGCTGTCAGCGTTTGCAAGGTACGATTCCACAACGTGAAGGCAAACGCCGTATTCACCACCGCCAACCAGCCGATAATCAACCATTGCTGTAACTGGAGCGTGCCAAACCCTTGTGTTACGCCGCCCACAACCAACAATAGCACAGCCCCAATACCCATACTCACAAACGTTACCAGCAAAGGGGGCAAATGAGCGGCTTGATTGACCTTCCGCCCCAGCACGGATCCCCAGGCATTCGCCACCACACCTACCGTGGCGACAGCCAGCCCTAACCAGATACCGGGGGGTAAATTAAGCGGTAGGAAATAAACCAGTACACCCACCGCCGACAACCCCATCGCCGCCCATTGTCCCGAGGTGGGTTTCTCCTGTCCCCCCACAACATTCATCAGCCCGACCACCAGCGAAGTGAGGTTGAGCAAGAGATTCAGCGTGGCCGCCGGAAGCAGTGACAGGCCCACAAACTGTGAACCCTGCGTCACGGCATAGTACACCACCCCCAACAAAAGCAATTGCCCCCAGGTGGCACGGGGCAACTGGCGCAAGGTGGCCCGGTGCTGTCGGTTGGATAACACCAGCGGAGCCAGGCACAAGAAGGCCAGCGTGTAACGCAATCCGGCAAAGGTCAACGCAGGCAAATTGACCTGCAAGCCGATTTTGATCAGCACCCACGAGGTTGACCATAAAAACGTCACCAGCACTGCCTGCAAAATGGCACTGAGGTGGGTGCGGCGGGTGGGTGCGGCAAGAGGGGAAGCGGGGAGTGTACTCATAGTTGAAACATCGCCCGCTCAAAAACCGGTTCCCACGCCTCGCCCCGCATCAGTTGGGCCGCCAGGTGGCCGAGGGTGTCGGCACATTTGGCGGCTGTGCCGTTGCCGCCGGTCGCTACGAAGAGCCGTTCGTCCAGTTGGTCTACATAGGGTTTGCCGTGGGGTGTGTAGGTGACGAGGCATCGTTTGGTGAACCAGGTCTGCACGGCCAGACCGGGGATGATGGCTTGCAGGGCGGTCTGGAGTTCGGCTTTGTAAACATCACTTTCCCCCTGAATCATCCAGTCGCGCATGGCGTCCAGGTCAGCCAAGGTTTGATCGGCGGCGGTATCGCAACTCATTTTCAAGTAAAAATGACCGTCGGTGTAGCGGATGGGGGGCAAGAGGTAGATGTCTTTGAGGATGGGGGAGTGGATGTCGTAGATGACGGCGGGCATGTCACGCAGACGGTCGGCGGCGTCGGGGGTGATCTGGGCCATGATGATGGTTTCACTTTTGACGCGTAGAGCCAGCGGCCGCGCCAAAATCTCATAACTATTGGCAAACGCCCCGGTCGCTACCAGCACCTTCTCCGCCTGGTAGGTGTCGCCTCTCTGCGTCTTCACCGTGATGTGGCTGGGCGAGGCGGCCAGGTGGTGGACTTCAT
The DNA here is from genome assembly GCA_018004935.1 of Chloroflexota bacterium. Lineage (GTDB taxonomy): Bacteria > Chloroflexota > Anaerolineae > Promineifilales > Promineifilaceae > Trichofilum. Next base: position 16,057 of record JAGNBF010000061.1, on the reverse strand, counting down.
CGTTGCGAATGGTAGCCCCGTTTTGCCGTGCCACATGCAGTTGGGCACGAATCAGGGTGCGGGGATTGATGTATCCGGCGGGAGCCAGTTCGTAATCGCCCCGGTAGCCCTCGGGGAAGGTGAGGAACGGGAAGTTGTGATGGATCGCGGCCGCGTCCCCCAACCGTGCATATTTCACATTTAACTGCTGGGCGATGTCGTCGCGGCCGCGTAAATAACGACTTTCCTCTGGCGTGTGGGCCACCGTCAGACAGCCCACCGGCACATGGAAGCGCAGTCCGCTGGCCTCTTCCAACAGGGCGTACTGCCGGATGGCCCGGTCGGCCAGGTACGCCCAGACCATATCCCGCGCCAGCTGCCGCGTAATGCGCCCCTCGTCGTAATGACTGCTAAACACGCCGGGATGTGTCGCGTAGTTGGCCGGTTCATCCGGCCCGATAATGGCCACACGGGAGGAATGCGCTGAGAGGTAGCGCACGGCCGCGCTTCCCATCAACCCTTTGCCAATCACCAGATAGTCGAACATAAGCGGAAAGAGTAATATCTCAATAAAGTGCGGAACCTTCGGAAGGTTTCATCTACAGCCTGGCTCGTAGTTCAAACCTTCCGAAGGTTTGCCCGGAATATTGAGAAGATACCGGAAAGACCTGAAAAGAAACAAGGGGGATAGCGGGAACTCAGAGGAACTCCAGACACTAACGGCGTCACTATCAACTACGTCATGCTGATTATAACATACCCCAAACCGTCGTTCCCATGCCCTGTCGCCCCACTTATGCTATATTTTGCCCACCTGGCCCAATAACCAATAACCCATAACCCCATAACCCCATGACCCCAAAGATCATCTCCACCGCCCAGATGAGTCTGGGTATTTCCTGGTGGAAGCGACGGATTTCCACCTCCCCCCGGATGAAATCGCCCTCATCGAAACCAGCACCCAATACCCATACGGCGAAATGTAGGGGCGGGACGATGCGGGTTCATTTTGGAAAAACGGGAAACGTTGGTTCCGCGTCGTCTCGCCCTCTTGCGGCCGCATTCACGACAGCGAATCTAACATCAGTTGCGCCGGGGTGAAGTTGGGGTTGCGCTCCAGGGCCAGTTCCAGGTTGTTGATGGCCGCCTGCGTATCCGAATAGAGCAGTGCCCACCCTTTGTAATAGTATGTCTCCTCGACATAGCGGCCGCCTTCATTTGCCAGAATCGTATTCGCCAGTGTCATCACATCCTCATACCGCTCCGTCTTGATGTAGGCCAGGTAGATGCGGAATTGATACCACAACATGCGCGGCGGTAGCCCAATGACACGTGCCTGATCATAAGCGGCCGCGGCCGCGTCATAATATTGCGCCTCACCCGTCATATTGCCCAGTTCCGCCAGGTTCGTGCCCAGGTTAAACCAGGCAAAAGCGTTTTCCGGGTCAGCGTCAATTTCAGCTTGTGCGCGTGCGGCCGCGTTCTCCCACATCATCCGATCATCCATCAACTCCGGTCCCAGCAACGCGGCCACCGTCTCCGCCTGCGCCGGTTCATGCACCACATAAAAAGTGAAGTTAAATTGTTGCCAGAACTGTTCGATGTTGGCATAACTTTCCGGCCGCCCCGTGCCATCAAACGGCCCCAGGTAGCTATCCTGGGTGTGGAAAACCTGCTCCGTCTCATCATACCCAAACAGGGTCAGATAATGGCCGAACCAGCCCTGGGCGTTGGCCGTACCCGGCTCATACCCCTTCTCGATGACAATCGGGAACCCGGCCGCGAGCAGGTTTTTGAGCAATTCCAGCGTCCCGCCGCTACGGTAGATGACACGCAGGGCGGTGTTATCTGTCACATACGCCTCAATCTGCCAGGGGCTGACGTTGCGATCTTCGTCATCGGGTTTCAAATAGGAGGCGACATCGTTTTGGTTCGCGGCCGCGCCGTAAAAGTTCAACACCTGCGTCAGATTGGCCGGGCCACAATTGTTGAATGTCTGTGCGACGGCGGTGATCCCTTCCAGTTTGATGCTCTCTGGCAAAGGGGTGGGGGAAGGGGTGAGGGTCGGTGAAGGGGTTGGTGAGGGAGTAAAAGTAGGGGTAACGGTATTTTGCGGTGCGGGAGTTGGTGGGGGGTCATTCGTCGGTGTGGCAGTGGCTGTAACTGTAGCCGTAGGGGCATCCGGCAAGGCCACAATGCCAGTGGGTAACGCGGCCGCGGGCCGATTGATCGCCCCACCCGGTGTGGGCAGAGCCAGAGCATATGGAGTTGTCACCAGTTCCAGCACATCTTGGGCAATTGGCACATTTTCTAGCCGCACCCGGTAACGCCCTGGAATTGCTCGGACGATAGAAGGTAAGGCCAAAAGAGCAAAGACGGTGACGATTTGGGTCAGGGCAACAGCCAGAATCAAGTTTCGGGTTCTTTGACTCATGCCCGGTAGCATAACAGAAAAGGCTCAGCCTATGTGCCATACCAATGGGATATTCATGCAAACGTAACTATACACGTCCTCGAGGACTGAGCTTGTTGAAGGCCGTTGGTTTCGACAGGCTCAACCAACTTCACCACACTTTATGAGAAGATGCTTTTCCGAAATAACACAGGCATAAAATGGCTCCCACGAAAGACCTACCCCCCGGTGATTGGACGCCAAAAGCACGCTCAAAAAATGGTCCAAGCCATAGAACAGCCTTTCAGGCTGTTCGCCCTCTCATGAAAACAAAAAACGACATGGTTCAGATCAGCTTTACAAATTTGTAGGACGATTTTGTAAATCGTCTCGTGGGCGATTTACAAAATCGCCCTACAAACTGTTAAGCATCATTGGCCGACTTTTGAACCACGCCCAAAAAAGGGCAAACACCAGGGGCAAACCAAATTGAGAATTGCTGTATCTGGGTGAAATTGATTGACCGATCAATTTATTTTCGTTTATACTACAGGGCGTGCCTTGACCGTCGTTTTCTACCCGTTGACGACACACGCCATGACCCACAAACGTACCAACAACCCCGAAGGCAATCGGGCGAAAGTGCTTCAAGCGGCCCAGGAACTCTTCATTGAGAAAGGGTTTGAAGGCACGTCTATGAGCTTGATCGCCCGCCGCAGTGGCATCACCCAAAGCCTGATCCACCATTATTTTGGCTCGAAAGAGGGATTGTGGCAGGCGGTCAAACAAGAGGCGTATGGCAGTTACCTGGCCCACCAACAGCAGTTGCTCGACCAGGACGACGGCCATATTGTCAATTTTATTCAATCATCGGTTCGCGGCCGCTTCCAATTCTTCCAATCTCATCCCCAGGTCGCCAAACTCCTCTCCTGGCTCCAAATCCTCGAAGACCCGTTCGGCATGGAAACGGGGCAAGATGTGGCCCGGCAGATGCTGGCCAAAATCCGGCAGGCCCAGGCTGAAGGCAGTATCCGCGCCGACATGGAGCCAGAGAATATCCTGGCGATCTCCCTCGCCCTCACCACCCACTGGTTCCAAAACCGCCCCGTCATTCAACATTATGCCGAACTAGACGAAGCGGCCGCGGCCGCGGCCGATGCCCGCTACCTGGAAGCCGTGGTGGAGGTGCTGGTGGATGGGCTGAAGGCGCGGGAAGAATAGGAACTCTCCGAATGGCGAATGGTGAATTCCCCATGGACGGAACGCGCACCAAGCCTGTCTTGAGCTTGCCGAAGGGATAGATGAAAATGACGCCACAACTTTTCATTCCCATCCGTGTTCATTCCTTAGCCTGCGGCGCGGCGAAGCCTACCGTGTTTCCATTATCAGTGGCTATTTTCGTAGGAGTTCCCCATGGGCCTACGGCGCACCAGGATGAATGAAAATAACGCCACCATTTTTCATTCCTATCCGTGTTCCTTCCTATCCGTGTTTCCATTATCAGTGGCTATTTTCGTAGGAGTTCCCCATGAGCCTACGGCGCACCAAGAGGAATGAAAATAACGCCACCATTTTTCATTCCTTATCCGTGTTCCTTCCCATCCGTGTTTCCATTATCAGTGGCTATTTTCGTAGGAGTTCCCCATGGGCCTACGGTGCACCAGGATGAATGAAAATAACGCCACCATTTTTCATTTCTATCCGTGTTCCTTCCCATCCGTGTTTCTTCAATCAGTGGCTATTTTCAGAGGAGAAAACATCATGGCCGAAATCACCGGGGGCGAATTATTGCTCCGCAGTTTACACGCTCAGAATGTCCGCCATATCCACGCCATCACCGATGGCACCTACATGATTTTTTTGGAAGCATTGGAACGGCTAGGGGCCGAGTTCGACATGCACCTGATCGTGCCACGCCATGAGGCCGCGGCCGCGCACATGGCCGATGCCGAAACCCGTCTCACCGGGGAACCGGCCCTCGTCATGGCCTGCGCCGGGCCAGGAGCCGCCAATCTGCTCTCCGGCGTCATCTGCGCCCAGGCCGAAGGTAGCCCCGTTGTCGCCATCACCACCATGCGCCGCACCGAAATCAGCGACGATTACCGGCACATGGGCGGCACACAATCGCCTGACCACCTGGCCCTTTTCGCCCCGGCGGTCAAATGGAATGGCCGCGTCAACCATTGGCACCGCATCCCCGACATGGTGCGCCACGCCTTCCGCGTCGCCAAAGAGGGTACACCCGGCCCCGTCCATCTGGTCATCCCCGAAGATGTGCTGAACCAGAAAGGGGACGACAGCACGGTTCACCAATGGCCCCGTGAACGCGTGCAGGTGGTGGAGAAGGTCGCGGCCGCGCCCCAAGCCATCCGCCACGCCGCTGAAATGCTCGTCAACGCCGGATTCGTCAACATCCACGCCGGGAACGGGGCCATGCGCTCCGGGGCCGGGCCGGAAATCCTGGCGTTAGCCGAACACCTGGGCTGTGCTGTCACCAACAACGTCACCGCCCGGGGCATCATCCCCGAAAACCACCCCCAACTGTACCCGCCGCTCTGTATGGCCGCCTTCATGGCCCACCAGCAGGCCGATCTCATCCTGGCCGTCGGCACACGCTTCGGGGAACTGGTCATGTGGGGGCGGCCGCCGCTGTGGGGCGACCCCGCCACCCAACCCACCATCCAGATTGACACCAACCCCGCCCACATCGGCCTGAACCGCCCGGTGGACTTGCCTCTCATCGGTGATGCGAAGGTGGTAATGGCACAACTCCTCGCCGCCGTGCGCGAACTCACCCCCCAACGGGAACCCCACGCCAAAATCGCCGCGTTGCAGATGGTCAAACAGCAATGGCAACAAGGACTGGACGACGCCATCGCCGACCGGGAGCGGGAGCCAATGCTCACCGGCACGATTTTGCAGGTGTGCAACGAATTTTTCCCTGAAGATGCGATTGTGGCGTTCGATGGGGGCAACACCGTCATGTGGGCGATGCATTACCACCAGGCGCGGCAACAGCAGGGTGTCCTGTACACTGCCAACATGGGCTACCTGGGCACGGGCCTGCCCTACGCCATCGGGGCCAAAATCGTCGCCCCGGATCGCCCTGTTTACTGCGTAACGGGGGACAGTGCCTTCGGGTTTAATATGCAGGAGTTAGAGACCGCCGCCCGGCTCAATTTGCCCATTGTGGTCATTGTGGCGGTGGATGGGGCGTTTGGTATGGAGAAATCGGCGCAGAGACGGGTGTTTGGTCGCACCGCCCCCTGGTTTCACCACGACCATGCCCCGGTGCGCTACGACCTGGTGGCCCAGGCGATGGGCTGTTACGGTGAATGTGTCAGCAAAGGCTCTGACCTGAAAGCCGCCCTGGAACGAGCCGTCGCCTCTGGCAAACCCGCCGTCATCCACGCCGTCGTAGACGCCGAAGCCAACGTTGATCCGCCCGGCCTGTGGATTTGGAACGCGGCCCGGTCGGGGAAGGTCAGCTTCTAAGAAGGTGTATTGGTGTATTGGTGTATTGGTGTATTGGTGTATTAGTGCGTCAGCGATGCCCACTTCACCTATGTAACAACACATCAACACATCAGCACACAAGAACATCAATACACCAATAAACCAATAAACCAATAAACCAATATACCAATACACCCTCTTCCCATGAAAACCATGTACCTCGACATCTCCATTCCGCGCATTGTGTTGACGCGGCTGTTGGGGCGGGTGTGGCCGGGGGCGTATTTCGCCTCGACCTCGCCGCTCCATCTGGCGGAACTGCCGGAACCACCCCTGCCGGGGCCGGAGTGGGTGCGGGTGCGGAACCGGATGTGTGGCATTTGTGGCAGTGATTTGCACCAGTTGTTCGTGGATGCCAGCCTGAATGTGGCTCCGGTGGCCCTGCCTGCCCACAAGCGGATTTACCTGGGGCATGAGATGATCGGCGTGGTGACGGAAGTGGGCGCGGCCGCAACCCCTTATCGCGTGGGGGATCGGGTGGTGCGTTGGGGGCGGGCCGATGATTGCCGGGCACGCGGCCGCGCCGAGTTATGTCCTGCCTGCACCAGAGGCCATCGCGTCCTGTGCGAGTTCGCCTCCGAAGCGCGGGACGCGCACCCGGTGGGCGGCGGCTTTGGGGATAGCTTCATCACCCCCGCCAGCACCCTCGTCCCCGTGCCCGATGGGGTTACGGATGAGCAGGCTATCTTCACGGAACCAATTGCCGTGGCGATTCATGCGGCGTACAGGAAAATTGCGGCCGCGAATGACAACGTGCTTGTCCTCGGCTGTGGCCCCATCGGTTTCCTGCTCATTCAGGCCATCAAGCTCCTGCAACCGGCCTGCCACCTCACCGCCGTCGCCGAGTTTCCCTGGCAGGCGGAGTTGGCCCGGCAGTTGGGGGCGGATGCGACGTTTTTGGCGCATGAGGATGGGTACAAGGCTACGTGTGAGTTGACAGGGGCGAGAATGTATGAGGGTCGCGGCCGCAATCGCATGTTGCTCGGTGGCTTTGACCTCATTTTTGACGTGGTGGGCATTCCCGCTACACTCCACAACGCCCTGCGCTGGACACGCGCCGGGGGTACGGTCGTGCTGGTGGGTGTCTATCTGCACAAGATGAACGTGGACTTAACCCCGGTCTGGCATCAGGAAGTCAACCTGATCGGGGCAGTGGGGCATGATGTGGTGACATGGCAAGGAGAACAGGTGAGCACCTTTGATCTCGCCTTGCGCTGGATGGCTGAGGGAAAAATCCAAACAGCCCCTCTACTCACCCACCGCTTCCCCCTCACCGACTACCGCCACGCCTTCCACACCGCCCTCGCCAAAAAACAGACACACGCCATCAAAGTCGCGTTTACGATGAGATGATGGGAGGAACACAGAGAACACGGAGAAGGCACAGAGACACACAGAGTTTAGGATTTATGGGGGTTGATTGAGACGGTCCCCTGATCACGTTCGTCGTGGCTCGGTAGGGACACCGGCCACAGCACGTAAGAGCCTGTTAGAAAATTGGCTACTCGTGTATTTCACCGAATTTTGAGTCGTGTCATTCTGAGCGAGGCTTTGGGAGCGAAGAATCCCGACAATCTGGATAGACGAGTCGTTAGGGATTCTTCGTCGCGGACTCCTACTCAGAAACAAGGCGTTTGTTAAGCAACCGGTGCTGACAAACCTTCGATACGTAAGCCCAGTTTTGTGGCTTGACGTTGCAGACGCTTAATCGCCTGGGCACGCTGTTGTTCCTGGTAATGCTCTAGACCACGGTCAACGTAATCGGTCCGGTTTTTTAACATGTGATAGATGATGCGTGCTAGTTTATGAGCAGTAGCGACAATCGCCTTGGGGGCGTCACGACGGGCTTTGATACGGCGGTAAAAGGCCCCCAACGTCGTAGCACTCCGGGCCAAAGACTGGGCCGCCACCCGTAAGGCCGTGGTCGCTCGGTTGGTTGTTTTGCCCGAGCGGCGTCGTTTGACTTTACCCCCGCTGATGTCATTGTTGGGACATAAACCCAACCAGGAAGTGAAATGCTTTTCGGTCGGCCATTTGTTCATATCCAAACCGATTTCGGTCAAGACCGTTTGGGCGGTTAGGGCATCAATGCCATCAATTTGGGTCAGGTCTACACCAGCCATTTGATACAGCGTTGTCTTCAGGTCAAAGTGGGCCTGGTTCTTGCGTGGTTTTGCCTGTTGGGGTTTCGGTGGTGTGGTCGTTCTGCTATGACCCTCATCCAGTGGCTTGACCTGAGCGTACATCGTTTTCATTTCCTCATCCAGAGCCATGATCTGTTGACCATACATGTCATACAGTTCAACCGCTTGTTGGAGGGCAAAAAGATGTTCGCGGCGATAGTGACCTTCAAGAGCTTTGGCAATTTCTTTCTGACTATGCTTGCACTTACTATCTCGATACTGAGCCAAGGTGTACGGGTCATGTTCTCCAGCCAGAATCGCCCGAATGATGGTCATACCTGTGACACCGGTAATATCGCTCAAAACATAGGTCAGTTTCACATTCATCTGCTCTAAAGCTTTTTGCATGTGCTGGATGTGGGCGGCACGATAGCTCACTAACATCTCCCGATGACGAGCCAAGGCTCTTAAGGCCCGAATCTGGTCTGGGGGATGAAAGGAAGCCCGTAACAAACCGTAGGTGTGTAACTGGTACAGCCATTCACAATCGGCCACATCACTCTTGCGTCCGCTCACATTCTTGAGATGCCGGGCATTGACTAAACAGACTTCAATGCCCCGACTTTCCAGAATGTCAAATAAGGGTATCCAATAGATGCCGGTTGACTCCATCGCCACCGTCTTGACGCCACAGGTCTGTAGCCAGTCAGCTAACCGGTTGAGGTCAACCGTAAAGGTGTCAAAACAACGAATGCGTTCCTCGGCCCGCCCCGGTGGCCCACAAACGTAAATCTCTTCCGCGCCAATATCAATGCCGCCGGCGTTGTGGTTTATCTGCTGTAAAATGTCGAATTCCTGGGTTTGCTTTTTCGGGCTTTTTTCTTTGCTCATGTCTGATACTCACTCCGGTTTAGTTTGGTTCAGACCCGACTATCTTCTCTTTTTTGTAGGCTACTCAACGGGGTCTAGGCCACCACTCACAAAACCGCTGATATTCGGAACCACTCTCAGCAATGGGCACTATGGCACCAATGGAGTCTCGGTTTTAACTGTCTGAACCGGAGGTGAATGATACCGACTGAGCCTAATCTGGAGCAAGCCTTGTTTCTGCACTCATTGAACGAGTGCACCGCTCGTGGATACTCTCAGAATGACACAACGAGAGCCTGTTAAAAAATTAAAGGCGCTAAGTCCTAAGGGTTCGCTCGTAAACAACTTTGGAGTTTGCTGTGGCCGGTCTCCTGACCGCGCCACCCAACTTAATTCCAAGTGAACCCTAAGTGATTAAACCTATCAGGTCTTTCTCTGTGAATCTCTGTGTCGTCACCTCTGTGCCCTCTGTGTACCTTCTTCTTTTTTATTCACGCATCACATTCAGGAGGGAAGATGATGACCAAAACCACGGGAGCATTGGCAACCGGGCGGGAACGTTGGGCGTGGTATTTGTACGATTTTGGTAATTCGGCGTATGCGGCGGTGGTATTGTTGGCCGTTTACTCCGCCTACTTCCAGGGGACGGTAGTCGGCGGGGCTGAGGGGTCGCGGCTGTGGGGGATCGCCGTGGGCGTCGCTATGCTCATCGTGGCCGTCACCGCCCCCATTCTAGGAACCATCGCCGACTATTCCGGGGCCAAGAAAAAGTTCTTGTTGGGCTACACGGTAATGACCTGCGTCTTTACCGCCCTGCTTTTCCTGGCCGAACCGGGGCGCGTCTTCATCGGCATGGCTTTCTTCATCCTCGCCGAGATCGGCTACCGCAGTGCCCAGGTGTTTTACGATGGCCTGCTCCCCGAAATCGCCGCCCCGGAAGAGATGGGACGCATCTCCGGCAACGGTTGGGCGGTAGGGACAGCCGGGGGGATCATCTGCCTGCTGATCGTTCTGCCCATGATTGTCCTGCTCAAAGTCGAAGGCACGGTGGTGGTGCGCTCCACACTGGTTGTCACCGCCGTATTTTTTGCCCTTTCGGCCATTCCCCTATTCCTCTGGCTCCCAGAGCGGGCCAAAAAACAGGCTTTGCCCCCTGGCGATAACTACCTGACATTGGCCTTCAAACGGCTCCGCAAAACCATCGGCACGGCCAAAAATTTCCGTGAGTTCATCAAATTCATGGTGGCCTTCTTGATTTTCAACGACGGCATTATCATGGCCCTGGATTTTGCCGCCATTATCGGGGCGGTGCTGTTCGGCATGGATCAGACGGATTTGATCGTTTTTGTCATTATCGTGCAGATTACCAACGTCATCGGGGCGTTTATGTTTGGCCGTTGGGTGGATAAATTCGGCGGCAAACGGTCGCTGGTCATCTCCATTCTGATCATGATCGTCGTGATTATCTGGATGTATTTCAACCAGACGCAAACCGGTTTTTATCTGATTGGGGTTGTGGCCGGGTTTGCCATGGCGGGGACCCAATCGGTGAGCCGGACGATGGTGGCGATGTTTAGCCCGCCGGGGCAAAGTGCGGAATTCTACGGCTTCTTTGCCGTTGCCGGGCGCACCTCGTCCTTTATCGGCCCCACCGTCTACGGTTTCATCGCCGCCGAAGCCGCGCTCTGGTATCAGGCGCAGGGGGAATCTATCACCCTGGCGGAGCAATCGGGGCAACGGCTGGCGATTTTGTCTATTGCGGTGTTCTTTGCTGTGGGGTTGGCCCTGTTGTACTTTGTCAACGAGGAGAAGGCCAGAGACGCGGCCGCGAACCCCATCGCTACAGATTGATTGAGGCCATGGATTGTCCTTGTACAGTGAGCAAGAAAGAGGTTACACAGAGATTCACAGAGGAAACGCAGAGGTTCACAGAGAAAAGCCAAGACCGTTTTATAACTCTGTGTATCTCTGTGCCTTCTCTGTGACCCTCTGTGTTCCTTTTTTTAGTTCTGGCTTGACCAGGTTAGGAGTTTAGTCAATGTACGCCTTACACAATCAAGTCGCCCTGGTGACGGGGGCCGGGCGGCAAAACGGAATCGGGGCGGCGATTGCCCTACGGCTGGCCCAAGATGGAGCGCATGTTGTCGTCACCGATTTGTGTGCTGCGCCTTCGACATTACCGCATGGGGGCAACGCCCAGTGGGAAGAGTTACAGGCGGTGGCTGACTGTGTTGCGGAACACGGGGTACAAAGCCTGCCTCTCCGCGCCGATGTCAGCCAGACAGCCGATGTCCAGGCGATGATCGCCCAGACCAAAGAGCGGTTTGGGCGGTTGGACATCCTGGTGAACAATGCCGGAGCCACCATCGGCCCGGCCCCGGTTCTGCACATGGCCGAAGAAGCGTGGCGCAAAACGTTGGAGATTAACGCGACGGGGACGTTTTTGTGCTGTCATTATGCCCTGCCCTTAATGCTCGAAGGGGGGAACGGCGGCCGCATCATCAACATATCATCTATTGCAGCGGTGCGGCCGCGGCCCTTCATGTCTGCCTACGCCGCCAGCAAAGCCGCCGTCATTGCCCTCACCCAATCATTATCGCAAGAGGTGGGGGACGCCGGAATTACCGTCAACGCCATCCTACCAGGGGATATTGACACCGGGATGAAGCAATGGGGGATACAGATGGAAGCATGGGTAACAGGGCAAACGAAGGAAGCGGTGCTGGCCTCTCAGGAGAGCCGCATCCCGCTCAAACGGCTCGGTACGCCGGATGATGTGGCCCAACTGGTCGCGTTCCTGGCCTCGGATGAGGCGAGTTTTATCACGGGGCAGGCGTACAATTTGACGGGAGGGCGAGAGGTGGCGTAGGAGTTCCCCATGGGCCTACGGCGCACCAAGTGGGATGAAAGTCTGTAGGACGATTTGGTAAATCGTCCGGGCGATTTACCAAATCGCCCTACATTTTCACAAGAGAACTTGCGGAAACTCAGGGGGAGTTGCGGCCGCGTGTTTCCCATTTAGTATCTCCGATGAGTATGGTATGATTTCTTTAGCATCCAAATACATGCTAGAGGTACAGGTATGACAATGGTACACACTTATCAAGGTGTCGTTCAACAAGGGCATATTCACTTGACTCCAGAAACAAAATTGCCAGAAGGGAGTCATGTTTACGTAATCGTAGCGGGCAAAGAACCAGTGGTAGCCGAACAAATCGCCCGGCGTAAAGCTACCCGTTGGTTAGCCGAATACGTGGGCAACATGCTGGTGGCTCAAGAAGGGTTTCTGACAGAAACGGACAAAAAAATCATTTGGCGATTCGGAGCGTTTATCACGGCAAAAGGCCAACTACCTCAAGGGCCAATTGGGTATGTAGATGTAGATGCTCATCAGGGGCAGGTAATCGCCACCGAACAAAAAGCCGAGGAGATGATCGCTCATGGGGAAGCGTTTGTCCGTTCCTTTTCACGCGCAGATTGATACCGGCTATTGCTTAGCCGCCTGTGCCCAAATGGTTTTGGCCTACCAAGGGCTAAATGTTACCCAAGAACATTTAGCCCGATTACTGTCCATCAAACCAGGGCTGGGAACGCCAACATTTCAAATTAAACGCCTCACAGAATTGCCCATCGAAGTGATTTATGAAGAGGGAGACCTGAATACGCTTCAAAAATGGGTGCGTCAAGACTATCCGGTGATTGTTTTTGTTCAGGCAGGCGAGTTATCGCATTGGTCAGGGGAGTTTTTTCAACACGCCATCGTTGTCATTGAGGTTGAACCAGATGTGATGTGGTTGCTAGACCCAGATATGAGTACAGAACCTGTTTCTGTTACGGTGGATGAATTTCTGCTGGCCTGGATGGAAATGGATTATTTGTATGCTGTTCTTGTCGTTGCTTAGAGCGGCAACGCCAGTGTAAACGTACTCCCCTGCCCATGGCCGGGACTCGCGGCCGCAATCTCCCCCCCATATGCCTCTACCACCGCCTTCGCAATCGCCAGCCCTAAACCTGTGCCGCTCCGTCCACAACAACAAACAAGTTTGACACTGGTCAGGTGTGTTTCTATACTTTCCTCACATGTCAGCCAAAGATTTCATTCACGATGCGGTAAAAAATGCCCTGATCAAAGATGGATGGACCATTACCTCTGATCCATTCACCATGCGTTACGAGGATGCCACTGTTTTCGCAGACCTGGCCGCAGAACATCCGATTGGAGCAGAGAAATCGGGAACGAAGATCGTTGTTGAAGTGAAGAGCTTTACTGGGCCATCCCCTATGCAGGATTTGAAGTTGGCTCTGGGGCAGTATCAGATGTATTACCCACTTCTGGCCAAGGTAGCTCCGGATCACAAACTTTATCTGGCTGTAAGTGATACGGCTTACAGTCAGGTTTTTCGACGAAAATCAGTGCAAGTGATCATAGAATGGAGCCATCCACCCTTACTTGTCGTGGATGTTCTAACTGAGGAGATCGCGCAATGGATAAATTAAGCCACTACCGTAACCTCATCAAAAATTTGCTTACACGATACGCTGAACTAATTAACCAGAGTGCCGCTACCCCTGAGATTATGACCGAATTGGTGGTAGATGAGGAACGTGATCAATATTTGCTGGTCAATACAGGCTGGTTGAAACGCCAACGGATGCGGGGGACAACCGTTTATTTGCGCCTACGGAATGGCAAAATCTGGGTGGAAGAGGATTGGTTGGAGAATGGCATTGTCAAGGATTTGCTAGAGGCAGGCGTGCCGAAAGAGGATATTGTTTTAGCCTTCCAACCGCCGGAAATGCGGCCGCATACCGATTTTGCTGTTGCTTGAAATAAGGAAACGAGATGTGGCAATGTGCGCGGCCGCATCCCCAATACACCAATAGACTAATACACCCTTCACAACGGCAACCCCAACGTAAACGTACTCCCCTGCCCTGCCCCCTGACTCGCGGCCGCAATCTCGCCCCCATGTGCCTCTACCACCGCCTTTGCAATCGCCAGCCCTAAGCCGGTGCCGCTCCGTTCGCGGCCGCGATCCAGCTTGTAGAACCGATCAAACACAAAGGGGAGATGCTCCGGGCTGATGCCACTGCCACTGTCTCGCACCTGTACCTGCAAACGGCCCGCCAACTTCTGCACCGTCACCACCACCTTCCCCCCATCCGGCGTATGGCGCAGGGCGTTATCCAACAGGTTTAACATCACCTGGCGCAACCGGGCCGGGTCCCCCTGAATGGTCGGAATGGCCCCCAATAGTTCGACATGCAGATCAATGTGACGGCCTGAAGCGAGCGGTTTGTACGTCGCGGCCGCGTCCTTCACCACATCCGCCACCTCCATCTCTTGCCGGTGCAGGGGTAGTTGGTGCGCTTCCGCCTGGGAGAGATCATGCAAATCTTGCACCAGCCGGGTCAAATGTTGCGTCTGATCGGCCAGCCGGGCGATTTCCTCTTTGGACAGGGGGTACACATCGTCCAGAATGGCCTGGAGATTGCCTTGTAGGATGTGAATGGGGTGGCGTAATTCGTGGGCGACATCGGCCAGCAGGTTTTTACGCAGGGTCTCGGCCTGGCTCAGTTGGGCGGCCATGCCGTTGAACGCCGTGGCCATCGCCACCATTTCCCGGCTCCCCTGCGCCGGGACATTCTGGTTTAGCTCCCCGGCTTTGATGGCATTGGCCGCTTTTTCAAGTTGTTGCAGCGGCCGCGTCAACGTTCTTCCCACCCACGACCCCACGAGCAAAGCCGCCACCGCACTGACCACCACATACGCTACCAGGCTGGAAATCAATTCGGCCAGAAAAAATTGGGCAATCCGATCCACCGTTTCCGACGGCAAGGTCTCCAACACCTGCGGAAAAAGCTCCCGCGCCACTTCTCTATCCTGCCCCAACAACGGAAACACCACCCCACGAAACAGGAACGGGGTGATGATGACGAACAATATCACCCCCAGAATAATGAGACTAAAGCGGACCCAGAGACGGTTCATAGTTTAGTGAGCAGTTAGCAGTGAGCAGTAATCAGTTACCAGTTATCGGTAGGTAGTGGGTCAATGATTAGTAGTCGTTCGTTATTAACTTAGCGATTTGCTGTGGCCGGTCTCCTGACCGTGCCACCTACGTTATTTTCGGACGATTACTTAGCCATTGACCATTAACCATTGACCATTCCCTCATATTCACAATTCATACTTCACAATTCACACTTCATCATTCATCCCTATCCCCCACCAGCCGATACCCCACGCCATGCACTGTCTGGATGAAGGTTGGTTGTTTGGGGTTGGGTTCGAGTTTTTGGCGCAGGTTGCGGATGTGGCTGTCGAGGGTGCGGTCTAACCCTTCGTAATCGGCCCCCAGCCCTTTGTGGATGAGTTCACTGCGGGTAAAGACGTAACCCGCCTGCTCCATCAGCACCCGGAGCAGATCAAATTCGCTGGCGGTCAGGTTGATGGCTTGGTTGTTGAGGGTGACTTCGTGCCGCCCGATGTCCATTTGTAGGGAGCCGACCTGGAGAATCTGCGGCCGCGACTCCCCCAACTTCCGTAACCTTGCCCGCACCCGCGCCACCACCTCACGCGGATTATACGGCTTCGTCACATAATCATCCGCCCCCATCTCCAGCCCGACGATTTTGTCCGTATCATCCACCCGCGCCGTGAGCATGATGATGGGTAACGCTGACAGCATGGCATCCGCCCGCACGATCCGGGTAATGTCATACCCATCCCGATCCGGGAGCATCAAATCAAGCAGAAGCAAATCGGGCCGTTCGCGGCGCAACGTGTGCAGAGCCGTCTCGCCGTCATAGGCCACCAACACCTCATACCCGGCCTGCTCCAGATACGCCCGCATCAGCCGCACCACTTCCCGATCATCATCTACAACTAGAATGCGTTGTTTAACCATATACAAAACCGGGAGACTAAGAGACTGAGCGACTAATCAATCTCCCAATCTCTTAGTCTCTCAGTCTCTTAGTCTCCCCTATTCATACCGCAACGCCTCAATCGGCCTCAAACCAGCCGCCCGCCATGCCGGATAAATACCAAACACCAGCCCGACCGCGGCCGCGAACCCCGTTGACAGCGCAATTGTCCCCACATCTACCACCGTTGTCACATCCAGGGCCAAACCGGCCACCAGGGCCACCGACCAGCCCAAAGCAATTCCCA
>JAGNBF010000060.1:44209-45934 GCA_018004935.1 Chloroflexota bacterium | reverse complement strand
TGGAAACACGGATGGGAAGAAACACGGATGGGAATGAAAATGGTGGCGTTATTTTCATTCATCTTGGTGTGCGTTCCGTCCATGGGAAACTCCTACGAAAATAGCCACGGATAGTGGAAACACGGATAGGAAGAAACACGAATGGGAATAAAAATGGTGGCGTTATTTTCATCCATCTTGGTGCGCCGTAGGCCCATGGGGAACTCCTACGAAAATGTAGGGCGATTTTTTAAATCGCCCAGTGGACGATTTAAAAAATCGTCCTACAGATTTTCATCCCTCTTGGTGTGCCAAAGACACATGGGGAACTCCATGATTAAGTTGTTATTGGTTGTCCGGGTTGGGAACGGAGCAAATGGCCGCAACCAGAGAGATTGACCCGAATTGAAACGGGACGACATACGAATAAACGATGATTACGCTGGAATTGTGCGCCTGTGGCTGGTTTCCATACGGTACATCTGGCTTAACATGGCTAAAAGCTGGCCCACTTCACGAGCGTTGCCTGGACGCGCTGATGGCTCTTTTTGCATCAGGTAGAGGATTAACTCATCCAGTGCCGGTAGGATGTCATGCTGGCGGTGACGTGGTGGGACTGGTTGTTCCTGCAAATGTTGCACGATGACCTGTACGGAATTGCCTTTGAACGGTAAGGTTTCGGTGAATAGTTCGTAGAGCAGGACGCCCAGGGCATACAGGTCAGCCGAGGGGGTGACGGGGTGGGAGAGGGCTTGCTCTGGCGCGATGTAGGCTAAGGTTCCGGCAAAGCTGTCACTACTACTCAGTGGTTTGTCAATCCGGTGGGCCAGGCCAAAATCACTCAATTTAGCCACCCCTTCGCTGGTGAGCAGAACGTTGTGCGGCTTAACATCACAGTGGACGATCCCTTTTTCGTGGGCATGTTGCAGGGCGGCACAGATTTGCCGGGCTACCCGTATTTTCTCTTCGGTACGACGTAGTTTGGCCTCGGAGAGGGGTTGCCCCTGGATGTATTCCATGATGATATAAGGCGTGTTGTCTTGTTCCCCGACATCAAAAATCATGACGATATTAGGATGGCTGAGGCGGGCTGAGGCGTGGGCTTCGTTGATGAGCAGAGTACGTCCGGCGGTGCCCAGGCTTTGCCGATTCATGATTTTGACGGCGACTTCGCGCTCCAGATAGGTGTCTAGTGCCAGATAAACAGTGCCCATGCCCCCATGTCCCAGTTCGCGGCAGAGGCGATAACGCTGGTTGAGCAGGTAGTCCGGCTCGGCCTGAAGCGGGGATTCGTCCAGGGTGTCGGGGGGTGGGGGAAAGAGCAGGGTGGAGCGCATTAGCGGATGTCCATGAAGTCGGATAGCCGGGTGATGGTGAAGATTTCCCGGTAATGGTCGCTGAGGCCGATGGCGGCCAGAGCACGGCGAGAGGCACGTGCGCGGGCCAGCAGACCGACGATGAGGGCGATGCCGGTGCTGTTGATGTAGTCCACGTGGGTAAAGTCGAGGACGATGTGGGCGGGATTATGTTGCTCGGCGGTGGTGTACGCGGCCGCGAGCGATTCATCAGCCAGGTTGTTTATTTCCCCATGCATGACCAGCGTGGCGGTTGTTTCAACCTGTTGCACGGTGGCCCGAAAAGGGGTGTTTTTGTCTGCCATGTTGTCTCCTGTGGGAAAAGCGTTGTAGCGTGTCAGCAGTTCAGTGGCTGGCCGCTGGCCGCTGACCGCTGGCTGACTGGCCGCTG
>JAGNBF010000060.1:0-44109 GCA_018004935.1 Chloroflexota bacterium | reverse complement strand
TGTTGCACGGTGGCCCGAAAAGGGGTGTTTTTGTCTGCCATGTTGTCTCCTGTGGGAAAAGCGTTGTAGCGTGTCAGCAGTTCAGTGGCTGGCCGCTGGCCGCTGACCGCTGGCTGACTGGCCGCTGACCGCTGGCTGACTGGCCGCTGACCGCTGGCTGACTGGCCGCTGGCCGCTGGCTGACTAGCTGACAAGCTGACCGGCTGACTAGCTGTCTTTATTCTGCCAATGGACGATGAGTTCGATGGTGTGGTGGTGGTCATCGTGGTGAATGTGCATTTCGTCTACCATGTTTTTGATGAGGAAAAGTCCCCAGCCACGGGGAGATTGGGTTCCGGCCAGCTTGGCTTCCAGATCGGGAGCGTCGGCGGTGGGAACCGGTGGCCCACCGCCCTGGTCGGTGATGCAAATACGAACGGCGTTGGCCGCGGCCGCGACGGTGATCGCGGCTGGTTTATCGGGGTCGTACCGGTTGCCATGTTCCATCGCATTCATTGTCGCTTCGGCTACGGCTGTCTTGAGCCGATCAACCTGTTTGGTTGTTAAGGGCAGAGGGGCAATGAGGGCGGCGACTCGTTCCATGGCTTCACGTTCGTTGCCGGGGGCACTGGGCAGGGTAAAAGAGGCCAGAGATTCCCACGTATCAGTTGATGCTTCGGTGTAGGGGGTTGTGTTATGCAGTGTCACCAATGTGACATCATCTTCCTGTTCCCAACCGGCCCCGGTAAAAGCGGTCAACTCGGCTAACATAAAGGCATTCAAATCGGTGTCGGCCTGGGTCTGGCCCATGAGGGCTTGCAAACGGGGAAAGCCGAACATCTCCCGTTGGGGGTTGTGGGCTTCAACCAGACCGTCGCTGTGAAGCAGGACATATTCGCCCGGAGCCAGAGTGGTTTCTTTTTCTTCGTAATACATGCCGGGTAGAAGGCCGAGGGGCATCCCGGTCGCCCGCAGTTCGACGACGCCGTTGCGGGTGGCGTGGTAGGGTACATCATGTCCGGCGTTGGCGTAGCGCAGGTGGCCGGTTTGGGGGTTGAGGATGGCAAAGAAGCAGGTGACGAACATTTTGGGGGGAATTTCTTTGACCAGGACGTTGTTGGTGCGTTGTAAAACTGCGCCGGGAGATTCGAGCCGTTCCGCGGCCGCACGCAAAATTGCCCGCGTTGTGGCCATCACCAGAGCCGCCGGGACCCCTTTGTCGGTCACATCACCGATGATGAAAGCCACGTGCCCATCCTCAAAATAGATAAAATCGTAAAAATCGCCGCCCACGGCACGGGCCGGTTGATAGTAGGCATTGACCTGCCAGTTGGGCAGAGCGGGTAGTTCCTGGGGTAAAAGGGTCTGTTGGATGATTTTGGCGACCCGGAGTTCTTGTTCGATGCGCTCCCGTGCGGCCGCTTCCAATTTTTGCTGGTGAACCAGTTGGGCCACACGCAGAGCCGGAGCGGCCTGCACGGCCAGATCGGCCAGGAGTTTGTAATCATCGCTCGTATATTCTTGTTCACTCCGCCGTGAGGTCAGATTGATCAGGCCGATGAGTTCACCCTGGCTGACGAGGGGGATCACCATTTGGATACCGGCCTGGCGCAACTGCTGTAAGGCGGGGGAATCCAATTTCAACCGGTTGACATCGAGTACCCCGGGGTTTTGTTGCACATAAGCCAGCAAGGGATCATTGGGGGCCATATCTAGCTGGATGGGTTCGGCGGGGAACGCGGCCGCGACCGTTTCGGCTACCGGTTCTGGGGGCGGGTCAGCTTTCAGTTGTTTTTGCCAGAAGGGTTTGCGTAAATTGATCATGGTCTTATCTTACCGTTCAATCGTCTGCTCATCGTTACGAAAATCGTTACGAATATTACTCTGGCCTCTGCTTTCTGCTAGAATAAACGTAACCTGAAGGAGAATATGAATATGGCCTTGTTGACGCCCATACCCCTAAAAACAGATTTGCTAGAATCCTTGCAAGAAATTGTGGCTGAACAAGGGCTGAAGGTGGAAAACGTTCTGGATGAACTGGTGCGTCAATATCTTCAGCAGGCCCGGCGTGACAAAATTCAGCAAGAAAATCAGCATTTTATCCAGTTACATTCGAGATTGAAGCAGGATTATTACCATCAGCACGTTGCCATCCATCAGGGACAGGTGGTTGATCAGGATAGCGATTTGGATGAACTGGTCAAACGGGTTAAAGCCCGATTTGGCCGAGTGCCTGTCTTGATCGCTTTTGTTGAAGATGAACCATTGCCAACTTATACGGTTCGCCGCCCTCAATTACTCCATTCCCAATGAGCACACCTTATAATCGAAGTTTTCGCCCATCTTTTCCCACCCTGATGATCTATTTACGTAATGGCGATACCATCAAAGGGCCGTTCCCGGCCTTATTGGATACGGGCGCAGATGTTACATTTGTGCCGTTGGCTTTGCTTGAAGACATTGAGGCATTAGAGGCATTTAGCGGCCGCGTGCGGAGTCATTTTGGCGAAAGCAGACCGGCCCAGTTGTATGTTGTAGCCTTCCAGGTCGAAAACCTCGCGCTTGCCAGTAGTTATGTTGTGGCTGATGAAGACGGCGATGACATCATTCTTGGGCGTGATGTGTTGAACAAATTGCCCCTATTCTTGGATGGTGCGTCACAACAAACTGATTTACTGAATGATGTGATGGTAAATCGTATCCGCAATCGCCGTCAACGATCTGTTTGAACCTATTACGCCCAGTCAAATCTGTTCTTTTTCCCATCTCTGCTTATTTTGGACAACCGGTTTTAGCCAGATAGAGACCGTCTCTGGTTGGATGGTTTCTGCGATGGTGTGGATGATTGCGGCCGCGAGCTGTTCCATCTCCACTTCATCACGGGCTGTCTGGGCGAACTGGGCCAACACCTGGGCGGCGTCGTACTTTTGGCGGTAGAAGCGACGGTCAATGATGGTTTGGATGCGGCCGCGTAACGGCGCAAACAACCCGGCAATCATCAAAGTAGACAAAACCACAGCCAGGGCCGACGTTTCCCCCGACGCAGTGCGGAAAATCCCTTGCAACACGACCACGCCCCCAAAATAAACCAGAGCTAACAAACCGGTCACCAATGAATATTGCAGGGTGCGGCGGATAATGACATCAATGTCGTATAACCGGTAACGCAGAATGGCAAAGGCAATACTGCCCGGCAACAAGAAATAGCTAAAAAGATAAATAGGGAGAAAAACGAAAAAGAAAAACGACAGACGGGCCGACGATGGTTGTGATGGGGGATAGGCAAGGGCAATGATGGTAAAAGGAATGAACAGGGTAAATGTGCCCAGAATGCCCCCTATGACCCATTTGGTTTGCTGTCGTTCGATGGTGTTGGACACATACCGATAACGGTAAATCGCCGCGTACCCTCCTAGCAGAAACCAAAGGGAAAACGTGACCATTGTGGTCAGGGCAAAAAATTGCTCGGTCATGGGAACCCCCAATTGGGGTAATAAGGTTGTGGCTACACCCCCCAAGATGAGCGGGGGGATGAACCAACATAACCAGCCTGGAACGATGCGACCGCTGGGAAAGATGAACGGCAAAAGCATGAAGATACCGGTGATCAGGGCATACAACCCATTCACCAGAGGCATGAAGGGGCCTAAATTTTGCACTCCTTCAATCACAAACCCGATCATCATCAACGATAAAAGCAGGGCAACCCAATCATCGGAGCGACGCCAGAAAATAAACAAGGCCACCATAACAAAACATAGTTTGGGCAAAAGCGAACTGACAAAGTAGATTACCATCATGAGTTGAACCGGTAATCCTTGTTGTTGGGCCAGGGCTATATCTTCCTGGCTAAAGTGCCAGGGACCACAGACGACCTCAGCGGCCACACAGGTTGGTAATGGCTCACGGAGCGAAAGTACAAAACCGGTGACAAAGGCGATAGTGGTCATAGTTGACAGGAGCATCCAGGTGATACGGGCCAGATTAAGCCAGGGCTGGCGAATGGTTGTGGCAGAAGGGGTTATTTGCATGATACCTATCCTTTTCCTTACGTTTCGGCTTCCTGGGTTTCGTCTCTCATTGTTCACCAGGTTAATCAGAGCATAGAGAAA
Source organism: Chloroflexota bacterium (assembly GCA_018004935.1). GTDB lineage: Bacteria > Chloroflexota > Anaerolineae > Promineifilales > Promineifilaceae > Trichofilum. The sequence continues at coordinate 40,018 of JAGNBF010000060.1, read as the reverse complement.
AGGCGTTTAGAAATCATTTATTGGTTAACCGATTTAGCACTACGTTTTATCTCCTCTTTATTCCACCCCCGCTGTGTCGTTGGTTTTAGCCACAAACTGACCTGCTCCGCAGGAGAAGAAGGGGATCGTTTTGTCATCATTCTTTATCTTCACTCCGTTCCCATTCGGCGGCCTGGTGGCCTAACGCCCGCCACTGGGGAGATAGGGCGATGAGGTTGAGGTCGTAAACGATGCGGCGGGCGGCCAGGCCGACGATGGCGGTGTAGGTGGGATAGGCCAGTTCCAGTTCGGCCAGTTGTTCGATGCGACTCCCGGCAGACATCGCGGCCGCGACCAACTGCACAATCTCCACCGCCTGCTCTCCCACCACATGCGCCCCCAAAATTTGGTGTGTCTGGCGGGCCACAATCAACTTACAAAACCCCTCGGTGCGCCCATCAATCACCGCCCGGTCAATGGCGGCAAACGGAACCACCGCCGTCACCGCATCCTGGGCCTGGGCTTCGGTCAGACCCACACTGCCATATTCGGGGTCGGTGAAGCCGCCATGCGGCACAATCAGGTGTTGGTAACGGCGTTGCAAACCGAGAACGGCATTTTCGGCGGCGATGCGGGCTTCGTACCCGGCACTTTGTACCAACATCATGCGCCCGGTGATGTCCCCGGCGGCAAAGATGTGGGGCACGGGCGTCTGCAAATAATCGTTGACGGGAATAAAACCACGTTCGGGGGTGAGGTTCGCGGCCGCGAGGTTCAACCCACTCACATTACCCGGCCAGCCCACGGCCAAAATGACCGCCGCAACCGGGGGGGTGTCCTGCCCCCCCGCCGGGGTGATGAGGCGCAAACCGTCTTCATCTCGCTCAATCCCGGTCAGGCCCGAGAACCCGGTGACGACATGGATGCCTTTGTGGGCCAGTGCCGCATTCATGGCCTGGGAGACATGAACATCTTCGCCAGGCAGAATGCGGGGGGCCAGTTCTAACAGCCACACCTCGGCCCCAAAGTCGGCAAAAATCGAGGCTAACTGGCAACCGGTCGCGGCCGCGCCGACAATGGCTACCGTGCGCGGCACCGCTTTTAGCGTCCAGACATCGCTGTGGGTCAGAGCGTATTCCGCGCCGGGGAAATCCAGCCGCCGGGCCTGCCCCCCGACACAGAGGATGAATTTGTCGGCCTGGAGCCGGGTCCCGTTGGTGGTGATGAGGGTGTGGGGGTCTTGGAACGCGGCCGCGCCCACTTCCGTGTATACCGTCACATGCGATGATTCCAGGTGTTTGATGAGCTGTTTTTTCTCCTGGATGCTGTAGACGATTTCTTGAGTGCGGGCCAGCAGAGCCGGTAAATCTACGGTCGGGGGTGCGCCGATCAGCCCATAAGCGGCAAATTGGTCAGCGTCGCGGAGCAGGCGGGCGGCTTTAGCCAGGGCACGGGTCGGGACACAGCCATCGTTGGTGCAGGTTCCCCCGAGGCGGCCGCGTTCCACCAGAGCTACTTTGGCCCCCAGTTCCCCGGCCCGCAGAGCCGCCGTCACCCCGGCTGGCCCCCCACCCACCACAACAACGTCGTATTGTTTTTTTTCTCTTACCATATTTATCCTATGCGGGTATCCTGAGTTCTTTGGGAACTCAGGGGGTTGACAGTAAGTGTAGGAGTATACCCTTGTGGTTGCTCTCGACCGGGTAGCCCCTACGCCACGAAATCCCCAAGACCCATTTCCGGTTATGAAACTCACCTGTGTTACAGATTTGCGTTGGCTGTGGACAATCTCCTCACCTTGCCATCCAAGCTCATTCTGAACCAACTCTTAAGGCTTTCCTACCACAAGGCGCGAGGGTTTCGGACATAGAACCTTCATGCTATAATGGCAGTGAAATTGTAGCAATATAAGTAACCCATAAAGAATAAAGGTGAAACTGATGAACCCTGTCCTAGTGACCGACCAATCTTTGTTCCGCCGCACTGTGGTCGAAGTCGCCAGCCTTCCCGATGACGATTTAGCCATTTTGTTGGACATTGTGGCCCTCCTCAAACAGCAGAGAGCCACCGGAACGGTAGCCGATATTCGCCGAACAGCCCGTCAGCATGTTATGGCTTTGCGTAATATGTCGCCTGACCAACTCGTGACGCAATTCCGCGCCGTCGGTGAGAAGATACGCAATCAAGCCGTTACCAGTGGGACAGCCATCGAGGGAGATTGGGAAGGTGACTAACCGGTTACGCGCTGTGTTTGATACGAATGTTTTCGTGTCAGCGTATCTAAGCCACAGTCCCACCAGCCCAACCCAAGAACTGATTGATCGCTGGTTGGCGGGCGAGTTTTCTTTGCTGATGTGCGACGCCATCGTTGACGAACTCATCGAAAAGCTGGTCGGGCGCGGAATCGCGCGGGCAGACATCGAGATTTTCGTAGCCTTGCTCGATAGGTTGGCGGAATGGGTGCATGTGCCAGATGAAGCCATTGAGCGAGTCGTGATTATTGATGCCGATGATGATGTCATTGTTGCCTGTGCCCTTGTCGGGGGTGCAGATTTCTTGGTTACATATGATCCACACATTGGATCACTGGGAGATTCATACAAAGGTGTGCGGATCACAAAGGCACTGCCGTTTCTCTGGGCGGTCCGAGGCGATCAGCCACCGAATGTGGCTACAGATGGTTGAACATCTCATAGTTTTGACGGGCGGCAAAAGCTCTTGATGGTCGGCCACATGTCTTTGGTACGCTAATGAACAGATTCTTGCCCACATTTGACATCTTCTGGTTTCCAGCCCCTATGTATCGTTGGTTTTAGCCACAAAGTCACCTGCTCCGGTTGCAGGGTTTCTTGCACCACCTCTACCAGTCGGGCCGTAAGTTGGTTGATGTCGGTTTCGTCGCGGGCGGTGCGGGCAAAGTCGGCCAAAACTTTAGCGGCGTCGTATTTTTGCGGCGTCCGTGGCATCAGCGTCACCACAACATCCTGCAATTGCCCATTTCGTTGCACGGTATAGTTCACTGTTTGACCCATTTGTAAGGGTATCGCCAGGGGCATTGTGACTGAGCCAGTCAACTTCAATGTTTCTCCCTTCACTTGCCGCACAACATCACCTACCTGGAGAGGCGTTGGCTCTGTACCCTGAAACAGGACGGTTTCGGCCAGGCCATCTTCCGTTCGGGTGTAAAACCAGCCATCGGTTGGTTGGGCAAATTTCAATAACAACACGGCCAAAGACAGAACAGTGAACCATACACCGACTAATAAAGCCAGGTAGCTCTGGCGATTGAAATGCGTATCACTTACCGGTTGAGATGGACTCATATTCACCTCTTAAGCCAAAGAGTTTGGGGATGTGAATGAAGGGTAGGAATCGTTCGTAGCCGGGACAGGCAACTTTGTTATAATCTCGGTATGTTGGAGCAATTGCCCAATGCGAGTAAAGTCGTCATAGATCCTCGCAAATTGCGTGATTACGCGCTTAATCTGCATCATAGTTCCGGTCAGTATAAAGCCGCCTTCTTTGCTCAAATGGGTTATACAGTCGAGATTTGGGAGCGTTTGGCACAAGACATTCGCCAACAACACCTTTCCCAACCCGCCGAGCCAGGGCAACCGTCGCCATTTGGCCGCAAATATGTCATCACGGCCCTGTTGCAAGGGCCAGTAGGAAAGCCCCGATGGATAACAACTGTCTGGATTTTCCGCCCCGGACAGGATTTCGCTGAGCTGGTGACAATTGAACCAGCACAGAGGCGTAAGTGAGTGTCCTATGAACAGTAAAGCCATTGAGTTATTGGATACCATCATTACCACCACGAACTTTCCCGACCATCAGGTATTGGCTGGTGATTTAGGCACGATTGTGGAAATTTACACCACCCCTTTCCTGGCTTATGAGGTGGAGTTTGTCAACCCTGACGGAACAACGCGTGCCCTCTTCACTGTTCGCCCCGACCAGATACGACGTTTATCTTCACTGGATGTTCTAACAACCCGCCAGATGCCTCTGGCAGTTTAACGAACCGATTCTTACCCACGCTTGTTCCCCTCTTGATCCCATCTTTTGATTGACGTTGGTTTCAACCATAAACTGACCTGTTCTGGTTGCAAGGTTTCTTGCACCACCTGTACCAGCCGGTCGGTTAGTTTGTTGATGTCCGTTTCGTCGCGGGCGGTGCGAGCAAAGTCGGCCAAAACTTTAGCGGCGTCGTACTTTTGACGGAAGAAGCGACGATCAATCAGGTTTTGGATACGGCGACGCAGGGGAGCAAATAGGGCGGCGATGATCAAGGTGGAAAGTACGACCGCCAGTGAGGAAGTTTCACCCGAAGCGGTACGGAAAAGCCCCTGAAACAGCACCACCCCGCCAAAGTAAATCAAACCCAATAATCCGGTCAGGATGGAATATTGCACGGTGCGGCGGATAATGATGTCAATATCCCACAGGCGATGGCGCAAGATGGCGATGGTAAAAGAGAGGGGGATGAGAGCACTGAAAATTCCTCCCCAGATTTGCGCCCCCAACCCCCGAACAATCAAACCGGCTACGCCAGGCTCCGTCAATCCCGGAAGAACGGATGCAATCAGAGCTTGAACCAGACCCAGCATCAGGAACAACGAGATACCATACACCACCCACCGTGTTTGCTGGCGTTCGACAGGTGTGGAAACCTGGCGATAACGATGCATTTGCGCCCCAATGACACAAACTAATATTCCTACCGTAACGAATGTGCCGATATACCCGGAAGCAGACAATGGGCTGTTGGGGTAAAAGAGGCTGACGGCAAGCACACCATTAAAAGCAATTACTATCCATCGCGTCCAGCCTGGTACAAAACGCCCATTGGGAAAGAGCAAGAGGAGCAGGAGAAGTAAGATACCAGAGGGAATGATAATGAGCAGATCGCTCAGAGTTTCCCAACCTGGGGGGAGCACTTGCTCCACCTGTTCGGTAAACGTGACCGCCCCGCTGATCATAAACGTAAATGAAGCAATCCAGGCCATCCTGTTGGTAGTTTTACGCCCATAGATCAGCACCCCCAGGGCAAAGAACAGACCAGAAACAACAACTGTACTGACGGCATAAGCGTTGATGTACACCTCAACCGGCCAACCCAAGGCCACCAGTTCAGCCCGCGTTTCGGCGGCACTCCAACCCACAGGAACGAGGTCTAGCGGCATTCCCTGGGCGTGGATTCCTCGGATATAACCGGGCAATGAGGCGATAGACAGCCCACCATAGAAAATGAAGGCGACCAGCCAGCCAATCTGGGCGGGGGTAAACCGGCTATTTTCGCGCCGAGTTTCAGCGTTCATATATTCAGGCATCACGTTTTACACTCCTGGGGGGGGTCGGTTTTAGCCACACGTTTACCTTCTCCGGCTGAACGGTTTCTTGAATGACCTGAACCAACGCGGCCGCGAGCTTCTCCATCTCCACCTCATCCCGTGCTACCTGGGCAAACCGGGCCAGAGCTTGCTCCGCATTGTATTTTTTGTGCTAAAAGCGGCGATCAATCACATTCTGTACTCGCTGGTCTGGTGGGGAAAACAGAGCTAGACCCGTCAGGGCCGGGCGTTTTTTCTTTCATGCGTCACCCGTCCGGGTCATTGTGTAAAGGAGAAATGGCCCTATTTCGTCAACCGCTTCACGCTCAAAACGCATTCCGATATGTTCGGCCACGCGAATCGAGGCCTGGTTGCCGGGTGTGATCAGGCAGACCAGCCGGTTTAACCCTAATTTCTCAAACCCGTAATCACGAATGCCACGCGCCGCTTCCGTGCCCAGCCCCTGCCCCCAAAAGGTTTTGTCAATCATGTAGGCAATCTCTACCTCAAACTGCCCATCAATTGTCCACGGTAGCAAACCACACCGCCCGATAAATTGTCCTGTTTCTTTGTGGATGGTTGCCCACAGACCCAACGTTGGGTGTTCGGGATAACCATTCAGATACCATTCGACTTCCTCGCGGGTCTCTTCAAGGGTTAAAGCCCCATCAGGAAAATAGCGGCGCATCTCCGGGTCGCGGTAGAGGGCGAAGTAAGCATCAAGGTCTTCAAGTACGGGGTGGCGTAACCGTAAGCGAGGGGTTTCCAAAATGATCATGGTTTGTGTCCTGGGTTTTGTTTTAGCTGTAGGGGATATATGTTCTGGCGGAACAGCTAAGGCGACGAGTTGTCACATCGCGGCCGCGAGTGTATCCCCATTCAGTTCAACTTTCACGCCTTCTGCACCCGGTAGCCCAGCACCAGCCCATACACCACATGGGCCAGGATGAAACCAACCGGGGGAATGTCGAGCAGGGGAGACGCGGCCGCAGGCAAAAACACCCCTCGCGCCACTACCCACAGGAGCAGGCCATACAACAACCCCATCAGCCAGCCGTAAGCGTGAATCCGCGGCCGCAACCCCACCACCCCATAATAAATGAGAGCGAACACGGCCCCGTAAATGCCCGACACCGCCAGATGGAGTAAGGCTCCGGTCGCGGCCGCGTTGCCACTCACCACATCAAACCGCCCCATCATCACTCCGGGGTTCTCTCCGGAAGCCAGGGCTACCCCCACCAACGTCAACGCCATCGCCAGCCCCGCCACCAATCCCCCCAGCAGACCATCCACCGCCTTATCACCTGTTGATTGTGCCTGTTTTGTGGTTGTTTCCATGATTTCTTCGCTCCTTGTTTGTCTGATTCATGCTTCATGTCCACACTTTACGCTTGCATCGTCTACTGACCGTTACGAAAATCGTTACGGCAAGGTTGGGTATTGTTGTTTAACCAGACTATAATTAACTTAGGCGTGGTTCAAAAGTTGGCAAACTATGCTTAACACTTTGTAGGGCGATTTGGCAAATCGCCCACGAGACGATTTACCAAATCGTCCTACAAATTTGTAAAGCTGACCTGAACCATGCCTTAACTTATGACCCAGATGAACTTGACCCCCTATCGTGCTTTTTGGCAGAAGCAACATCTATTGAAGCCCGGCCCAGAATCAACAAGGGCTGGGCAACAAGCACGCCTTGAAGCAGAACGGTTAGGTCGGTTTTTGGCGGCCGAATTTAATGTCAGTCGCGTTTATTTATTTGGTTCCTACGCCTGGGGCCTAGAGATTCAGCCGGATTCCGACCTCGATCTCGCTGTCGAAGGCTTGTCAAATGAGGCTGATTTTGTTCAATCATCACCCTCTACCATTCGTGATCTACGCGGAATTGCCGGAAATCTGGCGGACATTTATCAGGGGGCCGAAAACTGTTTCCAGCGCATTGCCCGTGTCACCCGAGAACAGCTTCCTTCCGGTTCGGAGTGGCATCGGTAATTGCTGAACCAAATGGGTGAGGAAATACCCGAGGTGCGGCCGCGCGTTCTACGACCTGAAACACGCACAGCCTTAGAGCCGTATCGTAGTTTTCGTCACCTTACCCGCCATCTATAGGGTTTCGATCTGAAATGGCCGGAAATGCGACCGCTGTTAGCGGGTGCTCCCTCGGTCATAGATAAACTTGTTGTAACTATTCAGGTGGCACTTTTGCCAGAGAGACCCTAAAGGTTTTGATTAACATGAGGCCAGAATCACCAGAGGTCAAAACCTTTAGTGAACATCTAAAAATAACTTCCCGATTTAGACCTGACAGGTTTCCGAAAACCTGTCAGGTCTGTGCGGAACTTATTTTTGGACGATTACTTAGGGTCTGAATAGTTACAACTTGTTGCTGATTTGGAACAATTCTGTGTTTTTCTCGAACGGATAACTTCACCTTCATCTTGATCCTTATGCCTTTACTGGCTCTTTATTTCCTCGGCCCGCCCCGGATTGAGTACGCCGGACAGTTGATCGAACCCGACACCCGTAAAGCCACGGCTCTGCTGGCTTACCTGGCCCTGACCGGTGAACGGCAAAGCCGGGATGCCCTGTCAGCTTTGCTCTGGCCGGAGTATGATGAACAACGCGGCCGCGCCGCCCTGCGCCGTACCCTCTCCACCCTCAAAAGCATTACCGGGGCCGCACTCTGGCACACCAACCGCGACATCATCGGCCTGGAGCCAGGGCAGTTTATCTGTGATGTACACCAGTTTCGGCACTACCTGAAGGAGCAAAAGTGGGACGCGGCCGCATCCCTCTACCGCGATGACTTCCTGACCGGCTTCTCCCTGCGTGACAGCATCCCCTTCGACGACTGGCAGTTGCTTCAGGCCCAAACCCTCAAACGAGAGCTAGAACATTGCCTGGAAACCCTGGTACAGCAATTAACCCAACATCAGCAAGGGGAAGCCGCCCTCAGCTATGCCCATCGTTGGCTCCAGCTAGACCCCTTGCGTGAAGAAGCACACCGCCACCTCATGCAGATCTATGCCCAACAGGGACGGCGCGAGGCCGCCTTGCGCCAATATCAAACCTGCGTGACTATCCTCAACGAAGAGTTAGGTGTCTCCCCCCTGGCCGAAACCACCGCCCTGGCGCAAACAATAGAATCCAACCTATTTGTCACCACCTCACCACCCCCCGCCCCAGTTCTCGTTCTCATCCCCCCGGCGATTCCCCTGGTGGGCCGAGCTGGTGCGCTGGCAACCCTGCAACAGGCACTCACCCAGGTAGGGCCAGATGGTTACTTTTTGGCGATTTCAGGCGAGGCAGGTATCGGTAAAACCCGGCTTGTCGAAACTTTTTTGTCAGCCACAACCAACCCGATCATCACCATCACCTGCCACGAAGGAGAAAAACACCTGGCCTATGCCCCTTTTGTCCAGGCCTTGCAGGTGGCTCTGGCCTGGCCCACAGCCGAAAATATTCTCGCCAGTTGCCATCCCACCGTCCTGGCCGAAGCCGCCCGATTACTGCCAGAACTAGGGGCACGTTTCCCCCATCTGCCAGCCGTTCCCAGCGACGGCCCCGGCGCACAGGTGCGCTTTTTTACCGGGGTAGGTCAACTATTGACCCAACTGATGACCATCCCACAGCCGGGCATCTTTTTTCTCGATGACGCCCATTGGGCCGATTCGGCCTCACTGGAACTGCTGGCTTATCTGGTGCGGCGGTTGGAACAGCGGCCACTACTCATCCTGGTAGCTTGGCGCGATGAAGAAATTCAGCCCGACCATGCGCTGGTACGCCTGCTGACCGAAACGCGCCGCAGTGGACATGGGGATCAGATTCAACTACAACGTTTTACGCCTGAAGAGGTAACGCAACTGTTGCAGAATAGTGGTTTGCCGCTGACCCTGGCCGAACGTCTTTATGCCGAAAGTGAAGGATTGCCCTACTTCGCGGCCGCGTACCTGACCAACCTCACCGAACAAAACAGAACCAATTCCATCTGGAACCTGCCCGTTTCCGTCCTGGACTTGTGGCACAGCCGTTTACTACGCGTGAGTGAAACCGGACGCCAACTTTTGCAGACCGCGGCCGCTATTGGGCGTGGTTTTGGCTTTGACCTGGTGCAAACCGTCAGCGGCCGCGGCGAAGATGAAGCGGTTATGGGGTTGGATGAATTGGTGGCCCGAGGTTTATTGCTAGAACAAAACGGCCCCACTTATGATTTCAGCCATCACAAACTGCGTGATCTGGTCTATGAGACGATGAGCCTGGTGCGGCGGCGACTGTTGCACCGGCGGCTGGCCGAACGGTTGGAACAGCAGGGGAAGCGGCTGGCACAACCGTTCCTGTTAGCCGGGCAAATCGCCCGTCATTATCAACTGGCGGGACAAAATGAAGACGCGGCCGCGTACTACGTGCAGGCCGGTGATTACACCCGCACCCTCTTCGCCCACCGGGAAAGCCTGGCCCACTACCAGGCCGCCCTCGCCCTGCGCCATCCCGATGCGGCTAAGTTGCAGGAAACCTGCGGCGATCTACATATCCGTCTGGGGCAGTATGGTGCGGCGTTGCGGGCTTATGAACAGGCCTCGACCCAGGCCCCCCTGGCCGATTTGCCCCGCCTGGAGCACAAGGTGGGGCAGGTGTATCTGCGGCGCGGGGAGTGGGAGCTGGCCCTGCACCGTTTTGAACTGGCGGAACAGGGATGGGGGAATGGCGCGGCCGCGAGCCAGCTTTATCTCGACTGGAGCTACACCGTTTACCGGCAGGGAGACATCGCGGCCGCGAGCCGCCTGGCCCAAAGCGCACAACAACAGGCCACCGATGCCCTCGCTCAGGCCAACAGCTACAACATCCTGGGCATTCTGGCCCGACGCCAGGGAAACAGCCAAGAGGCCCACACCCATTTCCAGGCCAGCCGCGAACTCTCACAGCAACACAACCTGCTGGACGCCCACATTGCCGCGCTGAACAACCTGGCTCTGCTCGCGGCCGCGGCGGGAAATTACGGCGAAGGCCAGTCATTACTGGAAACTGCGCTTAACCTGTGCCTTACCTGGGGAGACCGCCACTGGCAGGCCGCTCTGCACAACAACCTGGCCGACCTGTTCCACCGCATCGGGCAGGAAGAGGGGGCGATGGCGCAACTAAAACAATCGGTCACGATTTATGCGGAGTTGGGCCGGGATGGGGAGATGTGGCAACCGGAAGTGTGGAAACTGACCGAGTGGTAAAGAGGAAGTAAGGGCGCTTTTTGGGTTACAAGAGCGTTGGCGTGAAGGTTGTAGGCAGAGGTCGCGGCCGCGTAATAACGTAACCGTTCAGCCTTCCGAAGGTTTGTACCACTGGTAAATACCTTTACGGAAACCTTCGGAAGGTTCATTCTCTCAGGGAACTAAACGCTTACGTAATGACCGTGTTTCTCCAAGCTTTTCCTCTGCACACCTGCGGTTTCACCCCCAAAGTACCAACATTGTGATTCATCACACATGCGAGGGTGCCGACGACTTATCCCATTTCGAGGGGGTGGTGTGTGGGGGAAGTTGAACCTGGCGCTCTGAAACAGGGATTTCTTCCTGTTGACTAAGCCGGGATGAAAACACGCAGGCAAAAAGAAGGAAAGTTACCGATAACAGAATCCAGATAGTAATAACAACAATGAGTAGCATAAAGCACCTCATTTCCTTGACGGGCAATAACTTGTGCCTGAGAACGAGTTTGACCAGGCGTAACCGGATGATGAGGGAGAGGATTGCGGTGTCGGCACGCAACAACATCTATATCTTACAACGGAATGAATCTTACGATGCTTCAGTTTATCCAATTTTCATTGACGCGAGTAGTACATTATTCTTATAATACCCGCAGAGTAACTATACACACCCTCGAGGGCTGAGTTTATCGAAGCCTGGTGTTACTTTGAACAAGCTAGGCTACATCTGTATAGATACCCCATACACCTCATCCTCATCGAAGCAATTCAACTGATTAACCCCATCTACCAGGCGATTAAAAAGCCTGACCTTTCTTGTTAAACGCTACAAATCATTTGTGTAGATAATGGCCTCTCAGGGTCAAAAACCGTAACCGTTCAGCCTTCCGAAAGTTGTAACGATACAACCCCTCACCCTAACCCTCTCCCCAGGGAAAGGGGACCAACTCCCTTCTCCCGAAGCAGGAGAGGGGCTGGGGGTGAGGGATAGTTACCAGAGAAAAGTTCAACTTCATGACTGAACGGTTACCAAAAACCCAGGCTTTTTGGATTTTTCCGGCAAACTGCTACAGCTCAAAAAAAGCGTGGGCCTTCAGGATTTCAGCGAGTTGATACCATCTGTTTGCGAACGAACCTTAAGTTTTATTGGGCCTTGGGGAATTCAAGGAGTTGACACCAGATGTACAGGCAACCCTTGGGGTTGCCCCACCCGGGGCAGGCACGAGGTCAGCCCGTACCCCACGAAATCCTGAAGACCCGTTTTATTCAGTGAACAGGATACCTTCTCTTAATGTTTGCTTCGGAATCTTCATCTCTACGTTTCATAGAAAGATTCGTCCTTAGACATAGGTGGTGGTTTGTCGTCCTGATGTCCGTCTCTTTCATTGCCATTGAGATAGAAGACATGTTTCCCAATGGCTTTTATTTGAATTACCATGCGCTAGGCGAAATCATCATCTTTGGCCTTATCTTTCCTGTGGCGGGGGGATACATTGTGTCAGCCCTGTTAAAAATAGAGACTGATCATGTTGTCACCAAACGTTTATTTGGTTTACAGCATAATCTGATTGAACAAATGAATCATGCCCAGGATTGGGATGAGTTGACAGCCGAGATCGTTCATTTTTTCAACCGGGTTGCCCCTTTTGCCGGACTGACATTGTTTATTTATGATCGCTTCCAGTTAGCGTTCAAGCCAGCAATTGAATGGCGGGATCCTCAATACACAATTCCAGCCGTGGGAACTTCCCTGGCGCAACATCATGTTGGCCCATTCACCCAGTTGTATAAACTTCATCCGCATACGGTGGCGAACCTTTTGCCAGGGGAGTCGAATTACTTTGTCTATGGCCTGCCTTTTGTGCAGGGGCACACCCCTATGGCGTTGATCTATCTTTATTTGCCTACGACAGAACATCTAAATGCCCAACAAATTGTGATGTTAAATAATGTTGGGCCGGTGATTGCTTCGGCTATTGCGGTTTTTCATCCTGACGGATATGGTTTGTTGCGGGGCGCGGCCGCAGAAGCAGAAAAACGTCGTCTGGCGCGTCATCTCCACGATACCCTGGCCCAAAACCTGAGCTACCTCTGTTTACAACTGGATATCCTGCGCTCTACCAACCAATTAGAGGATGTCCCACGAACAGAACTACGGCAGAAATTAACGGCCTTGTACGCGGCCGCGAACGAATCCTACGAACAAATACGCATGACCATGACGACTTTGCAACCAACAGGTGCCACGGATCTGGAAACAGGTCTATGCAAACGGGTCAACAAATTAGCCGAAAGAGTTAATCTGGCGGTAACAACCACCAGTGATGGCCCCCTTGTACCTTTGGCTCCCCACATGAAACATCAGATTGACGCTATTTTTCGTGAGGCCCTGGCAAACATAGAAAAACATGCCCATGCCACCAGAATCCATTTAGACTTTAATTGGAAATCCACGGAGTTGATCATTACGCTCCAGGATAATGGGCAAGGCTTCGATTTTGGCAAGGTGGGCACAAACCATTATGGATTAACGATCATGCAAGAAAGGGCTAAAGAAATTGGGGCTACCTTTACTTTAAACAGTTCGCCGCAACAAGGTACCACCATTCTTCTCCGTACCCCTCTGGCTCAGCCTTTGCTGGCGGCTCGTAGGTGAGACTTGCCTGACTGGAGTTTAAGATCAGCCGTAACTATTGCCATTTACACTGACGTTTCATAAAGACGCCAACCATCACCTCAAAACATCCACCATCATTTTAGTCGTTGCCGCTTCTCAACTTGCCACCTCGGTGTTACACCACCTTGAGTGAATCCATGAAAATTGTTTTGGTAGACGATCACACGCTTTTCCGTGAAGGTCTGGCCAGCCTTTTAAAAGCCCAGGCTGACATGCAATTAGTCGGCATGGCCGGTACGGTATGTGAAGCCGTAGAAATTACGCTGGAAAAACGACCTGATGTTGTCCTGATTGATTTTGAGTTGAGCGATGGCACGGGTCTGGAAGCAACTCAGAAGATATTAGCCCAACTCCCTGAAATCAAAATTATCTTCTTGACCATTTATGACGATGATGAACGCCTGTTTTCCGCTTTACGACACGGAGCCAAAGGTTATTTACCTAAAAACGTCTCTGTTTCTAAATTGTTGGATTATCTACGGGGCACACAGCAGGGTGAAGCCGCTATCACCCCGGTTTTGACCAGTCGTGTTATAGAGCAGTTTGCGCGGATAAACCACACCCATCATCAGGCAGAAGCCATTCCTGAAGTTGTGGCAACCCTCACAGCACGAGAGCTAGAAGTTCTAAAGCAGATACGGACGGGGGCCACCAACCAGGAGATCGCGGCCAGGCTGGTGATTAGTGAACGCACGGTAAAGAATCATATCAGCAATATTCTGGCAAAATTGGATTTGAAAAACCGGTACGCGGCCGCACGCCTGGCCCAGCGTCTTAACTTGCCTGAGTAATGTTTATGAACCAATTACGAACCTGGGCCTTCCAACTCAAACTCTGGCCGCGCATGGCTCTCGCCATCACTTTTGGTTTCATCGTGCTCTTCCTGGCTTTTTGGCTCTTGGGCGAACGAGCTTTACAAGAAAGCACGGATCGCATTTTGGCTGAACGGTTGGCTATTACGCAGATGGTTGCCAACCAGCTAGACGGTTTCCTGATACAGGCCATTCACGAGCTAGAACAGGCAATGGTATTGGCTGATTTTGACGCCACCGATCCCGACCTTTCGGCCGAAACTAATGTGTTGGAGCATACGTTGGGGGAAATCAGTCATTTTACGGCGGGAATTGTTTTTCTGGATGCCCAGGGGCGGGTTGTTTTGAGTAATCCGCCGGGTCTTTATACGGTTGCGGATGATCTTTCGGTGGAGAGTCACATCGCGGCCGCGATGCAACAACAAAGCCTCAACATCTCCCATCCCTTCCGTTCCGCCACCACCAACCAACCCGTGGTTGCCATCACTATCCCCATCCTGCACCAGGGAGAACTCGTCAGCCTCATTAGTGGCCTTATCAATCTGGACAGCAACGATTTAAAACAACCGCTGGTGCAAGCGGCCGCTTTAGGACAGACAGCTCATGCTGTTCTGGTAGACGCCCAGGGCAAAGTCCTCATTTCCACCTTTCACCTGCCTTTTTTATCACCCGGAGAACATTTCAGCTTTTATCAGGAAGCCATTCTTCAGGGCCAACCCACCATCCAAACCGTTCCCTTTGAGCTTGAATTGCCCAATGAACCGTTGGGTCATCTTCATGTCATGGCCTACGTACCCCTAAAAACCACATCCTGGGGTGTCGCCATAGGTGGTGATGTGGGCAGTGAGACCTTTGCCGGTATCTACCGCCTGCGTCTTGGGTTAGCCTTGTTAAGCCTCACCACCTTAGTCGTCACCTGGGGCGTTACCCTCATTGGCACGAATCGTTTAGTCAGACCAGTACAACAACTGACAAACACCGCCAATGATATTGCCGCCGGTCGGCTTGATGTGCAACTCAATGTTACTGATGGCGGAGAAATCGGTGTCATGGCCTCGGCCCTGGATAACATGCGCCGCCAACTTCTGGCCAACATCGAGAAGCTATCTCAATGGAATGAAGTATTGGAAGCCCGCGTTACCGCCCAGACCAGAGAGTTACAAGAACAACAAGAACTCACCAAACAACTGCTCCATCGCACCATATCGGCACAAGAAGAGGAACGCGGCCGCATTGCCCGTGAGCTACATGATGAGTTTGGGCAAACCCTTACCGCCATTGAACTAAACCTCACCCATCTGGAACAAAAAGCGGCCCAACACAACGGCCTGCTCAGCAACAACATACAACAGTGCCGCCAACTGACACACCAATCAATCACCGAACTCCGACGTATTGTGACCGCTCTCCGTCCCGGCGTTCTCGACCAGCTTGGCCTGGTTGCCTCTCTCCATTGGATCAGCCAGCAATTCTTAGCACCCCAGGGCATCCACGTTTCGATTCAAGTAGAACCTTTCCCGTCTGATCTCTCCAAAAACATTGAAACCATTCTCTTCCGCATTGTTCAGGAAGCCGTCAACAATATCGTGCGCCATAGCCAGGCCAAAAACGTCTCCATCCGGTTGTCTACCCAGGCTGACAAGTTGCACCTCATTATTCAGGACGATGGGACTGGTTATGAAAGCAGACCCCTGAATGGGGGCGTCGTATCCCAACAACTGGGACTGGCCGGTATGCAAGAACGTGCGTCCCTTGTCGGGGGCGTTGTGGAAATTACCAGCCAGCCACAAATGGGAACACTTGTCCATGTAACAGTGCCGGTTTCCCCTGACTCCCAGGTAAACCTGTCCCTGCATAAAGATGAAACATTGTCATAACAACCCGATAGACCAACAAATCATCTGTCACTTTACTCGTAATTATTCACCCTCATCCCCGGCCCTTCTCCCTCTGAGAGAGAAGGGAGTTGGTTCCCTCGCCCCAGTGGGGAGAGGGTCAGGGTGAGGGGCCGCATAGTTACCTTTACTCATCCTATTATGATCAACCAGCCCATCAAAATCGTCATTGTTGATGACCACGAAATCATTCGTCAGGGTTTAGTAAACCTCCTTCATGATGAGCCTGCCCTGGCAATTCTAGGCCAGGCCAGTGACGGTCAGGAAGCCATAAGCCTGATTCAGACCACACACCCAGATGTCGTACTGTTGGACATCAAGATGGAGGGTATGAACGGGCTAGAAGCGATTCCCCACATCCTGGCCGCGAAACCAGACACAAAAATCATTATGCTGACCATGTATGGTGAAGATAATTTCTTTTTTACCGCCCTGGGCGCAGGGGCTGTAGGTTATTTTTTGAAAGGTTCCGACAGTCAAGAGCTTGTTCATGCCATTCAAACTGTCCACGCCGGTCATATTTATTTATCGCCCAAACTGGCTCAAAGCCTCATTCAGGCCTATCAAAAACAACAAAACCTGCCTCACATACCGTAAATTTGCACGCTATCGCTTTCAAGAAAAGTCCCCAAATGATTATCTGAACAGTTATATATTAACCGGGGTTGTTCTCCTGACCGTGCCACCCCACTTCATTTTGAGCCAACCCCTGACTTACATTTGCCCACAAGGCCCATAATAGGCCTACCCCATCTAGTACCAAAGTACTAAATTGTCCTGGAACTTCTCTGCCAAGATGAGACCTTTTTGGTTCTGCCTGCATGGGTAGGGGCCGATGTTATTAAACGCAAGACCGTTTAGGATAATGAGTGTCGCCCTTTCATCTTTTGTAACTACCTTATGCCCGCGTTGTGGCCCGGTGGGGACACCGGCCACAGCACCTAAACTCTAAACTGCCTTATGCCCTAAGAATCCACCAACATGTTTGTCAGAATGTGCCAGTTATGGCACGCATCCCCGGTCGCAAAATGGTTAGCCCAATATGGGGCTAAAGCTCCAACCCGTTACGCGAGGATGCCAGACCCACCCAAACGGCTCCGTGTGCCCATCCGGGTATTGATTCTCGACAACGAAATGATATTAAGTGCCGGTATTGAACAGTTGCTACGCAACGCGGCCGCAATCGAAGTTCACGGTCTCCAATCTGACTCCCAAAACCGAATCCTGGAAACCATCCACCAGCTTAAACCAGATACAGTGATTCTTAACCGACAATCAACCCTCACCAACGCACTAGAACTCCTTTACCTTTTTAGGGGTGATTACCCAGAGCAGATTATTGAAGTGAACCCCCAATCCGAACAAGTCCAGGTCTACGAACGGCATTGGCTAACCATTCGGCATATATCCGAATTAACAATCATCATCGGTAGCTATCAACCTTAAGAACAGGAGTCAACTTATGAAGACGAATGTACAAGAAAAGCTCGCCCACCTCAGCCCCAAACAAAGCCATTTGGGGCCTTTCCTGTTTATCGCTCTGGCTTGTCTGATGAGCATCCTCTTCGTTCGCGGCACAAATGCCCAACCGCCCAACATCACCCTGGTTGTCCGCGAATACGTTGCCGGTGCGCCCCCCGGAACCGGCCCCCTCATCGCCGAATTTGATTATCTGATCAACGAAGATAACAGCGGCGACCCCTTCGACCCTGACCCCAACCAGCATCCTTCCCTCAAACACATGGCCAGCTACAGCCCTGTCGTCGGGCTGGGCAGTGAAACCGCCCCTGGCGAGGCCACTCTCACCCTGGTCAATGGTCGCTACCTGGCTTCCGTCCGTGCCGATGGGTATAAACTTGGCGGTCAACACATTGTCATCACCGATACCACCGGGGCCATTACTGTTCTCGTGGAACTGGTCAAAGACCCTCTGCCCCTGGCCCAGGTTCGTGTCCACGTCTTCCGCGACAACTTCCCCGTCAACGGCGAAGATGATGTCGTCCTGGGTGATGCCCCCCGTGAACCTGGCCTCGAAGGGTTCCGCGTCATCGTCGAATCCGGCGGCGAAGTGACCGTAGACTGGTATGGCAACCCCATCTGCACCGAATATGATGGGGTAGGAGCCTCAACCCCTCTGGGTGATCCCATCCCCGGAACTGGTGGCGTCTGTTTCACCGATGCCAACGGCGATGCCATCATCCCCAACCTGCCCCGTGGCAAATATGAAACCCTGACCCTCCCCCCCGATGGTGAAGACAATGACTGGATTCAGACCACCACCATCGAAGGCACACACATTATTGATGCCTGGGCCGAAGAGGGCGATCAAGGGTTCAGCCCCCGTGAAGGGTTCCAACAGGCCATGGTTTGGGTCGGTTTTGTGCAACGTTGTGCCTTTGGGGATACGGCGGACAGTTGCCCCACCAACGATACGGCCGGAACCGGAACCATCATGGGTACGGTAAAAACCATCGTTGAATGGACACCCCCTTACAACCCCGTCCAACTCGGCGAACCCATGTTTAAACCGTGGATTGCCCTCACCGACATTGGCAACAATGACCGCCAGGTTTATCTGGGCCAGGGGGATGCTGACGGCAACTTCACCGTCAGCAACGTCCCGGCTGGCACATACCAGATGGCGATTTGGGATGATCCCCTTGACTACATCATGGGCTTCCGCACCGTAACCGTTGCCGAAGGGGAGATCGTCAGCATGGGCGATGTGGGTGTGCCCCGCTGGTTTGGCTGGTTGGCCGGTTATGTCTTCCTGGATGACGGTCTGGATGCATCAGGTACGCCCCAGTTTGCGCTGATTGCGGGCAATAGCATCCGCGATTGTGTCAACCCGGCCGATGAAAGTACGTGCGAGCGGCCGATTGATGGCATTCCTCTGGCGACCCGCTACCGGGATGGTTCGATTCAGTACGGAACCCTCACCGATAACTACGGCTATTACGAGTTCCCGGAAGTGAAGGAACTGGAAAAATTCGCCGTTATTGAAGTGGATTTTGGCCGCTTTGGTTTTACCGGGGCTTCCGTCCACAATGAATTTGATTACAGTCAAACAACCCCCTATGAAGGGGTTCTCACCCTCTCTAATTTGACCTGGGCCGCCAAACGAAGCCAGATTGACTGGGGTAAATTCGTTTATGGCCCGGGTGAGAATGGCGGCATCTCCGGCATCGTCTTCTTCGCCACGACCCGCAACGAAACGGATTTGCGTTTCTCCGGGGCCGAAGATTATGAGCCGGGTGTACCCAATGTGACGGTGCGGCTTTATGACGCAACCGGCACGGTTCTGCTCAACGAGGTGCAGACCGACGCCTTTGAACACCCCGCCAATTGTGATTACACCGACTCTGATGGTGTGCCCCAAACTGATCCACTGGGCCTGGGAACCAACTGTATCGAAGTGCCCAACATCTCCAACGAGGTAAAGGAAGGGCTGTTTGATGGCGGTTACGCCTTCGAGACGATGTTCCCTGCGGGCTACCCAAGCGGGGCGGAAGTACCTTTGCCCCCAGGCGATTATGTGGTTGAGGTGGTGTCACCAGCCTTTATGAAGGCTATCACCGTGGCTGACATCAATACCTCAGATGGGGAAGAGTATGATCCGCCTCCCGGACTCATTGCTCCGCCCTGTGCCAATGGTGATTGTAGTCGTCGGCTGGTGACACTCCAGGCCGGGCATAATGCCGGGGCAGAGTTTTTCCTGATGACGGCAAACGCCGTACCAATGCCGGGGCGCATCTACGGCTTCTTGTTGGATGACGTGAATGTGGAAACAGACCCGAACCGCATTTATTTCGGTGAAAAGCGGGGGATTCCCTTCACGCCGGTGGGTATTCGGGATTTCACCGGGCGATTGATTGCCACGGTTCACTCAGATGAGAATGGCATCTTTGAGGTGTTACTCCCCTCGACTCATACCGCTAACTGCCCCACACCCGCTGGTGTTTGTCCGGCGATGTACCGGGTGGTGGCGAATGACCCCGGTGATCCGACGAATCCTAACCCGGACTACAACCCTAACTACCAGTCGTTGACCTTTATCTTTGATGTCTGGCCGGGCAAAACGACTTATGCCGACGTAGCCACCTTCCCGATTACGGCGTTTGTGGAGTTTCCGGGTGGACAGTATGGGCAACCGGCGCAATGTATTACGCCAGATGGAATGCCAGAGTTCTGGTACACCTCGAAGCCTTATTCTAGTGGTGGAGAAACGATCTCGCTGTATGGCAAGAATTTTGGCCCCACGGCGGGTGAAGTCCTGGCCAATGGCACACCGATTCCATCCGGGCAAGTGACCTGGATCAGTGACGGTGAGGTAGCGGTGACGATTCCCACGGGTATGGCGGCCGGGCGGTATCAACTGCTGGTGCGCTCCGCCAATGGGCAAACCAGCCAGACGGGGATCACGTTCCACAAGATTGGGGCGGGGTATTCGCCGACGGTGGTGGTGGTAACGCCTGATCCGTTGGGGACGCCGCTTCAGGATGCAATCGCGGCCGCGACCAGCAACACCCTCATCATTGCCACCCCCGGCATGTACTTCGAGAACCTGCTGTTAGACAAGGCTGGGGTGAAGTTACAAGGGCACGGGCCAGGCCAACCCGATGGGTTTGGCACGGGCGGCTCGGTCCTGGATGAACGGTTTACACCGGGTACAGGGCTGATCGTCACCGCGGCCGCGCCCGGAACCTTCAGCGCCGCTTTCAATCCCCAAATAGACGGCTTCCGCATCGCCGGTGGCCGGGACGAAGGCAGTATCGGTGGGGCCGTATTCGCCGAAACCAACGCCGAAAACCTGGAAATCAGCAATAACGTTATCCAGAGCAACGGCGGCAACCTCGGCGGCGGCATTGTCCTGGGCGAACCCTATGAAGGGGATATGAACAACGACAATGTTCACATCCACCACAACCGCATCCTCAACAACGGCGGCATCAGCCTGGCCGGTGGTCTGGCTATCTTCAACGGGGCCGATGGCTACGAAATTGATCACAACGAAATCTGCGGCAACTACTCCGCCGAGTATGGTGGTGGTATTTCCCACTTCGGCCTCAGTCACGACGGGAGCATCCACCACAACCGGCTTTACTACAACAACGCCTTTGACGAAGGCGGAGCCATTATGGTGGCCGGAGAGCAGTTCTGTCTGCCCCAACCGGCCGATGGCGGGGTAGAGTACGACAACCCCTGTACGGAAGACCCCGGCGAAATCGTGATGACGGTCGGCTCTGGCGCGTTAGCCATTTACAACAATCTCATCCAGGCTAACTTGAGTAATGACGATGGTGGGGCGATTCGCCTGCTCCAACCGTGGGATTATCCCATTGACATCTACAACAACATCATCGCCAACAACGTCGCCACGGATTTTGGCGGTGGTGTTTCGATGGATGATGCTTCAGATGTCTGGATGCTTAACAACACCATTGTCAGGAATACCAACACCGCAACGGCTGAAGATAGTGACGGTCTACCCCATGGAGGCGCACTTGTCGTAGAACCCTACAGTAACGATTTTGAGACGTATCTTATTGACACTTATGGGTCAGCAGGGGTGGGCTTCCCGGATCCCTACCTGCGTAACAACCTCATCTGGGATAACCAGGCATTCACCTGGGACGGGGTGGCGCTCACCTTCAATAGCGTGATAGACCTGGAAGTGTTTGGCGGGGGCACGTTTACCCATGCCGCTGATCCCAGCAACCTGATCGGCACAGATCCGGGCTTTGTGGATGATTACACCACAACGTTAGGTGCCGTTGCCTTCCGTCAGGAACCCAATTTTGTCACCGTTTTTATTGTAACCGTCAACATTGATGGAACCCTGCCGGGCGATTATCACCTGGCGAGCGGCTCACCGGCCATTGACGCAGGCACAACGATGGCGACTGTCACCACAGACTACGATGATGAAGGGCGGCCGCAAGGGTTAGCCTACGACATTGGTGCAGACGAGGCGGAAGGCACAGGTGAACCACCCGTTATCCTTTACTTCTCCACCGCCAGCAACACAACGCCTCCCGGTGTGGTAGATGGCGACAACGCCAACATCTACACCTGGAATGGTTACTGGTTTGATCTATTCTTCAACGCTTCCGGGGCCGGTGGGGCAGGTTTACCCGGTGGGGCCGATGTGGATGGGCTGTTTGTAGAAGACAGTGACACCCTGTACCTCTCCTTCAAAGCCAATGGTGGCACAAGCGTGCCCGGTGTGGGCACGGTGCAGGATGAAGATGTGGTGCGCTACGACGCCGGAACCTGGACGATGTACTTTGATGGCTCTGATGCTGGGGTAGACCTGGATGATAGTGCCAATGAAGATATTGACGCCTTTTCCATTCTCGGTGATGGCAGTGTGGTTATCTCTACCGTGGGTAGTGCCTCAGTACCGGGCGCGGCCGCGGTCGGTCATGATAGCCTGCGTTGTGTTGGCACATTTGGCCCGGCCACAACCTGCACCTGGTCTGTCTATGTAGATGGCTCTGATATTGGCTTAAGTTCCACTTCAACCGCCCAAAATGAAAACCTGGATGGAGTCGCTTTCTCCGGCGGGAATCTTTACCTGAGCACCGTTACCGGTTACAGCGTTGCCAGTGGGAGTTTCTCTGGCGGGGGTGATGATGTGTGGATATGTCAGGGGGCTATCACTGGGACAAATACATCCTGTCCGGGTGGCTTTGTCATCTTCTACGACGGCAGTGGTCTTGCGGCCAACGATCTGGATGCGTTTGCTTTACCCTAAACAGGCGTACATGAGATTGCGCCAGTCTTGGAGACTGGCGCAATCTTAACCCCATCAAACATATCCAGTTCATAACAGGCATAAAAGTACCAGGAGGAAACTAAGACAATGAATGATGAAAGAGTTCCACGCAAAATGAGTCGGCGTGATTTTTTGAAACTAGGTATTGGCACCGGTGGAGCAATGACCTTGCTGACAGTCGCCGGGCTGGCCAACGCCGAAAAGTTAGCGCAAGTCGCCAGGCAGGTATTTGGTATGGCAGAAACATCTCCCGCGGCCGCGCCGCCCACTATGGCTACCGTTGTGCAAGACCCCGTCATCCGGCTGGCCGCCACCGACGGCCACATACTTCTGCCGGGCCGTGATCCCCTTTACTCCTTTGGCTTTGTCAGTGTGGGCGTAAACGACCCGGTAAACAGTGTCATCGGGGCCTACAAAGGCAAAGTACAGACACCCGCCCCCATCATCAGTGTGGCCGAAGGGGAAGATGTCTACCTGACCCTTACCAACCTGGGGTTTGTATACCGGCCCGACCTGGACGACTCGCACACCATCCACTGGCATGGCTTCCGCAACCCGCTATCCACGTTTGATGGTGTACCTGAAGTCTCCATTGCCGTGCCTGTAGGGCGTGATTTCCCCTACTTCTACCGCCCCCGTGACCCTGGCACGTACATGTACCATTGCCACTTTGAGGATACGGAGCATGTGCAGATGGGGATGCAGGGAATTGTGTTTGTGCGGCCGCAACAAAACAATGGCTCCGGCTCAGTCCCGGCGGGCAAGTACGTCTACAACGATGGCAACGGCATGACAGCTTATGACCGGGAGTTTGCCCTGTTGTTGAATGAAATTGACACGCGGCCGCATGATCAACTCGAAGCCGTTCAAGAGTTTGTCTGGTCTGATTACAAACCCCAATATTGGACCATCAACCAGCGCGTCTACCCCGACACCGTTAAAAGCAGTACCGATCCTTCATTGGCCCTGGATGGCCTGATCCGGCAACCCATATCATCCCTCATCCAGGCCAATCCTGGCGACCGGGTTTTGCTCCGCATGGCTAACCTCGGCTACGAAGAACATACCATGCAGTTGACCGGCATCGCCATGAAGGTCGTAGGGCACGATGCGACGTTACTCCGTGGCCCTGATGGAACCAACCTGACCTATTACGCCCACAACCTCTACATCGGGCCGGGTGAAGCGCGTGACGCCATTTTTGTGGCCCCGGCGTTTGACAATAGTGCCATTGTCGGGACAGATGGACAGGGAGATTACAACCTGTACCTGTTCAAAAATCGGAATTATCACAAGACCAATAGCAATGACATGCCTGGTCTGGGTGGGATGGTGACAGAGATACGCATTTATCAAAATCCATTGTCCGCCCAGAGTGAACCAAATCAAACCTTTGGGGTGTAGTGGGTCCGATACCAGTACACAAATAAGGAGACGAAACCATGACAAACCATGTTAGTCGAACAAAGTGGCTGAGGCTCTTGTTGTTGGCTCTGGCCCTTCTGGTGATGACCCTTTTGGTCATCGGCAATGCCCGCAAAGAGAGCGCGGCCGCGGACGGGTTAGCCGTTCTATGCACCGCCGGGCCAACCTATAACCTGACTGCCACCGATGGGCACATCATCATGCCCGATGGCAACCAGATTTATATGTGGGGCTTTGCCCTCACCGGCGGTAGTTTCCAGATGCCCGGCCCGATCCTGTGCGTCAACGAAGGGGATACCGTCGAGGTGAACCTCACCAACGATCTGAGCGAACCGGTCTCTATCGTTTTTCCTGGTCAGGCCAATGTCACCAGTGCGATGGTCAGCGGATCAGGTGTAACCGGCTTGTTTACCCTGGAAGCCGCCCCTGGCGAAACCGTCCGTTACACCTTCACCGCCAGCGAACCCGGCACTTATCTGTATGAAAGTGGCACCAACCCCCACAAACAGGTGCAAATGGGACTGTATGGCGCACTCATCATCCGACCCACGATGGGGGCCAACTACGCCTACAACCACGCCAGCACCGAATTCAACCCCGATCGGGAGTTTCTCCTGCTCCTGCACGAGATCGATCCTTATCTACACCAGGCCGTTGAGCGGGGGGAGGCGTATGACATCACCCAATATCATCCCCATTACTGGACCATCAATGGGCGGGCTTTCCCGGATGTCGTTTATGGCAATAATGTCCCCTGGCTACCCGCCCAACCGTATGGGGGATTGGTGGATATCGAGGCCTACTCAGCCGGTAATCCTCTGCCCGCACTCATTCGTTATGCCAGTGCCAGCATGAGTGATCACCCGTTCCACCCCCACGGCAACCATCTCCGCATCATCGCCCGTGATGGCCGTTTGCTACAGGGGCCATCTGGGGAAGATGTTTCGATGGAAGGGTTTACGGCCACAGTGGGTTCCGGGCAATCGTTCGATATGCTCGTCACCTGGAAAGATGTGGAAGGGTGGGATCCCATCACCAACCCCATTCCGGTTCAGCTCCCTGGTGATTACAACCTGGTCTACAAAGATGATCAGACATTCTGGAGCAATAGCCCGTATCTGGGGGAGAAAAACGATTTACGTCGCCCCGCTATCGTGGATTACAACTTCTGTGGGGAGTTTTACTTCCCCTGGCACAGCCACGCCCTGGATGAAGTGCAAAACTTTGACGAAGGGTTTGGTGGCATGATGACGCTCTGGCGCATTGACCCGCCGGGCGGCTGTCAATAGGAGGTCGCCGTCATGATCAAGGAGAAACCAATCATGTGGAATAAAATGACACGCTATGCAGGTTTTACCCTGTGCCTCCTGTTGCTGGTGGCTTTGCTCTCTGGGCAAGCCATTCAGGCCAGATCAGCCAGTGAGGCAGGAGATGGGGAGATCGCGGCCGCACTGCCCTCTCTCATCACCTCAACCGCCCGCACGACGGCCATTCCCCAGGCCGCTACCGTCACGGTGGAGCTATGCGCCAAAACCGGAACCGTCACCATGCCCGATGCGGCAGTGGTAGACATCTGGGGGTATGCCCTCAAACCCAGCGGCGTCCCCTGCTCCGATAGCTCCGTTGTGGCGGGTCTGCCTGGCCCGATTATCGAGGCCAATGTGGGCGATACGCTCAACATCACTTTGTACAACGAATTAAGCGAAACCAGCTCGCTCGTCTTTCCGGGGCAAGCCGGTGCGCCAGACCTGACCGGTGTTACCGGAGGCAGTTCTACCACCTATTCATTGGTAACGAATGATCCGGGCACATTCCTCTATGAAAGTGGGGTCAACACCGAACGGCAAGTGCCGATGGGGTTGTATGGGGCATTGATCGTCCACGCGGCCCCCGGGACTGCTTATGGAACGGCGGCAAGTGCTTACGACGCGGCCGCGGTGCTGGTCCTCAGCGAATTAGACCCCGCCTTCAACAGCAATCCGGGCGGCTTTGATCTACTGGATTACAGCCCTAAATATTGGCTCATCAACGGTCAGGCGTTCCCAGACACCGTCAACATCGGTGCCAACACGAATGATCGTGTCCTGCTCCGCTATGTCAATGCCGGTCTCATTCATCATTCTATGTCCCTGCTGGGACTATACCAGACCGTCGTCGGTAAAGATGGGTATGCCGAAGCATTCCCGTATGAGTTGATGGTTCCCAGCATCCCCTCGGGGCAAACATTGGATACCATCGCGACGGTTCCCAATGGCACGATAGGACAACAATATCCGCTCTACAACCGGCACATGGCTCTGACCAATGTGACCAGCTTCCCTGGTGGTATGATGACCTACCTGGAGATAACCGGTACCGGGGGGCCGTCGAATGTGCCACCCCTGGTGAATGCCGGTGGGGATCAGGTGGTGACGATGCCAGCCGCGGCCGCGCTCGATGGTACGGTTACGGATGATGGGTTCGTTGCGCCTTATACGGTTCTCTGGACAGCCAGTGGGCCGGGGACAGTGACATTTGGCAACGCGGCCGCGGAAGATACCACCGCCTCTTTCTCCGTCGCCGGTTCTTATCTCCTCACCCTTACGGCCAACGATGGACAATATGCCGTTGGCGACAATGTAACCATCACCGTGAATCCTGCCCCAACCAATGAGATGCACGTAGGGGGTATGAGTGGTTTTCGTTTAGTCTTTTTACGCTCTGTCACCATTACCATTCACAATAGCACACACGCTCCGTTATCGGGGGTTCAGGTCAGTGGGTCTTGGAGCGGTGGGGCAGGAGGCAGTAGCTCATGTACGACCAATGCCAGCGGGCAGTGTACCGTTACGCGCTTCACAACCCTGGCCGGAAGCCCCTCGTACACGGTTAATAACCTGATCCGTTCTAGTTGGACCTATAGCTCGGCCAGTAATCACCCAAATCCCCCTACCATCACGCCGTAACCGTAAGGGCGTCAATATTGACGCCTGACCGGTTTCCGACAAATTCGCGGAATGAAAACCTGTAGGACGATTTGGTAAATCGTCCGGGCGATTTACCAAATCGCCCTACTTTTCTCAGGAGTTCCCCATGGGCGGAACGCACACCAAGATGAATAAAAATGCTGGGAACTTGTCGGAACTCTAGGAACTCAGAGGAACTTGAAACCTGAAACCTGGAACTTGAAACCTATTTTCACAGGAGGCCTGGATGGTTGAATCAATTTCCGGTAAACAAACCATCGCTGATTCCCGTAGGGATCGAACGGATATGTGGCTGGTTATGGGCATTCTTGTTTTGGGGGCCGTAGCCGTGGCGCTTATCTGGGCTGAATTTGGGGATGTATTGCGGCCGCGTGGCCCAATCAGCGCCAATGAACTAAATCAAACCACCCTGACAGATGTGGCGGGCATCCGGGTTGTTCTGGTTGCCCTGACCGCTGGGGGCGGCATGATTGACATCCGTTACCAGGTCACAGACCCGGATAAGGCGTTTGGGGTTCACGATGAAAACGATCTCCCCACCATCACCGATACGGCTACCGAGACAGAGTTATGGCGTGCCGAACATCATGGGGCACATGTGCCCCAGCTTCATACCGGGGTGATGTACAGTTATCGCATTCTAAATGCCGGTGGCATCATCGAACAGGGCGACACGGTGACGTTACGGATTGGGGGCGTTGTCTTGGAGAATGTACCCGTGCAGTAAGGGTTCATAAAATATAACTTCCCGATTTAGACCTGACAGGTTTCCGAAAACCTGTCAGGTCTTGCCGGAACTTAATCTTTTACAGACCCTAAGGGGGTGATCATGCGGCAACAGGGCAAATGGTTATGGATTTGGGGCGGCGTGTTGTTGGGGCTGATCCTGGGGATGAGGACCGCGGCCGCGCACGCCATCACCCCACTCCGCACCTCACCCGAAAACCAGGCCATCCTCAGCGCGTCACCCGCTGAAATTACCCTCTGGTTTGCCGAGGAGTTGATCAGCCCCACCAGTACCTTGCTCGTATTAAACGCCAAAGGGAAACCCATTGACCAGGCACGGGGCGGGGTTGACCTCAACAACCCAGAACACACCTCGTTGCATCTGACCCTACCCACTCTGCCCGAAGGTATCTACATCGTTCAGTGGCTTGTCGTCCTGGTAGATGGTGACATCAGCGAAGGGAGTTATGTCTTTGCCATCGGCAAACATATCAGCCCGGCCGATTTGGATCAGGTGACTGTCCCGGCGGACAAGGCCGGAACGTCGCCAGCGATGTTAGGTGGCTCGGTGATTTTTGTCATGGCGATTGCCGGACTGATCCGGTTGTCCAGAGTCTGGCATGTTACGCCCGCCTCTGGCTCACCGGTTCAATAAAAAACTAAAGGCTCTTTGAGGATTCAGGGGGTTGACACCAGATGTACGGGCTGGCCTTGTGCCTGCCCAGGCGGGGCAACCACAAGGGTTGCCCGTACCCCACGAAATCCCGAAGACCCAAACTAAAATAACGATTCACCCTCATCCCCGATCCTTCTCCCGGAAATGGAGAGGGAGTTGGTTCCCTCGCCAGGGGCAGAGGGTTAGGGTGAGGGGTTGTTAATCACACGATGAAACAAGGTTTTAACCGTTTTTCTAAATGGTTCATGATGTTCATGGTGGTTATCGTCACCACGCTTAGCACCACACGCCCCGTATCAGCCCACGCGGCCCTGCTTCGTTCAGAACCCGGTGAAAACGCCATTTTGTCAGCCCCCCCTACAGAGGTTCGCCTCTGGTTCACCGAACCCATCTCGCCCCAGTTTAGTGGCGCACAATTGTTAGACACAGAGGGCACACGCCTGGAGATTCACCTGGCAACCGATGAGACTCAAAACAATCTGCTCATCATCGGCTTGCCACCCATTGAGGATGGGGTGTATAGCGTGCTTTGGCGCGTCCATTCGACGGCGGATGGGCATTTTACGCAGGGGCTTTTCGTGTTTGGGGTGGGCGCGGGGGCAAATGTATCAGCGGCCGCATCCCCCGCCCCCGTCACCCCCATTGCCTGGCCGGAAGTGGCCCTGCGTTGGCTCAATTTCACCTTTTTGCTGGGGCTGATCGGCGCGGCCGCGATCAATTTTTTCGTCCTCAAACCTGCTCACTCCCCGGAACCGCTGGCTTCCATTCTGTACCAGACACAGAGACGTATCTGGCACTGGGGCTGGTGGTGGTGCGTGGCCGGGCTGATCGTGGGTCTGCTGTGGTTGGCCTGGCAAACCACCCAGTTAAAAAGCTCCTTACCCGAAGGAACAGCCCTGCTGATTATTACCGGAGCCTGGCTCAGCAGTCGTTTGGGTGTGCTTTGGGGCGTTCGGCAACTGGCCTTGCTGGTGCTGATCCTGGCTCTGTCACGGCAACGACAGCCTCAGCCTCTCCTGCTCTGGGGACTCCTTTTGCTGTTACTGTTTAGCCAATCATTGACCAGTCACGCGGCCGCACTGCCCAACCAACTCCCCCTGGCTTTACTGGTTGACATCCTGCACCTTCTCGCCGCCGGGGTGTGGGTAGGCGGATTACTGGCCCTCGCCATCGGGTTACTGCCTTTATTGCGCCACCATCGCCCCCAATTCAAAGCGGTGATCAAAGCCGGTTGGGCCCCCTTTGGCCGATTAGCCCTGTTGGCCGTTCTGCTCTTGATCGCCACCGGTTTGTATAGCACCGGTCGCCAGGTCGTTTCCCTGGATGCCCTCATTTCCACCCTTTACGGGCAAGCCCTTCTGGTAAAAGTGGGTTTGATGCTCGTGGTGGGTCTGGTCGGTTTCACCAATGCCCTGCTGTTGCATCCCGCCCTGGCAACCTTCGTGGCTCGCTGGCTCAGGCGTCCCCCTGGCTGGACACCCTTGACGCTGGCTCATCTGCCCCGCCTGGTGGTGGCTGAGGTTTTGCTGGGCCTTGTACTCCTGGGCGTGGTGGGGTTCATTACCTCAGCCCCTACGGCACAAGGGGCTGAATTTTTGCCCCCCCCAACGATCCCCACTGCCCTCAGCCAGACGGTGGACGATATGGTGATCAACCTGGCTATCAAACCGAATTTACCCGGCCAAAACGTGTTAGACATACGGGCGGTGAGTTCCCGGCGACCACCACCTGCGGAGATAGTCCGGGTTTTAGTGCGCCTGCAATATCAAGACCAGGATTTCGGTTTGGTGACGATGGAGACAACGGCCATGGAACCTGGCCGTTATCTGCTGGGTGGGGATGCGTTGAACCTGTCCGGGGCCTGGCAAATAGCGGTCGTCGTGCGGCGTCTGGGGCTGGAAGACAGTGTGGCTACGTTTGATTGGGTGGTAGGGGATGGGCGACCTGTCCGCCCGGTGTTGGTATCGAATCGCGCCTGGCAACCGTTGCTGACGGTCGCGGCCGCGTTCGTGTTGTTACTGCTGGTGGTAATAGGATTGATGGGACGCGGCCGCGGTCTCTTTACCACCCCCCCGGCCCAAACTCAACCGCTCTCAACAACTGACTGATAGCACCCAATTGCCTCTCATGAAAAAAAACATACCGGTCTATTTTTTGCTACTCGGTCTATTTGGGTTTTTCTTCTTGCTGTTGGCCAGCCAGATGGTTAAGGCACAAAACAGCTCTGACCGAGCCGATTTTGATCCGCACACCGGATCGGGAACGCAGGTACGCATCTCCAGCAACGTTTTCCTGCCCATCACCGATCCCGTCAATTGTTCCACCATGCCCTCACCGATTATTGGTTATGAAATCTCACGGGGACAAAACGCCAACGATATGGTGTCTTTCCTCACCGATTTGAACACGCAAGGATTCACCGTCGGCACGGTCAATATCAGTTCAGGCACGATTCCCCCTTGTGTGGATGTGCTGATTGTGGCTTCCCTGGCGAATAATTTCCCTTTAAACTCAGCCTACACCATCGCCGAAGCCAATCAGCTTCAAACATGGGTAACGGCAGGCCATGGCCTCTTGCTCCTGAGCGATTGGGGATTTCTCAAGCATCAGACAATGCCCTTGTTTCAAGCCTTTGGCTATGCACCGCAAGGCGATGATACGGCGGTTGTTAATGATCCGGATAATTATGACGCCCTGGGGCCAGGCACTACCTGGGTCATTTATCAGGCCGATAATTTTGCCCCTCATCCCATCTTAGAAACGGTTCACAGCGTCGAGTTCTTACGCAGTTCCTGGCTGGCTCCGTCAGCCCGTGCCGCCATCACTACCGACGTTAATGCTATCCCAGGCATGGAATCGGTCGCGGCCGCGTTCAATCTGGGTGCAGGTTGTGCCGTATTAGCCGGGGATAGCAACTGGCTGATGACCTTTGACAACGGCTACCTCAAACAAGCCAACCGGCAAACCGGGTTGATGATTGCGGATTGGTTGGTGGGCTGTCATTTGCTGACCATACAAAAAACCGCCCACCCTAACCCCGTCTACTCCGGTCAATCAGTAACCTTCGTGATGACGGCAACCAACTACCTGACCGAAACCCTGAGCAATGTCGTCATCAGCGACACCATTCCGGCGCAAACCACCTTTGTGACCGCCTCAATGCCCCACACAGGGCCAGATAGCCAGGGCATCGTGACCTGGCCGATTGGCTCATTGGCCCCTGGTGCATCCGCCAGCGTTACCCTGGTAGTGCAAGTGACCGGGACTTTTCAAGGCACAGTTCTCAATGTCGCTCAGGTTTACAGCCAGGAAGGATATACAGACGAGGCCCAGGTGACGGTTTTAGTCGTACCGGAACCGACCGCCACGCCCACCTCAACCCCCACACCAACTCGCACCCCCACACCGACACCCACCCACACCCCCACAGCCACAGCCACCCCAACCCTGACACCAACCCGCACCCCCACACCCACCCACTCACCCACAGCCACCCCAACCCATACACCCACAGCTACATCCACACCAACCCACACACCGACCGCGACACCAACGGCTACCTCGACTCCCACGCTTACCTGGACACACACAGCCACGGCCACCGCTACCCACACAGCTACCGCTACGCCCACCCCCATCCCCACGAATACACCTACCGTAACCCGCAGACCGACAGCCGTCCCCACCGCCACAACAGCCCCCAATACCGCCACCTGGACAACCACACCTACAGCCTCCCCATCGTCAACGCCCACGCCGACCCATACGGCGACACCAATCGCCCCGCCCACCCCATCAGGGGCAGGCCAGGTTTTTCTGCCCTTGATACGACGCTCTTGTGTAAGCCTTTATGATTTTGCGGATGTGTTGTTGGTGTTGGATACATCGGGAAGTATGAGCAATCCCACGGAACCAGGCGGGCCAACCAAACTCGCGGCCGCGCAGTCGGCCACCATTCTCTTCCTGAATCTTTTGACCTTTCCCGGTGATCAGGCTGGGATTGTCGCCTTTGCCAGCCAGGCCCAACTAACTCATGTCTTGAGTAACAATCGCGGGAGTTTGATCGCGGCCGCGCAGGCGTTGACAGCGAATGGAGCCACCAGAATAGACCTGGGTATCCACGAGGCCCATCTGGAACTGATCAGCCCGCGCCACTGGCCCGACAACGCGGCCGCGATGATTCTATTGACCGATGGTGTCCCCAATGGAACCACCGAACAGGCCGTACTGGCTCAAGCCGATGCCGCCAAAGCCAGTGGCATCATCATCTACACCATCGGCCTTGGCGCTGATGTTAATGGGGTACTCCTGCAAAACGTCGCCTCATCCGCCGCCCATTTCTATCCCGCCCCGTCAACCTCTGATCTTGTAGAAATCTACCAGCAGATTTCCCATATCGTTGCTTGTGGTTAATCATTGTCGGGCAAAAAGGGTCGGAAAAAGGTGGGTCTTCAGGATTTCGTGGGGTACGGGCAACCCTTGTGGTTGCCCCACACAGGGCAGGCACAAGGCCAGCCCGTACATCTGGTGTCAACCCCCCTGAATTCCCAAAGACCCAAAAAGATTAAGTTCCGCCAAGACCTGACAGGTTTTCGGAAACCTGTCAGGTCTAAACCGAGGAGTTGTTTGGGGACAACTCCGCCACGAACAGAACTGCCTTATGTCCCATTTTCAGTGGCGCGTGTCTCATCTAGGTCTTTGGCCGCGTATGGCCCTGGCTATCAGCCTGGGGTTTGTCGCCCTGTTTGTCGCTTTTGCTGTTCTGGGGGAGCAGGCACTCCACGACGAGCGAGAACGCCTGAAGCAAGAGCGGCTGATTATTGCCCAAATGGCCGCCAATCAAATTGATGGGTTGTTGCGTGAAGCCGTTGCCGACATCAACCGGGATTATCAGTTAATCCAGGAGACCGCCTACCGGCCTGATCTCCTGACCGTCGTTGATACCCTGCATCTGGCCGACAATCCGATGGGCGTATTGTCTCCGGGTATCACATGTCTTGATCTCAGCGGCCGCGTCATCCTTGCCTACGCTTCTCCCCCCATGTCGCCCGAAACCATCACCTTTCTCCACCCTTATATCAACCAGGTCCAATCCCAAGAGATGGTTGTCACCGCCCCTTTGCCGGATCAGGCGGCCGCGGCCATTCTCGTCCCCTTGTACGATAACGATCAGTTGGCCGGGATTGTGGTCAGCCTGGTGCGGTTACAGAGTCAGGCCATGATGATGCCCTTAAAACAAGCGGCCGCGTTAGGCATCACCGGTCATGCCACCCTCGTCAACCAGGCTGGGTTAACCCTGGCTTCAACCTTTCCCCTGCCCTTCATGCAACCGGCCGAACATGCCACCTTCTACCGCCGGGCGATGGCCCAGGGACAACCCGTTGTCGAAACCGTACCGGTAGAAATTGCCATACCCGGCGAAACAATCGGCGAATTGCATGTCATGGCCTTCGCCCCTCTCCAGTTGGCTCCCTGGGCGGTGGCCGTCGGCGGTGACGTAGACGAAACCTATGGCGGTATCCGCCGCTTACGCCTGGGGTTGGCCTTGTTAAGCATCGTGGCCTTGTTGGGGGTGTGGACTGTGACGCTCTTTGGTACGCGCCGCCTGTTACGCCCGGTACAAGATTTGACCGCGGCCGCGCAACAGATTGCCGCCGGTGAACTCCAAACTCCATTGGGTGTGGCCCAAACAGGTGAAATCGGCACGATGGCTACGGCCCTGGATCATATGCGAACGCAATTGCTGACCCATATCAACGCTCTGGCCGATTGGAATGAAACATTGGAGAGCCGGGTTGAGGGGCAAACAGAAGATTTGCGCCAGCAACAAGCCCTGACCCAGCATTTATTGCGTCAGGTGATCACGGCTCAGGAAGAAGAGCGGGCACGGCTGGCACGGGAATTGCACGATGCCATCGGTCAGACGCTCACCGCCCTGGAATTGGGCATGGAACGGCTGGCGAAAACGCTTACGCCCGCGGCCGCGGAGAGTCAGCAACGGCTGGAACAAATGCGTACCCTGTTAGAACAGGCCATGGATGATCTCCACCGCATTATTGCCGCCATGCGCCCCGGCATCCTGGATGAATTAGGCCTTCTCTCAGCCCTGCGTTGGATTAGTGATCATACCTTGCGCCCCCTGGGCATAACCGTGGACATAGAAGCCGTACCCCCCTCCAGGCGTTGGCCGGGAGAAATGGAGACAACCCTTTTCCGTATTGCCCAGGAAGCCATGAATAATGTTGCCCGTCACAGCCAGGCCACTCACCTCGCCATTCAACTGGCACAAAACAACGGCCTGATCACCATGACCCTGACAGATAATGGCTCAGGCTGGAATCAGATAAAACCTCTCGTGAGTGCGCGGCAGGGGCTAGGTCTGGCCGGTATGCGTGAGCGGGCCTTGCTGATGGGGGGGCAGATGCAGATAGACAGTACCCCCGGCCAGGGCACAATCATCCGGGTGAGCGTCCCCTTGCCGGTCATGCACCTGAATGGCAAATAAGCCAAAGGAATTCCTCATGACGATTCGTTTGATTGTGGCCGATGACCATACCCTCGTGCGCGAAGGTCTGTTGGGTTTGTTGGCTGATGAGCCAGACCTGTGTGTTGTCGGCCAGGCGGGTAGCGGCCGCGAAGCCTTAACGCTAATCCGACAACAACGCCCCAATGTGGCTCTACTGGACATCAGTATGCCCGATCTCTCCGGTCTGGAAGTGACGGCCCAGATCATGGCCGAACTACCCGGCGTCAATGTACTGATCCTCACCATGCACGAAGAAGAGGCCTTTTTCTTTGAATCATTACGGGTTGGGGCCGCTGGTTATGTCCTTAAAGGTGCTCGTAGCGACGAACTACTGGGGGCGATTCGGGCCGTCTATCAGGGGGGTGTCTATTTGCCCCCTAAACTCGCCGGTTCTCTGGTGCGTGATTATCTCAGCCGCCCCCTCAAACGCCTGGATGATGATCCGTTGACCCCCAAAGAACGGGAAATCCTCATGTTGATTGCTCAGGGCATGTCCAACCGGGTAATTGCCCACCATCTGACCTTGAGCATAAACACCATCAAAACCCATCGCAACCACATTTACCAAAAACTAAACCTCACCGAACGCTCCGATTTGGTTTCTTACGCCTTACGTCGGGGTCTATTGCAAATGTAGATAAGTTTTACGAATCTGTAGGACGATTTTGTAAATCGTCCAGTGGGCGATTTACAAAATCGCCCTACAACAAGTCAAGCATCGTTTGCCGACTTTTGCCCCACACCTAACTGTAAAAAATCACCCCTTTCTCTTTTCCATATCACCCAAACGGGATGACGCCGGATTATGCCCCTTTTATTACAATCAACAGCATGAAAACCCTGAGGTACTATACATGTCAGAAACCGGGTTTTTCTCTTGTAAAGCATGAGTTGGCCTAAGCAAAAACCCGGTTTCTCCAGCGAGGATGTATAGATACACCCTGAGAACTGAGGGAAACCAGTCCCCTTACTCTCATCTCCTTGTCGTGCATTTGTGCCCATCCCTATACCCAATTTTGCAGTGTGAAACAGCTCACGCGGCCGCGCCGGGCAAAAGCACCCCCGGTACAGACCGCCCGACCATAAAACAGGTCAGGTTGTGATTACCAAGGCCGGGAGCCTGATACGTTTAGCCCGATGGTTCAAACAACGGTCGGCTCACTCAACGCTTACCTTTTCAGGATAGCAGGAGGAGATTCGTATGCCCAGCGAGCAGTTGCCGGAAATAAACCCTGAAAAGGGAACATGGGACGAAGGGGCGATGAGCCGTCGCCAGTTTCTGAAGGCCGGGGTGCTAACAACAACCGGCGCGGCCGCGTTGATCATCGGTGGTTCGGCTACACGTTTCCTGGTAGGAGACTCCCTGGAAAGTGCCGAGGGTCAATGGGTAAACCTGGGCCAGCTTCAGACATTACCCGCCGGGGCCGTCCACAAAATCCTCATCAACTATAACAGCCAGGATGCCTGGCGCACGGTGCAACGAACCGGCATTCTGTATGCCTACAGCGATGATGGTATCGAGTACACCGTGTTAGATGCCACCTGTACCCATTTGGGGTGTCTGGTTCGTTGGCAACAAGAGAGCAATCATTTCGCCTGCCCCTGCCATGAAGGACTTTTTACCCGTGCCGGGGAAGTGATCAGCGGCGCACCTACCAAACCCCTGCGCCGATTAACCACCCGCACCGAAAACGACACATTGCAGGCCCTCATCTAGCATGAAAATTTGTCGGACGATTTGGTAAATCGTCCGGGGCAATTTACCAAATTGCCCTACATCTTTGGCTGACTGGCTAATGACTGACAAGCATCTTTAGGAGGGATTCATGACAACGATTGACGAAACTGTTACCAAGCCGGTGAATCAGCGCCGCACTCGCCTGCAACGGGACCAACTGCTCAGTCACGCGGCCGCGTGGGTGGATGAGCGTCTACCCCTGGTTAAACCAGTCAATGCCCTACTCACGTACCCGGTCAGCCAACAAGTGCAGAAAAACATCCTCTACACCCTGGGGGGTCTCACGTTTACCAGCTTTATGCTCCAGATCATCAGTGGCATCTTGATGCTTTTCTACTACGCCCCCAGCCTGGACAGTGCCTACGCCAGTGTGGATTACATCACCTACCAACTCCCGCTAGGCTGGCTCATCCGGGGCATTCATGTCTACAACGCCAGTGCCATTTTTATTTTTCTGTTCCTGCATCTGGTGCGTACCTTTTTGGCCGGAGCCTATAAAAAACCGCACGAAATCACCTGGTTATCGGGTGTCCTGCTCCTGTTAATAACCGTAGGTTTTGCCTTTACAGGGGCGTTATTGCCCTGGGATCAAAAAGGGTATTGGGCCACCGTCGTGGGTACAGAGATTGCCGGTTCGACCCCCATCGTAGGCGAATGGCTCATGCGGCTCATGCGGGGCGGAACCGTGTTAGGCCAGACATCCCTGACGCGCTTTTTTGTTGTACATACACTGTTAATGCCCATGAGTTTGCTGGCTATTATGGGGTTGCACCTGTCACAACTGCGTCACGGCGCGGCCGCGGCCCTCACTCCACGGGGTAATCGCCGTGCCCGTCAGTTTGTACCCTTTTTCCCCAACCGGGTTCTGATTCACGTCCTGAGTGGTCTTCTGCTACTGACAGTCCTGATTTATCTGAGCTGGAACCAACGTGCGCCCCTGGAGTTTATGGCCGATCCCACCAGCACCAGCTACACCCCGCGCCCTGAATGGTACTTCCTTTCCCTCTTCCAACTTCTCAACCTGGTTCCGGGACGCTGGGAACTGATTGCCACTCAGGTTGTGCCCGGACTCGTCATCGGCTCACTCTTTTTACTCCCCTTTGTGGATAGAAGTGAAGAGCGTCGCCCCTGGCGCAGACCAATAGCCATGATCATTGCCCTCATCTACATTCTCGCCATCATCATCCTGACGCTTACGGCCCTGCCTGCCCCAGTTTAGGGTCAATGATTAATCTGATATGTCCGATAAGGAGAAACGAACATGAAAAAGTTGTCCCTCGGTTTAATCATTTTGCTGTTTTCCTTGCTTTTGCTAAATGTTGCTTGCCAACCAAAGACCGAAACCGCTGAAGCCAGTAAACCCAATACCCTGACGGCAATCCCTATTGATGAGGCGGAACTTGACGCGGCCGCGACCTTCTGGTCCTCAGCCCCTCGCCTTACCGTATCTACCGTAGGGCAATCAGAAGAAGAAGAAAATGGCCCCGACCTTACCCTACAAGCCGTCTATGACGATCAGTACATCGTGATTCGGGCTGAGTGGGCGGACGCCACCGAAAGCCTGATGAAGAATGCCTGGACCTGGGATGGCACCCAGTTTGTCAAGAGCGGTAACGAAGACCGCCTCATGTTCATGTTTCCCATGGATAACAACGCCGAATTTGCCAGCAAGGGCTGTGCTTCGGCCTGCCACAACCAGGCCGACGATGAGGCCACCTGGTACATGGGCACAGAGGGGGAAGCCCTGCACCTCGATCAATGGCATTGGAAATCTGCCCGTACCCATCCTTATGATCAGGCCGATGATAAATGGATGGGCCCCCAGACAGACCCCACCGATGTGGAAAGTGCCCATCATGGTGATGACAAGGAGAGTGGGGGTGAAGTCCAAAACATCAACGAAGAGGGAACGGGGCCTTTGTGGATGCACGGCGCAGATTTAGAAGCCCTTTTTATCTTTGCAGGTGAAGAAGTACCGATTTCCACCAGTTCGTTAGAGCCGGGCACCGTTATACCGGGTTACATTGTTGCCCCTATGGTTGGTTCGCGGGGGGACATCTCGGCCATCGGCTTTTGGGAAAACGGGCGCTGGGTTGTGGTGATGATGCGGGCCTTAGATACGGGGCATGATGACGATGTAGTTTTTGTTCCCCCCCGACCTGTGCCCTTTGGTGTGTCTCTTATGGACGACGGCGGTGGTCTGGATCACACCAATGCTCCCGATGTCATAACCCTGGAATGGGACTAACCATGTTGTGGATTTGAGGGGCAAATGCGATATGACCGTGTTACATAAAGATCGCGGCCGCGACTGAACATGGAACCCGCACTGGGTGACAACTCAAACACATGAAAAAGCTCTCGTGCAAAACGAGAGCTTTTTAGTTACGCCAACGACGGGTTTAGTGAGGCGATACTGGCAACGGGCACAATCTTTAGCCCGCAGGACTTTGTATGTTTAGCCCGGCGGTTTGACCGCCGGGCGGGATAACTAAACACTTATCGCCGCGTCGGGTATATCCGAGGCCACCCCCTTTCTTTATGACAATTGTCATCCTGAATGATGATGGGTGTCACTAACTCGCGGCCGCGAACAAGACTATATTCAAAAATATGAATACAAACACCCCGCCCGACCCGTTTGCCCAACAAGCCGACTATTTCAAGGCTTTGGCCCATCCGGTGCGGTTACAAATTCTGACCATTCTGCGACAGGGAGAAGCATGTGTCTGCCACCTGGAAGCCATTTTGCACAAGCGGCAGGCGTACATCTCTCAGCAAGTGAGTGTGCTGAAAGAAGCCGGTTTATTAGCCGAACGCAAGGATGGTTTGTTTGTCTTCTATCGCCTGGCGAATTCCAATCTGGTCACACTCCTGGAGCAAACGCTGGCCTTCGCCCAGGCCCAGACCAGAACAGAAATACCTTTATTCGTTTCCCCTATGCTTGCGGCAGTGCCCTGTTCATGTCCCACCTGCAAGCCGCTCAGTTAAACAAGAGTTACACCTGGGCCTGCGGCCGCACCAAGATGGATGAAAATCTGTAGGACGATTTTTTAAATCGTCCACCGGGCGATTTGCCAAATCGCCCTACATTTTCGCAGGAGTTCCTCATGGGCCTGCGGCCGCACCAAGAGGGATGAAAACCTGTAGGACAATTTTTTAAATCGTCCACCGGGCGATTTGCCAAATCGCCCTACATTTTCGTAGGAGTTCCCCATGGGCCTACGGCGCACCAAGAGGGATGAAAATTTGTAGGACGATTTGGTAAATCGTCCACCGGGCGATTT
>JAGNBF010000162.1:4400-12183 GCA_018004935.1 Chloroflexota bacterium | reverse complement strand
GGGAGAAACCCCCCAGCGCGGTTTGGGGCGTCTGCCCCCAAACCGCGCCAAGAAAAGTTCCCCGCCCCTGGGGGCGGGGTTAGGGGTGGGGGAAACCGGCCACAATACGTAATTCCTCTCCTAAACCCTCGGCCCTTATTGGCGCAATAGGGTGCGGGCGGCATTGTAACCGGGAGCACCCGTCACACCCCCGCCAGGATGCGTACCCGCTCCTCCCAGATAAAGGTTAGTGATAGGCGTCTGATATTGGCTCCAGCCAGGCACAGGGCGCATAACCAAAAGCTGATCGATCCCCATTTGGCCGTGCATGATACTGCCCTCTGTCAGCCCATACACCTGTTCCCAATCGAGCGGAGTAATGATGTGCTGGTAGAGAATGAGTGAGCGCAAATCTGGGGCATATGGCTCCAGGATATTGAGGATATGATCTGCCAGAAGTGGCTTTTGGGTTTCCCAAATGGTATTGCGCAAACGGTAAGGGGCGTAGCGCATGGTAACAGAGCCGATGTGCTGTCCCACCGGGGCCAGGGTGGGATCCATGAGGCTGGGGAAGGTGATTTCCAGATAAGGGTGTTCGGATATCTGCCCATATTTGGCGTGATCGTAGGCTTTTTCCAGATAGGTAAGCGAAGGGCTGATGACAACGCGGCCGCGTATCTGCCCTTCATTCGTTTGCCCTACAAATGAGGGTAGCCCCTGCAAAACCAGGTGTAACCGGGCCGTGCTCCCCCGGTAAATAATATTCCGCACCTGGCGCATAAACCGGGGTTCTAGCTGTTGTGGGCCAACCAGGTCAAAGAAAGTACGCTGGGGATCTGCTGTAGAAAGAATGGTAGTGGCTTCGATAATTTCACCGCTCTCCAGTTCAACACCGGTAGCAATCCCCTCATTCACCACAATTCGGCAAACCCCGGCCCCGGTACGGATTTCGGCTCCATTTGTTTGGGCTACACTGAGGAGCGCGGCCGCGAGTTGCCCCATACCCCCAGAAACCAGCCGCCGGTTCAGAAAACCGTTGCTATGTTGGTACAGAAACATAAGGGCCGTACCCCCGGCATAAGGTCCTTGCATCAACCCGGTAAGACCATCTCCCGCCAACGCCCCCTTCAAGGCGTCACTCTCGAACCATTCATCCAGGTAATCCTTTATAGACAAAGGCAACACCCGTATGAAATCCATCATCGGCCTATCCCCCAGAAGGCGCAGGTTTAGGGCCACCCGGCCCCACCCCATCAGATCATTTAGATCCCGTTCATAAGGATCTGGTGGGGTTTGCAGAAACATCTGGCGCAAAATACCGCCAAACTGGTTTACCTGAGCCACAAAGGCGGGATATTGAGCGGCATCGCGTTGACTATACCGGGCAATTTCAGTCACGGTTTTGGCCGTGTCGCGCCAAAGGGTCAGGGCTGTCCCATCCGGTTGGGGAGTAAAAAGCGCGGCCGCACTCTCCCGAAATTCCAGACCATGCATTTTTAAGTGCAGTTCTTTAACGATTTCGTCGGCAAACAGACCTGCATCACTGGCCCCCGTATTTATTTGTACACCAGGGAACAGCTCTTCTGTTGCGGCCGCGCCCCCTAACACCTGCCGTTTTTCCAGTAGGAGTACCTTACGCCCAGCTTTGGCCAGCGTTGCGGCCGCGACCAGGCCATTATGTCCACCACCGATCACAATCACATCATATTGGTTCATAATTCATTATCCGCCGTTGAGAGTGCGTTCACGGAAAAAGGCCTCGCCATTAATGAGACTGTTCCGGGAAAATCGCCTACCCTGAATTTTACGTGAACCGGCCGCATAAGGGTATTTTTTGTTTTCGTGACTATAATCAGACCCATGTTAGCATCATCACCCATGGTTCCCCCTCTCACCGTTCATACCCTGGGCTATTTTGCCATCTGGCGCGGAG
Organism: Chloroflexota bacterium; assembly: GCA_018004935.1. GTDB lineage: Bacteria > Chloroflexota > Anaerolineae > Promineifilales > Promineifilaceae > Trichofilum. The sequence continues at coordinate 10,271 of JAGNBF010000162.1, read as the reverse complement.
CAGAACGGGTAGAAGAAAAGGAGTGGGGCCGCGAAAAGGCGCGGCAATTGTTCCAATATTTGATCACCAACCGCCGCCGCTTTATGGCACGCGAACGAATCGTAGATGATTTATGGCCTGAACTAGCCCCAAACAAAGCCGACCGGGACTTTAAGGTTGCCCTAAATGCCCTGAATGATGCGCTCCAACCAACGCGGCCGCAACGAACCCTTTCTTATTATATTGCCCGCCAGACCAGTAGCTACGGCCTCAACCCTGAGGCCCCCTTTGTCATTGATAGAGATTTGTTTGAACAAGGACTGACCCTGGGAAGTCGCCAGGAAAAAGAGGCGCGGCCGCAGGCCATTCAGCATTACCGCCAGGCCCTGGATCTCTACCAGGGCGAATATTTACCCGACACCCTCTACAGCGATTGGGCCAGCGCAGAGCGGGAACGACTCGCTACCCTCTACCTCTCCGGGGCTACCCGCCTCTCTGCCCTACTCCTTAAAGAAGGCATTACCGTTGAATCCCTACTCTGGAGCCAACGGGCTATTGCCCTGGATCCTTGCTGGGAAGAGGCCTACCGGCTCATCATGCGCGGTCATTGGCACAGCGGCAACCGACCCCTGGCCCTACGCACCTACGAACAATGCCGCACGACCCTCGAAGAAGAACTGGCCATCGCCCCTATGGCAGAAACAACAAAACTGTGGCAAAAAATGCTCAGGGGGGAAGCCATTGACGATTAACCCTGTAACTTCTGCGTAACCCTGCCCCGTTACTCTTCAACATTCGTATCTATACTTACCACGGTCATAAAATGACATTTTGTTAGCGGCAACAGATTGGGTAAGCTCAGGCTGAAAACCCATCCCCCCTCCCCTTCCCTCTGGAAAGGGGGGAAATCCAATGGCTCGGTTTGGTGGGTGGCCGCCCTGTCCCTGGGGACGGGGTTAGGGGTGGGGGTATCTACGGATACACCCGACGCGGCAATAAAGCGATACGACAACACAGCGAAAAATGTCAGATTATGCCGTTGCCTGAGCTTGTCGAAGGCAAACGGGCTTTGGCAGGCTCAGCCATCGAGAGGGTAGTGTTAGCACAAGGAGCAAACGATGAATCAAGATGTGGTCTCTTTTGTTCTCCGTTTTGTCCGTGAAATGGGCGAAGATCAGCAGGCGCGTTGGCGCGGCATAATTAAACATGTGCAAGGCAACACCGAGACCCACTTCTCTCAGTTCTCCGAAGCGCTAGAGTTTATGCAATCCCAGGTTAATGAAACGATTCGGGCTACGTTTGAAGGTTCAAAAAGGATGAATGAAGAAAATTTATTATTGGAGACAACCCGGTTATGGGGCGAGTTTATGCCCCGTTACACCCGTATCATGATGGATTCGATGAATGAAATGATGGGAAGTAATCCGGCCATGACCCAACAGATGGAAAAAACGATAGCGGCCGCGATGTCTATGTGGGGGGTACCGACATCTTCGCCAGCTAAAGATAAAGAAAGGCCACCCGCGGCCGCGACCCTGGATACCCTCACGGAACAGGTTTCCGCCCTCGCCGCCAAACTAGATGCCCTCGAAGCCAGAATGAGCGACCTCAAAAACAAACCCACTCCGGCCAAAGCCCCCCGCAAAAGAAAAAAGGACATGGTTCAAAAGTCGGCACACGATGCTTAACAATGTGTAGGACGATTTGGTAAAGGATCTGTTTCATTTCAGTTGAGTTGATCTGTAAGCGTTCAATTATCCGGCCCAACGGTTTGACCGTCGAGCTAATCAGGATCTGCCTGGCGCAGGTAGTCCCAGGTGTAAATGCCAGTGTAGTGACCATCGCTCCAGTTGAATTGGATGGCATAACTGCCTACCGCCTGCACCTGCTCCAGGTTCAACTCAGTGTCAACCGCCGTGCGAACCTTTTCCACATCCGGGGGTTGGCCCATGTTGGCATGACCCCCTTTGCACTCCACACAGGGGCACACCGCCCGCAACCCGGCAAAAGAGTAACGGCTCTCCCGCCCATCACTCCATTTGATGATCAAAACTCGTTCATTTCTATCCGCGGTCACACCCGTTGGCTGAATGTTAGTCATGATGGTCGTTCTCACTAAATCTCAAGCTTTCCCTGAGCAATCAATTATGTAGTCTGTTTCGGTAAGGGGTTCATACGAATACGCCGATCATCTACCACACTAAAATGTCCAGACCAATCGGTTCGACTGGACAACGTAGCCACAACAACATTGGCGACATGTTTAGATGTTGGTGCAGAAATACGAAAGAGAACAACACCTGCCGAAGCTGGCAATTTTGCCTTAAAAGCGAGTTCACCAAAATCCTTATCAAAAGTCAGTAAAATTCGCCTTTCGGTCTGGGCGCGAGCCAATACTTGGGGATCAGAGATTCCGGGAGCATCTACACGTATCCAGGCAACATCATACCCCTGCTGTCGCAAGGCTTCTACAGCGTCAAGTGGGAAATTCTCATTGGCCAGAAACCGCATTTTAGGCCACCATCATCAAGGGGTAAACCTTCTCAGCGCGTAATGTATCACCAGCGTAGGCCAGACAGGCGCGGATATCTTCGATTGTTAAGCCTGGATAATTGCGTAGCAATTCTCCCTCAGGCCAGCCCTGTGCTAACAGGTCAATGATAAAATCCACCGCCAGGCGTGTCCCCTTAATGACCGGTTTACCTACTAAAATTTGTGGATCAATGATAATTCGTTCTTGCCAATTCATGTCTGCCCCCTTTTCGTCCTACAGTTCTGGTAAAGATTATAGCAGAGGGTGAAAGAACATTAGAACACGGATTAGCAGGATTAGCAGATAGATTGGGGCAACAAACAATCCGCATATTCCGTTCATCCGTGTTCATCGGGTTTGTGTCATGGCGTTTACGAACCTAATGACTGAAGACGATCCGAAACCTGGGCCTGGCTGGCTTCCAGTTGGGCCAGTTTGTCCTTTTCTTTTTGTACCACATCGGCTGGGGCGCGTTGGGCGAACGGGCTGTTGAGCAGTTTGCTGACCCGCTCGATTTGCCCTTGCAGGTCGGCCAGTTCTTTGCTGAGGCGTTCCCGTTCGGCACTGAGGTCCACCAGACCGGCCAGGGGCAGGTAGGCGGTGATGTCGCCCAGGGAAATAGTGAGGGCGTTGTCGGGCGCGGCCGCACTCTCCACCACCTCCAACTCTCCCTCATCCAACCGGGCCAAAAACGCCAGTACCTCTCTCTGGCTTTCCACAAACCCGGCCATCCCCCCGGCCACAATCACCGCCGGGATTTTCTTGCCCGCGTCCACATTGCTCTCGGAGCGGGTGGCCCGGATGCGTGTCACCAGTTCACGGATGCGTTCAAACGCGGCCGCACTCTCACCAAAACTCAACGTCTGCGGCCGCGGCCAATCGGCAATCATCAACGCTTCCGCCCACCCTTCAACGGGGGCCGTACCCACAGACTGGAAAGCCTGTTTGACCTGTTGCCAGGTTTCTTCGGTCACATAGGGGATGAAGGGATGGAGCAGGCGCAGGCTGGTGTCCAGCACCTGGAAGAGGACGGTGACGGTTGACCACGCGGCCGCGTTCCCCGCCTTCAACTGCACCTTCGAGATTTCCACGTACCAATCGGCAAATTCCCCCCACAGAAACTCATACGCCTGCCGCCCCGCCTCACCGTACTGATAACTCTCCATCAGCCGGTTCACGTCGCGCACGACTTCATTCAGGCGATGCAAAATCCACTGATCGGCGGCGGTGTGGAGGGGCGTTTCCGGCTTGTCATCCATGTTCAACCCTTCCAACGAGCGCACCGTGTAGCGGGCGGCATTCCAGATTTTGTTGGCGAAGTTGCGGTTACTGGCAACCTTCGCCAGGGAGAGGTTCAAATCGTTGCCCGGTGTACCGCTGGTCAGCAGGGTGAAACGCAGGGCGTCCGTGCCCATCTCTTCCATGACGTTGATGGGGTCTACCACGTTGCCGATGGTTTTGCTCATCTTGCGCCCCTGCTCGTCGCGCACCAGCCCGTGCAGATAAATGGTGTGGAACGGGATGTCGTTGGTGAACATGAGTCCGGTCATCACCATCCGCGCCACCCAGAAGAAGAGGATGTCGTAACCCGTTTCCAGCACGTCGGTGGGGTAATACCGTTGAAGATCAGGTGTATTTTGCGGCCAACCGAGGGTGCTGAACGGCCACAGGGCACTGGAGAACCAGGTGTCCAACACGTCGGGGTCTTGCTCCAGATGCACGTCGGGGCCAAATTTGGCCTGGGCCTTCTGGTACGCCTCGGCTTCGTTACGGGCCACAATGTATTGGTCGTCGCGGCCGCTGACATACCACACCGGAATGCGATGCCCCCACCACAACTGGCGGCTGATACACCAGGGGCGGATATTGGTGAGCCAGTTTTCCCACACCTTGTTGAACCGTTCGGGGATGATCTGGACGCGGCCGCTACGTACCGCCTCTAACCCCATTTTCGCCATCGGTTCCGCATCCACAAACCATTGTTTGCTCACCATCGGCTCGATAATTTCTCCCCCCCGTTGACTGCGCGGTACGTTCAGGGTGTACGGCTCTTTCTTGATGGTCAATGCGGCCGCGTCCATATCCGCCCACAGTTTCTCGCGGCAGGCGAAGCGATCCAGGCCGCTGTAAGGGCCAGCCGCCTCGCTCATGGTCGCGTCCCGGTTCATCACGTTCACAATCGCCAGATGATGCCGCTTACCGATTTCAAAGTCGTTGGGGTCGTGGCCGGGGGTCACTTTCAACGCACCTGTGCCAAAACTCATCTCCACGTAGCTATCGGCAATGATGGGGATTTCCCGGTTGAGCATGGGCACGAGGGCCGTCTGGCCAATGTATTGCTGGTAACGCTCATCGTCAGGGTGAACAGCCACGGCGGTATCCCCCAGAATGGTCTCCGGGCGGGTGGTGGCGACAGGCAGGAAACCGCCCCCCTTGACGGGGTATTGGAAATGGTAGAGGAACCCCGGCTCTTCGCTGTACTCCACTTCCAGGTCGGAGACGGCGGTCTGCAAACCGGGCGACCAGTTGACCAAATATTCACTGCGGTAGATGAGTCCCATGCGGTAAAGCCGGTTGAACGCCTCGACGACCGCTTTGTTCAGCCCTTCGTCCAGGGTAAACCGCTCCCGATCCCAGTCGCAAGAAGCCCCCAGGCGGCGCAGTTGTTTGGTAATGTACCCGCCGTATTTTTCTTTCCAGGCCCAGGCCCGCTCCAAAAACGCCTCGCGCCCTACCTGCTGGCGGCTCAGTCCCTCTTTGGCCAACGCTTTTTCAACCTGAAGCTGGGTAGCAATTCCGGCGTGATCTGTGCCGGGAACCCACAGCGCGGCCAACCCTTTCATGCGGGCGTGCCGGATCATCAAATCTTCCAGGGCGACGAACATGGCGTGCCCCATGTGCAGTTCGCCGGTGACGTTGGGGGGTGGGATGGAGATGACGAACGGTTTGGCGTCTCGCGGCCGCACTTCGGGTTTGAACCAACCGTTGCTCTCCCACCACTGGTAGAGCCGTTGTTCGGTGCTGTTGTAGTCATACGCTTTGGGCATTTCGGACATGGGAGACCTCGTTATTGGTGTATTGGTGTATTGGTGTATTGGTTATTGGGATGGGAACTCGTAGGAACTATAGGAACTCAGGGGAACTCGCTACTCGCATACTCGCTACTCGCATACTCGCTACTCGCACACTCGCATACTCGCTACTCGCATACTCGCATACTCGCTACTCGCACACTCGCATTACTCGCCCACTCAGTCCTCACTCCTTTCACCTCAATCCTATCTTTTGGCACAAAAAAACCCTCTAATCCGATCAAGGACGAGAGGGCGACTCACGCGGTACCACCTTGTTTTTTTGTA
>JAGNBF010000162.1:0-4300 GCA_018004935.1 Chloroflexota bacterium | reverse complement strand
ACTCGCATTACTCGCCCACTCAGTCCTCACTCCTTTCACCTCAATCCTATCTTTTGGCACAAAAAAACCCTCTAATCCGATCAAGGACGAGAGGGCGACTCACGCGGTACCACCTTGTTTTTTTGTAGCTATCAGCCTGTCAGCCATCAGCTACAAAACACTCACTGGCTGTAACGGGCTGACCCGTCTGCACTTACTGGGGTTCAGTGCAGAAACTCCTGGGCGACGTTCGGCGGGGCGGGGGCCGTGTTGTTTTCAGCCTGGACAACACTTTCTGGGGGTTCGCGGCCGCGTACTCTTCCCACTCACAGTTTTTCTCTGTTAAACTGAATTTAAGTATACCGCCAACAAAAGCCAGGGCAAAATTCAGGGATAAGAACTCAAAATGGTTCAGCCTCAGAGATGCATTGCCCTTGCTCAGAACCCAGCACAACTTCAATCGTTTGCTGACCTATTTCCTTGTTGATCTGCTGAAAGGCTGCTTCACGGGAAAGGCCACTGTTATCACGCCAGGCATAAAGCTCGGCCCGATTGGCAAAGTAGGGCGGAGTTTTTGCTCGATTGACCCATACCTGACCAACTGTGCCGGAAAGTGCGGCCGCAATAAAATAGCGATGCTCCCATAATAGTGGTTCAGGTAGTTGGTTTATAGGAAAAAACGCGGCCGCTTTAACCTCTTGAGGGTTCGCCTTGAGTGTCAGGCTGATGGGGTGTGCGGCAAAAATAATATGGTGCGTCCCATCCCGTCCCCAAAACGGTTTGCTCATCAAGCCCACCTGATGCGTGAGTTGAATCTGTAATCCGGTTTCTTCACTGACTTCACGGAGGGCGGCGGTAGCCAGTGATTCATTCGAATCAACAGCGCCACCTGGTAGACACCACATCTCGAAATCTTCGCGTTGGGTCAGAAGCACCTTGTTTTCATGCAGAATGACGATAACAACACCCAATTCAGACATAATTGTTCTATTTTGCAGGAGTTCCCCATGTGCCTTTGGCACACCAAGAGGAATGAAAATCTGTAGGACGATTTGGTAAATCGTCCGGGCGATTTGCCAAATCGCCCTACATTTTCGTAGGAGTTCCCCATGTGCCTACGGCACACCAAGAGGGATGAAAATCTGTAGGACGATTTGGTAAATCGTCCGGGCGATTTGCCAAATCGCCCTACATTTTCGTAGGAGTTCTCCATGGGCCTACGGCGCACCAAGATGGATGAAAATGACGCCACAAGTTTTCATTCCCATCCGTGTTCTTTCCTATCCGTGTTCCCATTATCCGTGCCTATTTTCGTAGGAGTTCCCCATGAGCGAGTGCTCACCAAGAGGAATGAAAATTTGTAGGACGATTTTTTAATCCGCCTCCTGAGTATACCCACGTTTTGTGGGAGACCTGACAGGTTTTAGAAACCTGTCAGGTCTATGCCCCACGATTTGTGGTTATACTCCCGCCTCCTCACGCAGGGCGATTGCATACTCACCCCAATGAACCCACTTCCCTAACGATTCCCGGCAAGAAGGGAGAAAAAAACAATTCGAGCCGTTTTTCGCGGGCGAATGCCCGCGAAAAACGGCTCCTAAAAAGTTCCCCGCCCCTGGGGGCGGGGTTAGGGGTGGGGGAAATCCGAGTATGCAATCGCCCTACCTCCTCACGGCAATTGACAGAGCCAAAATGGGTATGTTATACTGCCGCCCACAACTAAACAGATAACAGCGCTGAAGGGACCATGTTGCGGTGGTTTACGAATCTACAGAGAGTGGTCAACGCTGAGAATACCACGATTTATTCACCGCAATGACACCCCTGAGCTGACCAGGAAACTGGCCCCGGTTGATGCCCGTTAAAACATCAGGTTCATAACGAACCAAAAAAGGTCTTGTTACAAGACAAATGGCGGTGGTACCACGATGCGGCATAAGGCGCTCGTCCTCCAAATAAGGAGAACGAGCGTTTTTTATTTCAGCGTATAGCTGTAAATAGCCCTCGTCCTCCAAATAGGAGGACGAGGGCTATTTTTTTTGGCGTGCGGAGATCTCAAAAATAGTCAACAGATAAAGGCAAATGACCAATGCCTGTGGATAAGGAATGTTCACCAGCCTGTGATTTGTTCTGTTTCCTGTTGGCTAAATCAGCAAAAGGAGTGAGGGCAATGAAAACAATACGAACAATTGAAGCTAGAGAGCACATTGGTGAGCGGGTGATTTTGCATGGTTGGATGCAAAATTTGCGCCGGATGGGGGGAATAAACTTCTTAGTTTTACGCGATGGGTATGGCACAATACAGGCAGTAACGGAAGAGGAGAGTGACCTGGGGGAAGCGGCCGCGGCCGGGTTAGAATCGGTCATTGAACTTGAGGGGATGATCGTCAGTTCGACCCAGGCACCTGGTGGTATAGAACTCCATCAGCCCCATGCGACTTTGATTACACCGGTACAAGCTACCCCCCCTGCCCCATTGCACAAAAAACAGATGAACGCCAATGTCCCCACCTTGTTAGATCATGCGGTCGTGCTGAACCGTCATCCCCAGCGTCGGGCTATTTTCAAACTATCGGCTGAGGCGATGGCTGGTTTTCGGGCCACTCTCAATGGGCAGGGATTTACGGAAATTCAAACCCCGAAAATTGTCGCTTCGGCCACCGAAAGTGGCGCCAATGTGTTCAAAATCGGTTATTTTGGTCGCGAGGCGTATCTGGCACAAAGTCCCCAATTCTACAAGCAGATCATGGTGGGTGTATTTGAGCGGGTGTATGAAGTGGCCCCGGTATTCCGGGCTGAGCCGCATAACACGACCCGTCACCTAAACCAATATGTGAGCCTGGACGTAGAATTTGGTTTTATCGAGAATCATTTTACGGTGATGGGGATGGTGCGGCAGGTCATGGCCGGGATTATTGCCCATTTGCAGGCCCAATGTGGCCCAGAATTGGCTCTGTTGGCGGCCCGGTTGCCGGTAGTACCGGCGGAGATACCGCATATTCACTTTGCGGCCGCGCAAGACCTCATTTTAGAGCGGTACGGTGTAGACGTGCGGGGTGAACCGGACCTGTCACCACAGGATGAACGGTGGCTGGGTGAATGGGCACAGCAAGAGTTTGGGAGCGATTTCTTATTTGTGACTGGCTACCCCATGAGCAAACGCCCCTTTTATACCCATGCCGACCCGGCGCGGCCGCAATATTCCAACTCCTTTGACCTGCTCTTCCGGGGGTTAGAACTCATCACCGGAGGGCAACGGCTCCATCATTACCAGGATTACCTGACCGCCCTGAGTCAGGCAAACCTACCTATAGAGCCATTTGCCACCTACCTGGAAGCCTTCAAGTACGGAATGCCGCCCCATGGTGGTTTCGCCATTGGCCTGGAGCGTTTGCTCATGCAATTGCTAGACAGCCCCAATGTCAAACTCACTACCCTCTTTCCTCGCGATATGCAACGGGTCACCCCCTGAGGGGTGCAGAGGTATCTGGCACAACTTTATACAAGCCCTTGCGGAAGACCCATCCCCCCTACCCCCCTTCCCAAGGGAAAGGGGGAAATACCAGAAGTGCCTGTTTTCGAGTGCCGTGCACTCGAAAACAGGCACATTAGAAAGTTCCCCGCCCCTGGGGGCGGGGTTAGGGGTGGGGGTTGTTAGAGTTAAACGGCTCCGGTAGTAGCAAGGCCAGGCTGAAGACCCATTCCCCGGGAAATACCAGAAGTGCCTGTTTTCGAGTGCCGTGCACTCGAAAACAGGCACATTAGAAAGTTCCCCGCCCCTGGGGGCGGGGTTAGGGGTGGGGGTTATTAGGGTTAAACGGCTCTGGTAGTAGCACAACCAGGATGAAGACCCATCCCCCGGGAAAGCATCATGGGGATGGGTTCTGTAGAAACGGCAAAAACGTGTCATTATTCGAGATGGGCGTAAGAGGAGCCAGACGAATAATATCACCAGTACTATCTTCACTAACAAAGAAAACACCATCAGGGGCCGATTGCACATCTTCTATCGTCAGAAAACCGGAACAGAAACCAGTAGCTGTGCCATTCGCTTCTACAATAGAAAGCCAGCCGTTGCCATTACCTATATCTTCCTCCACCACGTATAGGGGAAAAGCACCATCTGCCGCAAAGCGCAACCCTTCCGGTGAGGTTAAACCTTCCAAAAACACATGTTGGACAATGGTAGTGGGGTTAAGGGTCAAAATACTGGTAGTTGTGGTCAAAATGAAGGGGGGCTGTTGGGCTTCAACCCCAGCGGCTTCATTACTCAGGTAAAGTAGGCCATCTGCTCCCCAGGTAATACCCGCATAGCTAATAA
>JAGNBF010000161.1:8637-12258 GCA_018004935.1 Chloroflexota bacterium | reverse complement strand
TTACTCTTTACTGCTTACTGATTACTTCCCCCATGCGGGTAGCCAAGCCCGGCAAGGGTGTGGGTAATATCGTCTAGCACGAGAGGGTTATCAATGGTAGCGGGCATCTTGTACTCAGCCCCATCGGCGATCCTTTTGATGGTTCCGCGTAGAATCTTGCCGGAGCGGGTTTTGGGCAGGGCATTCACCACCGCCGCTACCTTAAACGAAGCCACCGGCCCAATCCGATCTCGCACCATTTGCACCAATTCCTGCAAAATTGGCTCATGGTCACGTAATACACCGACCTTCAGCACCACGAACCCTACAGGGATTTCCCCTTTGATCTCATCATGAACACCAACAACGGCACATTCGGCCACATCGGGATGGGAAGCCAGGACTTCTTCCATGCCGCCGGTGGAGAGGCGATGCCCGGCGACATTGATGATGTCATCGGTGCGCCCCATCACCCAGAGGTAGCCATCTTCATCTTTAAAACCGGCGTCGGCGGTGACGTAATAGCCGGTGTAATCGCTGAGATAAGAGCGCAGAAAGCCGGTGTCATTGTTCCATAACGTTGGCAGTGTGCCAGGGGGCAGAGGCAGGCGAATGGCAATGCTTCCGGTTTGGTTAGGGCCAACTTCTTGGGCATTGATGTCGAGAATGCGAATATCATAACCGGGTACGGGTTTGGTACAGGAGCCGGGTTTTACCGGGAACATCTCCAGCCCCAGGCAGTTGGCCCCAATCGGCCAGCCCGTTTCCGTTTGCCACCAATGGTCAATAACGGGAACCTGTAATTGGGCCTGCGCCCAGAGCAAGGTGTCGGGGTCGCACCGTTCCCCGGCCAGGAACAGGGTACGAAAGTGGCTGAGGTCGTATTGGCGGATGTAGTTGCCCTGGGGGTCTTCTCGTTTGATGGCGCGGAAGGCGGTAGGAGCGGTGAAGAGTACATTGACGCCATGTTGGGCGATGACGCGCCAGAACGCGCCGGGATCGGGGGTGCCGACGGGTTTGCCTTCGTAGAGGATGGTGGTACAGCCGTGGAACAGGGGGGCGTAGACGATGTAGGAGTGGCCTACCACCCAACCGACATCAGATGCGGCCCAATACACATCACCCGGCTCGACGCCGTAGATGTGTTTCATGCTCCATTTGAGGGCGACGAGATGGCCACCGTTGTCGCGCACGACCCCTTTGGGTTTGCCGGTGGTGCCGGAGGTGTAGAGAATGTAGAGGGGATCGGTACTGGCTACGAGGGTGCAAGGCACGGGTTGAGCCGTAGCCATCACCTCACCCCATTCGACATCCCTGTCTGGCATGAGGGGGGCAGTGAGTTGCGGCCGCTGTAAAATGATGCACTGCTCCGGTTTGTATGTTGCCAGGTCAATCGCTTTATCTAACAGAGGTTTGTACGGGATAACCCGGTTGACCTCAATACCACAAGAGGCAGAAACAATTAGCTTGGGTTGGGCGTCGTCAATGCGGACCGCCAGTTCATTGGCGGCAAAACCGCCGAACACCACCGAGTGCACGGCCCCGATGCGGGCGCAGGCCAGCATGGCGATAACGGCTTCGGGAACCATGGGCATGTAAATGATGACCCGATCCCCTTTTTGCACCCCTGCGGTGGTTAAAGCACCGGCAAAGCGGGAAACCAGATCAAGTAGTTCCTGGTAGGTGTAGGTCTTGACGGTGTGGGTGACGGGGCTGTCGTAAATGAGAGCGGGTTGGTCAGCGCGGCCGCGTTGCACATGCACATCTAGCGCGTTGTAACAACTGTTGACCAGACCACCGGGAAACCAGCGGTAAAAGGGGGGACGGCTGGTGTCTAAAACAGCATCCCAGGGTTTGAACCAGTGAACGGCTTCGGCGGCTTCCGCCCAAAAACCTTCACGATCGGTCAAAGAACGTTGGTAACTCTCAGTATACGCGGCCATAGCACTTCCTCACTACAAGTAATACGGATGGGGAAACAGGTGGGTATGGAGATTCGCAACGGACTGTACTTGTACTTCTAGTGGTAGGATAATTAAACCTTCATCCCCATTTTTTGCCCTGCCCCCCAGGGGGAAAATCCCCCTCACCTGTGGGGGGGAAAGAAAATTCACCCCCGGGGGGGATGTAGCTTTTCCTTATGGTAAGTGTTGTTACAATGGGGGTTGTCTGGTTATCGTTCAACCACCCCACCCTGTTGAAAATCCGATTGCGATTTTGCCCATGCCCGCATCCGCTACCAGCCTTATCCTTATCTTCATCGTCAGCTTTCTGGCGGTTGCTCTGTGGCGACTGTGGCTAACGCAGAGTACCTTACGCACTGACCATCAACGTTTACAACAACAGATCACGACCCTGACCGAAGAGCGGCATCGTCAGGAACTCATTTATGGCCTGATGATTTTTTTGCAGGGGGTTTCTGACCCGACGGTGGTACAGGAACGGCTGTTACAAATGGGCCGCGAGGAGTTACACCTGAGTCAGATGGCTGTGGGGCTGGTAAATCCGGCTTTGCACCGGCTCGATCAGTGGTGTAGTTACCCGGCGGTGAGTGAATTGCCCCCCTTGCTGTTGGCCACTGAGGCTGGCTTGTTGGCCCAGGTGGCCGAAGAGCAATCACCATGCCGGGTGCTAGGGGAGAAAGCGGTGGCGAATGGGCAATTTTCGGCCTGGTTGGGCCGGGGGGAGTGGCTGGTTTTGCCGTTGGTGTGGGAAGGGCGGACAATGGGGATGATGTTGGTGGGAGAAGGGAACGCGGCCGCGGACCAACTTACCCTGGAACATCTGGCTCAACAAGCCGCCATCGCCCTCAACACCATCGAGCGCACCCGCCAACTGGCTATCGAAGGGGAGCGCAACCGCATCGCCCGCGACATCCACGACACCGTCACCCAATCCCTTTTTGGCCTCAGCTTCAGCCTGGATGCCTGCACCAAACTACTCCCCGCCCAGCCGCTTATCGTCAAAGACGAATTGGGCGAACTGGCCCAACTCGTCACACAAGTACGCAGTCAGGTGCGCCAGTCCATTCTGGATATCTGGCCTTCCACCCTGAACCGGGCCCAATTTCAGGACGATCTGGAGAAGTACATCTCCCAATATGCTCTGGCGCGTAGCTTCAACACAGAATTCACCATCGAAGGGGATTTCGATGGACTACCAGCCGTTATTCGCCGCACCCTGTACCGGGTCTGTCAGGAAGCCCTGGCCAACTCCGCCCGCCATTCCGGAAGCGACCTGGCCCGCATCTATCTAACCATCGAACCAACCGAAGTCCATTTGAGCATCCGCGATAAAGGGCGCGGTTTCGATGCCAAAACAACCCTCACCCGTGTGCATGATCGGGAACGGTTCGGCTTAAAGGGCATTCAAGAACGCATTTTGGCCCTCGGTGGAACCTGTGACATCCTGAGTGAACTGGGCCAGGGGACGCAGGTGCTGGTACGCATACCGGTGAAGCGGCCGCGATGAAATGCAGTGAACAGTGGTCAGCATTTCATTGGCTATTGACCATTTACCATTGGTATCTATACAGCCCCTCACCCTAACCCTCTCCCCAGGGAGAGGGAACCAACTCCCCTCTCCCGAAGCGGGAGAGGGGTCGGGGGTGAGGGTCAGCAATTCCACCTTCTCATTCTACGC
>JAGNBF010000161.1:0-8537 GCA_018004935.1 Chloroflexota bacterium | reverse complement strand
TACCATTGGTATCTATACAGCCCCTCACCCTAACCCTCTCCCCAGGGAGAGGGAACCAACTCCCCTCTCCCGAAGCGGGAGAGGGGTCGGGGGTGAGGGTCAGCAATTCCACCTTCTCATTCTACGCCGAGCATGGGAAAAAATTCTGATATCTGAATAGTTACGGCTATTGACCATTTACCATTGGTATCTATACAGCCCCTCACCCTAACCCTCTCCCCAGGGAGAGGGAACCAACTCCCCTCTCCCGAAGCGGGAGAGGGGTCGGGGGTGAGGGTCAGCAATTCCACCTTCTCATTCTACGCTCGGCGTGGAATGTTCCCGGCGACGCTCGGCGTCGTGTAGGATGCAGAGCGTCCCAGAGGGATTTCCCACGCCAAGCGTGGGAATGAGTTGTAACACCTGAATAGTTACGACCATTTACCATTTACCATTTACCATTTACCATTTTTACCAGTTCCCACGAGGTAAATTATGACCACTGACCGCCTACGCATCTTAATCGTGGATGATCACGGCGTTGTCCGCAAAGGGTTGACGATGGTTCTACGGCTAGAGCCAGATTTTGAGGTGGTGGGCGACGCGGAAAACGGGGCAAAGGCTTTAGAATTGGCCCGGCAGTTATCGCCAGACCTGGTTTTGCTCGATTTTGTCATGCCGGGCATGAACGGAGCGGCCACGGCTGTAGCTCTACGGGCCATCTTGCCCCAGGTCAAAACGATGCTTCTCACCGGCACAGAACTGGATGATCGGATTGTGGATATGTTGGCGGCGGGAGTGGATGGGTACATCATCAAGGATATTGAACCCCATGAACTCATTCAGGCCATTCGTTCGGTGGCCCGTGGGGAAGCATATCTCCATCCGGTACTGGCGCGGCGAATTTTGGAACGGAGCACACGTCGGCAGGAGTCACTACCCCAGGTGCAATTGACGCCCCGCCAGAAAGAGATATTGCGCTGGATGGCGACCCCGGCAACTTATTTAGAAATCGCCGAGAAATTATTCGTCAGTGAAGAGACGGTGCGTAGTCACGCCAAACAAATTTTGCACAAACTACAACAGCCCAATCGCGCCCAGGCAGTGCTGGCGGCGGTGCGCTCCGGGTTGATTGAACTCCCCGATTGATCCCACTTCTCACCTTTTTCCGCTAACCCCGCCCCTGGGGGCGGGGAACTTTCTAAGAGCCGTTTTTCGCGGGCGAATGCCCGCGAAAAACGGCTCAAATTGGTTTTTTCCCTTCTGGTCGGGATTCGTTAGGGCGGTGGGTTCATGGGGATGAGTAGGCAATCGCCCTAATTCTCACCGTTTGGTTGTCATTCATTCCCCTTTCCGTATAATCTTGAGGTTCAGGTTTTAGCGTTATACCTTACACGTCAGAAACTGGGTTTTTCTCTGGTAGGCCATGAGTTGGGCTAAGCAAAAACCCGGTTTTCTCCGGCGAGGCTGTATAGTTACCAAATAACTTACATATCTGCTGTGGCGGGTCTCCTGACCGCACCACTTTCGGTGAGTAGGTTATTTAATTCCCATTCTTGGCATGGTTCAGGTCAGTTTGCCGACTTTTGAACCATACCCATTCTTTATTGTTCATTGGAGAGAATATGAGTCGTAGCCACGCTGTTTACCCATTCACTGCCATTGTGGGGCAGGAACGCATGAAACGGGCCTTAATCTTAAATGCCGTTAGTCCGCGTATCGGTGGTGTTCTTATTCGCGGCGAACGCGGCACGGCCAAATCAACAGCCGCCCGCGCTATGGCCGCTTTATTACCTCAACTACCGGTTATTGCTGGATGTCATTTCGGCTGTGACCCCAATCGCCCTGATGAATGGTGTGATGATTGCCGCACACGTTACCGCAATGGCAACGAAGAGGTTGAGATCACCCATTGGCATACTCCGTTCATTGATTTGCCTGTAAGTGCAACTGAGGACCGGGTGGTAGGGACGTTGGATATCGAGAAGGCTATTCAAAAAGGGGAGAAACATTTTGAGCCAGGCGTATTAGCGGCCGCGAATCGGGGTTTGCTTTATGTGGACGAAGTGAATCTGCTCGATGATCATGTCGTAGACTTGCTCTTGGACTCGGCCGCCATGGGTATTAACGTTGTGGAGCGCGAAGGCATTAGCTTCACCCATCCAGCCAAGTTCATTCTCGTAGGCACAATGAATCCAGAAGAAGGGGAACTGCGGCCGCAATTGCTCGACCGTTTCGCCTTTTGTGTCAACATCCAGAGTTTACGCGACCCCCGTGACCGGGTAGCCATCATGGAACGGCGCGTAGCCTTTGAAGTAGAGCCAGAAAAATTCCGGGAACAGTGGTCTGGTGAAGAGCAGAAGTTATCAGATCGGATTGCCAAAGCCCGAGAAATTGTGCGTGAGGTCAAATACAGTCGGCGCGATCTGGGAGCAATTGCCACGCTTACCGCCTCGATGAATGTAGATGGCCATCGTGCGGATCTGGTTATCTTGCGCGGATCCCAGGCCCATGCCGCCTTCCACGGCCGCAACCAAATCAATGAGATGGATATATTGCAGGCGGCCGAACTGGCCCTGCCTCATCGTGTCAAGGTTCGCGCCTTCCAGGATGCCAGTATCACGATGCAGGATATGCAAGAACGGTTATCTCAGGTCCCCAGTGATTTTGAGAGTGATGAAACGGGCCAGCCAACGGAACAAGAGGTGGCGGATCCCAACGCCGTAAAAAAAAACAGGCCTTAGATTCGGAGGCGTCTGAGGGAGCGGAAACCCGGCAAACGGAAGCCGCCCCTCAGATGGTTCCCCAAACACCGCAGGATAGCCAATGGTGGGAAGGGGGACAAAAAATTCAATCCAAACAAGAGTTCACCACCCGGCGGCTGGATACGCAACTGGATCGGCTGACGCGTAACCAGGCAGGCCGCCGCTCCCGCACTAAAACTGACCGCAAACGCGGCCGCTACATTCAATCACGTCTGCCTAAAAAAGATAAAGTGACGGACCTGGCGTTTGACGCGACGTTACGTGCGGCCGCGCCCTATCAGTCACAACGGGATCATTCCCAGGTTGCCCTGGCCCTGGAAAAAAGCGACCTGCGCGAAAAAGTGCGCGTGCGCCGCTCCGCTAACCTTATCATGTTTGTGGTAGATGCCAGTTGGAGTATGGCGGTGGCCGAACGGATGGAAGCCACCAAAGGGGCAATTATGTCCTTACTCACCGATGCGTACCAAAGACGAGATCGGGTGGGGCTGATTGTCTTCAACAAAAATCAGGCCAATGTGGTGCTCCCTCCCACTAACTCTGTGCAGTTAGCGAAAAAAGCCCTGGCTGATATTGCCGTAGGGGGCAAAACACCGCTTTCCGCTGGTTTGATGACGGCTTACGAAGTGTTCCGCCAGGAAGCTTACGTGCACCCAGATGTCATTCCTCTGATGATTTTGCTCACTGATGGAGCCGGGAATGTGAGTTTGAGCACCATGCCCCCCCAGGAAGAAGCCCATCGTATTGCCGATCTTATTGCTGATGCCCAGGTGAAATCGGTCGTCATTAACATGGAACACGCGGCCTTTGATCAAGGGTTAGCCCGCTTACTGGCTGACCGGCTCAAAGCCCCTTGTTTCAGTCTGGCCGACCTGAAGGCAGATACACTTTATCGGACGGTGTTACAGCAGTTAGAGTAATATGATGAGAGCAATTGCATAGTCGGGTTTTCCCCTGCCCCTGGAGGCAGGGAGTTTTCTCAGACGGGCAAAATGGGGGGCGTTTGTAGTTTTACTTTTCGCCTCCACTCCGGGGTCTAAGGAATCGTTCGGAAATAAGATGGGTGGCGCGGTCAGGAGACGGGCCACAGCAAACCGCTAAGTTAAAAACGAACGATTACTAAGTTCATGGTCTAGCGTTTCCCGAACTTTGCGGGTGAGGGTGAGCGGGGTAAACGGTTTGGGCAGGAAGGCCAGTCCGGTTTGGAGTAGGCCGTGATGACGGATGAGGGCATCGGCATAACCGGACATAAAGAGGACTTTGAGTTGCGGCCGCATTTTCAACAATTGATCTGCTAATTCGCGGCCGCTAATTCGGGGCATTACAACATCTGTCAGGAGTAGATCTACCTGATTTTCATATTGCTCCATCAGGGCAATTGCATCTTCGCCCGTTACCGCCAGAATGACATAACCAGCCTGAGTTAATACCTCTTGTGCCAGATCGCGCACGATGGCGTCATCTTCTACCAGCAATATGGTCTCATGACCACGCCCGGGGTCAGAAAGTGTAGGTACTGGTTGCGGCAGGGGAATTTCGGCTCCGGCGTGGGGCAAATACACTTTAAAGGTGGCCCCCATATTCGGTTCGCTATAAACAGCAACATGCCCCCCTGATTGGCGCACAATGCCATAAACAGTAGCCAGCCCCAGCCCCGTGCCTTTGCCCAATTCTTTGGTGGTATAAAACGGTTCAAAAATTCGGGTTTGTGTTTCCACATCCATACCAATACCGGTATCACTCACCGCCAGCATGGTATACCAGCCCGCGCTCATACCCTCAACCTGGCGACAGTAGTTCTCATCCAATAATACGTTTCCCGTCTGAATAATGAGCTTACCCCCGCCAGGCATGGCATCACGGGCATTGACAACCAGGTTCAATAAGACTTGCTCTAGTTGGGTAGTATCGGCCATCACCCGTCCCAGATTTGGTTGTAGGTCTAATATCAGTTCAATATCTTCACCAATGAGGCGCTGAAACATCGCGGCCGCGTTCCGGGTTACTTCATTCATATCCAGAATAGTCAGTTCCAGCACCTGTTGGCGGCTATAAGCCAAAAGCTGACGAATAAGTGCGGCCGCTTTTTCTCCCGCCTGTTTGATGTGCATAATCCACTTATACGCTCCATCATCTTCCTCTGGGAAAAGCCGGATCAATAAATCGCTGGCACTCAGAATCACCGTCAGCAGATTATTAAAATCATGGGCAATACCCCCGGTCAGGCGACCAATCGCTTCCATTTTTTGGGCCTGGCGCAACTGAGTTTCCAGTTGTTCACGCTGCAATTCGGCCTTTTTTCGTTGATCAATATCCTGAAGGGACCCTTCGTAATAAAGAATCTCTGCCTGTTTACCATATATGGCGCGGGCATTGAGGGATACCCAGATTAAATTGCCCCCTTTTTGCCGCACCTGAAACTCAAAATGATGAATTTCGCCTTCACTATTCAAGATTTGCTCCACCTCTAACCGTTGTTGGGGATCAGCGTAAATCTCGCTGACCACAGTTTGCCTGCGATCCATCAGTTCGGCCACCGACTCATAACCACAAATGGCGGCAATAGCGGGGTTCACACTCAAAAAGTACCCTTCCAGGGAAGCCTGAAAAATACCTTCTACTGAATTCTCAAAAATGGAGCGATATTTGGTCTCGGCCTGGCGCACCTGGTCTAGCAGGCGGGCGTTTTCCAGGGCCATGCCCACATAACCGGCAAAAAGGCGCAAGGCTTCTAGTTGCTCTTCGGTCATGGAACGGTGGCTCAAGGCATTATCTACTGTAATAACGGCAACGGGTTTGTCACCAGCCCAGGCCGCCACGGTAGCATGGTTTTTCACGGCATACATCTCATGCCCAGCCGGACGAGGGAAAGTGGCATGCAGGTCTTCATGAAACACGAAGCCCTTGGGGTGAGCCAACACCTGGCTAAAGGCCGTATCCTTGTCTACAGACTGGACAAACCAACTGGTATCTTCGGGATGCCCCAGGCGATCTGTGCCTAACAAACCCGATACGGTATGGTGAGAGGGGTCATAACGGAATAGTCCTACCCGGTCAAACTGTAAATCATAACGAATGCAAGAGTAGATGGCCTGGATGCAGTTTGTCCACTCAGTGATAGCGGTAACCGCTTTACCCAGTTCCAGCACTTTTTCTAACCAGGCTTGCCGCCGTTGTTCTTTCGCCTCTGTGCGCAACCTTTCGATGGCGGTGGCTAACTGACCAGCGCAAATAGATAGAAGGCGTTCATCGGCTTCCGAAAAGGCATTACTCTGGACGCTCTCTACGTTGAGTAAACCGATGATGCGCTGGCCCATTTTAATGGGAACAGCCATTTCTGAGCGGATGGTTTCATAAAGAGCGACATAGGCTGGTTCGCGGGTGACATCGTTGACGCGCCAGGGTTGGCCGCTCACGGCCACTTGTCCGGTAATGCCTTGATAGAGGGGAACGGTTCGGTTTTTGATGCTATCGTCTATTCCCCGATAGGAGGGATGCGGCCGCAAAACTTTTGCGTCTTCATCAATTAATAAAACACCAAAAACATCAGGGTAGAGGGTACGGCCAATAATTTGGGTTATTTCATCAATTAAGTCGTCTTCAGCGGTTGCATTAGCGGCCGCGACGGCTACCCGGTGTAGGGCCGCCAACTCCTTATTCTTGTTTTCCAGGCGAATGGCATAATCTTGTAAACGATCTTCCGACCATTTACGTTCGGTGATTTCCTGCTGGACATTCCAGGTTCGTACCAGATACCCATTTTCTAAAACACCCAAAGAGTTCACCACAAAAGATTTATTGTTACCATCTCCCTGAATCTCTACATTATCCAGGCGATACCCATTCAAAATAAAGGCCCGATTAATGGACTGGGCTTGAGCATGGGGGGCAGGGGGCGAAGTTCGCAGTTGTTGGATAAAGTGAGCCGCATTTTCGAAGCCAAATTGACGGGCCAGGGTTTCATTACATTCAACAATGGTTCCATTTTGCCGGGACAGCGCCATTTGATCTTCTATAGATAGTGTAGTGTCAATGGGGGGAACGTATTCAACACGGTAAATACCATCATTACTCAAGGTAAATAAAGCCCGATAGGGTTCAATATTGACTTGAGTAGCCCCTTCCGGGATGAAAGGGGTTGTTATTTGCGGGGGGGTTTGGGACATACCTACACCTCAAAATGGGTGGCACAGGTTATAGCGTACTTAATTCGTATCTATACACATCAGAAACCGGGTTTTTCTCTTGTAGGGCATAGGTTGGCCTAAGCAAAAACCCGGTTTCTCCAGCGAGGCTGTATAGTTACACTTAATTTGTATCTATACAGGTGGTGTACGGCTCTACCTGAACTTGTCGCAGGTGGAGCCGGGCTTCGACAAACTTAGCCCTCAAGGATGTGTATAGCTATCTTAATTTTTTGTTTGGAGAATCGCGGCCGCAACCTGCAACCACTTCTCCCCTTCTCCGGCTATCGTACCCGGCAAAGGTAATGATTCATGACCCACACGGAGGAACGCCCCCCACTGGGGTTGTTCACATAAGGTGTAATAAAGCCGATAAACCCGTATCACTTCAGCATATTCCTCCATACGGGCGTTTGCGGCCGCAGTCAGATGTTCCGTGGTAATTTCTGTGGGTAAAGTTACCTCTCGTAACCGCACATGGTAACGCAACTGATTGAGGGCCGTTTCCATACGGTGCAGACGGGTAGCAGTCAAAACTGGAGCCATGATCCCCCCTGCCGGAAAATAACAGGCCCCAGAGCGAACCAACTCAGGCACTGCTTGCAAAGCCTTTAACAAGGCATCCATAACATATTTTACCAATTGATTTTCCGGTGTGTCGTAACGACGTTTTGTTTCCTGGCACACAAAAAGGTAGGGATTACCTGCCTCTGTATACCGCGTCTTAAAGGTAGGGGACCAAAGAACGCGGCCGCGGGCCTGCCCCGCATAAATTACCTGCTTCTGTTCCGTGTAACGATTGAATTGTTGCACAATTCGTCCCAGATGGTAAGTGACAAACCGTTCCACCCCTCCAGAACGATCCATCGCCAGCAAAAAGTAGGCGGGCGACAAACCCGGTATCAGATCCTGTTCTACTTGCCGGTATACTTCGGGCAAAGGTTGAACCAACAATAATGATACGAGGTGGCGCAAAATGACTGCTTCATGGGCAAACAATTCTGTTGCCGACATCATTATGCATCCTTTTATAGCATTTACGATTTACGATTTTAGATTTACGATTACGGCCACACGGGCTAGTGTCTCATAAAATGTAACCGTTCAGTTCAGAGACGATTTTAGGCCGTTTTGGTTACTTCTGGAGTTTAGAGCGAGAGGAAATTACTCGGGAAAACCCTCTGGCTCTGGCTCTGAACTCTAAACTCAAGTTACTTCAACGGATTTAGAAAGGAACGGATTAAAGACGACCTTTGGAAAATCCGTTGATGTAACCCGACTGAACGCTTACCATAAAATCCAAAATCTTTTGTAACTACACACGTGACTTCTCAATATTTCGGGGATAACGAGGTCTGAGCCTGTCGCAGGCGTTGGTTGCGACAAGCTCAACCAACGTCACCACACTTTATTGAGAAGATACCTGCACATGTCAGAAACCGGGTTTTTCTCTTGTAGGGCAGGCGTGGGGCTAAGCAAAAACCCGGTTTCTCCAGCGCGGCTGTTATATAGACCTTAAGATAATAATTTTGAGTAGGAGCTGGCCTTGTGCCTGCCCTCCACTGGGGCAACCACAAGGGTTGCCCGTACAGTCAAAATCTTTTTCTTAAAA
>JAGNBF010000160.1:8182-12270 GCA_018004935.1 Chloroflexota bacterium | reverse complement strand
GTGAACAGTGACCCGAATTCGTTCACCATTCACCATTTACCATTCACCATTCACCGTTCACCATTTACCATTCACCATTTACCATTCACCATTCACCATTCACCATTCACCATTTACCATTCACCATTCACCATTCACCATTTACCATTTACCATTCACCATATGGCCGTTGTCTCTACCGAAGCCCAGCGTCAGGAGACCGGCTTGAGCAATCGCGCAAGCCCTCACCCGTTTCGTGTTCCTCAATACGCCCCTTTACCCAAAACCACCGCCGGAATTGTACGGAGCAAAATTTCTACATCTTTCCAAAAACTTTGTTCGGCGATGTATTGCAAATCCAGTTCCACCCACCGTTTAAAATCTAGATCACTGCGTCCAGAAACCTGTTGCAGGCCGGTGATACCGGGAATGGCGTTGAGGCGGCCTAGTTCTTCGTACTGATATTCGGCTACTTCTTTGGGCACGGGCGGCCGCGGCCCCACCAGACTCATCTCCCCTTTGAGAACGTTGAGCAATTGGGGTAACTCATCAATGCTCAGTTTGCGAATGTATTTGCCTACACGAGTGATACGGGGATCGTTTTTCATCTTGAAGACGGGACCGCTGGCTTCATTTTGGGCCATGAGAGCTTGTTTACGGGCTTCAGCGTCCACATACATAGAGCGGAACTTATAGCAATAGAAGGTGCTTCCCCATTTGCCCACACGCACCTGTTTGAAGAAAACGGGGCCTGGTGAGTCTAGTTTGATGAGCAGAGCCGTACCCAGAATGATGGGGGACGCGGCCGCGAGGGCAATGAGCGCCACCAGCACATCCAGCCCTCGTTTGAGACTATTACCTAACTTATTGCGCAGTACCCAGGCCACCAGCCGGAGCCGTAATGCCTGTGAGGCCCGCACACTCTTAAAACTCTGCTTTTCATAAATCGCTAACATCTTAGTCGCTTTATCATCAAGTTCGGGTGTGTACATGGTGAGAGCCTTTGGTGTATTGGTGTATTGGTTATTGGTTATTGGTGTATTGGTTATTGACTGTGTATGTATTGGTTATTAGTTATTAATGGCGCAACTAATAACGAATAACCAATAACTCCTCCCCTAATTTCTCTTCGTCCTTATCCACTCTGTTTCCTTGCCGCGTAAAACGCCCAGGTAGAGCCAGATTTTCCAGACCAGGAAGCGGGGCGCACCGAGTAGAGCACGATAAACAGAGCGGGGGGCACGGGCCAGCCAGAGGCCAGTGAGCAGATAAACGACCTGCCCCATGAGGGTAAATAAACCGAGCGTGAGGCCAATTTTGCGGCCGCGTGGTGGCAAAATTGCGGCCGCACCCAGTCCCAATAAACTCAACCCGGCCAAAATTGAAAATGGGGGAATTACCTGTTCCAGTGCCGCGTCAAACAAGACAAAATTACGTTCACGTCCTGCCCGGCGCAGAAGAGTAGGCACATAACGGCGTACCATCTCCAGGCGGCCGCGTTCCCACCGTACATTTTGCGAATGGGAATTGGCTAATGTGTCGGGCATCTCTGCCCATACCAGGGCATCGGGAGCAAATGTGACGCGCTCCCCTGCCTGGATTAACTGCATGTGAAACTCAATATCTTCCGTGAGTGAGGCTGTCCATTCATGGTGGCGCAACACCTCAGCCGCGAATACCATGCCATTCCCCTTCAACCCGGCAGAACCACCCAAAACCATGCGTGCCTGCGGCCGCAGATAGTGCAGTACTGTCAGGGCGGCATAACGCAACGCGGCACTGCTCGATTGTTCTGGAGATTGAACCGCATAATAAGCCTGAATAACACGCTCGCCATAGCCCAATCGCGCATTCATCACCTGGAGAAAATTCGTGGACACGAGACTATCGGCATCAAGGATGACGATAGCCTCGTGTGGTTCCCCACTTTCCCAGAGGTTGTGCCCGAGCCATTGCAAGGCATACCCTTTGCCCCGAAGTTCCTGGTTGAACCGTTCGTGAGCAATGGCTCCATATTGTCGGGCGATGGCGGCGGTTTGGTCAGTGCAATTATCGGCCACGACATGGATGGCGTAAGCATGAGCCGGGTAATCTAACTCGTGCAGGTTGGTTAGCAACCGGGGGAGGAGTTTTTCTTCGTTGTGGGCCGGGATGAGAATGAGAAAACGACGATAAGCTTTTTGGGCGGGGAGATTTGTTGTGCGAGGGGCACGTAAAGCCGCGCCCGTCAACAGAAGTAAATACCCCACTAACCCGGCCAGGGCGGTTTGTAAGCTGAGAATAATCGTCTGGAAGAAGGTGATCATGATAGTGAACCGTGAACGGTGGCGTCTGTCGCCGTACCCGCCACCGTTGTCAAAATAGTGGTAACTTTTTGGGCAAACGCGGCCGCGGTGTGATTTTCATTGACCCATTTTTGCCCCGTCTGACCCATTTTTGGGCCGAGGATGGGGTTTTGGGCCAGTTGTAAAATGAGTTTCGCTGTCTCGTCTATATCCAGGGGGTTGACCAGGAATCCGGTCACACCATTGAGAACGGCATCACTGGCACCACCGGCATTCCCGGCAATCACCGGTTTGCCCGCGGCCGCGGCTTCTAAAAAGCTGATACCAAACCCCTCCACCTCATCCTGGCCTGGGCGGGTGAGCATAGCAAACGCGTGGCAGGCCTGGTAATACGTGGGTAATGCCCCATCACTGACACGCCCGGCGAAGGTGACATGATCGCCAACCTGGAGTTTTTGCACCAACTGCCGCAAATAAGCTTCATCTGGCCCACTGCCAACAATGACATAATGCACCTGAGGCAGGTGGGGAATTACCAGAGGTAGGGCACGAATAACCGTGTCCTGCCCTTTGCGAGCAATGAGGCGGGCGACGGTGAGCAGAACCCATTTGTTGGCCCATTGGTCATGGGGCAGGGCGGTGCGGAAAGGTTCAACCTCAATGCCGGGGGGGATAATGGTGATGCGATCTGGGGAAACGCCCAGGTTCTGTAGTTCGTTGGCGGTAAAGTGGCTGACGGTAATGATTGCGGCCGCGTCCCGCAGTGCCCAACTAAGCAGACGACGCTTCGGCCCTTTTGGGATGGTCACATCTTCGGAATGGGCGTAAACAACGGTGGGGATGTGGTGGATTATGCGGGCTATCCGGGCAATGATGGCGGTTGGATACGCCACCCCACACAAAAGGACATGGGGGGGCCATTGCCGGAGCATCTGTCCCAGGCGATGTAAGAAATACAACGATGTTAATCCGGTTCCCCGGGGGCCAATGACACGAGTAATGGGAAACGGGGGTTGCCGGTCAAATGAAGCATAAAAACCGGCCGGTTGTTGCTGAACACTCAAAACCCGCAGGGCTACATGCCCCGGGCGATACTGACTGTAGAGCCATAAAAGTTGGGGTACACCCCCCAGTTCAGGCGCGAACTGTGATGTCGCCAATAGAATACGCATGATAAAACTACCATTCTGTTATCATCTGAGTTGTAGACATCAGACTGGTGGAGTTATGCCTGGCAGGGCTTTACTCACTGTTTCATGCGACTGGAAACTACGCGCATTGGTTTGGGAGCACCAATTTGATATGATAATGATATTATAAAACGAATAGCGGGTAATGGGTATAGACCAATACTACTACTGCTTATTTTTATGGGCAATACACAAGTAGGAAAAAAGTAATTAACGGCCTGAATTTTGGGTTTTAGGAGAATGATTGAAGGAACTAAATGGCGAGGTTAGGGGTGGGAGTGACCTCGGATAAACCTAACGCGGCGATAAAGCGATACGGCGACACGGCGAAAAAATCGCGGATTGTGCTCGTTGCCAGTATATATACTTACCACGGTCATAAAATGACATTTGTTGGCGGCAACAGCCTGAGTAGGTTTAGGCTGAAGACCCATCCCCCATCCCCTTCCCAGAGGGAAGGGGAGAGATCTACCGGCACGGTTTGGGGGCGGACGCCCCCAAACCGTGCCGAGAAAAGTTCCCCGCCCCTGGGGGCGGGGTTAGGGGTGGGGGTATTACCGCCCGATCACTCTGGCAATGATAGCGCACGCACCCGGCTGAAGACCCACGTGGGAAGTGAGGAACTAAATGGCGA
>JAGNBF010000160.1:0-8082 GCA_018004935.1 Chloroflexota bacterium | reverse complement strand
GGTTAGGGGTGGGGTATTACCGCGAGGGAAGGGGAGAGATCTACCGGCGCGGTTTTTCGGGGCGAAGGCCCCGAAAAACCGCGCCATTTAGTTCCCCGCCCCTGGGGGCGGGGTTAGGGGTGGGGGTATTACCGCCCGATCACTCTGGCAATGATAGCGCACGCACCCGGCTGAAGACCCACGTGGGAAGTGAGGAACTAAATGGCGAGGTTAGGGGTGGGGTATTACCGCGAGGGAAGGGGAGAGATCTACCGGCGCGGTTTTTCGGGGCGAAGGCCCCGAAAAACCGCGCCATTTAGTTCCCCGCCCCTGGGGGCGGGGTTAGGGGTGGGGGTTTTCGGCAACAAATCGCTCAAAGTAAGTCCGAGGTGATCCTTGGATTACCACTTAAGGCATGGCCAGAATTGGTAAATACAGGGTATTTACCGCTGGTAAAGGTTGGATGGGGATGGTTGTGGGCACGAAACCGTCCCTTGTGGTGCCACCGTGGAAGGTAGCCCAAGGGATGTAGGCCGGATTGTAAGTTCCCTCCAAACTCCAGACATAAAGATTCTGATCATAGGAGCCAACCACTACTTCCACTGTGCCATTTCCGTCTAGATCAGCCAATGTGGGGGTGGAGACAACCCAATCACTGGTTTGTTTGGGCCAATCGGTCAGGGGGAGACCATCATGGTGCCAGGCGTGAACTGCCCCATCATGCGCCCCGATGATAACTTCCATATCCGTATCGCCGTCTATATCTCCCACGATGGGTGAACTATGGGTTGGCGCACCGACATCACGCGGCCACCCGGTAACGGTTGTGCCATCGTGATGGATGGCATATACCTGTCCATTTTGGCTGGCAAAAAGAATCTCCAGATCGCCATTACTATCTAAATCTACTACCGCTGGAGAGCCAACAATGCCCCCTCGTAGCCGCACCGGGAAGCCGGAGAGGGCTAACCCATCACCCCGCCAGGCGTAAACCCGGCCGTCACCACCTGTGACGACGACATCCCGATAGCCGTCCTGGTTCAAATCCACGATAACGGGCGAGGCGTAAACCCAGTCGCGGGTCTGGTTGGGCCAGAGGGGGCTGAGTTGGGAGCCATCGAGCCGGTAGGCGTAGACACGGCCATCGGTGGAGCCGACGACGATTTCGGGTATGTTATCGGCGTCTATGTCGCCAATGGCGGGGGTGGAGCCGGTGATGAAGTTGCCGTAGGCTTCGGTGACGCCGTTCATCTGTTGGGGCCAGCCGGGGAAAGCCGTGCCGTTGCCGTTGAGGATGTATAGTTTGGCCCCGGTGGTGTGGGCCACGATTTCCAGGGCGGGGTCGGCGTCGAGGTTGGCGA
Organism: Chloroflexota bacterium; assembly: GCA_018004935.1. Lineage (GTDB taxonomy): Bacteria > Chloroflexota > Anaerolineae > Promineifilales > Promineifilaceae > Trichofilum. The sequence goes on along the minus strand of JAGNBF010000160.1, from coordinate 6,742 downwards.
GGGCGGGGGTAGCCTTGATACTGTGGCCGAGGTCGAGGGGGAAACCGCTCGCGGCCGCGCCGGTGTGATGCCACGCATATAGCCGCCCATTATCCACTCCAATCAGCAGTTCCAGATCCCCATCCCCGTCAATGTCACCTACGGCAGGTGAACTACGCACCGTTTCCTGCACGTACTTGGGCCAGCCAGGGAAGGCTGTACCATCGGCATTCCAGATGTACACATATTTGTCTTGTGAGGCCGCTATCAGTTCGTTGTCGCCATCGCCATCAAAATCCACGATGAGGGGCGAGGCAAAGACCAGCCCATTGGTGGCTTGCGGCCACCCGGCCAGGCTGTTGGCAGTGGTGGGGGTATAGGTGAGCGGGGTGGGAGACTCCCCGTTACCGGCCAGGGGATTGCTGGGTGCCCAGATGTGGGCCGGGTCGGGGAAGTTGTACCAGGTGGTGTTGAGGGTCTGGCCGCTGATGAGGTAGGCGGGGTAGCTGGGGTAGGCTAACCAGATGGCGTGATTTTCGGTGGGCCAGGCCCAGGCTTGATTGAAGCTGTGGGCCAGGGGGATGTCCCGCCCGGTCAGGGGGCTGGTGGCGTCCCACACCCGTTGCGAGTCGCTGACGTACCCGGCGGAGAGGAGATGGATGTTTTGCCCGGTGTTAATGACGTGGAGCCAGGGGTCAAAGGGGGGAAGTTGGGCAGTTTCGGGTGGGTTCGCGGCCGCGTTGCCTATGGTTATCGTCAGTTCCACATATGGCCCGGCCAGATGGGGGGTGTTGTTGATGACATTGGCCGTGCCCCCGGCGTGGGTGGGGGGCAGGCTGGTGCGGGTGCTGGCAAAGATAACCAGATCCACAAAGCCGTTATCACTACCCGTTTCCGTGGCCTGGAGCGTGCCATCGGCGGCGTACCGTTTGAGGGTGTAGCTGGAACTGCCGTTGAGTTCAACGGTGAAGTTGAGGGTGTGATCATAGGTTGAGCCACGCGCTTCCAGATAAAAGTTTGTCTTGATCTGGGTGATGCCCTGGCTGTTCATCTGCACGGCCGAATCCTGAATAAGAATCAGGTCGTTGGTGTCCCAATCTACCCAGCCCACCCCTTTCAAATCTTCGTAGACAACGTAGATGCGTTGGGGGGCAATGGCGCGGGCGATGGAGCTGGCGGCGGGGCAGGCGGTATTTCCGGCATCGTCGTAGGCCAGGACGGCGTAGTAGACGGGTTGGCCGGGGGTGACGTTGTGGTCGGTGAAGTTGGTGGCGTGGCCGCTGAAGATTTCCAGGCCATCGTTCAGGCTGGAGGGGTAGGTGTCGCTGGCGTGGATGATGTGAACCCCGGCCAGGTCGCCGTTGGTGGGGTTGTCCCAGGTGAGTTCCAGCGTGCCTTCTTGCCCGACGACGGGGCTGACGATCACGTTGGTGACGGAGTTGGGCGGGGTGACATCAGCACCGGGGATGGAGACGTTGATGGCGCCGGGGGTGGTGACGTTGGTGGAGTTGGGGCCACCGGTGTTGTCCCAGTCGGCGGGGGTGTGGCTGTTGGTGGCGTGGCGGTCGCGCCCCAGGGATTGGCCCTGTGCCGGAGCGGTGATGTAGGCGTTGTTGGGCCATTTCGCGGCCGCGGCCGCCAGATCATCATCCCCCGGTTCTGCTAACGTGCTGTTGTTGTCCCATTGCACAAAATCTACCAGCGTGGAGGTGGTATGGCTGGAGTTGATGTACAGCGAAACCTGATCCTCGCTGTCGGCCAGGGCATTGGCGAAGGGCGCACCGGTGAAAAACTCCGTTGCCGTATCCACACCATCGCCCAGGTAGAGGGTGAGGTAGGCATCATTGGGGATGAAGGTGAGGTCGGGGAAGCGGTAAACAAAGCCATCTTCATCGGCCAGTTCCCAGCCACCGATGTTGACGGCGTTGGTGCTCCGGTTGTGGATTTCGATCCATTCACTGCCACACAGGGGGCGGGGCAGAACCTCGTTGATCACAATGTCGCTGGTGGTGGTGAGTTCGTCCACACCGATATTGACGACGGCACTATCTTGACTGGCGTAGCGGCCGCCGATCACGTCTTGTCCGGATACCTGGGCGGTGCTTTGGAGCAAGGTGTTAGGCGGAGCCAGGGGGCTGATTGTGCCCCACACCTGGAAGCGCAGAACGTCGTTGGTTGTGAGGGTTTGCCCGTGTGTCCAGGTGAGTGTCCAGGAGCCATCGCTGTTTTGGGTTTGGGTGGGGGTGATGGAGCCAAGTTGGGTGGGCGTCAGGTAATTGCCGGGGGTGTATTGGATTTGTGGGGGCAGGGTGATGGTGGTGATGGGGCTGTACAGGTCGTTGAACTGGTTGCTGACGTAGCTGGTGAAGGTGACAGCCGTGCCTGCCTGCCGCTCGTAGTAGTCGGCGGTGTGGCTGACGAGGGGATCGGGTTGGAGTGTGCCTGTGCCGTAGGCCAGCCAGTTGTCGTTCCAGTTGGCACTCATCACACTGACCGGGGCCGTGGTTTCGACGATGAGGTACGGGTTTTCCGGGCTGTTTTGGGCACCAGGGTTGGTGCCGTTGTGAATGGCGACCCATTCTTCGACGGTGAGGGATACGTCATAGTAGCCGTTGGTGGTGATGGTGAAGGGTTCGTAGATGCGGCCGCTCATCAGTTCGTTGATGATGATTGTGCCCTGGCCGTTGCCGGATGAGCCGTGATGTTGTTTGGGTGTGCCGTAGTAGTCGCCGAGGTTGTTACTGCCGGTGTTGATGTGGGTGGTGCTGTTGCGGGCGTTGCTGGCGGTGAAGGGTTGGTTGGGGTTTTTGCGCTCCAGGGCGTAGTAGACACCGTGAGCGGCCCAGCCGGTGTTGCCGTAAGCGACGGTGTCTTTGATGTTGCCGCTGGGGTCGGTGAGGGTGAGGGTGTCGGAGCCGTTGTTGAGTTTGAATTTGGGGTAGGTGGTGCCGTAGACGTAGGACGCGGCCGCGTTGGTGGCTTTTTCGTGGAACTCGAGCAGGTAGGTGGATGCGGCCGCGATGGTGGCGTTGGCGGGTAGGGTCAGGGTCCAACCTTCGTTGTTGGTCAACTGCCAGCCCGCCAGGTTTACCGCCTGCCCGCTGTTGTTGTAAAGCTCGATGTATTCGCCGTAGCTGTCCGGGTCGTAAGCCACACCACTGACCGGTTGGTAGGCATAGACGTACAGGTGAGACAGTTGTTGGCCTAGCTCCAGGGCGGGCGGTCCCAGATACGCCTGGAACGATTGCCCGGCCCCACTGCCGTTTTGGGCCGAAATGAAGGTGATGAGGTCGGATGTGCCGAAACTGCCGGTTTCCAGCCAGTTGGTTTCAAACACGGAAATGGTTTCGTTGGATGTGACTTCAAACAGGTAGTAACTGGACCCCAGTTCGGTCGTGCCCACCAGTTCTTCATGGCCGAATTTGGGCAGGGCCACGGTTGCTACATTGACCCATTGGTTGGTGCTTCTGTTCCAGCCGCGCACGGTTACGTTGGCCGGTTGGTCGTAGGAAACGAGGCGCAGTTCTCGCTCGCTGGCGTATTCGTAGGGGACGGCGAAGTAAAAGGTTTTGTCGGCGGAGACGCCGCTTTTGCCAGGGACATAGGTGCCCCCATCCCGACTGCCGCTTTGCCCTTTGCTGAGGGAGCCAAACTGTACGGTGATGTCTTTGTTGCTGATGATGTGGTAGGTGCGCCCTTCGGGTAAGGAGACGGTGAGGTTGTTGACTTCCTGCAAATCTTCGCCGGTGTCGAGGGTGGTGCTAAAGATGAGCGTGCCCTGGCTATCGGGGACGACGGTGGTTGTGCCAGAGGTGGTTTTGGGGGTCTGGGTGATGTCGAATATCTGGATGTCGGTGTGGTCGTTGTAGGCGAAGATGTTGAGGAGCTGGTTACGGGCGTGGGTATTGCTGAACCCCTTGGGGCGGTAGAGGTAGAAGCTGGTACCGCTCATGCGCCGGTTGTCGGCGGGCAGGAAGTCGTGTTGCCAGTCGGTGTTGACGGTGAGGTTGGCGATGATGACGGGTTTGCTGGCGGTGATGCGAAAGTAGTCGCCGTCTTGTTTGCCGCCGTAGTCGTCGTTGGTGGCCCCTTCCTGGATGTAGAGGATGTAGGATTGGCCGGTGTTGAGGGTGAGGCCGGTGACGGTGTCGTCGGAGTCGTTGTCGCCGTTGTCGTCTATGATGTCAACGGTGGTGTTGTTTTGCACGGCGGTGACGATGAGGGTGGGGTCGCGGGTGGCGTTGTCGCCGTTGGGGGGGACGAAGATGCCGAAACGGGTGGATGTTTCGCCGACGGCGTGGGCGGGGTGGGTAGAGGTGAGGCCGAGGCTGAGTAGGAGGAAGAGGACGAGGGCGGGAAGTAGGCGGGTGAATGGTTTCATAGTTGACCTCTTGTTGGATGAAAAAGGATGGAAACACGGATAAGGGGGAACACGGATGGGTGGATAGTTTTTTTGAGTTCCCCTGAGTTCCTACGAGTTTCCCTCCACGTACCGCTTGAGGCGGGTGACGTATTGGTCGAGGCTCATGGTGGATTGGATGAGTTCGCGGCCGCGTTGCCCCATTGCTTCTGCCTCTTCCGGGTGGGTGAGCAGGTGGGTGATGGCGTCCCGTAAAGCCTGCGGGTCGCCAGGGGGCACATAGAGGCCGGTTTCCCCTTCGACCACCACATCGGTCTGGCCGGGGGTGCGGGTGCAGATGATGGCTTTGCCCATGGCCATGCCTTCGAGAATGGCCGTGACCCCGGCCTGGAAGTTGACGTTGTACAGGGGCATGACGACAAAACGGCTGTCGGCGTACACCTGGCGCAGTTCGTATTGACTGAAGCGGCGCACGGTGACGTTGGGCGGAATTGACTGGTCGGCGGTGGAGTCGGAGCGTTTGGACCAGGGGCTACCGGCGGCGATGATGACGTGGACATCCAGCCCGCGCACGGCGTCCATCAGGGTGGGGTAGTCGCGGAATTCGAGGCCGACGGAGCAGAGGGTGGGGGTGGAGATTGGTGTGTTGGTGGATTGGGTGTTGGTTATTGGTGTATTGGTTATTGGTGTATTGGTTATTGGTGTATTGGTTATGGGTGTATTGGTTATTGGTGTATTGGTTATTGGTGTATTGGGGAGGGTGGACGGGTTGAAGAAGTGGCTGTCTACCATGAACGGGGTGAAGATGACACGCTCCGGGGGGATGTGCCAGCGTTGTTGGATGAATTGTTGTTGCCAGGTGCTGTAGCAGAAGAAGGTGTCTATGTGGCTGTGGATGCGGAGCCAGTCGAAGAAGAGCATTTTTTTGCCGACGGAGAGGATGTGGACGATCATGAGGTGGCGGGCGCGGCCGCGACCCCAGCCTAAAAATTTGCTGAACAAGGCCAGGAAGATGCCCACTTGTTCGCCATCGGTGAAGATGACCCGGTAGCGGGGGTTGAGCCGGAAGCAGACCCAGGCCAGCATGAGGTTTGGCCCGCCCAGTTTTTCCAGCAGACGGCCAAACCAGCCAGCTTGCGGCCGCGCCCGGTCGTAGTCGAGTAAATCGGCGTTAAATGTCTCGGCCATGAGCATGTAGTCGGCTCGCGGCCGCTTTCCGGCGACGGTGTCCTCGTTGATGGTAGGGGAGAGACGGCCAGAGACGGTGAGGAGAACGTGGGACATGGGAGTTCCTTTATGATTTGTGAACACCAATACCTGAAGTTTGTTATAATCTCATGCAGGTGAGGTGAACAATGAACAGAGAATTTTTTGTGGTGATTGAACAGGATGAAGACGGCATGTATGTGGGTGAAGTGCCTCAATTGGTTGCCTGTTATAGTCAAGGGCGCACGATTGATGAGTTACTGATCAATATAAGAGAAGTGATCGCCCTATGTCTGGAAGAAGGTTTATCCCAGATGACTGAGTTTATTGGTGTGCAAAAAGTTGTGTTGTAATGCCATCCGTACCTGTTCTCAAGTCACGTGTACTCATTTCCGCCCTGGAAAGAGCAGGCTTTGTCCAGGTGCGCCAGCGAGGCAGTCATGCCCGCCTTGTGCATCCTGATGGTCGAGTTGTTACCGTGCCCATTCATGCTGGTCAGGATGTGGGGCGGGGGCTACTTCGTAAAATCTTGCGTGATGCTGAACTCTCTGTAGATGATCTCCTTCGTTTGATGTGATTCCCTGGTAAATGGCAAATTCGGTTTTCTGTAAACAGCCTGGAAAGGCTGTTTTACGTTTTGTTTGCCACCTGTTTCAGGAGTGTGAGCAGGCGGGTGGCGTTTTGTTGGGCGTCGAAGCGGGTGGCGATGAGGGTGGTGGCTTTGTCGCCCATGGCCAGGCGCAGGGCCGGGTTGGTGATGAGGGTTTCGAGCGCGTGGGTGATCGCGGCCGCATCCCCCGCCTCTACCAGAAAACCCGTCTCACCCTCTTGTACAATCTCCGGGATGCCCGCCACACGAGTAGAGATGACCGGCAACGCGGCCGCGCCCGCTTCGGAAAGCACCATCGGCAGGCAGTCGCCGTAGGTGGGCAGGCAGAAAATGTCGCTGTCGAAGTACAGTTGTTTGAGCGGGGCACTGTTGGCCTGCATGTTGTTGTAGACGAACAGCCCCGGCTCCTCGGCCACAGAGTCTTTGGTGACGAGGTGGAGTTCGATGGGGTAACGCGGCCGCAATGCCCGAAACGCTTCAAGCAAGAGCAGGCCCCCTTTGCGCTCCAGGTTGCCCCCCACGAACAGGATTTTGACGGGGTGATCGTGTAGGGTGCGGGGTTGCGGCCGCGACCATTCCGCCACATC
>JAGNBF010000059.1 GCA_018004935.1 Chloroflexota bacterium | reverse complement strand
GTTGATCAGGGGTGTAAAGCATGTTTCGCGGCCGCGAGCTGGACGGCTGTGACAATATGTTGATACCCTGTGCAACGGCATAAATTACCTGAGAGAGCCTCCCGAATTTCGGCTTCACTGGGGTTCGGGTTTTCTTCTAGAAAAGGGAGCATGGTCATCAAAATACCAGGGGTACAGAAGCCACATTGTAACCCATGAGCTTCCCAAAACGCCTGTTGCAGAGGGTGTAACTGCTTGGGATCAGGAGTTAACCCTTCTACCGTCATAAGTGTGTGTCCATCTGCCTGTACGGCCAACATCAGGCAAGAGCGTACCGGTGCCCCATCGAATAAAATCGTGCACGCGCCACACACCCCATGTTCGCAACCCACATGGGTACCCGTGAGGCCCAAATCATGGCGCAAAAAATCACTCAGCAAGAGACGGGGTTCGACCGTTTTTTCGTAACGCTGATTGTTGACGGTGAGGGTAATGGTTTGGGTCATAGAAACATACTCAATGGGGACAGCTTTATTTTTTGGTGCTAAGTAATCGTTCGGAAATAAGATAGGTGGCTCGGTCAGGAGACCGATCACAGCAAATCGTTAAGTTAAAACGAACGAGTACTAATAGTGTGGAGTACCCGACGGGTTAACACGTCGGTCAGATGACGTTTATAGGCCGCAGTGGCGTGGATGTCATCATCTGGAGTTACTTCTTCATAAGCGGCGGTGTGCGCGGCCGCAGACATCACGGCTGTCGTTAATTTTTCACCCACCAACAAAGAGGAAGCCTTTTCCGCGATGGTGGGCACCTCGCCCACACTCAGATAAACCAGCCGTGCCCCGGTGCAGATATTATCAGGGGTAAAAGTGAGTGCGGCCGCGACGCCAACCGTGGCATAATCCCCATGTCGCCGGGCAAATTCGATAAAAGCCGTTACCGTACCCGCGGGCAAGGGGGGAAAGACAATTTCCGTTAGAATCTCATCGGGAGCCAGATCGGTGGCAAAAAGGCCGGTAAAAAAATCTGGGGCTGTGACCCAACGCTCACTGCCTTGCCGTTGCAGACGCAAACGGGCCTTTAATGTCACGGCAATGGCCGGTAACTCCGCCGCCGGGTCTGCATGGGCAATACTCCCCCCAAACGTGCCACGATTCCGAATTTGCGGGTGAGCAATGTGGGGCATTGTCTCATGTACCAAAGGCGCATATTGTGCCACCTCTGCCGAGCGTTCAACCTGCCGTTGCCGCGTCATTGCTCCAATATGCAAACCATCCTTTTCCGCCCGAATAAAGGCTAATCCATCCACCCCATTCAGGTCTATCAGTCGGGTTGGTTGAGCCAGCCGGAAATTCATCACCGGGATCAGGCTTTGGCCCCCGGCTAAAACCTTGGCTTCATCACCATGTTGGGTCATGAGGGCTAAGGCCTCAGACAGCGTTTTGGGAGCAGAATAAGCAAAGGGGGCAGGTTTCATACGAGACTTCTCAGAATGTTGTGGTAATGGCCTATGCGAGCCACTACCAGCGTGTGCGTTTAGTTGAAGGAGATTTTATAATTTTGGTAGCAGTCTAGCAAACAATGGAGGCGATAGTATGAGAATTGCTGTTTTTGGGGCGACCGGGGGTACGGGTCGCCAGATTGTGAGTCAGGCACTTTCTGCGGGGTATCAGGTGCAAGCTTTAGTGCGTGATCCCACCCGGTTGATGATAAAACACCCTGACCTCACCATCATTCAAGGGGATGTATTAGAGATAACAAAGGTAGCTGAGACCGTTGAGGATACAGAGGCGGTCATTTGTAGTTTGGGTAATACGGCTAATAATCCGGATATGGTGGTTTCGCGGGGGACAGGGCATATTATTGAAGCGATGAAGGCCAAAGCGCGGCCGCGACGACTCATTACTGTAACTTCATTAGGGGTAGGGGATAGCCGCGATCAGGTTCCAGCTATCTTTAAAATGTTAATCAAAACTGTTTTGCGTAAACCTCTGCGTGACAAAGAAGTCCAGGAAAAAATCATCCGGGATAGTGGGTTAGATTGGATTATTGTTCGTCCTGGGGGTTTAACCGACAATCCGGCCACGGGCAATTATCGGTTTGGTGTAGATCCTACTATTGTGGCGAAACAAGTGTCCCGTGCGGATGTGGCCGCCTTTGTGCTTCGGCAACTTACAGATGACACCTTTTTACACCAGACTCCCGCCATTACCTGAGTGGTCCAAGGCGATTTTTTAGCCTACCCATATAGGTGTAGCCTGAGCTTGTCGAAGGCGACACCGGGTTTCGACAAGCTCAGGCTTCGACAAGCTCAGCCCTCGAGAGGGTCGGTAGTTATACTTACCACAGTCATAAAGTGACATTTTGTTGGCGGCCACAGATTGGGTAGGTTTAGGCTGAAGATTCATCCCCCTATCCCCTTTCCTTGGGGAAGGTGGAAACCAACCGGCTCGGTTTGGCGGGCGGCCGCCCGCCAAACCGAGCCGGAATGAAAACTCAGGACGCCTTGTTGTTGTTTGGTAAGCCCACTCAAACCTGATTTATTTGCCCAGGCGGCGGCTGAATTCGTCGTTGAGCGCTGGCACTACTTTGAATAAGTCGCCAACGATGCCATAGTGTGCCAGCTTGAAAATGGGCGCATCCGCATCTTTGTTGATGGCAACGATCACTTTGGCGGTACGCATACCGGCCTGGTGCTGAATTGCCCCGCTGATACCGCAGGCAATGTACAGATCAGGGCTGACGATTTTACCGGTTTGCCCAACCTGATTGTCGTAGGGAATCCAACCCGCATCTACGGTGGCGCGAGAAGCGCCGAGGGCCGCTCCTAAGGTGGTGGCCAGGCCACGTAGAGGGTTAAAGCCTTCAGGGCCACCCACCCCACGGCCGCCACTGATGATGATTTTGGCGTCGGTGAGGTTAATGCCTTCATCTCGAGCTTCAAAACCGACCACTTTTACAGGCACATCGTCTTCGCTGAGGGACACAGGTAGCCATTCGGGGGTGCCGGTTTTGCCGGTGGATTCCGCGGCCGCAAACGCCCGACTGCGCAATGTAATAATTTGTAGCCCATCCGTGATCTGGATTTTGCCTTGGAGTTTACCGGCGTAAACCGGACGGGTGACAACCACTTTGCCCCCCTCGACATCCAGGTGAATGGCATCGGGAACCATTCCGGCATCCAGGTCGGCGGCTACCCAGGCGCACAGATCGCGTCCGGCGGTGGAATGCCCGGCCAACAGGACGGCGGGTTGCCGTTCTTGAACCAGATGAACCAGTAGGGGTGCGGCCGCGGTCGCCCGGAATGTACCCAATAGGGCGTCATCGGCACCGAGGACAGCATCTGCACCCAGGTCAAATGCAGAAGTGGCGATACCCGCTACTCCCTGGCCAAAAACCAGAGCCGTCAGGGGTTGCCCCAGATCATCGGCCACCTGACGGGCGGCCATTAATGATTCTTTGCTGATAGCCAAAATTTGACCATCACGATGTTCGATCCAAACCCATACGCCGCTCATATCACCTTCTCCTCAAACAATTTATCCGCCAGGAGGCGTGCCTGCTCCTCAACGGACTCGGCTTGAATCATAAAGACATTACCTTCACGCACGGGTAGCGTGGTTACATTAGACCAATCTACTTTGCTGGCACCGGCACCGACCCCCCCGGCGACGTTCAAATCGGCGGCGGTGAGGGTGGGGATGGTGGCTTTGTTGGCTTTGCGAATACCCATAAAAGAAGGATAACGGGGTTCATTAATCTCTTTGACGACACTAATAACCACCGGTAATTTGGTGGTGACGGTCTGTTTACCTTCTTCCAAGAGACGGGTCACGGTGATGGTATCGCCACTGATGCTTTTAATTTCAGCCACAAAGGTAAGGGGGGTCCAGCCGAGTTTGCGGGCGACTTGCAGGGGTACTTGCCCTGTGTCTCCATCTATGGCTTGTTTACCGAAAAGGGCGATTTGGGCATCGGGTTGTTTGGCAATTGCGGCCGCGAGTATGCGGGCTGTACCGGCGGTGTCTGAACCGGCAAAGGCTGGATCCGATACCAGAATGGCCTGGGTGCAACCCATCGCCAGGGCGGTACGCAATGATTCGACAGCGTCTTGTGCACCGAGAGAGATGGCAATGGCTTCTTTAGCTCCATGTTTTTCTGTCAGGCGGATCGCTTCTTCTACAGAATATTCATCCCAAGGGTTAAGCACTTGGGGCTTTCCCCCGGGGTCATCCCAGCTAACGACGCCGTTACTTACTTTAAAGACGGCAGTGGTGCTGGGTGTTTGTTTTAAACACACCACGACGTTCATACGGTTACCTCCACAATGGGAAATTCAGGCGACATACACAAAGAGGAACTTGGATAATGAACAAATTTGGTAGCTATACACATCCTCGAGGGCTGAGCTTGCCGAAGCCCGGCTCCGCCTTCGACAAGCTCAGGCATCGTTGTGCCCCACCTGTATAGATACCAAATTTGCACGAATTCAGCCGATTATAACCTTAACGTAGGGGGTGGTCAATTGATTTTTGACGCAGTGCGCTATGACGAAAGTAACGTTGGTTATGGCGGAATTGTGCCTTTTGATCTGGTTATTGGGGGTGATTTCTAAGGCCAGGGAAGCGGAACTGCCGCGGCCGCGTCCACATTGGCGTAAAATTGACCCAAATCGGTCAAATCCATGGGGCCAGTGTGCCCTGGGGGAAAGGTATTGGCTAAAAGAGCGGTTATTTTGTAATAAGCCGTTGTCCAATCAGTATACCAGGCATACCGTGTTACCCAACGGCCCTCCCCATTGAGCCAGCCTAAAATCAACGGTGCATAGGTAGAAAGAAACCCTTCGCCCTGGCAAACTTCTTCTTGAATCTGGTGAAAGCCGTAATTCAGACAACCCATTTCCGTAAACCAAATTTCGTCCGTTTGTTCGCCATAGGTTTGTACGAAAGTCAAGGCGTTATAGGCGTATTGTCGCCACAGTTCAAATGCCGCATTGGGATTGGGGAATAGATTATCATCAAAGACCCAATCGCCGGTACAGGCAGTGGGATTAGCCTGCCGTATTTCCGGGTACATGTGAAAGTGCCAGCCTGCATGGGGGAGGGGGCCATATGTAGCTTCATAATAAACAACAAAATCGGTCAACCATTTGATGCCACAAGGATGGGTATTGACCCCCCCAATGATCAACTTTGCGTCGGGGTCGCCCCCTTGATCATAGACAACTGGGAGTATCTGGTTGTGCAGGAAATCAGCGGCATTTTGCGGTGATGAATTGCACTGGAATTGGTGTTCGCACTCATTAAAAACAAGCCAATAATTGTGGTTGGTGCTGTTATCAGACATTTGGAGCGTGGCGACGGTGGGTACGGCATCACGTGGGCCACCTGTCAGCATGGGAACATGTTGCAGGTTTTGCAGGTTAGGCGTTACATAGGGTGACCAGGAGTAACTCCATTGGCCAAAGGTCAGGCTATCTTGAAGATACAACGAGGCGGCGAACCCTTGACGGGGAATGGTTGTAACAGGATGAGCATGAGGTGTTGGTCTCGTCCAGGCTGGACCCAGAGGCTGAGTGGTTGCTGTGGCATCAGACACCGGGGTAATGGTTCCATCCAGGGCGCTTGTGGGTGATACGGTTCGGCTGGGCGTTGAGGTAGCTGTGGGGGGTGACGTGGGGGTAACGGTAGGTGTCAAAGTACGGGTAGGGGTACGCGTGGGCAGTGGGGGCATATCTGTGGGGGTGGCCACGGTATAAGGATCTGCCGGAGTCAACCCGGCTACTTCTGGCTGAATATCGGGTAAGGGAGTGAAGGTAGGGAGTAAAAGGAGAGCTTCATTGGCGGCCAATTCTTCATTAGGTGAAGCGGCGGTAGGTATAAGGGTAGGGACATTGGGTTGGATTACCGTACCACAGGCAATGAGGAGTATGATAAAAAGGAGAAGGAACAACCGGGGGTATTGTTTGGTGTTTTTCATAGGATATTGTGAGTTTATGTGAGGATAAGATGATGTAGCGGAAGAGCTATGTCATGTTCTTATCAAATGGGTCAAGAATCAAATACTGTTATCGTGTGTCTACAAAAGTGACTTGTACCTGGGAACATGACCTTACCAGAATAATCTTTTTTCACAAGACCGCAAATGGGATAAACTACTATTTAATGATTAAGCGACATTTTCTGGTAATTGTTTCTCTTCTCTTCTTTGCTCTTTTAGTAAGCCAAGCACAATTTGGTTATGGTGCTCCGGCGGGACAGGGTGTGGATTGGCGTTTTGGCGTTGTTGAGTCGTATGAATCGCCAGCAGACGCGGCCGCGCTAGGGGTAGCCTGGACACGGGTTCGTTTTCAGTGGGCGGAGGTGCAGGCGGGTGGGCCAGGAACTTGGACTCCCACGGTAACTGAGGGGCAGATTAATGGTGAAGTTAATAGCGGCCGCATGGTGATGGGGTTACTTATTGGTGTTCCCACATGGGCCAGCGATGCTACCGGTTTACCCAATGGTCTTTGGTCGCCCTATGATAGCCCAGATAATACCTGGGCTAACTATGTACGTGAGGCGGTAACACGTTATAGCGGCCGCATTAGCCATTGGATCATCTGGAATGAGCCTGATGTCTGCGATCCGGCGGCTCCGGGACATACCTGGAATGGAACGGTGCGTGACTTTTTTCAACTTTTACGGGTTGCTTATCTAGCCGCCAAACAGGTCAACCCTAATGTGACTATTCACCTGGGGGCGATGACCTATTTTTGGGATTTTCAGTGTGGGCAGGAGCAGTATATGACACGCCTTTTGCGTGAGATTACGGCTGACCCAGACGCGGCCGCGAATAATTACTATTTTGACGCCGCTACTGCCCACCTCTACTTTCAGCCCAATACCGTTTATGATGTAACGCAGGCATTTTACGGCATGATGGGGGCCTTTGGTATCTGGAAACCCATCTGGCTGGTAGAAACCAATGCTCCCCCCATCAATGATCCGGCCTGGACAGTGGCAAACTGGACTCTTTCGGTTACTCAGGATGAGCAGGCGGCGTTTATGCCCCAGGCCTTAGCGGTGGCATTGGCCGCTGGGGCGCAACGTATTGCCATTTACAAATTGAAAGACACGGCCGGAGATGTGGCCGCTAATCCTGAACCGTTTGGTCTGGTGCGTATGGACGGGTCGCGCCGTCCCGCTTTTGACACCTATCGCATTGCTGTGCGTTATCTGGCGGGGATGACGGCGGTCAACCGGGAACGTTGGAATGAAGTAGGGCAGATTCGGCTGGAGCAAGAGGGAAAAACGACAACGGTGTTATTTGCCCGCCTGCCCGCACCCCAACAGGCTCAGGTAACGGCTACGGCACCTACGGCTTTGCTGGTGGATATGTGGGGTGGTCAGCGTACTATCACCGCCCAGAATGGGGTTTTTACCGTGGATTTACCAGGGGCATTATGTACGCAACCGATTGGTGATTATTGTATGATCGGGGGAACAACGTTCTATCTGGTGCAATCGGCGACCGGGGGTGCTCCCCCACCGCCACCTGTTGGTGGCTCTGGGGGTGGGAGTAGTACAGCCGGGAATGGAGTCACCGTAACCGCGGCCGCGAATGCACTGACACCCACGCGCACAATCAGCGCTACCTTTACCCCCACGGTTACAGCGACTCCCCGGCCTACCCGGACGCCGCGTCCCACTGCTACCGCTACTCCTACAGCAACAGCCACCGCCACGGCAACGGCTTCACCGTCACCTACCATTACTCCTATGCCTCCCACGGCAACCACTATTCTTCTGGCCACGGCAACAGCGTCTTTTGAACCTACGCTCACCGTAACGCCTTTTGTGGATGAATCAGGTACGAATAATTTATCCTTTTTGTTTATTGGAGGGGGACTTGGATTAGGTGCTTTATTACTTTTCTGGCGACGACGGTTTTAATGTCCCCTACAATTACTTAGTTATCGTTCGGAAATAACGTGGGTGGCACGGTCAAGAGACGGGCCACAGCAAACTCAAAAGTTATTTGCGGGCGAACTCTTATCAACCTGACGCCACGAAATCCCAATGTGTGTGGTTCTTGTAAGGTTTCAGGCAATATGGATACTCCTAAAGTTATTCTCCCCGGGCAACATTTGACTAAGTTAGCGCCGAATGAGCGGATGACGGCCTTAATACAAGCGCTGAACGCGGCCGCGGCCGCGCTTCTACATACGACATATAGCGAAGCCGATGTTTTCCGTATCTTCAGTGAAGAGATGACCGGGTTAGGGCTGGAAGGCACATTATTTGTTTATGATGCCGTTGCGGAAACCTTACGCATCCACACCCTCAACTTCCCTCTGCCGATTATGAACCGCCTGGCTAAAATTCGGGAGCGCCTGGGTTTTGATCCTTTTACTCAGGCTTTTCCTATAGCGCAGATTCCCCCCATGCACCAGGTTGTTCGGGAAAAACAGCCCCATTTCTTCTCGGAGACGGCTTTTTTCCAGGGATTCTTTGCCCATGATAGTGTTGCCTCAGTGAATAACCTGACTAAGCAGGCGGTTATTGTGGCCCCGTTTTTGCACGCGGGTCAGGTATTAGGTTTGTTATCGGTAAGTGGTAATGATTTGATGGCGACGGAAATGCCTCTAATTGCGGCTTTTGCCAACCAGATTGCTGTGGCACTCATGAACGCACGACTGATTGCGGCCGCGAGACAAACAGAACAAAAATATCGCCGACTATTTGAACTGGCCCCAGTTATGTATGTTGTCACACGCGACCAAAGTGGCAAACCTTATATCGTCGAATGTAATCAACTCCTGGCTGATACGTTGGGATACCGCCCTGAAGAACTTGTGGGGCATTACCTGGGTGAGTTTTACTCACCAGCCTCTGTCAGGCAATTGGAGCAAGGGGGGTATCAACGGGCTTTACAAGGCCATTTTGTGAATGAAGAGCGACAGTTGGTGACACGCCAGGGAACCATTCTGGAGACAATTGTGCGGGCTTTTCCAGAAACGGATAACAACGGGCAGGTGATAGGCACCCGGGCTATGTTCATAGACATTACCCCACGGAAGCAAGCAGAAGCCGAACTTCAAAATTATCAGACCCTGTTAAAAAAGTCATTTGATGAAATTAACATTCTGATACCAGCCAGCGCTATTGTGGCCCACGCTACCCAAAATGAAGAGATTATTCAGGATATTGCCGAATATATGGCGGCCGCGTTCAATTGTGATGGCTGTGCTTTATACTGCTGGGATTCATCCTCTCAATTGCTTGTTCCTTTGGGTAATATGCACCGGGTACGCTCATTGGGATGGGTTAGAATGGAAAGAGAAGATACACGAGATGTCGTTACCCCTTCCCCCGCCGTATTGCGTGCATTACAAGAAAAAGTAATCGTTAGTCTGGAATTTTATCAGCCATCCCTGTCCCCGGCTGACGAACTAATACTCTCTCGTCACCAGAGTAAAAATGTTCTTCTTATCCCTCTGGTTGTGCGCCATGAAGTGATTGGGCTGGCTGAGTTATACACCTACGAAGATCGCCATTTTACCCCCCGAGAATTGCTTTTTGTACATACCCTATCAAGCTATTTGACCATTGGCCTGGAAAATGCCCGTCTTTTTGATAAATTGCGTCACACAAATGAAGCGCTGGAATATCGCGTAGAAGCCCGAACTCAGGAATTACAGACGCGTAATCAGGAATTAGATGCCTTTGCCCATACCGTAGCCCACGATCTACAAGCCATTCTGGCGCGCGTGATTATGTACGCTGAAATTGTCGCGGATCGTCGTTCTGGTCTCACCCCTGAGCAACAAGGTAGTTATGCTCAGACGATTCTCCAAGACAGCCGAAAAATGAAAGAAGTTGTGGAATCTTTGTACCTGTTGGCGACCATGGGCAAGGCGGATATTAGAACGAAACCACTCGATATGGCGATCATAATTAGCGATAGCCTACGTCGTTTGGAAGGAGAGATTAACACCCAACAGGCAACCCTCCGGTGCCCGGAAAATTGGCCTGTGGTTATTGGCAATCAAGGATGGGTAGAAACCGTGTGGGTTAATTATTTGAGCAATGCCTTGCGTTATGGAGGTACCCCCCCCATCATTACGCTTACGGCGCAGGTGATTGACAGAAACATGGCCCAGTTTGGTGTTCGTGACGAAGGGCCAGGTTTACCCCCAGAAGATCAAGAACGCATTTTTCACCCCTTCACCCAATTACAAGGGGGTGAAAGGGGATTAGGTTTAGGACTTTCTATTGTCAAACGGATTGTGGAGCGGTTAGGGGGGGATGCAGGCGTGCACAGTGAACTAGGAAAGGGAAGTCATTTCTATTTTACATTACCCCTTGCCGATACCCCTTGATTTTTCCCCTTGCCCACGAAAGACGGATAGAGGACAGCGTGTGCCCCAAAACCCGATAGCCTGGCGGTTTGACCGCGGGGCGGGGTAACTGAACACTTACCCTCAGGCGAGAGATTGGGCCCCGCCAGGTAAACCATAAAGCCACCAATACTCTGATTGCGGATAAGCTGATTGCCAGGTTTCTGGCCAGACAAATGGACCTGATTGCCAGCGGCCGCGTAATGCTTGATCCAATCCTCTCACCCGTTCCACCAGTTGGGAGTCCAATTGAAAAGGGGGGAAACGAAGTTTTTCTAGAAGGCTGGCAACCATAACGCGTACTTCTACCCCTGCGGCATAAAGGGCCACTGAAGGGGCATTGGCCTGCCATTCCTGGATGGAAGTTTGCCATTGGCGTAAACGGACAGCCAATTCCTGTTGGCACCGTTGTTCCACAGCGACAATATGTTGGGCTGTGGCCTCATTAAACTGCCTAATAGCGTTTTCACAGCGTATTTGTGCCTCTGCGGGTAGCAGATGTTTTAGCTGGGTGAGGCGATGAATACGCATGAGAATTCCCCCAAAGGTTAACCGGGGCAAATTTCCTTGCATTAGGGGCCAAAACAAAACCTCGTGACGCAAATATTCATCTATTTCCCCGCTCATGGCTTCTAAAATCGTTACATCATGTTCCAGTTTGGCATCATTCTGACTCATAGCCTTACTCCTTTCCGGGTATAATAGGGGATGTGCGATCAATAAACAAGGCTTGAGGAGATACAGTTAGAATCTGAAAAATCAGGTTATTGGACTCCTGGCCGGGGAAAAATGATATGAATACGATTCGGCGAGCGGCCATTCTAAAACTGGCATCTATGGCCTATGAGATGGACCTGGATGTGCTGAAAGGGATTGTCCGGCGCGATGCTTCGGGGCGATGGCAGGTGGGGGAGCAAGATGTACACCAATGGCTGGCCCAACACGAACAGGAAGATATCGTTCTCGTGTTGGGATCTCTGGCTGATGAACGCCCGGTAGAGGTACGCACTTGCCGAACCTGCGGCCGCGATTATACGGAGATGGATTGTCCCCATTGCCGAGCGAACCGAATTCGTCTCCGCGGCCGCGCCTGAAACCAATTAACATAGGGTACGATTGATTGAAGTTTGAAGTAGGTACGCTATTACCCTAAATCCAACATAAGAGAGTCACCGTCAGTGAAGAACAGTAAACAACTTATCCTATTCCTCTTCTTTTTATTTGCCTTATTGCCTTTTGCCCCCGTGCAAGGGCAAGGAGAGTCACCAGCTTTAGAACAATTAGCCATTGAATTGTGGCCTGATTATGACCGCCCTTTGGTGTTGGTATTACTAACCGGGGTGCTTGATGCCTCTGTTGATTTACCGGCTACCTTGACCCTGCCCTTACCCACAGGGGCTGATGTGAATGCCGTGGCCCGCATTTCGGATACCAATACGATGGTGGATGATATTGAGTTTGAAGTTTCTGAGGGGCAAATCACGCTCACGACGCCTGATCCTCGTTTTCGAGTGGAATATTATGTGCCCTACACGGCTGAAGATACCGCTCACACATTTGTAATGGACTGGGCGTACCCGATGGTAATTGGAGAGGTAACGGTGGCCGCGCAACAGCCCGCGGCCGCGATGGATTTTGTTGTAGAACCTGTGCCTGAATCCGTGATTACAGGTGAAGATGGTCTAACCTACCATCACCTGGCTTCGCAACCACTGACCCTGGGGCAACCCTTAAGTGTCCGTTTGCATTACACATTGTCTGATAACCAGCTCACTATTGGGACCCTGGAATCAGATACCACAGATTCAGCCCCTACTATAAATGAGAGTGATACCGAGAGCGCGGCCGCGGTTCGTACCAACTGGCCTTTAATCCTGGTGGGTGTTGGCGGGTTAATTATTTCGGGAACCCTTATCTGGCAGGGGTTAAAAGAACGTTCTACCCAACAGAAAAAACCATTAGCGCGTCGCCAACCCCCCCGTCCGATAAAGAATCTCCCCAACAAACGCTCTGCCACTTCATCTGCCCCGTCTGAGATACCCCGTTATTGTCATCAATGCGGGCAGGAAGCCCACGCAGATGATCGTTTTTGCCGTCAGTGTGGCACCCCGTTAAAAGGGCGCTAGCCCTTTTGGGTGGCAGGCGATATCGGAGTGGTGTCCTAGACATTCGAATTGTGTGTCTAGGACGCCAGAACCCCTGTCAGATCAGCTTGCCAGCCCGCCATTGGCGATGGGCCACCAACATACAGGTATCTTGTACTACGGCTAAACCAGCAGATCGGGCGGTTGCGGCCGCGGCTTCATCTTCAATCCCTAATTGCATCCAGATTGCTTTTGCCCCTATCTGAATGGCCTCTTGCACAAAGGGGGCTACATTTTCACTGCGCTGGAATAACAGCACCAGATCAACCGGGTCCGGTATATCTGTCAGAGCAGAATAGGCGGTTTCCCCCAACCCTTCATCCAAATTAGGGTTCACCGGAATGATACGGTATCCCTGTTTTTGCAGGTAAGCCGGTACATAATAACCTGCCTTCTCGGAAAAACGAGAAAAACCTGCTACCGCGATGGTGTGGCAGGTCTGCATGATGTGGATCATCGTTTCATTTATCATATGAATATAGTATCTTCTCAATAAAATATGGTGATGTTGGTTGCTTGTCGAAACCAACCGCCTTCGACAGGCTCAGGTTACGATTCCCCCCAGAATATTGAGAAGCCACTAAATATAAATAAAAAGACGGGTACTGTGTTCAATTAAGCACAATACCCGTCTTTCCATTGATTTGGTTGTTGGTTACTAATTATCGGGCGGTATAGTTCACTTCGACCCCATTCGTTTCCAGGTTATCATCCAGAATATAGGTCATCAGATCAACCATGTTTTGCATCTCACGAATACGGGCACTGAAGTTACCAGGCATGGCACTGGGAGAACCACAGGGGCCAGTGGGACACTCAGCGGCAATGTGAGCATTGGGGTTAAGGATGGATTCATATAAGTAATCCGCGGCCGCATACCCTTCTACAATCGTGCCGCCTCGTTCTGCCAAATCACCCAACCAGGGACCTACACGGTTAGATCCTTCTTCTGCGGGATCCCCATGGCAACTGGTGCAGACATACGTCGTTTCGTACAGAGCTTGACCATTGACCGCATCCCCAGGAGCCGTGACCTCTTCTGATTCGAGTAGAGCGGTGACGGTTAAGGGCCATTCAACGGTTACAATCTCTACGCCTTCGGCACACAAATCGGTCCGCCAATTCAGAATAAATTGGGTCACATTTTCGATTTCATAATCCTGCATGGGGCCACCCATACGGGCGCTCCAGGTAGGCATTTCTGTGCCGATACGACCCGCAGATACGGTACCAAAGATGTAATCCCGCACGGTAAAGGCATAAGCTACATCTTGTAACCGGGCTGATGGTTCGCCACATAGCAAATAGGTGTCTTTCAAGGGCAACCCTTTGCAAGCCACTGGTTCCCCGGTGGTGGAATCAAAACATTCCAACGCATCCCCTGCCACACCGTGACAGGTTGCACAGTTACCGTTAAAAATCTCGGCCCCTTTTTCAATATTACGAGCCAAGTCTGCGGCCGCGAAACGCTCCAGACGTGCCGGTTCACGTAACGCGGCATATCCAAAGAGCATCATCGTCATCATAAAAGCCACTGTACCAATGATAATCTTTACTTGCATGGCTTCTCTTCCTCGTTGTGGTTTGGCTTCCCCTAGTGAAGGATGAAATAGGGGCGATCTTATTTGTCACCCCTAAGAAAGTTAATCTTCCTCGTAGTTAGAATCCTGGTGACGGTATCCCACAATCTGGTTATTAATCAGATAGGTATCGGGGTTCGCTGGATCCTCTACTTTGGCTGTAATAATAATCTCCCGCATATTCTTCTGATAATCTTTGATAATCAATTGGAATTGCGGGTCAGGCATGGCATCCCGGGTGTAATAAGTACGATATTTTGTCGTACCGTCTTCAGCCGTATATTCCTCACAGTCAGGTAAGTCTAATGGATTATTGCCATTCAAATGACAAGAATGGGAATAGATGGCTTCTTCCAGGGCAATTAACGCCTCAGTTAAGTAAAAACGACCAGGGATAGGTGTACCAGGCACATAAGTTCCCGGTTGCAACTCATCATAGGGCACTGCTTTCAGTTCACTATGACCTTCCTGGGGCAAAATATCCTGGAAAACTTCTTGTTCGGCGGAACTGGTAACACCATATTCCGGCGATCCCAACCAGTTAGAGTAGAGCATAATCACGATGAAAGCCATAGAAACAGTCAACCCAACTCGGCGATCAATGTAACGGCGACTCTTACCCACTTCAAAGTAAGGCATAACGGTGAAAGCAACTAATAACCCCGGGATTAAGCCAAAAGCAACGAAAGCTTTATCCCACAGTTTAAGCCAACCTTGCGACCAGGCCAGATACCAGGGAGCTACCACATGGAGTGGCGTTACCAGCGGGTTGGCATGGCTCTCAAGGGGAGCATTGTAGAGACGGAACAAAGGTACAGCTACTAAAATCAGAGTTGCCAGAGCTGTCCACATCAGTTCATTGGTCAAAATATCGGGAATGAAATAAGTCCGCTCATCTTTAGGAACACGTTTGGCCGTGTCTTCACCGATTTCTTCCCGACCAGGGGGGAGAGAATGTCCATGCAGAACAACTTTGTAATAATGAACGAAGAAGAGGATACCCAGCGCCAGAGGCATGACTAACACATGAAGCAAATACCAACGAAGCAAACCACCCGCACCTACCTGCGGCGCACCGGCAAGAAGCAAACCTATATTGCGCCCCAAAAATTCTGGGCCAGGCTGAGCTTCGGTCGCGCTGAGGAACACGGTTAAAGCCCAATAACCTAATTGATCCCAAGGGAGCAAGTAACCGCTAAAGCTCAGCATCAGGGTAAGGACCAACAGAATCATACCTGTTGCCCAGGTGAACTGGCGGGGCTTTTTATAGCTTCCGGTAATGAAGGTACGAAGCATATGCAGGGCCACTACCAACACCATGACTTCGGCACCAAAGCGATGCAGATTACGCATCAATTGCCCTAGAGGCACATTACCTAAGATATTCCAGATGTTTTCATAAGCATTCACAGGGGATGGCGTATAGAAAACCATGAGGAAGATACCGGTTAAGGTTTCCCAGACGAAGAGCCAGGTAGAAAGCCAACCCAGGCGGAAAGTGGGGTAAATGTGGGTAACTTCGGTGTGGTAGAAACTAGGCCGAATGTGGAGCCAGAAACTATCGGCATGCGGCCGCAAACGAGGATTCGGACGACGAGGTTCATCACCACGCAAAGCCGCCCGGATGTCATTGATATTCATCCCGGCAGTCATCCGTTCCACGGCCTCGTCCAATTTGGCAATGGCGGCCTGTTTCAGCCCCATTTCCTGTACTTGCTCAATGAAAGTTGCCATAAATAACTCCTCCCTATCTGATGACGAGAGTCAAGAATAGTTCATTCTCGTTAGGAAGCCCGACCAATTTCACTAATCAGCGGCAATGAGGCGCCGCGTGCTTTTACACCGGTATTAACCCAGATTTCGGCTGTATTGGCCGGTAAAACCAAAGGCAGATAAGAGCCAGTATCAGCATCTTTTTCTGCTGTGGCTAATATCGTACCATTCACATCTACCGCTTGAATCTCGAAACGATCCAACGTGCGGGGGGCTGGGTCTTCAACGCGTCGCCCATCCAGGCGATATTTTGAACCATGGCAGGGGCACTCAAAACGTTCATTCGCCTTGTTCCAGGCATAAATGCAACCCAGGTGAGTACACACTTTATAAACTGCCGCCACGCCAACAATATCTTGATTTTCATCACTGGCCCGGTACATTTTGTTGTTGGCTTGACTGGTATCAAGGTTGACCAACCAGAATCGGCCTTCGCTAAAGCCCGCTGGCTCATCATTTGTTGTAGGCAAACTATCAATTGGGACTTCAAATACACCCCCAAATTCACCTGCTTTGAACCGGGGTAGGGCAAACCACACAAACAACCCGGCAAATTCTGCGGTGAATAGGGCCATAGACGCCCCCCAAATGTAGAAGAGAAATTCCCGGCGCGTTAAACCGGAAGAGGCAGGAACAGTTGTTGCAGACATAAATGGATCTCTCCTGTAAGACACACGGATTTTGGAATTTGACTAACGGGCATTACAGGCAAAAACTGCCTGTAACCACCTTACAGGCAGTTTTATATGTACTTTTTATCACAATCAGGATTATACCAAACCGGTTTAGGTGGGCAACCAATACGACCGGGGTGGAGTTGATGGGCGCTGAGGGGCTCGAACCCCCGACCTCTTCGGTGTAAACGAAGCGCTCTGACCAACTGAGCTAAGCGCCCAAACAATAACGGCGGTGATTATATCTTGACCGATGAATTATGCCACATTTAGGGCGAATGCTTCCAGGGCGATTGCATATTCGGATTTCCCCCACCCCCAACCCCGCCCCCAGGGGCGGGGAGTTTTTTAAGGCGGGTAAAATCGGGGCGAAGCCCCGATTTTACCCGCCGAGTGGGTTCCCCCTTCCCGATTTCGGGAAGGGGGGTAGGGGGATGGGTTCATTCTGGTGAGTATGCAATCGCCCTACGAATGCTTCCAGGGCGATTGCCTACTCGGAGTTCCCGAGTATATCCACGTTTTGTGGGAGTCCTGATAAGTTTTAGAAACCTGTCAGGTCTGTGCCCCACGATTTATGGGTATACTCGGAGTTTCTCTGTAGCATTTTCGTTCGTTGAGGCATCGGGTAAAATGGGGTGTTGGTGGGGAGAAAAAGGTGGGTGTTATGGGCAAACGTTTGATCGAGCAGATTTTACCGTCTTTGGTTAAGGCCAGTTGGCCGACGACGGCTCAGGCAACGGCGTTGGGGCGCAAAACCTATGAGATTGGGTTGGACCAGGTAGATGCATACCGGGGTGATGCCAAACAGATCGCGGCCGCGCTCCGCACCTTTCTTGGGGGTGATTCACGGCCCTATGCCTTTGCTGGTGTGGCCTATGCTTTGCTGGCTATCGCCCGCGAGGGGGATGGTTCGTATGATCCCGGGGGGGTGCAGGTGGCCCAATCCTGGCTGGAAAAGGCCCAGTCTGATGAGCCGGATTTGTTGGAGATTAATTTTATTGAGGCGCTTGTTTACGTTTATAGTGGTCGTTTGGATGATGCCCGCCTGGTGCTGGATTATTTGTGGGAGATTGACCCGGCTTTTTATTATTTGAATGCGGTTGAGGTGGCCTATTGGGTGGCTCGGAAAGATTTGGCGCAGATTGTTCGTTGGTGTGAAAAGGCTTCGCAGGAGGCGGTGACTAACCCCCAACGTTTGCAATGGCGGCGTATTGTGGCTGATAGCTATTTTGCCTTTAATCAATATGAACAGGCCATTCCTGCTTATAAACAGGCCTTGCAAGTGGATCCCCAGAATGGTGAGTTATGGTATCAAACGGCCTTCATTCACTGGCGTATGGGCAAAGATGAGGATGCAGAACGGGCCAACCAACAGGCCCTGCGCTTTCAGCCTGATTATCAACCAGCCCAAGATCTCGCGGCCGCAATTGCCGAAAAGAAAAAGAAACAAAGTGGTCGTTTAGGGGGACTGTTTAGCCGTTAGTTGTTTCTTCGTACCTACCCAGGCTCCCGAGGGCTGAGTTTGTCGAAGTCTCGTGTTGCCTTCGACAAGCTCGAGCAACGGCTTAGTCGTTACGTTTTTTCTCAATAAGACGTGGCGCTGTTGGTTGAGCCTCGCGAAACCAACGATCTGCGATAAGTTTGGGCCTCGTGTCCCCCGAAATATTAAGAAGATATCATTAGTTCAAGTTTGGTCGGTGATGAGATGGAAATGTAAATGGGGTATATCCTGATAAGGGCCACCATTGCATATTAGCCGATACCCTTTTTCTTCTAGATGAAACTCCTGCACTAATTTTTGTACCGCTTCCATTAGCTCATGCAAAAATAGGCTGTCTTGAGGCGAAAGAGCCATCAAATTTCGCCGTGGCTGTTTGGAAACCAACAGAACGTGGAAAGGGTAGGCAGGGCGAGGATGATGAAAGGCCAGAACAGTCTCACCTTTATAGAGATATTGCACCGGTAGAATAAAACTCATATACGTAAATAAAAAACCTGCCCAGTTTCCCCACCACGGGGAACGAGCCAGAGAAAAAAGCCAACGTGATAACATATCAGGTGTTCACTCGAAGTTAAGTTGGGGACGGTCAGGAGGCTGGCCACAGCAAAAAGGGACGTTATTCTTAGACGGGTACTAAGGGTTTGCAAAAATATAACTTTCCGGTTTAGACCTGACAGGTTTCCGAAAACCTGCCAGGTCTCGACGGACTTAATCTTTTATGGACCCTAAGTGGGTGTCTAGTCAAAGGGGTAATTTTTGCTCCTGGCGGGGATGGGGTGAATGGTTTTTGACGCGGCCGCGTACCCGCTTGCCCCATCCTAAACCAAACCCATCTACAGCCACCAACACCCAACCATCTGGCCCCGTGGCCGCGAACTCTTGTCCCGCCAAATAGGCCCTGATTTCCGCGGCCGCGGCCGGGTAGTCCAGGTACGTGGGCGTCGCCTTGGTACTGAGGGTCAGGGCCAGCGTAGGCGCCGGTTTAAAGTACCCTTTGCCCACTTCTCCTAATAGTAAACCATAACGCACTAGCCGAATTGCCTCTGTGGCGACAGGCTGTTCAGGTAAAAGATAGAGGCGGTTGCCAGCCAGGTGAAAACGATGGGCCGGAAACGCTTCGTGTAGATGTTCGGCGGCAAAGGCCCGCCATTCCTGCGGGATCTGGTTCGTTTGTTTGTAGAGGGCTGTTTTGGATTTGGGTTTAGGGGAATGGCCTGGAAATCCGATAGGGGGACCGGATCTTTGCAACAGGGCGACGAAATGCCCTTCGCCGGGAAACTGATGGGGCCAGAGACGGGTGGCGTGGTGGAGTGCGGAAGTGTTATCAGCCCATTCGGGGTGGCCGGGAGCAAAACCGGGATAGTGGGGTGGTTCCATCAGGACAAAATCAGGTCTTTGGTGCAGGAAGTGAGCAATTACCTGCTCATCTTCTTCTGGGGCGAAGGTACAGGTGGCGTAAACGAGAAAGCCACCAGGCCGTACACAGCGGGCGGCCGTAGTGATCAAGCTTTTTTGCCGCCGGGCGCACGCCTGAACCATGTTTTCACTCCAGGCAAAACCCCCTTGTCGCCGAAACATGCCTTCGCCAGAACAGGGCGCATCTACTAAGACGCGATCAAAGAGGTCGCTCCAGGTTTGAGCTAATTTTTCAGGGGTATCGTTGGTGATGAGGCTATTTTGGGTGCCCCAGCGGGCAAGATTTTCGGCCAGGATGTGGGCGCGGCCGCGATCCACATCGTTACTTACCAGCAGGCCGGTATCCTGCATGAGGGCGGCCAGGTGGGTAGATTTTCCGCCTGGGGCGGCCGCAATGTCTAGTACCCATTCCCCTGGTTGCGGCCGCGCTAAAGCTCCTACAACCATCGCCGAGGGTTCTTGTAGATAGTACAGCCCGGCCCAGTGGTAGGGATGTTTGCCTGGGGTAACTGTTTCATTGGATGTGAGTTGAAAGGCGGCCGCATCCCATTCTCCCAGAGGGTTGATCTGAAAGGGGGCCAATTGGCGAAAACGTTCAGGGGTGATTTTTAGGGTATTGAGCCGCAGACCGGTGTGACCGGATTCCGTATAGCTTTGGGCAAAGGCAGGAAATTCATTCCCTAATAAAGCGGCCATCCGCTCCATGAAAGGGGCTGGCGGTGGGGGGGTGGTCAAGGAATGAGCTTTTGTGGCAGAGGGCATTATCGCGGTCTCGATTGTTCCCAGCCTGGGGCTATGAGCCGTTCTTCTGTGGAAAGGCGGGCAATGGAAAGGGTCGGTTTGCGCTCTTCGCTATCAAACCAGGTACGCATGAGTAGGAAGGCGGCGCTTGTGAAGGTGACGCCCCCCAGGAACCATATCACCAAACCGGCCAATAGTTGTTGTGCCCGTATGCCGCTGACATCCATGATCTGAATTTGTTGGGTAGGGTAGAGGTAGAGAGTGGTTTCGCTGAACAGGAGCAGGCCACCCAGTATTTTGAGGGGGGCCGCGCCGATGGCTGTGTAGAGAACACGCAACCAAAAGTGGGGCAATTGATGCAAGTGGGGATGGGCACGGGTGATAACCCACCAGTAGGGTAACGCGGCCGCAAATATGGTGCTGAGTTCCAGGGTACGGAGCCAGGGGGTTTGTCGGGCCAGGTTGTGTAATATGGGGTCATACCACAGGCTAAATCCGGCGAGGAAGCCGAACCAGATGAAGCTGACGGGTGTGAGTTGCTGTAGGCGGGTGCGGCCGCGGGTTTCAGGGCCAAAAGTGACCGTCAACCAATTCCGACCTCGTTGGGGAAATCCAGCCTTCAAAATGGGCCAGGGATCGCCCACCAGGAGCAGGGCTGGTGAGGGAGCCAGGAGCAAAATGTGTTGGCTAACACGAGCAAAGAGGTAGTATAAAGCCAACTCGTGGAGGGGGGAAATGAGCGCCAGGAAGAGGCAGACAAGGCCTAGTATCAGTGTTAGAGGTCGCCAGGTAGCTATCGTGTGGCCTTTTTGCCGCTCTACCCGCCAGCCCCGCACATAAAGCAACCCAATTACTCCCCCCAGTAACAGGAGAATAGGTTGCCAGTGCCAACTCACGGTTACTGTATCACCCAATTCAATCATGCCTTTTAGCCCTCTAAACGCACTTTCTCAATAATGCGCGGTGCCGTTGGTTGAGCCTGTCGCCACCAACGGCCTTCGACAGGCATCCCCTTCTCCGAGGGAAGGGGGAAACCCAACGGCACGGTTTGGCGGGTGTCCGTCCGCCAAACCGTGCCGGAAATCGTTCCCTACCCCTGGGGCGGGGTTAGGGGTGGGAGTGGGCACGGATAAACCAATCTGGAGACAGGGCACAAAACATGGCCCATTCCCCCCCCTTGATGATCAAGCATGTGGCGATTATTGAACGACCTAAATCACCGCACTGGAGGAAAATATCAGATTATGCCCTTTGGCAGTATAAATCATACCCAGGCGCAAGGGGGCAAGGCAACTTTGCAGGGCGATTGCCTATTAGCTACCTAGTTCTTGTTGCCACAAAACGGTGACGATATGTTCCAGGCCAGCGCGAAGGTGGCGACGATAGGTGCTAAAGGGGACATCCAACAGTTCGGCCGCTTCTTCCTGAGTGGCGGCGGGCTGGAAGTAGGTGTGGTAGAGGGCACGGTATAGTTTGGCCTGTTTGAGGGATTGTTGTAGGGGCGCGGCCGCGTCCTGGAGTAATTGGCGTAAGACATCTACGCGCCGGGCCGGGGGTGTGTCGGTACCGGCCTGTTGCCACACCAGGCGCGATTGCAGGAGTGGGTTATTAAATAGGGCCGGAAGATGGGTGAAATCACGTAAGGCATCCCGAAGCGCTGAGCTAAATTCTGCTTCGCTGAGGAGTAAAACAGCCTGGGCCGGTTTTGGGGGTTCTCCCTTTAACCCCAAAGCCACTTCCCGCTCGGCCATGAGAGAGAGCCAGGCCATGGGGGGAATAGCACGCCAATCATGGCCATAAACGCCATAACGATGTGCACCTACCGTAAAATCGGCCGCTTCTAACCGGTGTAAATCGGCATAAGCAAAAATATTGGCCCAGAACTCCGGCTGAGCGCAGGGTAGGAAGGTGTAGGTTAGACCAGGAGTTGTTAAATAATGTTGCACCATGTTGAGAAAGATACGGCTTTGGACAGGGGAAACATTTTGGTAAGTTTCGTGCCCCAGCCAAAAGCGAAAGGCGGTAGCCGTTTCTCCGGGCCGGATGGTGGCGGTTTTATGCCAGAATTGCCAGATGGCCTGAATGCCAGGGTCTTGTTGCCGGTCGGCGGATGTTATCTGTTCCAGGGCGATTAGCATTAACACGCCTTGAACGATCCCAGAACCATCGCGTAATAGTTGTACACCCTGAGGTTGGCGGTTTAGCCAGTAGGTGGCGATGGTTCCGGCTTCAGTCCCTTCATGGGTGGAGATCATGGCCTGAATCGCGGCCGCGTCGTTGGCCTGCATTTTATCCACAAATACTGTGCCACTCTGTTTCCATTCAAAAAACGGGCGCACCATCGGGTTATCTCGGTGCAAAAAAACATAATCAAACAAGATGGATTGTTGCCCCTGTCCCTCATGTCGCTCTAGCTGACTCAAATAATAACGCCGCGCCCTGGTGTGTAACTCCATATACCATTCCGCATTGCGCCAGCGTAAATCGGCCGCCAGAGCTTCCCGCGCCAGATCATGGGGAAACAGCCCAAAGCGATCTGTGTCTATGAAAGAAAGGCCCCGGAGCCAGCCAAAATATTCATGGGCATCTGGCGTATTAAGCAATGCCGCCAGCAAAGGTTCACTGGTAAGACGCACCAAGGCACATGCTTCCAGCGCCGCCCGGTGATGAGGCCCGGGCACTTTTTCCACAAAATGATCCAACAAGGCTTTGATGAGATTGGGAGCAGATTCGGGTTTGAAGATGAGTTGGGGGTTTTGTGCAAACGCATCGGCTACCAACGAAAGGGCCAATGGGTATCCATGGGTAAACGCTAACACATCTTGATGCTGGGCGGCAGGTATGAAGCGTTTGAGCAGATAGGCTTCGGTTTCTTCTGGGCTGAGATTACGTAGAGGAATGATCTGGACTAGCCCTTCCCATCCGGGATCCGTACGCCAGGGTAGGGTGGGGGGATGTCGCCCGGCCAGCACCGTCAAGATATTGCCCGATAATTGGGGCAGAAATATATCACGCAACCAGCCATCCAATGGCATCAACGTCTCATAGGTGTCAATGAGTAAAACCAGTCGCCCGGGTTGCTCGGCGAGATAGCTAAGCGGTTGTTCTTGGGGTGTCAGGGCTAGAGCCTGGTGTAAAGCCCCTAAAAACAGTTCCGGAGCCGGATCAATATTACGTCCGTCCAGGTAAATAACGGGAACCTGTGCTTCTCTGGCTCCAAACATAAACTGACGTAGAAGCGTTGTTTTGCCTACGCCACCAGGGCCATGGACATGGATCACATAAAAGGGGAGTTCAGGGGCGATCAGGGCGGCTTGAAATCGCTCTAATTCCGGGCTACGCCCTACAAATCGCTGTCTTCTTGCCACTTCCAGACGTTGAGCTAAAGGAGATGACATGATTAAACGCCTCCTGTAGATAGGCGATAGTAATGTTTTCGATGATGACAGCGGGATGAATGGCACATGGCATGGGTATCCATGTTTCGACACACATTAAAACAGGCGTTGCGGCCGCATGTTAGCGCATAACGATGATCTTCCAGCCAGTCTGGATAGAGACAATGTAACTATACACGCCCTCGAGGGTGTTAGTAATTACCAATTTTTACTTTGATTTGGGTGTTCTGTAGGCCTGTTTCAGGGCGGTTAACTGAGGGGTACGATGAACTGTTTTGCCCTACAAACGTAACACTATATCTGATTTTGTATTGGTTGCCCAAAACCAGGCCTTTGTCTGTAGGGCGATGGCATACTCGGATTTCCCCGCCCCCAGGGGCGGGGAACTTTTTAAGAGCCGTTTTTCGCGGGCATTCGCCCGCGAAAAACGGCTCAAATTGTTTTTTCCCCTAACGGTAAATGCCCTAATCTGCGTTTACCTTCTGCGTTACTGGCGTGAAATGGACACAAAGTGAATAGTTTTTGGTCTGTATGGGGGGGTATGGGTTTGCTAAAGTTGAGAATGGTGAATGGTCTTAACCTTGATCTGCCCGCGTGGCAGTAATCATTCATCCAAAAGGAATGAGAACTAAATAACTTGTTCGCTGAAAGTGGTACGGCCAGAAGACCAGCCACAGCAAATATTCAAGTTATTTAATCGTCAATCCTAAATAGGAGAGGGGTATGAATTACTCAGATAATGTGCAGATTGTGCGTCAGCTTTATATTGCTTATGGTCAGGGAGATGTAGAAAGTATGTTGACCTTATTGACGGAGAATGTGGAATGGCATTTTGTGGGTCATTCTCAGGATATTCCCTATGCGGGGCATTACCAGGGGCAAGAGGCCGTAGCGACTCTGTTCGCCTTACTAACGGATACTTGTGAATTGCATCTATTTGGCCCTCTACAAATTATGGCTTCGGGTAGCCATGTGGTTGTGTTGGGGCATGAGCGTGTGCGTGTGCGGCCAACGGATCGTTTTTTTGAAACGGAATGGGCACACTGGTTTACCTTAAAAGATGGTAAGATTGAACGCTGGCAAGAATTTCACGACACGGCTACCATCGCGGCCGCGTTCCGTCCTGTTATTAGTTAAGTGGTTCTTTGTAGGCAATGGCTCTACTCCTGAATAGGGTTGAATTAATCGTCAAATAGACATAAAATTACGATTAACTTTTAACCTTGTCTTAACCGTTTGTCCTTCGTCGCCAACACATTGCCTGTTACCTGGGAGGTGTTCAATGAAGTTCCACCGATTCGCGGCCGCTACTCTGTTCTTGGCCTTCTTTGTTGCGCTATATTTCCCCTCTCCCCTTCATGCGCAGGGAGACCCTACACCCACAAATACACCTCGGGCTACACCTACCAATGAAACGCCCCCCGCACCAACACCTACCTTTACCGTTACTCCGGTAACACCAGCCAGTATAACTCCTACAAATACCAATACTCCAATCCCTGGGGCGACCAGTACTCCAATCCCCGGGGCGACCAACACCCCTATCGCCGGAAGCGGGCCAGCTACCGGATCTAGTCTGGGTTCTATTCGGGGGACTGTGTATGAAGATAAAAATAACGATGGTAAATGTGTGGGGCAAAACGAACCGATTTTATCGGGTATCATCATCGAATTTATGAGTCAGGATGGGCAAAACACCGTTTTCCTGGAATCTGGCAGTGATGGTAGTTATGGTTTGGTTGCCGCCGGGTATGGTCCTTGGAAAGTCACGGCCAAACCCCCTGCGGGTTATACGATTTCTTCAGCCGCCTCACAAACAGTGACGATCAGTGCTGAACAACCGGTAGCGCTAAATGTTGATTTTTGTGTGCGTAAGGGCGCGGCCGCGGCTCCTGGTCCCTCCGTTTTACCCGCTTCTGGTGCGCCGGTAGCCCTGCCTATTCTCATTCTCACCATTACCGGTGTGGGTTTTATTCTGACGGGTGTTGCAATGCAATGGCACCAGCAAAAAACTAAGAAATACAACGCCTGAACACCGTTCTAGCTCAAGAGCGTTTCCCTGGTACGCTTCATCGCGGCCCCCAATATATGCCGATCATCAGATCGGCATTTTTGTGCCTCTAGTACATAAGGGCGGAAGCCTCTAGTACACCTGGGCGTAAATCTCTAGCCAGTTTAGAAACCAGGTTTTTCTCCTATAAAGTGCTCGGAATTCGATGTAAAAACCTGGTTTCTATTTTCGCCAAGATGTTCTAGCAGGTTCAGAAACCAGGTTTTTCTCTTGTAAAGGCACGCCGAATTCGATGTAAAAACCTGGTTTCTATTTTCGCCAAGATGTTCTAGCAGGTTCAGAAACCAGGTTTTTCTCTTGTAAAGGCACGCCGAATTCGATGTAAAACCAGGGTTTTTGGCCTGGAGAGACCATTATTCACATAAGTGACTTGTGTCGTCTAACTGTAAAACCCAGGCTTTTCCGACAGCCTGCGAGAGACTGTTTGCTGGGAGGGGCATGGTCAGGAGACCGGCCCCAGCAAATGTTTAATTATTTAATCGTCAATCCGAAGCCCGTTGCCTGAGCTTGTCGAAGGCAAACGGGATTCGACAAACTCAGCCCCCGAGAGGGTTAGTCGTTACGATGATACCCATTGCCAATATCGCTACACAAAAAGACCGCTGACGTTTAATTTCGTCAGCGGTCTTTTTTGCGGGGAAAGGTGACTTTCCCGACAACTTGAATGTTGCCGTGAAACAACCACTTAGGGTTCGTAAAAATATAACTTCCCGATTTAGACCTGACAGGTTTCCGAAAACCTGTCAGGTCTTGACGGAACTTAATCTTTTATGGACCCTTAGTATAGGACTTACGCGCTGTGGCTGGTGTCCCCACCGAGCCACCTAACTTATTGCCGAACGATTACTTATCCCATTATTCGGTTGTGGATGGGTTGATAACCTCATCTCCGGTGGATTCCGTTAACGGGTTGTCCTGTTCGCCGGGAGCCAGGGGGGTGGGAGTTGGGCGCGGCATATCCAACGGCGACGGAGCTATTGGGGTAATAACCGGAATTGCTTGCCCGGCGGCCCCAGTGACTGTCAGTGAAACTGGCCCTAAGAGATTATTTAGCTCATTCGGGCATTCAGCCACTGTGTTATCTGTGTCTACCTGTGCCCACAATTGATGTGTTCCGGCCGTGAAGGTGTAATTTGCCGTAAGGGTGCGGCTGGCTCCCGCGGCCATCCAACTGCCCTGGATACCCCAGGCCAGATCCCCAGCGACTAATATTTCCGGTACCCGATCCACATAGAAGTCCAGGAAGAAGTTATTGCCAGCCGTTACGCCAACCGTACCCTGATTCCGGATTGTGATCCGTACTGTAACTTGTTGACCAGCCTGTGGATTGGCCGGAACAATCTCCAGACTCGTCACCACGAGATCTATATTTGTTGGCACACACGGTTTTAAGACCAGGGGCAGATAGACTGTGCCCCCAGAAACCCCTTCAATCACTTCTGTGAGGTCTATGGCTGTATCAATAGGATTAGGTGGTGTCGTGGACGAGGCAGAAATGGTCATTACATCTGTGGTTCCGATTGTGGCATCTACCGGGATGCTCAATGTCACCGTCACCAGCGTTCGTTCACCTGGTGCCAGGCTAAAGAAGTTGGGATTGGCAATGGTTGACCAGCCATTGCTGGATATGGGGCTGATCAGGAAGGAGTCGGTGATATTGCCGGTGTTTGTGACCCAGTGGGTATAAACAACATCACTTCCTTGTGTACCCTGGCCTTGCTGGTCTGGGCCGATGAGAACTCCTGCTCCGACATTGAGTACTTGAGTCGTGTCGGTAGCGATGTCTGAGATGTTGGGATTGGTGCTGGAAGTTGCCGTGACTGTGGTGATGTCACTTATGCCACTTGTAGCTCCAGCCGGGATGGTTACGGTGACTGCGACTGTCCCAGTTTCGCCAGAATCCAGCGCCACGTTGTCTGGTCCCACATCTACTGTCCACCCTTCGCTGGATGCGATGGTGAGGGTGAAGGTATCGGCATTGGCACCTGTATTGGTGATGGTGTGCTGATACAACACGGTGGTTCCGGCGATATCTGCCCCCGTGTTGTCTGGTTCGATGAGTACCCCCGCTCCACCACTGGCGTTAACGGTGGTTGTATCTATCACTGCATCAGAAACCGTGGGGTTGAAGGTCGAGGTAGCCGTTACTGTGGTGACATCAGCTGTCCCGGAGGCTGTGCCGCCAGGAATATTGACTGTCACCTGTACTGTGGTGCTTTCTCCAGCATCAAGGGGGATGCTATCTGGCACAATCGTCACCGTCCAGTTCAGGCTGGAGTCATACGTCAGGCTGAAGGTATCGGGGATGTTGCCGGTATTGGTGATGGTGTGTTGGTAGACAACCTGTGTTCCGGCGACCCCTGAGCCAATTTGGTCGGCTTCGATATTCACTCCGGCAATGGGCACAGGCCCGGTGACAATGGTGGTATCGGTGACGGTGGCGTTATAAGCCGGACTAATAACCGAGGTGGCTGTTACTTGCATGGTGTCGGTTACTGGTCCGGTGGTGGGTACGGTTAAGGTTACGAGTACCGTTGCGGATGCTCCTTCGTTTAAGGTGAGGTTGGCTGGTGTTTGTACGTTCCAACCCTGGTTACTGGTGGCCGTGATAGCAAAGGTGTCGGGGCCGTTGCCCGTGTTGGTGAGGATGTGGGTGTAGACCACCACGGTGTTGGCGGGGACGGTTTGGGTAAGGTCAGGGGTAAAGGTCAGCCCATGATCTTGGGTCACGCGGGTATTATCGGTGGCCGTATCGGTGATAAGGGGGTTAAAAGTGGAGCGGGCGGTGATGATGCTGTCATCTTGCGTTCCTGGCGCGGCCGCAACCGGTACACTCACTACTACGACAATTGCCGTCCCTTCTCCTGGCTCCAGTGTCGCCGACATGGGGTCAACACTCACCAGCCAACCTAGCGAGCTGGTGTAAGTCAGAACAATGGTGTCACTTACATTTCCGGTATTGGTGAGTGTGTGGTTGTAGGTAATGACCGTGCCGGGGTCTACCACCTGGAAGTGGTCTGGCTCCAGGAGTGCACCGGCCAGATAGATGTTGGTCGTGTCTACCACGCTATCCGTGACCGCCGGGTTGACGACACTGGCGGCCTGTATGGTGGCGGTGTGTAGGGTAACGGTGACATTGAGCGGAATTTGCAGAGTGACCGTGATCGCGGCCGCGTCGCCGGGTAACAATACGCCTGTATTTGTGGGGTTAATGGTGATTACCCAACCGGGTGGGGTGGCCGATGCCACCGTCAGGTTGAAGCTATCCGGCCCGTCACCGGTATTAGTTACCAGATGCGTGTACTGGACTGTACCCCCGGCCAAACCATCACCCATGCGTGGTGGCTCAATATTGACGCCTGCCACCTGGCTGATGGTGGTCTCATCCGTCACAACAAGAGACAGATTTGAGGCCGTAGATGTGGCGGTGATCACTGTGGTATCCACATAACCGGGGTTAGCCCCTGTAATCACTAGCGTCACTTGAATGGATTCCCCGGGATCAAGAACGTTCGTGGTGAGTGGATCAAGGCTGTAACCCCAACCCGTTCCTCCCGTAGTGTTATGCCCCATCGCCAGCGTGTAACTATCGGCAAAGTCACCGGTATTGGTGAGGATGTGCGTATAGGTGTACTGGTCGCCACTGCTAATCAAAGCGCTCTGGAAGACCGGAGTAAAGGCGAAGGTAGCTACCTGCGTCAGTTCGTCCGCGCCTATATCTATGCCAATACCTTGTAACCGTGGCTCGCCGTCCATATCTGGCCCTTGGGTTACGGCAGTTGTACCGGCGTCAATGGCCTGGGAGCCACTGCCTAGATGGTAAAGGGTATCAGCAAAGAGAGGATTGGCCGTGAAGCTGTGCGTGCCAGTGAAAACGTTGCCATTGTTTGGTGTATTGCCAAAGAACAGGTTGTAATCATTGGCCAGGATATTGACAGCGGGAGCGAAGTAATAGGCCCCATTTGACCCATCGGCCTGGTTAAGGCTAAAGATGTTGTTCTGCAAGTTCACTGATCCATCTGCCTGGAAGATGGCACCCCCATTCCCACTGGCGGTTGGGGCAAAACTGGTGACAACCGCTTCGTTGTCAGCGAAGGTGTTGTTTTCCAGGATGACTGAGCCATTCGCCACATAAATGGCTCCCCCTTCACCGGGTGAGGTGTTGCCTTCATTGTTAGAGAGGTTATGGGCAAAGACCGAGCTATTGATTGTCAGTGTACCTGTCAGGTGATAAATACCGCCGCCATACTCAGCGCGGTTCTGTTGGACCCAGTTTCCTTGTAAGCTGAGGTTGGCCCCGGTGTTGTAGATAGCTCCGCCAAAGCTGGCTTCATACCCGTGTTCCATGAAGAGGCCGGTCAGGATAACATCAATTCCGCTGGTTAGATAGAAAATACGTCCGTTACCCTGACCGTCCAGGGTGACACTGTTGGTGATTGGTTGGAAGGTGGTGTAGCCATCGCCAGCGTTGTAACCGCCGGTAATGCTCAAGTCTTTGTCCACGAAAGCGGTTTGTTGGATGACGTTAGCCCCAAGGGTGCGAGTACTGTAATCAGTGTAGGAACCCGCGGAGAGCAAGAGGTCATCTCCGTTTAAGGCCTGGTTCACTGCATGTTGCAGGGTGGCGCAGGGGTTGTTGGGGCTGGTGCAGTTGGAGTTATCTACGGCGCCACTGGCGGCCAGGTAACGAGTTCCAGGAACGAAGCCGATAGTGATGTTGTTTTGGGCGGCATCAAAGATGGTAGGCGCGGCCGCGAGCCGGGCTATCACCCCAGGTGTGGCAACACCACCCCCCATCGCATCATCAAACATTGTGACCTGGAGCAGGAGCGAAATCGCTTCTCCGGCATCCAAGGTAATGGTGTCGGGGAAGAACGGTGAACCATCCAGGTTGTACAGAGATGCGGTTGCGAATTGTGGCCCGGAATTGGGGATGATCTGGATATCTTCGGTGCGGTTGCCCACATTGGTGATGACATGGGTGAAGGTCAGCACTTCGCTGGGGAATGCAAAGGCTGTCTGATCTTGCTCCACCAATACCCCTTGTACCAATTCAACCGTTGTGGTGGCTGTGCCGATGTCACTATTCCCCGGTATGGCATGGGAATCACAGTGCAAAACAGACGTATCGGCCATATTGGTGGTGGCCGTCAGGGGGATTGCCACACTTAGAGTAACCGTGTAATTGGAGAACGGTGCCATTGTGATAGCTTGTGGCCCGCCTACCAATGTCGCCCAACCCTGGGTACTGCTTTGCAGGGTGATTGTAATGGTGTCTGTGAAACTGCCTTTGTTGATGAGGTTAAAGATATGGAAAACAGTGCTTCCGGCTGGTCCCGCCTGGGACTGACTTTCCGGCAATAGTTCACACAGGAAGGTTTTGGCGTACTCATCTGCGCCAATATCACTCCGATATTCCCAGGGGCCATTATGGGGCGCAAGCTGAGCGTCTGGGCGGAAGTCAAGGTCCCCGTCGAATGTGATGTTGAGGGGTGGTAATACCAGTGTTGAATCCGCTGTGTCTATGTTGTCAGAGGTGTAAGCCAGGTGGAAGACAGACTCGGCGGCAAAGCCTGGATCACCCAGGCGGGCCGCTGTGCCCACGCCGATAGTAGAATCGTTGGGGCTGTTTTGATAGAAGTTGT
Organism: Chloroflexota bacterium; assembly: GCA_018004935.1. Taxonomy (GTDB): domain Bacteria; phylum Chloroflexota; class Anaerolineae; order Promineifilales; family Promineifilaceae; genus Trichofilum. Next base: position 15,659 of record JAGNBF010000059.1, on the reverse strand, counting down.
TATAGCCGAGATTGCCACCAACGGTGTGAATACCACCCCCTGTAGTTGTCGCCGTATTGGTGGCGACGATGGTACTGTTAATCACCAGGCCTGTACCGGTGTTGAATACACCACCCCCGTTTTGAGCATTGTTATCGCGGATGGTGTTGTGATAAATCTCCAGGCTGTTGCCGGTGTTGTAAAGGCCACCGCCGTTGGCCGTGGCCAGGTTGTCATAGAGGATGACATTGATGAGGGTCGCGGCCGCGCTGGTATTGTAGACACCCCCGCCATGATTCCCGGCCGAGTTGCGATAAATACCAATATTGCTCATATCCAAACCGCCCTGGCTAAATACCCCCCCGCCATTACCGCTGACGCTATTGCCAGAATAAAGGTCATACCCTATCAAGACATCCCCATCACTCACCTCCGCTACCCGGCAACTACCGATACTACCGCCGCTTAAATAAGCATCGGCACTACTTCCGCCATAATAACCACCTCCATCCACCGCCTGACTGCCGCAGAAATTGGCTTCAGCCGTTTCCACCGAGCCATTGAGGTTATAAAGGGCACCGCCATTGTCATTGCCATCATTAGCCTGGAAGGCGTTGCCATTCACCAGAGCCACATGGGTGAACGTAACCACCGCTGTGGATGAACCAATCACAATGACCCGCCCCTGATTTTCGGCGTTGATAGCCGAGGAGTTGGCTCGGATAAGAAGGTTATGGAAATCATCGGGGTCGCTGAAGTCGGTGCGACGTAGCGAGCCGATGAAGTGGATGTTTTCGCGCACATAACCGACCTGTAGCGTGGTGCCACTGACCGGATCTGGGCGCACACCCCGGCATTCGCCACGGGCGATTTCTACGGTGGTGAAGTTGTTTGCTTCGGCATAGTTAATGGCATCTTGCAAGTGAGTGAAGATGGCCGTTTCCACACGAATGAGGCAGGCGTTGACTTCATCCGCCCCCATGTCGAACTCATCATTATTGGGGCGGTTGTCCGCGTCAATATCTACTGCTACCGGAGCCGCCGGATCCCCTACATCTATGCCCGAAGAGCCAAAGTCTAGATGGTAATCACGATTGGCGGCATTTACATAGTCCGGGGCCTGGGCAATGCCACCCCCGCTATCGCTGGCAGTGCCGCCATAACCTGCCGCACTGTTGCCCACAACATTGTTAAAGCCAATAGTGGGTGAGCCAGCGATGACGTGAATGCCGGTGCCGGTATTATCATGAACGATGTTGTTACGGATGACCAGGTTGCCCCCAGCTGAGAAGATGGCTCCACCGTTCGTTCCTGTGGCGGTATTGTCTACGAAGGTGTTGTGCCAGATGCCGGTGTTGGTGGTGGCGTTGTACAACCCGCCACCGAGGGTGGCCTCGTTGTCATAGATGAAGTTGTTGTATACCTGGTTGGCTCCAGTGGTGGCGTTCAGATAGATGCCTCCACCATTGCCACTCGCGCTGTTGCTGTAGATTGTGTTGCGCAACAGACGTAACACCGCCGTATTCTGGTAGACACCCCCACCACTAACGGAGCCAATATTACCGTTGATCTGATTGTCTTCCAGGAGTAATGTGCCCAGGTTTTGGTAAACACCACCCCCAGAGTTGGTAGCTACATTTAGAGCAATTTGGGTCCCGGTGATACTGGTTTGGCCGCTGTAATTGTTGTAGAGGCCGCCGCCATTGGTGCCGTTGTTTTCCTGGATGATGGATTCGTTGACCAAGAGAGGTCCAACATTGTAGATGCCAGCTCCGTTTGCCCCGAGGCTAAAGCGAATTGTTACCGTGTCGAGGATAAGGTTGCCGGTATTGTATACACCACCGCCGTTATTGCTGAGGCCAGCCCCGTTGGCATCCCCATTAAAGAGTAGGATGTTGGTGAGGGTAACGACGCGGCCGCTGGCGACATACACAACACGCCCGGCTTCTTGGGGTTGCAGGGTAGCCAGGCCATCCCCACTACCGGGCAACCCGGCATTCCACAAGCCATCAATGGTAATATCTTTATTGATGAACAGGTTTTGGGTGGTGGGGTTGCCGGAAACGGTTTGGGTATTGACCCCATAGCAGATACCGTCTACCTGAATAGTATCACCGGCGGCCGCTTGATCTACAGCCCATTGTACGCTACCAAAAATGGTATTGGGGGTATCCAGATTACGGGCGTAACAGCCACCGAATTCGTAAGCCCCGATGTCAAAACCCTGATGGGATGGCCGGATGCGATCTTCGTAATCCACTAACAGGGTCATGGTAGGATCACCCACGTCGAGCATGGGGGATGTGTCTTGCAGGTTGTAGTTGCCAATGGGGGCATTGATGAACAGGGGGTCTACAAAGAAGCCATTTGCGCCCGTGGTACAGGCGGCCCCACTAACATCCCCCCCTGTGTTGGTGAAGTAGTCGTTGTAGTTGATGACGGGGGTGGCCCCGGTATTGCAACGGATGCCGCCTGTGGTCGCGGCCGCGTTGCCTAGAATAATATTGTTGCGGATATTGGGTGACGCGGCCGCGACGTAAATCGCCCCACCCGCATTCACCGCCTCATTGTTGATAAAGTTGTTGTGCCAGATATTGGCCGCCCCGGCTTGATGATACAACCCGGCCCCATTGTTAGTCACTGTGTTACCAGAGATAAAGTTATTGACAATGGTCGCTGTTGCGCCCGTGTTGTTGATATAAATAGAGCCGTTGGTGGCAGTATTGCTGTAAACACGGTTGCCCCCACCAATAACCGGTGAAGCATTGTCAATGTAAATAGCCGAGCCACTGGTGGCCGTATTGCTATAAATGTTATTCCCCAAGATTTGTGGGGAAGCGTTATGAATATAAATGGCCCCACCATTGCCATTCAGGCCAGGAGCATTGCCGTTACCGTTGATCAGATGGAAATTTTTGACGGTGCTGGTGATACCAGGGGCAACAAAGAGGGCGAACCCATTCTGACCAGGATCAATGACCGTTACATCATCCTGGGCTTCATAGGTGATGCGCCAGCCGCCTTCCAAAGTGACATTTTTGGTGATGTGCACAGTGGTACTGATGACACCTAATGTTCCGCCAGCATTGTAGGTATGCACACCGCCACAACGCCCAGCGACATCAATTTGATCCCCGGGATCAGCGACCTGGATGGCTCGTTGGATGCTCCCGTAGATGATGCCATCTACACGGGCATAACAACCAGCCAGTTCGTCTGCTCCCATGTCAAACCCCTGATTAGAGGGGCGAGGGTCAAGGTCAATATCATAAAGCACGGGGGAGTTGGGGTCAGCGATGTCGAGCGCGGCCGCGTTGTCGAGCAAATGGAAATCGCCCAGCGCCGGATCAACCAGACCGGGGGGGGTGACATTGGTGTTGACGGAGTTTGCTCCCAGTACACCCCCAATCACCGGATTGCTGAGGTGATCATAGTAATAGTTGTAATCAATACTGCTGGTGCCACCCGTGATGAAAATGGCTGGCCCACTGGCTCCGTTATTGCTGACAAAGATGCCATTACGAATGGTGCTACTATTGCCGGTCTGGTAGATACCGCCACCATTGCTGGTGGCATTGTTGTCGTACATGGTGAGGTGGAGCAATGTGGCCGGACTGTTATTGAGATAGATACCGGCCCCGCTCGCGGCCGCGTTCTCGGCAAATACCACATTCAAAACAGTGAACTCACCGCCGATGCTATACGCCCCACCCCCATTGCCAGTGCTGGTATTATTCAAGAAGCCACTATTAGACAGGTGGGTAATACCTCCATTGTTGTACAGGCCACCACCGATGGTGGCCGTGCCGCTAATGATCGCACTGCCCGTGAAAGAGATAGTACTGCTGGCAAGATATAAACCGCCTCCTACCTGGGCCGTACTGTTAATAATGGCTATCTGACCAAAATAGCTATCACTGGAGAGGTTATAAATACCCCCACCTGCGGATTGTCCGGTTGGCCCACCCCCTAAACCGGTAGCATCTCCATTAATGATGGTGATGTTGTGGATTTCGACACCCGCTGTGCCACTAATGTAGATACCTCGCCCTTGTCCTTGTGGATCAATATAAGTAGGCACAAGGGGGAAATTACTGGTAAAACTACTATTCCAGCCCCCTTCAATAATCAAGGCCTGGGTCAGAAAAACGGTCTGGCTGACAATAACACCGCCCCCGATATCCTGTCCCTGAGCACCCCGGCAGATACCAGACACCTGGATGAGATTCCCACCCGTACCGGCATCCACTGCTTCCTGGATGCTGGCGTAAATGGTGGCTCCTCGTTTCGCCAGGCAACCGGCCAGCTCGTCGTACCCCATATCAAAACCGGAGTCGGCCGGACGGGCATCACGTTCAAAGTCTACTTCAAGCGTTGTCGTGGGGTCGGCCGCATCTACAGCTATCGAGTCTGGGGAGAGACGATAAGCGGGGTCGGCAAACTCTGGGTCGGCGAAGACGGAATTGGACCCTGGTGTTACATTGCCGTTATCGGGCAGGTTGTTCCAGAAGAGATTGTAACTGTTGGGGATGGAGCCAGTGTTGCGGAATAAGGCTCCACCAGAAACACTATTGTTATTGGCGATGATGGAGTTGCGCAGGGTCGCGGCCGCATTGTTGCTGTAGAGCGCACTACCACTGCCCGCGGCCGTGTTTTCAACAATGGTGCTGAATTCAATCGTGGCCTGCCCGTTGCGGGCGAAAATCGCGCCCCCATGCTTGGCCGAACTGTTAGAAGCGAATAGACCGTTTAAGACGGTCAGCGTACCTGCCTGTTGGTAGAGAGCACCACCCCCTTCCAATTCTTGCGTTCCCAGGGCAATATTATCCACAAACGCCGTAGCTGAAATCAGAGAACTACCAGATACCAGGAAGAAAGCACCCCCATTACGGGAAGCCACATTATCCACAAAACGGCTTTCCACAAGGTCGGTATTGGTGTTGGCTTCCGCATAAATGGCCCCACCCTGACCACTCTGGTTATTCAGAAAATGCACATGATCAAAGTCCGGCTGTGCCCCATTGCCAATCCAGACGGCTCCACCCACCGCACTACTGAGGCCATTCTCCAGGCTGAGGTAAGCAAAACTGGGCTGAGTTCCCGGAGCGATGCTGAAGATACGGGCTTCTTGGGCGGCATTGATAACCGTTGTAGTGGGATCAAACGTTTGGGCGGTAAAGTTATTCGTCCAGCCGCCGGAGAGGTACATCGTGTCATTTACGGTGATGTCTGCTTCGGCATAGGTCCCCGTGGCGATGCGTATGGCATCACCAAAGGAGGCCTGGCTGACCGCTTGACCCACGGTGCGACACGGTTGGAGTAGTTGGGTACAGTTATTATTGAGATCAAAACCGCTGTTCGAGACGTAGCGAGTGCCAACGGTAGGTTTGGCAGTGACCGTATCCGTAACGACGGCAGTAATGGCCGGGGAGTAGGTGGAAGTAGCCCGAATCATGATGGTGTCCGCAAAACCCGCGGCCGCGAACTCTGGAACCGTTACCACCACAACCACGGGTGTATTTTCCCCAGCCGCTAAAGTAACCGTAAAAGGATCATCTGGGATTAACTCGGCCCACCCAAAGGGATCATTTTCTAATTCCACAGCAAACGTGTCAGAATAATCACCGGTGTTGGTCAGCGTGTGGGTGTAGGTGATGGCCTCACCCGGCAAAAGGGCATTAGAGTAGGTAGGAGTAAACTGAATGCCAGGGACTTGGGCTACGGTCAGGGTATCCACAACTGTATCGTGGACACTGGTATTAAAGGTTGAGGTAGCCGTAACAATGGTCACGCCAACCTGTTGCGGCAAAGCACCTGCCGGAACCGTGATAACAACCGTTACCTGGAGACCTTCACCAGGGGCCAACAGGCCACTTGTGGTGAGGAAATTTATATCCCAGTTAAGGTTGTTGTTCCCGCTGAGAGTAAACGTGTCAGGTTCGGTGCCTAAATTGGTCAGGACATGATCAATGGCGACGACGGTTCCCCGGTCAACTTCATCGGCGTAGCCAGGTTCAAAAGAGACGGCAGGAAACTCATTGGCTTCATCTGCACCGGCATCGAAATGGTTGCCCAGCGGCCGCGTATTGCCTTCAAAGTCACGGCTGAGAGCGGCGTTTGGATCGGCGGCACCGATGGCGGGGGACAAAGCAGTGAGGTGATAATTGTTCGCGGCCGCGTTGACAAATTGCGGGTTCACATTAATCAGGTTAAAGGTATGGCCAAACCCCCCACTGATAGCTGTACTAGAATTACCGTACAAAATACTGTTATGAATGGCCCCCGTTCCTTCAAAACGTACCCCAATGCCACTATTGTTGACAATCGTGTTGAACTGCACAGTGGGATTTGTCCCTGAAGCTACCCCTAAAGCCCCATTTGTACCCGCCGTGGTATTGCCATAGAGCACCAGGTTTTGTAAAACGGCATTGGCACCACCACTCACATAAATAGCCGAGCCATTGCCAGAGGTCAACGTGCCCCCTGTAATGTGTAGCGCATCAACAGTAGGACTACCCGCGGTGATACGAATCCCTCTGCGGCCGCTGACCCCTTGTGCGTCAATAATCGTAGGGCCATCATCCTGGTTGATCCAGTCCGTGGTGGTGTAACCCCCACGCAAAATCAGAGATTGACTGAGCAAAACCACTTCCGTGTCGGTGTCGCGGCAACGCCCAGCTACCTTCACAATATCGCTGGCCTGGGTAACGGTAGCCAACGCAGATTGAATACTGGTAAAAATAGGACCTTCATTGACACGGGCGAAGCAGGTTAGAGCAGGGTCATAAAACTCATCCCCCCCAATGTCATAACCTCCGGCGAAGGGGCGAAGTTGCCCATCTATATCATTCGTCAGGGCTACAACATGGCCCGTATTAATGAGAGCCGTGCTACTAGCCGACAGATGAAAATTGTCTCCGCTATAACTGGCAAAGCGGGGATTACTGGTAATAGTGCCATTAAGCGTAACATTGGTTGCGTTGTTAAAAATATTGTTGTTCGCGCCAGAAATGGTGCTGGCCGAACTGAAAATACCGGCATTACTTGTTCCTGTATTACTGGCAACAATACTGTTGGTAATATGGACAACTGCACTGACGGCAAAAATACCCCCCCCTCCCGCCGAGGGGGCCATATTATCTACAATGGTGTTGTGAATAAGGTGGACATTCCCCCCAGCCAGAATACCCCCGCCCGCCCCAGTACTAACCACTATCCCACGATTGTTGTAGATGAAGTTATTTTGTAGATAGGAGGTTGTGCCGGGAACGGAGCCTATACCGCCCCCCAGATTGGCTTCGTTGCCAAAAATTTCATTGCCGTCTACGGTCATGATCCCACTAAAAAGGAAAATGCCCCCCCCAATGGTTGAACCCCCGGCGGCCCCGGCCGTGTTGTTGTAAATGCGGTTGTTTTGGATGACGACCCCACTACCTGCGGAGTTGGTAGCGTAAATGCCCGCACCATTCGCCACGGCATCGTTATCATAAATTTCGTTGTTCAGGATGGTGTCATTGCCTTGGGTATAAATACCTGCCCCAGATGCACCGCCCCCGATGGCTGTATTGTTGTAAATGCGATTATTTTGGATGAGGCTACCCTGAATGGTGACTTTGTAGATTCCGCCGCCGATGGTAGCCCGCCCATTGCGGATGGTGAACCCTTCGATAGTGGGCGCGGCCGCGAAAATATAAATCACACGCCCCTGGTTATTGCCATCCAGGATGGTTTCATTGGCGACCGGGTCGGGTTCAGCTAACCAGTTGGTGCTGGTGTATCCCCCGCGCAGGGTAATGGTTTTGTTGACCTGGACGGTTTGGGTGAAAACACCATTGCCATAAACATCATTATATAACCCTGCCGCAACGTGGATTTCATCCCCGGAACTGGAGGCGTTGACGGCGTCTTGCAGGGTACAGGGTTGTGCAATGGTACAGACGGCCCCGCTACCATTGGTAGTGACATAAAGAATATTAGCCAGAGGGGCGCGGCCGCGGGTCTGGCTGGTGGTATTCGTGTTCACTGAACCAATGGGTGTTGAGAGGGTTGCGGCCGCGTTAGCGGCAGTAGGTTGGTTTAGTAATACCAACAGACCCGCCAGCATACCCAAAGCCAAAAAGGGAATAAGCAGAGCTGGACGAATTTTTTGCCAGGGATTGAGGCGGGCAGGAACAGTGGAAACGGAAAGGGGGGTCTTTGACTTCATAGCGCAACAACCTTTTTAGCTGGAGTCTGGCGTTTTTACCCTGATCAATGGTTATGAGTGTGCCAATCTATTCGTTATCCCCTTTGATCAAGCTAATTTTCACCAAAGCCATGTGGGTAATGTTTATTCATTGTTGGTACAACCCACTTTGGGCACACAAAACAGTAGACGCTAGTGGTGGAACCAATAACCAAACATAACAACGAAAGCAAATGCAGAAATGAGGCTTTTGTATGATGAAATAAGGTGATAAATTGTAACTACTAAGGATTGACGGTAACCGTTCAGTTCAGAGACGATTTTAGGCCATTTTGGATTACTTCAACGGATTTAGAAAGGAACGGATTAAAGACGACCTCTGGAAAATCCGTTGAAGTAACCCAACTGAACGCTTACGATTGACGATTAAATAACTTGAACATTGGCTGTGGCCGATCTCCTGACCGTGCCACTCCCAGCGAATAAGTTATTTAGTTCTCATTCCTAAGCCTGTTGCCTGAACTTGTCGAAGGCAAACGGGCTTCGACAAGCTCAGCCCCTGAGAGGGTTAGTAGTTACGATAGATTGGAAAAGCCCAACTTCGAGTGATTGTTACACCTGAGTGAGAGATTGACCTCAAACGCTTCAGTTATGTCTAGTTACCGGCCAAAGTGTAACATGTTTAACTGTAAATGTAAATCAGAGGGAAGCTAAAACCATAGCGATTGCAAGCTCATCAGAATGAACCCATCCCCACCGATTCCCCCAATCGGGAAGGGGGAAATCAATTAGGGCCGTTTTTCGCGGGCGTTTGCTCGCGAAAAACGGCCCTAAAAAAGTTCCCTTCTCTCTGGGATCGTCGGGGGATGGGTCTTCAGCCCAAACCTACCCGAGCTGTTGCCGCCAACAAAATGTCACTTTATGACCGTGGTAAGGATAATTTAGCGCTTTGCTGTAGCCGGTGTCCTCACCGTGCCCCCTACGTTATTTTTGCATGACTACTAATTGCTATAGCTGACAGTTTTAGATCCACCGCCAGCGATACTTAAAGTCGCCGTGCCACTACAGTTACCCCCCCCACTGACTGGTGTGAGAGTAGCCGACCCCCCATTGTCTGTAGCTCCACTGGTTGCCCCACCGGCACCCCCATCAAAAGTAACTGAACCAGAGACGTTCACCCCGGCACCAGCCAATTGTCCATTTACAAAGACGGTTACTTCCATTCCTGAGACAGTAACGGTACAAAAAGGAAATGAACCAGCGGCAGAGGCATCAAGGCCGGTAATAACATATTCTGTGCCTGCACCGTTGAGTGGTTGACCATTTAAGGTGGCAATGATGGTGGCAAAGACACCGCTAATCGTTGGTCCCAGTAAAACCAATATGCCAATGACAACGACAGCGACTAAAACCAGGAGCAAGGCATATTCCACCAGACCTTGCCCCTCTGCACGACGATGATATGAATGCATTATTTCTCTCCTTAATAAAGATACGCTACTGGCTCAAACGGGATAGGGTTTATTTTCACATCCACCCACAGGTGATTATTCCCACTTCAGATTGATGAGTCTACGGCAAAAAGCGCGACTTCTGACTAATTTAACCACCGCTTTCAGAGAGAAAGAAGCCGGACTTTTTACTGTTTTGACCTTTTTAAAGTGGAGTCATTGATAGAGAGCTAGGCAAAGTATAACCTATTTTCCTTATTTCTTTCCTTACTATTTTTGCCCTGCCTACCCCCAATTGTTGTTTAAAAAACAGTCAGGGAACATGGTTCCCCCATCCTTAACCCTACCCCTGGGGCGGGGAACTTTTTCATGTGCCGGTTATCGTGCGCGGCCGCGCACGATAACCGACATTCCCCTCTTCCCGCCCGGAATTGTTGAGGATGGGCGAATCAACACATTACCCGGTTAAAAATTTAAACGTAATGACTAAGCTGTTGCCTGAGCTTGTCCAAGGCAACAGGAGGCTTCGCCAAGTTTCAGCCCTCGAGAGCCTTGGTCGTTACATTTAATCAACAAAAGGGGGAACCTATCCTTGAGTCTACTGCAAAAAGCCCGGTTTCTGACTAATCTAACCGTTGCTTCCAGAGAGAAAGAAACCGGGCTTTTAACTGTTTTGACCTTTTTTCAGTGGAGTCATCCTTGGGGTGGAAACAAAAAGGACATCCATTACTGGATGTCCTTTGGGAGCGGAGAGGGTGGGATTCGAACCCACGGTGACCTCACGGCCACAACGCTTTTCGAGAGCGCCCCATTCAACCACTCTGGCACCTCTCCGAAATCAGTGAACAGTGGATAGCAAACAGTGTTTAGAAATCGTTCGTTTTTAACTTAGGATTCGCCCACAAATAACTTTTGAGTTTGCTGTGGCCGGTCTCCTGACCGCGCCACCCAAGTTATTTTTAGACACGCACTTAGTAATCGTCCAAGAATAAGTTCCGCGCAGACCTGACAGGTTTCCGAAAACCTGTCAGGTCTAAACCGGGAAGTTATTTTTAGATGTTCACTTAGTTAAAGAGACCGGCACAATCTTTAACTGGTTTACTTTAAGCCTTTTGTCGTAATTTTTGAAAGAACCTTTGTAGAAGCGCGGCCGCGTCGTCTTCTAACACGCCTGTGGTAATGGCAAACTGGTGGTTAAATGGCTGATCCCGCAATATGCTGACGACCGAGCCATCTGCCCCAAAGCGGGTATCTTTGGCTCCGTAGACCAGCCGCCCCAACCGCGCCTGAATCATGGCCCCAGCACACATCGGGCATGGTTCTAAGGTGCAGTAGAGGGTGACACCGATGAGTCGCCAGTTTTGCCGAAACGCGGCCGCGGCCTTTAGCGCCATAATCTCTGCATGGGCGGTGGGGTCCTGGTCGCTCTCTTTGCGGTTATAACCCGCCCCAATGATTTGCCCTTGCCATACGGCAATAGCCCCAACCGGTACTTCATCGAGCGCGGCCGCGAGTTGGGCTTGCGCCAACGCCAGTCGCATCCATGTTTTATCATCCACCAGGTTATTAACGTCCATTACCTTACCCACAAACGGATTATAACAACCTCAATCCATCTGCGTCAAAACTGAACCCATTTTGGGGTGCACGTCATTTTTGTGGCCGATTATTACCGTTCTCGGTAATGTTTTTCGGAGACCTCACGCAATCGTGCGGCCGCTTGTTCTGCTGTCAGATCTCTTTGTACCTCTCCCAACATCTCAAACCCCACCAAAAACTTTTTCACCGTCGCTGAGCGCAACAGAGGCGGGTAGAAATGGGCATGTAACTGCCAATAATCATAATTGTTTTCGACGGCAATTGTTTGTGACCTCAGTCGGTTATCTGGTACGTCAAAGGGGGCACCATGCCAGCCCATTGAATAAGGAAATGATGTTTCAAATAGATTGTCGTAGCGTGTGAGAAGTCGTTTGAGAATATCGGCCAGAGCATTTCGCTCCTTGGAAGTGAGATCGGGCAGACGTATGACATGGCGGCGGGGCAAGAGAAGTGTTTCATAGGGCCATACCGCCCAATATGGCACCACAACCACCCAATGATCATTCTGAATGACCATCCGTTCCCCGTTGCTTATTTCCAGTTTAGCATAATCGAGTAGAAGCGGCCGCGTGGCCCATTCCCAGTGCTTTTTCTGTTGCCTATCCTCTTTGTCTGGTTCATTGGGCAGGGTATCTAAGGCCCAGATTTGACCATGGGGATGGGGATTTGAGCTACCCATCATTGCCCCCTTGTTTTCAAAAAGTTGAACCCAGCGATATGCCCGGCCTAACTCACTAACCTGATCAGCCCAGGTATCTACCACCAGTCGGATCTCCGACGTACTCATTTCAGCCAGGGTAAGGTCATGGCGAGGGGAAAAGCATAAAACCCGGCACTCTCCGCGTACACTCACTGTTTTTAGCAGGGGGTGACCACCGGGGGGAATGATGGGTACGTCGCGGAGTAAAGCGGAAAAATCATTCTCGAAGACAAAGGTGCTCGTGTAATTGGGGTTATGAACACCCCCGACTCGGGCATTGCGGGGGCAGAGGTAACAGCCTGGATCATAAGCAGGGCGATTTTCCGGGGGTAATTTTTCTACTTGCCCTAACCAGGGGCGTTTGGTGCGATGGGGTGACACAGTAACCCATTCGCCAGTTAAAACATTGAGTCGTCGGTGGGGGTGTTCGGTGGGGTTAAACATGTTGACCTCTTTTAAAAATAGGACATAGACTAAAATCGGTATGGTTCAAAAGTCGGTAAATAGCGTTTAACAGTTTGTAGGATGATTTTGTAAATCGCCCACTGGACAATTTACTTGAGATTTAGTAACTGCTAAACCTGTTGCCTGGGCTTGTCGAAGGCAAAATGGGCTTCAACAAGCTCAGCCCTTGAGAAGTTTAGTAATCGTTCGTTTTTAACTTAGCGGTTTGCTGTGGCCGGTCTTCTGACCGCGCCACCTAACTTATTTCCGAACGATTACTTAGGATTTACATGCTGTGGCCGGTGTCTCCACCGGGCCACACCGAGCACGGTCAGGAGACCAACCATAGGGTGTAAGTTTTTGCTCAGTTCGCGGCCGCGTATTTTATTCATCTTCTAGCATCCCATCACCAGAAGGCGGGCCGTCTTTAGGCCGCAAACCACGTATGAACAAAAGAAAAATCACCATCCCCAACATCCGCCCACCAGCACTCAAGCCAAAGATAAGCTGGAAGCTAACGGCATCGGCCAGGTAGCCCCCCACCAATGGCCCCAGCACGGCACTGGTGAACACGGTTGTCTGATAAAGAGCCACGGCTCGCGGCCGCGATTGTTCCGGCGTCATCTCCAACAATAAACTAAAGTTAGACAGGTTGTACCCGGCCCAGATAAACCCCCCCAACGTGTTGATCAGCCCCACCTGCCAGGGAGCCGTGATAAACATCCAGGCAAAGGGCAAAATGGGAATCATTAACCCGCACACCTTCTGCACCCACATCGCCCCCTTCTTATCCATCATTCGGCCAAAAAACCATTGCCCCCACAACGCCATAAAACTACTCACCGCCGTCACCGCCCCGATCAACCCGGTACCGGCATTAAATTCCCGCACCAGATACACATTAAAAAAAGGGGCGGCCACCTGTAAGGACATCCCCCAGACAAAGGCCGAAATGACCATCCCCAAAAACGGGATATTTTGCTTCAGCAGGCGGCGCGTATCCCCCCGTTGATGGGGCGGATTTTGCCGTTGGTTGAGTGGCGGTTCCTGGATGCGGTTGAAGGAGAGGGTACTGATGACGCCAAAAACAAAGGCGCAAAAAAAGACCGCCTGATACCCCAGATAAGGTTGCTCTTCCAGGCCATTTAGCTCCCGAATCATCACCCCGGCCAGGGGTGCTACCAGGAGAGCGGCAATGCCCATGGCCGTGTTACGACTGCCAAAGTAGCGGCCGCGCATAAAATCCGGCACAATGTCCGCCACCAACGAAGTCCAGGCCGGGTTGCTGAAATTAAACAGGAAGGCACGTATCCCATTCAACAGGATGATGAGAACAATGCCCCAGACCGGCTCCTTGATGAAAAAGGGAAAAAGGGCCAGAAATAACAGCGTCAGCCGCCCACCCACCCCGGTATACCAGACCACCATCGGCTTCCGCTGACCCTTCGTTTCCACCAATCGTGCCCCCGGAAACAGGGCCAACGCCCCCAACAAATTCCCCAACGCCGTCAGCCACCCCACCTGTCCATTGCTGGCCCCATACGCCAGGGCAAACAAAGCCACAAAGCTCAAATGGAAATTTTCGCTGACGGCGGCAAAGAGGCCGTCAATCCAGAAGTAACGCAGGGAGCGGATTTTCTCGTGGGGCAGGGGTTCGGCGGTCTGTTGGGCCAGGGTACGGTCCAGCGGCCGCACCAACGTGTACCAGTTCCAGCGATGCGGCCGCAAATGGTCCACCACCGCACTCACCCGTCGCTGAAAAAAATACCCCGGCGCGGGTTGCCGTTCCTTCTCTTTGTTTGTTGACATAAGATTAATTCCTATCCGACAGACACCCAATTCTATGCCCCAACGCGGCCGCAAAGGGTAACACCTGATTCCCCCCCCATGCAACCCAAAACAGCGATATACCGCCATTCTCATTAGTTTGGCTTCGTTTCGCAAATGCGTAGGGGCGGGGCAGGTGGGGTTAGCCTTGCCTTTTCACCATAGCATTATCTCCCACCTGCCTCGCCCCGGTGTGACCCAGGTTTTCGTGGGTCAACCGGGGTGAGGCAACCAGGAACCAGCACATCCTGTTGCGCCCAACGATCCCCTGGTTGCCCCACCCCTACACCACATATCCCTGTAAATAGAGGGCGGTGTTGTAACTATTCAGGTGTCACAACTCATTCCCACGCTTGGCGTGGGAAATCCCTCTGGGACACTCTGCATCCTACACGACGCCGAGCGTCGCCGGGAACATTCCACGCCGAGCGTGGAATGAGAAGGTGGAATTGCTGACCCTCACCCCCAACCCCTCTCCCGTAGCGGGAGAGGGGAGTTAATTCCCTCTCCCTGGGGAGAGGGTTAGGGTGAGGGGCTGTATAGATACGCGGTGTTGATGTACCCCGTCACCCATTCACCCCCTTTCCGTAGGTCAACGCTCAAGATAAGCTGTTATGGATTGTGTTATACTAACGACATACGGAGAGTGACGATATGACAAAAAGACCAGTGCCAAATTGCTAGTCAATGAGAGAAACCATGACTCCGGCTACCACCATCCACCCTTTACCTGATTTTGAAACCATTTTTCGTCAGATTGTTGGCGATGGGCTTTATGGCCTCAATGCCAACACCAACGAAGAATGGTTTTCTTCGAGTCTGGATCAGACAGAAGACAAGTTCTTATTTGAACTGCTCCGAATCAACGAATCCCGTCTGCACCAGCGGCGCGATGCCTCGCAATGGGAGAGCCTTAAACGGAAACTGAGCCAGACATTTTAAGAGGAACCCACTATGACAAAACGTACTCGCACCCTCACCCGCCTTCTCGCTATTTGTTTGATCATTGTGTTTGTTCTGGCGGCCTGCCGCAAAAAGGACGAAGCAACACCGACAGCAGAGCCAACGAATACCACCGCGGCCGCGAACCCCACCGCCACCCCTCGTCCTACCACACCCCCCCGGCCCACCGCCACCCCCGAACCTGCTGGCCCCCAGGCCATTGACCCCGCCGACATAGACTGGCCCCCCCAGGTTGTCTACAGCAGTCCCCTACCCGGCGAAGAAGCCACCCTCGATGGGGCTATCACCGTCCGCTTCGACCAGCCCATGAACCGGGCCTCCGTTGAAGCCGCCTTCGCTATCACCGAGGCGCAAGGAAATGCTCAGGCTGTGCGCGGAACCTTCACCTGGACGCGTGACGACACTGTTGTCTTCACCCCAGCCCGCCAACTCAACCGCCAACAACTGTACCGCGTACAAATCGGCACCGGCGCCCAGGGTGAAAACGGCCAATCGCTTAATGATCCCGTCC
>JAGNBF010000159.1 GCA_018004935.1 Chloroflexota bacterium | reverse complement strand
TCCAGCGGAGCGGATTACTTTATCAGCCACCCGGATATGCCAGACAGGGTTGCCCAACAGCTCATGATCGCGGCCGCGACTGTTGGCACGCAAACACCTGATTGATGAGCAGATATTAGAACGGCTAATGGCGCTGAATTTGGAGCACGCGACCGCAAGGGGACAGGCACTTTAAGCCCCAAACGTTTATCAAGGTGAGAACATGAAGTGGGTCCGCAATATTCCAATAATAGTTGTAGCTGGGATTGGCGCTTTCGTGTCTTTAATTTGTTTGTGCTTAGGACTTATCTATTCTTGGGGAATGAATGATCCCGAAGTACAGGCGTCATTAACAGCACAATGGGCTACCAGGGGTGAATTAACAGCAGAAGCTATTGCGGCGGCGACTGAGGAAGCCAGGCCAACCAATACACCCACCCCATCTAAAACAAACACTTCTACTCCACCGGCAACAAATACATCTACACCATCCATCACTAGCACACCCAAATCAACTGCCACTTCTTCCCCAGTCCCATCAATAACATCCACCGCCACCACGGAACCACCCACTGTCACACCAAGACCACCTACAACTACCCCCACACCTCGTGCCACCTCTACACCTCGACCAACTAACACCCGGGTTCCCGCAACAACTACCGCGCCTACATCCGTTCCGTTGCCAACCCAACTGCCCACTGTTCCAACCAATCCACCGACAGCTACAACACCGCCAAACCCAACTGCTACCCAACCACCATCGAATAGCGATATTTCTATTACCAGTATCTTCTACGATGGTCAGCTGGGCCGCACCGAACCTGACGAGTATGTGGAAATTCGCAATAATGGTGTCCAAGCTATTAATCTAGGTGGCTGGACTTTAAGTGACCAGGCTAATCACGTTTATGGTTTTCCTGGGTATGACATTCAGCCCGGTCAAACCTGCCGCGTTTACACGAATGAAAATCACCCTGAATGGTGTGGTTTCAGCTACGGGAATGGCTCGGCTATCTGGAACAACGATGGTGACTGTGCCACCTTACGTGATAACACCGGAGCACAAGTTGCTCAGCGTTGCTATTCGTGAGTTGCACGAAGGGAAAATAAATGGACCTCGGCATTGTCACCCGAACGAATTTGACCTGCCCAGCATGTGGCTCTATTCAAGCCCTAGATATCCCCCACAATTACTGACTGGCCTTTCACACATGTGCCAGTTGTGGTACTAGACTGCGGCCGCGACCTGGGGATTGTTGTATCTTTTGTTCCTATGGGGAACACCACTGCATCAATAAACAACTTGAAGCCCTGCCTCGCCCCCTGACAGATGAGCAGATATTAGAATGGCTACTGGCGTTGAATTTGGAGCGTGCGGCCGCGACTCAAACATAAACCTGAACTTCAAAAAATCTTTAACGATATGACAAGAGGACACAATGAAAAAAAGTATAGTGATGTTGATTCTTGTATATTTTTTAGTAGCTTGCGGTGGTAGCACCACTTCTCCGACACGTCGCCCCTCTGTACCAAATTCTCCGCCAACAAAAGCCTGGTATGAGGGCGGAACGTTACATGATGCGACTGTCGCCCAATGGAACGCGGCCAGTAATGCAAATCGGCTTGCTACAGCCAGTGATTGGGTAACAGTTATGACTGGATGGGATACCTTAGAAGAGGCAAGAGAAAAGGCAGAAGACTTAAAAACCTGTGTCAATGAATCTGCAGTGGATACCATTCCAGAAATGAAGGTCACAGATATTGCGGCCGCGTGTGCTGTCCTTATGGGCTGGGAGCCAAAGAACTGATCATCAAGTGTGCGGCCGCGTCACTGCTCTTTTAACTGCTATGAAGCAAGGAGGCTTACCAAGCCAAAGATAACAGCGATAACAATTACCATGATTATGGTTTTCACCACTAGTTCCAGTAAATCATTTCCAAGCCCCACAACTGCATTCTGAAGGCTGTCAATAAATCTTTCCAGCATGTTGCGTCTCCTTGTTATGTGTGAAAAAAGCTAACTGGGCGCATTATGCAGAGTCGCACTAAACCTGACGAAACTTGTTACCCATCTCTCATAAGTCCCATCAACTTTATATCCCTGTTGCAATACCCAAATCTTATAGCCCTATGTCTTAACCGGAAAACATCCCGGCCCTCATCTGCCCTCAGTTCCTTTCATCTATACGATTCCCTGTCGCCCACAAAACCACCAGGACCAAAACGCGGTCCTGTATGGGGAAAGCGATATACCCACTGTGCGTGAATAGACAATCTACCTAAGGGCCATCAAATTGCTCTGCCATACAAT
The DNA here is from genome assembly GCA_018004935.1 of Chloroflexota bacterium. Lineage (GTDB taxonomy): Bacteria > Chloroflexota > Anaerolineae > Promineifilales > Promineifilaceae > Trichofilum. The sequence continues at coordinate 10,127 of JAGNBF010000159.1, read as the reverse complement.
CAACCCTTCCTTCGTTTGGAGCACCTCGTCTAACAACCCTACATCCCGCAACGCCTCGACCGTCACCCCGGCAACCCCAGTCTGTCGTTTACCCGCTTCATCCCTCTCACCCCCCAACCACGCGGCCGCATCCGACCCTCTCTCTTCCGGTTGATAGACACTCACTAACGCCCCACGTAATATGCCACCCCACCGATGCGGTGGAAAGTGGGCCAGGTAATCCTCGGTAGCCTGCCGGGCGCGGTCAAGAGCGTTTGGCGGCTGGCTGTTAGCCGTTGGCTGCTGGCGTTTCGTCCTCTTCTTGTGGATATTCAACGCGGCCGCGAAGGCCTGGTTCAATCCTGCTCCCAAACGGATGTCTTCCTCGGTGACGTTTTCAAACAGGGCTGGCGGTGGCTGGGTTTGCCTCACCAGTTCGTCCCGTTTTGTTTGTATTGCCTGGATATGCGTCTTCACTCCTTGCTCCAATTTGTCCAGCCAATGATCCTGGCTCAAATGGGGTAGGGGTGGGCGATTCTCCTTGTCTTTCCGATCCACACTTAATCGTTCATGCAGGAGAGCGGGGATAGGGATTTTGTTGGCTAAGATGTCCCATGAGTTCGCATAGTTCCACAAAACGACCTGGCTCAAATCGGCTCCGGTCTTCACGGCACTGTCAATGATGTCTTCCAGTGGGGCAGGGGGGTTATCAGGCAGACGGTCAAAGAGGGCCTTGTTGAGCATCAAGGAATTGCAGTACATCCCTAACGCTCCCTGGTTGGCGATGGCTCGCTCCATCGCGGCCGCCATGACATCTACGCTGTACGTTTCGCCTTCGCCCAATCCCCCCGCTGTCGCCTGATCAACCAGTCCCAGATACGCCGTCTCGGTAAAATCAACGCGTGGCGGGAGTTGACGGCTATCAGCCTGCGAATAAGTGATAGCCTCTCCCTCGGCCCGTGCCCATGGCAGGGTGTGGGAATCAGGAGTAGGACGCAAGACCACATACTCACCCACCTGATTGGGGCTGCGCCAGGCCAGCACTTTCTGCTCCCCCTCAGAGTCCGTAAACGGATGCACCCACAAGGCATCATCGTTATCAGCCCCACCCAGGATGCCTGCAATACCTACCTCTTTCGGGGAATCGGGTAAAGAGAGCCAATCTTCGTCGTTCACCCAGGTCGTGCCATACTTTGGGTCAATCTTGATGTGTCCCCTGGCAACCGTCAACCCCTTCACCCCGGCTCGCTTGCCCACCGCCACCGGCATCACATAATGGCGGCCGCCAGGGATAGGCAGGCGCATCTTCCCCAATGTAGATTCGTTCAACCGTTTCAAATGCTGGTTCATCAGGCTTTTCACATGACTGCCAAACCACATTGGTTGGCCGCCACTGGCGAGATACTCGCGAAGCGGCCAGCTTTGCACCTCTTCCAGCGTTGTGTGCCGGTCAATCCGGGCCATGACTTCTCCGACTTTCCCTGTCTCTACGGACTGGGTGAATAACGCCCCTTCATCCTTCAACCAACCCAACAACTGCGCCTCGGTAAAGAATGGGTAGAGGTTAATCAAACTCTGGATGTCCAGCCGCATGTCATTGTGCCCATGGACGAAACTCAACCCGACAAATGTTCGTCCGTTGACGAGTTTCACTTCCTTCTTCGTATCTCGCGGCAAGAGGAAATCTACCCGGTTGCCCTGCTCGTCGCGCAGGTCATCGGCGACAATGGCGTGCCCCTTGTCCTGCCCCCGGTCAGTCATAACGGTGAACTCCACCCGCCGGGCGTGACGGAGTTCTGTTTCCAGCCGCTCCCGTTTGGCCGGAGTGAGGTCATCCGATAAGAGCATTTTCTTCAGCATCCGGCGGCTGATGAGTCCCGCTCCGTCCCACACTTTGGCCTCTTCAGGCGTTTGTTCCAGATAACCTACCTGCACCTCTTCGGGCTGGAAGAAGCCGTTGACAAAATGCGGCCGCATCACCCGGCTCAACCGCTTGGACAGGACAAAACCCCCTTTATGCAGGTTCAATTCCAATCCCGTGGCCTCAAGGAACTGCTCCGTGGTCATCCCATCCACGTACAGATCATTCACTTGATTGCCGTTCACCCAACGCAGAGTTGGCTCATCCAGGCCATAGGTATGGGACGGATGGGGGTCACTGGTCTCACCTACTGGTTGGGTGAGGATACGCCAGGCGCGGCGTGTTTGTTCCAAGAAGGGATAGGTCGCACCGCCCAACCCGTCATCGAAGCTGGTCACGGTATACGGTAACTCGGCCAACGCGGCCGCGGGCAACAATCTGGCGCCACCCTTGCTTTTAGCCCCTCGCCCCCCCATAACACACTCCTTACCGTTTCCAGATAAGACCTGGATCAAGGCAAACCACGGGAGTAGTCAACGCTCCATTCCGTTATTGTCTTTCCTCTGACCCATCACTATGGCCCAACGCGGCCGCGTTGGGCCATATGAAAACCAGAGAAGCCAGAGAAGCGGCGAGAGAACAGACAGGATTCGTCCTCTCGCTTCCTCTCGCTCTATCCTCTGGCTCTAGCTCCTTGGTAGAACAGTATCCAGATAAAGCCGGAGCGTGGGCAGGTTGGCGAACCGATACTCCGCTTGCTGGTCGTCACTCGTCAGGAGCAAACTATACCCAGCCCCCAGGGGGTCAATCTCTACCTGATATGCCCCCAGCCGATACCGCCCGGCCCGAACAATTTCCTGCACGCTGCCGATGGTGCACCATCGCCGTTGCCTGCTCTTCTTTACCGCGACCAGAATATGCACCAAAGCCGTCACCCCCATACTCACCACGCAGGCTAAGAGGAAATGAACTGGTAACACCCAGGGAGCCATCGCCATAACCAAAAGTATGATCAATCCATTTCCCAACAAGGTCAGCACGGCTTTTTGTTTATTACTCGTCATCTGGTTGACCATCTGATAAAGCCAGCGGCTGGTAAGGACAAACAGGCCGAGAAAGAACGCGGCCGCGCCTAACCAGAATAGTTCAAACCCCCTGGCCCAAAGCCAGACCAGGGCGTAAGCCAGGTAAAACAGCAGGTGGTAGACCATCAGGAATGCCCAGGCTGAGGGGGGCATGGGTTCATCACTAGACGGAATAGGGGTGTTATGTGTGGGGCGATAAAATGGATTCATCATGGCTTTACTCCTTGTCTTCGGTTGTGTTAGGGATTTCTTCGCTGGCCGGTCGGGGTTGAATGACCTGCCAGCCATCAGGTCCCCAGGCCAGTAAGCCCTGTGCCTGAAGTTTCTGGATATAACGCTGAATTGTGCTTCTAGCCCTTCCCATCACCTCAGCCATATCCCGATGGTTGGCCTGGGGATGGGTCAAAAGGTAAGCCAGTAGTTGGGCCTGGCTTTCATCTTTGGCTTCTGTCCGTTGGTCGTTAACCGTTGTTCTGAAAACGCGGCCGCGTCGAGCCTTTGTTTTATCTGTTTCAGGGGTCTCACCCGCCTGGCCATTCGACTTTGCCGGTAACGAACCGGGGGGTTCTCGCTTCGTTGTTGCTCCCTCTCGTTGGTTTAGCCTTAGTCCCACTGCCCGTAACGCTTCATTTTTGGTCTTCAAGGCTGTTGTCGCGGCCGCGATCTCCCCTTCCAACTGGCTCCGTTCGGCCTGTAGGATGGCAATAGCCGTCTCCAACTCGGCTACGGTCTGACCCAGCGACTGTCTTCTCGCGGCCCATTTGATCTGGTTCATCAACAACTCAAACGAGAGAAACAGGGCCACCGGCGGAATGGCGGCCATGAGTTTGGGCAGGATGGTCGCGGCCGCGTGCAGCATGTTGAGCATGACGCTTAACGCCGTAAACACACCGACCAACACCCAGGGATAACGCGGCCGCTCCCCCGCTAAACTGACCTGCACCACGCTGAGGCTGAAGACGATAATCGCTCCATCAATGATGGCCGGGTACAGCCAGGCCACATCAGGGGAGATGCCCTGTTGCACGGCCAGGTCACGCAACGTGCCGAACGACAGCCAGAACGCGGCCGCGGCCAGGAAGGCCACAAGCAAGCCTGTTAATAAGGAAAGATGTCGGTTGGTTTTGGTCATGAAGTTTCGAGTTCAGAGTTCAGAGTTTCGAGTTCACATGAGAGGTGCAACTTGTTATCCCCCTTCTTCCTCTAGCTCTTGCTCTAGCTCCCGGCGCATAGCCCGAATCCGGGTCCAGTAGGGGGGATACGTTCGTACCGGCACCAGTTCACTACAACTAAACGGCAACAGGCCATAACACAACACCTGTACTGGCTCCAGTCGCTTCACCATCTCGCGATAACCGTTCACAAACAGGTGATGGGACAACAAATGGCGGAAATCCACCCCCACGGTGCTGATGGCCACGACACTACGCCGAGGGATACCGGTGAAACAGAAAGGGTACGATTCTTCTGTGCCCCAACTGACGGTGGGAATAACGGTTAATCCCTGCCCCTGCCAGAAACAACCACACCAACGACTGCGGTAGGTGTTCCACAACTGCAACGCGAGGGGCCAATCGTGGTACAAGCTGAAATCAGGCGTCAAAGCCATCTCGTATCCCTTGAGAAAGGTCCACGCTTTGAAAGGCCGATTCCACACCCGCTCAAAGCGGTAGTCATCGAGGAAGAAATGAATCGCCACGGATGCCAATGGTTCAACCGTGCGTACCCGTTGTCCATAAGGCAGGAGATGGCGTGGCAGATGCGGTAACGAGGTATGGGCCAACTCCGGGATACCCCAGCGGTTATCAGCCGGGAAACGGGTGCGGGCATGGAGCGCATCAAAGCTCCCTGGTTCAGATTGCCACTTGTGGTTTTGTTTGGCGGTCATGTGTGTCTCCTAACCCCACTTTTTGCCTTTGCCCTTGGCCCCATCCCCCGGCACGGTGGGGTCTTCCTGACTGGCAGCCGGGTCAATAACATCGCCTGTCGGTTCCGGTTGAAGTGGGGGAACGGCGGGTAGTTCGGCCACCGGGGGGGCAAAGGGGATAGCAGCTTCCGCTGGCGGTGGTGTTGTGGGCAGAACAGCCGTGGACAAGGTGGTTCCTTCGTTTGGGTCTACACCTGGTTGGTTTGCCTGCGGCCGCGCCAAACCGACTGTGTACGTTCGCGGCCGCGAGCGGAACTCCGGTGTTTTGGGGGGATGCTCCAGGCTGGCAAAGCGCGGGATGGGATTCAGTCGTTGGGCAATGAGCCGGTAAAGCCGGTCGGCCTTCAACTGCACCAGCACCTGTCCCTTGGCCAGGCTCATCATCTCGTTATGGTTGAGAACAGCTTCCCGGTTCCAACTCTGGCTCCAGCCCTGGTTCTGTACCAGTTGTCGTGTGGTTGGGGTGGGGGGATTGCCGGTGTAGGTAGGCGTAGATGAAGATTGGCTATAATGCGGCCGCATCGTGTCGCCGAACAGTTCACTCATCAGTCTTGCCGTGGTCACTTCCGAGGGCGGATACCACACCTGGGCCATGCAGTTAGCCAGAATCGCCTGATGACCATCCCGGCCATAGATTAGTTCTAACTGTGAGACAGCCTGGGCATAAAGGAGTAATGTGATGCCATAACCGCGCACCGTCGCCAGGTAGTTACCAATGTTCTCCAACCCCACTGCCGGTAATTCATCAATGGCAACGAGTAATCGTTCTTTCCGGTTGGAGCGCATCTGCTGGCGCATGAGTCCGGCCAGGACAGCGGCCACCACACCACCAGCCCCGTGTAAGTCTTGCAGGGTGTAGGTGATGTATAAACTCGCCTTCTGTTCGACCCAGGTCAGAGGCAGATTGTTCAGGCTTCCGGTGGGTACGATGGTAGCGAAATGTTTCTGATACTTGCTGAGCATGGTAGTAAACGTGCCGTAGGCTGAGGTAGCAAAGCGGTCATCGGCCAGATCAGCCGGGGCTGTACCGTTGGTGAAGATACGGACATGCCGTTTGGCTTCCGGTACGGTTTCCAGGTCGGCGAGTACCAGGCGGGGGTCGTTCGCGGCCGCGTCCAGGAGCACCTGCAACGGGGGCAGGCTATGATGTCGGGCATAGATAAACGCCGCTTTGAACAAATCCAGACATTTCTGGGCAAAGATAGGGTTATTCGATTGCCAGGGCCGCATCCAGTGATGGTGCAACTCGGCCACCTCATCATCATCACTGAACTGTCCATATAATCGGGCCAGGTCTACCTGATGGCCAGGCAGACGATAGACTGGGCTGTTGAACTGTCTCTGTCGGTAACGAGCCGTCCGTACAAACTGCTCCGCTTTCGGGTCAATGACACAAACCGCTCCCGGCCAGGTGAGCAGGGTTTCAGTCAGGTGCAACCCCTTACCACAGCCGGTCGGGCCGATGACCATCATGTGCCCTTCGCCGTGGTGATAATCGAGGCCAATCACCCTCACCGTCGGTTTAGGTGTCTCCACCTCTACTTGAGCCGAGGGCACACCGGTTTCCATCCCTAACTTCTCGGCTGCTTCCTGGGCTTTCAACCGTCCCTGGCTGGCCGAACGGGCTTCATTTAGCCGTTCCTGAAACCAGGCTTTATCCCCCGGTTGGAAGAGCAGATAGCCCAACCCTGCTACCACCCCCGGCCCGGCCAGGAAGAAGAGAATCCAGCTCAAACTGGGTTCTTGAGCATTCTCTTGAATGGCTCCTAACGTCTCCAATACCCACCAGACCCAGCCCCACCCCCCGACAAAGGCCGCGCCGAGTAGGCGAGAACTGCCGTTTTTCATGATCTGGATACCATCCATCGTCTGGTAGGCAACGAAGCTCCCGGTTATCCAGAGCACCAGCACCACCATGAAAAAGATGAGCCAGCGACGTTTTTGCTGGGCTGTTTTCTCCGGCCATAAGAGCCAGAAATAATCCCAGGTGTTTTCCGGTAATTTGTTGGTTTCGTTGTTCATAGGTCTAACCCCCTGGAGCGGCTCAGTTGACGTGACCTCTCCGCCATTTGCGTTTGTTGGGCGTGTTGCTCTTGCGCCTGTCGTTGCCGGGTGGCTTCAAGCTCTGCTTCTTGTTGTTGCCGTTTCACCGATTGAGCCAACGACTCTTGCATCGCCTGTTGACCTTCGAGAAACAGAGTCTTGGGCAGTCGTCGGTCGCTAAAGAACAGGGCATGGGCATGTTGGTGGGCGGTGTCCTCATGTACGATGAAACGATACTCTCCCATGTCCCACGCTTGACTACCCGCTTGCATCGTTTGGTGAAAACTATGGGGTGTCAGTTCTCCGTCACGGGTAGACAGCAAAAGTTGATAGGTGTAAGGATGTTCATGACTGTTCTCCCTGGCCCAGTCCACCACATCCGGGTAGTGATAGGCATACAGTTGCCCATTTTCCCCATTGCCATACCAGTTCCCTCTGGCCTCACCGTTGAGGTCAGGTTCCAATCGGCTACCTTGTTGGAGATAATGCACAAAGTAACGTAAGCGGCTAAAAGAGGGATTCCCATTCTGACTTTGGTTCCGTACTACCAGGGCGTTTACGTAGCTGGTTGCTGGCGTTTGTTTCACTGTGTTTCCCGCCGTCAGGATGTCAGAAGCCGTCAAGATTTGAACGATCCTCTGGCATCCCGACGGTTCCTGCGTTTACGTACCTACTATCGTCGTCTCTTCATCCATCTCATCCTCAGCCATCAGTTCCAGCAGAGTCTGACGAATGGCTTTGCGAACATCCCGCTTGCTTTCCATCTGTACCCATTCCTTCCACTCGGTATAGGTCTGGCGAATCTGGGCATCGGGCGATTTGCGTCGGTCGGTGCTGACTTGCATCACATCATCAAAGTCGCGGGGATGTTGTTCGGCTGTCTGGCGCACAATCTGTAAAACAATCGTCTCCAGCATCAGCTTGCAATAGCTCACGTCATAGACTAGAGAACTGAGTAGTTTGGCAAAACGGTTGAAGTTTATGCGGAATATGTGAAGTACATGACCCCGCAACGCGGCTACCTGCCAATCCGTTTTTTCACCCATTTCCTCTAAAGCAAGAAGGGCCAGTGTCTCAATAGCGGCACTGAAATTCAGTCCTTGTTTATCGGCCCAAGCTTTGATCTTCTCTTTCCCTTGCGGGGTGAGCTTGACCGTTTTTCTTTCCGTATGCTCAAGTCTTAAGTTATGTTGTACTTTGTTCTCCATTTCGTTCTCCCGCGACACCCCCATATGTGGGGGGTGGCTTTTTGAAAGTTTATTTGTCCATAGGATTAGTTATGTTAAGTGGGGTGCGCCTTTCTTGTTAGCACAGGTCTTGTAACTTTTTTACACCCCACTACGTACCCCATTTGACATAACTAGAATTTTAGTACCCCTATATGTGGCGGTACTACTCATCTTTCCTTTCAGGCTCATCGCCCCGTTTCGGCCCCGGCAAACCCATGAGCAGTGTTCACAGACACACCAACGGGATGCGTGAAACCAATCGGCGAGCGATCTCACCGACAAAAACATCAGTTGTGTTTAATGACAGGGAATTACCAGGGCAGACGAAGAGGAGCCTGACCAAACAAACGGAAGGGGAAAGAACGTTTATGGATGACAATCTTGCCATCGGCACCACGACGTTGATTGTTGGGACAAAGCAGTAGGTCTTGCTGTAACTGAACCGTCAAAGGCAACAACAGGACACGGCTTATCTGGGCCACATACTCAGGGACGTAGGTAACAAGTGGTAATTTGACTGGGGCCTGGTGATATAGAAGCAAGCCATATCCCCGTGGAGCCAAATCACCCCAGGTGGAACGTGCCAACACCCCCAGGAGAAAAACGATAAGGTAAAGTGTGCCCAGCAGTTGCGCCAATCGGAAAAGATGCACAAGGGGATTAGTCCCGGAAACTACCTGTAACAGCAAGATGGTAGTGCCCACCAGGGTAACGGTTAGCAGGGCCGCCCGATGAGCGAACTCAATGTTTTCGCGTTGTGAAGGGTGTTGTCGGGGTGTAGGCATAGGCTTCATTATAAATCACCTTTGAGGGAGCACAATGTACTTGGTGTCATCGTTTTCTGGTATTTTAGTATGACATAGGGCATAGCACTTAGCTTCTAGTACTCACCGTGCCATGACAAGAAGCACAATGGCGTTAGCTGTTTGTCATGTTTTTGGGGCCGTTTTTTGTGTCTATTGTCATGTTATCGGCCAGGAGAGACTCCGCCAGGAACAAATGGGTGGGGGGTGGGCCTGGTCGGAAGGCGACAGCCTTCTTGGGCGCTTGCGCTCAACCAGGGTGGGCGGGTGGGTGCTTTCTGACTGGCTCAGCCAGACACTGCCCAAATACCCAACCCATTGGCTCACCAACCTGCGCCGACTAACCCCACGCTATTGGGTTCACCCAACCGACCTCATCAACTTATTGCCTTGCCTACCGCTATGTTGCGCCGATAAACCGACGTGCCCGTCTGGACCCACTGAATCTTTGCCCCGATCGGTTTTGTGAATCAATTAGTCGGCTCATTGGCCTACTCACTCCTGAATCGGCTCACGTTGGTTTACTGACCCACTGGTAAAACCCATCGGCCTACTCATTGACCTGCTCACTCACTTAACCGACCCATTCTAAATCACTGACCGACTGGTTCGGCCCACAGGCCCATTCACTGACCTGTTCATTGACTCACTCACTGTGAATCAGCCCACTCATTGACCGACGAATTTGCTCAGTGGCCCACTCACTCTGTTTCACGAACCTATTGGCTGACCCACCGGCCCATTCATTGGCCTACTCATTCACTTGACCGACCCAGTTGACCGGCTCACTTTGGTTCACTGACCCACTGGTTTGACCCATCAGCCTACTCACTGGCCTGCTCATTGACTCACTCATTGTGAATCGGCCCACTCATGGCCCAACCAATCTGCTCAGTGGCCTGCTCACACTGGCTCACGAACCTACAGTCTGACTCATCAACTCACTGACCGGACCGCTCATTCACTGACTCATTGAGTATCGGCCCAATTGACTGACTCATTTTCATTCGCCTGCCCATTGGCTTGACCTATCGGCCCGCTGACGGACCAACTCACTCGGCCCACTGATTCATGGCCCAGACCCAGCTACGGTTCAACGAATCACTTGACCCGGTCACTTCTTCGACCCGTTCATCTTTGCATGACTCAGGGCGGGGGGTGGGCTTGGTCGGGAGGCGGTAGTCTTTTTGGGCGCCTGTG
>JAGNBF010000058.1:1373-47459 GCA_018004935.1 Chloroflexota bacterium | reverse complement strand
GGTAACTAGAGACGGAGCCAAACAACTCTTTGCTGATGTCAGCGATGGATTTAGGTTCGTGGCAGATATCCATGACTTTGTTAAGGCGTTCCTGGTGCGCCTGACGAATGGCCTGAATGCGGCCGCGTACATCTTCCATCGGTTTTTCATGGCCGCCCAATCCCAGGCGCACGCCATCTAATTTCTCAATCTTTTTAAGTGAATCCAGGTAATGTCCCAGCCCCATGTTATGCGTAATTCGCTCAGGAGCCTGATGGGGGGTGGTTTTAGAAAGAATGTGATCAGTCGTGAGGAGAATGTCATCTATCTGCAAACAAATAAGGCCAGGACAGTGACCAGGCACATGGTATACCTGAATATTGCCGTTGAGTGGTTCATCTTCCGTCAGCAGGAAATCAATCGGGGTAGAGCGATAAAACGTTTTAGCAAAGGTGTACATCTGCATCAGATTAACCCGATATTGATCGGAAACACCCGCTTCTACCAGATAATTTTCTAGATGACGGGCGGCCACAATCATTCGTTCCTCGTGATGAGAGATGACGCGCAAATCAAGCAGATGAATACCTACGGGGGCTTGCGTAAACTGGCGTACAAAAGGTAAACCCCCAAAGTGGTCTATATGGCCGTGGGTGAGAATGATTTGATCTATATCGGCCAGATGAATGGGTTCGCCATAAGTCTGCCCAATCGCCTCCAGGCCATGGAGCAAATCCTGGTTTGATTGCTCCATTCCAGAGCCACAATCCACCAGGATCCGGTGTTGACCATCGCTGATAATGTAGATGTTGGCCCGTAAAGTAGAAAAGGCTTGAACGGGAAAGGTATAAATGCGACGCGCGGCCGCGGTCTCATACTTTTGTATATTCGTAGTCATATTGGTATCCGTGGGCAGGGTAGGGTGTCGTATATCATGGTCATAACAAACCACGCCTTTCAGGTAACGACAGGGGCTTCGGTGGGATAGTGGGTGTATAACTGTTCGTCCATAACACGACGCAGGCGAATAACCGCCTGATAAATGTCATGGTAGGAGTTAAAAAGGGGCGCGGCCGCAAAACGCAAATTATCTGGTTTACGAAAATCAGGCAAGACGTTCAACGACTCTTTCAGGGCGCGGGAAATACGAAGCCCTTCAGGATGACCCAACGCCACATGAGAGCCACGCCACCTGGCCTCACGGGGGGATTTCAGACAAAAACCCAATGGCTCTAACCATTGCTCCCATAAATAAATAATATATTCCGTCTGGCGGACAGATTTAGCCCGCACGCGCTCCATGCCAGCCTGCAAGAGTAGATCAACCCCGGCTTCCAGGGCCACCAGGGAAAGCATAGAGGGTGTGCCGGTGAGGAATTGTTGAATGCCTGGGGCCGGTTCGTAAGCCAGGCCAAGCGCAAACGGGTTATTTTGTCCAATCCAGCCAGAGATGGGGTTCTGTAATTTTTCTTGTAGTGCCCGGCGTACATAGAGGAAAGCGGGGGAACCGGGACCACCACACAGGTATTTATAAGTACACCCAACAGCCAGATCCACCTCTGCGGCCGCTAAATTTAAGGGTATAGCTCCGGTGGCGTGGCTTAAATCCCACAAAACAAGAGCACCATATTCATGGGCTTTGGCCGTGAGTGCGGCCATATCATAAGAGTAACTGCTCTTAAATACCGTGGCCGAAAGGGAGAGCAGGGCAGTTCGTTCATTGAGGGCTTCTTGCAAAGCCGCAACCGGGCCATAAATCTCGTCTGGGGAAGTGATGAGTTGGAGATGGTATTCTGGCCCGGCCAGTTGGGCGACGCCACTAAGAATGTACAGATCGGAGGGAAAGTTGAGGTTATCAGTGAGGATGGTTGTGCGGCCGTGTTGCCCGCGCACGGCCGCCAGCGCCAGTTTAAATAAGTTGACTGAGGTAGAATCGGCAATGATGACTTCATCGGGGTGAGCACCAATAAGGTGGGCGATTTTAGCCCCTAGTTCATTAGGCTGACTGAACCAGCCTTCGTTCCACCCCCGAATGAGCCGCTTACCCCATTCCTCATTAACGAACGTTTGGAGCCGCGACGCGGCCGCGTGCGGTAATCGGCCTAATGAGTTCCCCAACAGGTAGATCAGGTTTGGGTCATCTACCACAAATTGGGTACGAAAAGAGGCCAGATCATCCTGCGCATCTAGCTGATAGGCAAAAGCTTCATCAGGTTGAAACATAGGTATCGTAAGGGTCATTATAGATAATACAAGTGGATTCGTTTGAACTCATCCCCCTAACAATTCCCCCGGGGAAGGGAAAACATGGCATGGTTCAAAAGTCGGCAAACGGTGCTTAACATTTTGTAGGGCAATTTGGTAAATCGCCCACGGGACGATTTACCAAATCGTCCTACAAATTTATAAATCTGACCTGAACCATGCCGAAAAAATCAATTCGGGCTGTCTTTTGCGGGCAGATGCCTGCGAAAAACAGTCAATAATTAGAATGGCAGGTATTGCGGCAAAACAACCACCAGGACGAGATTGGTTTATGTCCTAAGGAAGAGTATAGTCCCTGCCATGTAGAGCGTCAATTTATACCGCCCTTTGGCACGGCTTTTCCAAAGTTAAGGTTTCCAAATGGTATTGCCGATAATGCCTATACTAACCCTCTCCAGGGTTGAGCTTGTCAAAGTTGATGTGAACGGCAAGCGTTCAGTCACATATATTCATCCGCCAGACCCGCCCGGTCGTATTGTTCATTAAATTTTTAATCGGGTAACGCCTTCATTGACCCCATCCCCCCTGCCGATTCCCGAGGGAAGGGGGGAATTCCCATGGGGCATTTTTCGGGGCGAATGCCCCGAAAAATGCCCCTTAGAAAAGTTCCCCGCCCCTGGGGCGGGGGATTCCATTACCTGATTAATTTTTTAAACGACAAAACGACCGGGCTATAGTTACAATGGCCGCTGGCCTGGGCTTTTAGCCCGCAGGGCTTCGTAAATGGAGCTTGGTGGGTTGACCACCGGGCGGGATAACTGAACGCTTACATGTGAACGTTACTGTAAGGTGTGTGCATGAACAACATTTTTGACAAACGCTGGCTAACGATTTTATTGATCCTGTTGGCGATTATTTTGGGGCTGGGTATCGTCGCGGCCGCGTACCCCAATGATGATCTCCCCTTCTACTTACCCCTGCTCCAGACCGAACCAGCCACCCCACCTCCTACCCAGGTAGAGTTCCGTGGCGTTTGGGTAACACGTTTCGATTGGACACTCTATGGTCAACCTGCAAACCCGGCCAAAATAGATGAAATCGTGCAAAATGTCAGCCTGGCCGGGTTTAATGCCATCCTATTTCAGGTGCGAGGGGTGGCCGATGCCTACTACACACCCGGCCCTGAACCCTGGGCGGCCCGCATGAGTGGGGGCACTCTGGGTCAGGCTCCGGATCCGGTATGGGACCCGTTGGCGCATCTCATCGCGGCCGCGCACGCCCAAAACATCCAGGTACATGCTTATTTGAACATCTACCCCGTGTGGGATAACTGCACCACCCCGCCCCCAATCGTCACCCCCCTACCCCTCTACCACTTGCTCAACCAACAACATGGCCTTAACAACGGCTTCCAGTGGGATACCGATGATCAGGTACACTGTTCCGCTTACATCCGGGCCACCCCCGCCGACATCTTCACCGATGATCATCTCATCAATGTCGCCACTTATCTGGTAGATAATTATGCCGTAGATGGTTTGCATCTGGACAACATCCGGTATGGTGGGGCCAATACATCCTGCGATCCCGTCAGCGAGGCCCGTTTTGGGGCACCCTGTTTCTCTGCAGGGTATGAAGATTGGCAACGTACACAGGTGAATGGCACGGTAAGCCGGTTTTATAATGAAGTGGTGTTGACGCACCAGAATATCTGGCTTTCGGCGGCGGTGTGGCCGGTACACATAGATGAATGGGGCTGGGGCGCATCTGAGGGGTATCATGATTATTACCAGGATGCCAAAGCCTGGTTAACCAGCAACACCATTGACAGCATCTCACCGATGATTTATCCGGGAACATATAATTGCCCCGACAATAGTTTTTGGAGTTTAAGCCGGTGGGAAATATTGACTCAGGATTATCAGGCTGATAGTAATGGCCGTTATGTGATTCCGGGAATTGGTACAGGATATTGTGACTTCACGGAAATAGCGGCTCGCATCGCGGCCGCACGGCAGGCTGGTACGGCCGGTCATGCCCTATTCTCCTACGGCGCTCTCCTGACTAACGGCTATTTTGATGACCTGGCCACCGGTCCTTACGCCCAACCCGCCACCGTCCCTGACATCACCTGGCACCCCTGACCCGTCAGGGCGATTGCATACTCACCAGAATGAACCCATCCCCTGACAATTCCCGATTTCGGGAAGGATGAACCCACTCGGCGGGCAAAATCGGGGGCTGAAGCCCCGATTTTGCCCGCCTTAGAAAACTCCCCGCCCCTGGGGGGTGGGGGGGAACCCCGAGTAGGCAATCGCCCTACCTGACCAGTTGCCTTTGGTTTAAACCAGATTAAAATCCCCTGCCCTGAGGAGATTCATTTTATGCCCATTTTTGAGGAACAAGAGGCGCCTTTTATCCGGCATCAAACCGAGTTAGAAGCACATTGGCAATTACAACAAAGGGAATTAGTTTCCCAAGTACCGGTTGTCGGCCCGCTGATAACCTACATACGGCAACAGATTAGCAAAATCTCCACCCATTGGCTTCTGAAACCGTTGGTGAAGCAACAAAATGAATTTAATTATCTGATCACCCAGTCACTCCCTCAGTTTTGGCCTGCTATTGCTTACCAGCACACACGTTATGCCGCCCTGGAACAAGAGGAAAGTGAACTTGTTCATGACATGGCTGAGGTAATGGCTCAATTAAATCAACTGCAAAAGCGTCTGGTTGATCTGGAAAACCGCTTGCAACAGTTGGAAAAGTAACCCTACCCCATGCTTAATCTGGCTTATTTTAGCCCTCTTCCCCCGTCCCATACCGGTATCGCCGACTACAGCGCAGAACTATTACCGGCCCTTTCTCGCTACGCCAACCTGACTGTATTCCACGAAACCCCAGAAATGGTCGCCCCTACGCTGAAAACGCAATTCCCCATCTTGCCCCATGAGGATTACCCCTCCCAACGTTGGTCTTACGACCTGCCTTTTTACCAAATGGGTAATAGCGCAACTCACACCGCTCTCTACCCCATGGCGTTACGGTATCCGGGGGTAATTACTTTGCATGATTTTGTTCTACACCAGTTCATTGAAGCCCTGACCCGGCGACAAGGGCGGGTATACCACTATTTGCAAGAGATAGCCTACAGTTTTGATGAGGATCGTTTTCCCTTTGGTAGCTATCCCTCACTGCACCGGGCAGTAGAAAAAGGAGACGCCTTTTACGATTTGACGCCACTCAATCAGCGACTCGTGGATCGGAGTTTGGGGGTGCTGGTACATAGCCATTACGTGCGCCGTCGCCTGCAAAAACAGCGCCGGGATCGCCCGGTGCGGGTGATCCACCATCAGATGGAGCCAGCCTCCATGACACAGGCCCTGCGCCAGATGGCAGGTTGGCCCGATGAGGCAGTGGTCGTGGCTGTATTGGGTCAGATTACCTGGGCCAAACGGGTAGATGTAGTGCTCCGTGTCTTTCGCCGTTTACACCAGGTATTTCCCCACACGCGGTTACTTCTGGTGGGTGAAGCCTTTCCGGCTGAGTTAGATTTACCCACGCTACTGACGGAAACAGGGCTGGGTGAGGTGGTTCATTACACTGGCTTTGTGCCAGATCTGGCGCAATTTGTGAACTGGATCGCGGCCGCAGACTTCATCGTAAACCTGCGTCACCCCACCACTGGGGAAACCTCGGGTACGGCGCTCCGGGCATTGGCTCAGGGTAAGCCGGTGATCGTGTTTGATCAGGGATGGTATGCCGAGTTACCATCTGAGATTGCCTGGAAAGTTCCTGTGATGGATGAAGAAGCGCTTTACCAGGCTATGCAGACTCTGGTTGAGGAGCCAACCTTACGCCAAAAGATGGGGCACGCGGCCGCACAGTATATTCTTACCCATTGCGGCCGCGACAAAATCGCCCAAGAAATTACCACCTTTCTGGCTGAGGTCATCGCTATGACCCGGCAACGTTTGCCCCAGGTCGCGGCCGCATCCCGCTGAGCATACCCACCAGGGGGCTAACGCCATCCAGCTTATGAATCTTGCCACCAGTTTTGCCCTCAGCCTCATTTTGTGCGCCACCTTGATTTTAGGGTGGTTATTTTTTCACTACGCGCAAACATTTGCCCGCACCGCATCAGACTCACCCCGTTCCCAGACTGGGGGCCTGGCACTCATCGCGGCGAGTATAGGACTAGGGGTAGCAGTTTTGGGCTGGCTGGCCGTCTGTCTGGCCGAGGTGGGATTATTTCGGTTATCCATTCTGGCCTTTTCCTGGGGGGTGGGTGTCGTGGGGCTGATCGGGCTTACGGTTCGCCGGGGAGGCTGGGCGGCTTTGGGGTCCCTGCCCCGCTGGTCGGGCAACTGGTGGCAAGGGTGGTTTTTGTTGTGGCTGGTGGCGGCAAGCTGGCTCTTTTTGCGGCCGCATCAAAGTCTGCAAGGGGGAGCAGATGCCGGGGTATATGTCAGCCTGGCGGCCAACATTGCCCACACCGGTCAGATTCTCATTCATGATGACCTGCTGGCCGAAATGGCTCCCACGCTACGCCCGGCCTTTTTGCGGCCGCTACCAGAAGCCAATTACGCGCCTTCTTACCTTTTTCCCGGTTTTTATGCCAGCGGCGAGAGTGGCGACGTTACCCCCCAGTTTTACCCGTTGCATCCGGTATGGCAGGCGTTGGTGTATGCTCTGGGAGGTAAACCGGTTCAGGGCACGCTGAATGCCTTACACCTGACGGGGTTGTGGGCGTTGCTGGGGACGGTGGCGATTTATCTTACCGTGCGCCAGACAACCAGCCGTTGGGCCGCCTTTTTGGCCCTGGTGGGTGTCAGCCTCAATGCGATTCAGATATGGTTTGCCCGTTATTCGGTGACAGAAAGTTTGACGCAGTATTTGCTCTGGCTGGGGCTGTGGGGCTTTGGTATTTGGTGGGAAGGGATGCTGGCGGGAGAGTCGCGGCCGCAATGGGGCCTTCTGGCTGGTTTGATGTTTGGCAGTAGCCAATTGGTACGGATTGATATGTTTTTTATCCTGGCCTTACCCGCGGCCGCGTTTCTCTGGCTTCTCCTGCGGCCGCGCCATGCTCCAGGCCCACATTCACCCGCGCCTCTCGCTTCGGCCCTTTGGTTTTTTGTGCCCGTATTGCTCCTCAGTCTGCATACCCTCATTCACGCCTGGTGGCAGAGTCGGCCTTATTTTGTAGATACCTTTAGCTATATCATCCGCTACGCCCAGCGTAATCCCATGCCGGTGTTGCTAGGAATGGGGGGAATGATGCTCCTGCTGGCCATTGGGTATGGCGCACGGAGCCGGTTGACTGTGGCACCGCGTTGGGTGACTCGGCTAAAGGGCGCGGCCGCGGTCTTCATCCTGCTCTGGGGAATCTATGGCTGGTTTTTGCGCCCGGTTCTTAGCGGGGCCGAGCAGTACAACGATTGGTACAGTGAAGCGGCTATGCCCATTCTCGACGCCTTGAATTTCTGGCGGCTGGGCTGGTATTTGTCACCATTGGGGGTGTGGCTGGGAATTGTGGGCATGGCCTGGCTGGTGTGGCGGCTGGATCGGCGCACTTTGCCCTGGTTCACCGTGGGGCTGTTTTTCAGCCTGCTCTACCTATGGCGCATCCAGGCCAGCCAACACCAGATTTACACCATGCGCCGTTATATGCCCGCCGTCATGCCCTTTTTTATCATCGCGGCCGCAAACTTGCTCGCACACTTTAGCGCTCAACAAATCCCTCTCATTTCCTGGTGGCGTAGTAACACCCGGCAACGACTCTGGACACTGGGCACACTAGGGCTGACTTTGCTCTGGTTGGCGGGGTTTGCCTGGTTAGCACGGGGTTTTATCAGCCAGGTGGATCATGCAGGGTTGGTGATGAAGCTCGATAATTTCAGCCAAACATTATCCCCCGGAGCGATTCTCATTTTTAATGACGCGGCCGCGGTGGGTCAGGCCGATTTTTTGGGCACACCCTTACACTTTATTTTTGGTCAAGACCTCTTGATCTGGCGCGAACCCGATCTTCTGGATGCGGGCCAATTCCGCCAACAACTCATTTTTTGGCAAGGACAGGGTCGAGCAATATACTGGATAGAGATTCCCGGCGGACACGCCTGGCCTTTACCCAATACACCTTTACCGCCAGGTACATCTTATCAAATTGAAAGCCAATTACTTGAAGGTACGTATGACCGTCGCCCCACGACAATCCTGACCAATCACTGGGCCGGTGAAATGATATTGATACCGGAACAAAAATAACACCGCTATAAAACCTCAGTAACCGTTCAGTCAAGAAGTTGAATTTTTCTTTGGTGATGTCTCGTTCAGCAGGGCTAAAAGTTCAACTTCTCCAGAGAGACTGAACACTTATCTTAGCGTGACATAACGTTAATACTAATAATGTCTATTGTTTACTATTCTACCCACGGAGGTATTCTTGAGTACTCCCCCTCCCCTACCCCCCAATGATCTCATCGAAATCCGTGACCCGGAAATAGATGGGGAAGCGTTAATGAATGAAATTCGCGGCCGCATTACCCGGCGGCGACAGGAACTTGGCTACGATAACCGCCGTTTCCCGGCTTTTGGTACCACTGATTATCCTGGCGAGCCAGACGATATACCGTATGATGAGTTTCTGCATTACCACTTACGCCAGGTCAATCGCATCTACAATCAGGTTGAAACACAGCCCCTGCTCACCGACTCACCCAGTACCCGTATTCCAGTTTTGGGCAGAATATGGCGACTCATTCGTGGGGGTGCCCACAATCTTGTATTGTTTTATGTCAACCGCAATATTACCCAGCAGGTAAACGTAAACCGTCATCTGATCAGTGTCATCAACCGGCTGACCGCCCAATTACAAGAGCAACAACGACAAATTTTGGCCCTGGAAGAGGAAGTGCGGCGGAAGGGTGAGAGCCAGCGCTAGAACGAGAGCACCAAGATGAAATTAGCAATTGTTGTACCACGATTTGGTTTTGATATTGGCGGGGGAGCGGAAACCCACGCCCGTTGGTTTGCCCTGGAAGCGGCCCGACGCGGTTGGCAGGTGGAAGCCTGGACAACCTGTGCCCACAGCCATTACACCTGGGAAAACAGCTACCCGGCCGGAGAATCCTGGGATAACGGCATTCGGGTACTACGGTTCCCGGTAGAATTTGTCAACATTGATAAAAAAGCGGAGTTAGAAAGCTATCTGGGGACACGCGGAGGGCTTTCGCGTCAGGAACAATATCAGTGGTTGGAAATTGGCTCTCATAGTCCGGGGCTGTATCGGCATATTTTGCAGAACGCGGCCGCGATGTCGGCCATCATCGTCATGCCTTATGCCAATCCCATGATGCACCTGGCCGCCTGGTGTGCCCCGGAAAAAACCCACTTTATTGCCTGCCTGCACAATGAACCATACGCCTACATGGAACCCACGCACCTCATTCTGGAAACGGTGCAGGGCATCCTCTTCAACACTCTGGAGGAAGAAGAGTTAGCCTTACAAAAACTCCATATTCGGCCCCGCCACCACACCGTCTTAGGAGTTGGTGTACCCATCCCCGAAGTTTTACCCACCCCACAAGTGGGTGAACCGCCGTTTATCTTACTGATCACCCGCCTGGAAGAGGGGAAAAATGTCTTGTTGGTGTATGAATATGCTCAACGCTACTGGGACAATGGCGGCCGCGTCAAACTGGTTGTTACTGGCAGTGGCCCTATCAAACCCCCAGTCCATCCGGGGATTGATTTTCGGGGTTTTGTTAGCGAAGAGGAAAAAAACAAGTTATGCGCCTCTGCCCTGGCTATGTGCCAGCCATCGGTGTTTGAGAGTTTTGGTATTACCTTATTAGAATCCTGGATTGCCGGACGCCCCGTGCTGGTACATGGTTACAGTCCGGTGACTCGGGGGCATGCCCGCCGTTCGGAAGGGGGGCTGTGGTTTCGGGATTATGAAGAATTTGCGGCCGCGTTAGATTGGTTCAACCAACATCGGGAGGAAGCCCAGGCTATGGGGTTACGCGGCCGCGAATATGTGCTCAAACATTACACCTGGCCCATTCTGGTAGACCAGTTTGAGCAAACGTGGCAGGCGTGGCAACAAACATGAGTAAACCTATTCTACACCAACTCACAGAAGCGGCCGCACCCGGTGATGCCATGACCGATCACGCCCGGCAAATACAGGGCTGGTTACGCCAGATGGGTTTCATCTCCGATATTTACACACTACACATGCACCCAGACCTGGAAAAGGAGATCAAACCCCTCAGCAGTTATCACCCTACCCCGCAAGAATCACTGGTCATCTATCATCACGGTATCGGCTCCGAAGTGGTAAATACCTTGTTAGACCTGCCAGCCCACCAGCAAGTCATCCTGATTTACCACAACATCACCCCCCCCGAATTCTTTGCCGAGTTAGACCCCGCCCTGACCCGCCAGCTCATCTGGGGGCGAGAGCAACTACCCCTACTGGTGCCACGCACCCGGTTAGCCCTGGGCGTGTCCCCCTTTAATACCGGGGAACTGCAAGCTGTAGGGTTCGCCCAAACGGATGTCTTGCCCATCGGTATTAATGATACACTCTACCGGGAAACACCTTCTAACCCGGCCCTACTCCAGGCCTATAAAGACAGTGGCCCGTTACTCCTCTTTGTAGGACGGCAATCGCCCAATAAAAAACAAGAGGATCTCCTGAAACTGCTCTACTATGTGCGTCGCATAGACTCAACCGTACGGTTGGTGCTGATAGGATCTCCCTGGACACCCCCTTACGCCCGCTGGCTCCAAGATTTGAACGAATTCTTACACCTCGACCAGGCGACTATCTTCGCTAACCATGTCACCTTCCAGGACATGATCACCTATTACCGACTGGCAGATCTATATGTGTCTATGAGCGAACATGAGGGATTTGGTAAACCTTTCATTGAAAGCATGTTATTTGATTTACCGGTAATGGCATATGCCAGCAGTGGCATACCCGGCACATTAGGGGATGCGGGTGTCTTGTTCCATGAGAAAAACTTCGAAGCCCTGGCCGAACTGGTCTGTATCCTTTTGCAAGATCAGACAATGCGCCACAAATTATTGGCACGCCAAAGACAGCGTTTGCCCTTTTATCTGGAAGCTGAAGTTAAAGAACTATGGCATTGTCTGATAAACGGGTTGCCGGAGTTTCATTAGTAATCGTTCGGAAATAAGATGGGTGGCGCGGTCAGGAGACCGGCCACAGCAAACCGCTAAGTTAAATACGAACGATTACTTAATACCCTAAGAACCGGAGCGCAAAATGTCATCGTTAAGCGAAGGTTGCACCATTCTGATTCCTGCTTATAACGAGGAAAAAATCATTGGCGAGGTACTGGCCCACATTCAACAGGTTATGGCGGCCACAACCAGGCCATATCAATTGTTGGTGGTAGATGATGGGTCTACGGATAACACCGCGGCCGCGGTTCAGGCTATTCCCACGGTAGAACTACTCCGCAACGCCACCAACCGGGGATACGGCGGAGCCATCAAAGCCGGTATCCGTCATGCCCGTTATGATCTCATCGTCATTACCGACGCCGATGGAACCTACCCCAACGAAGAAATCCCCCACTTGCTGACACTCATGGACAACAACGACATGGTTGTCGGTGCCCGTACCGGCGAAAATGTCCACATTCCCCTGGTGCGTCGCCCCGCCAAATGGTTCATCAACACCATCGCCAATTATGGGGCAGGCAGTAAAATCCCTGATCTCAACTCCGGTTTGCGTGTTTTCCGTAAAAGCATCATGTTACTATTTTATCCGGTGTTACCCAATGGATTTTCTTTAACAACGACCATCACCATGGCTATGCTCGCCAATCGGTACACCGTAGAGTATGTACCCATCAACTACCACCATCGCGTGGGCAAATCAAAAATTCGGCCCATTTACGATACCCTCAACTTCACCCTGCTAATTTTACGGACGACTATTTACTATGCCCCTTTGCGTGTGTTCATGCCCTTAAGTATTCTCATCTTCCTGGCGGGTTTGTTAGTAGGGTTATATACCTTATTTATCATTGGGCGCATCATGGATATTACTACCATCGTTCTTCTGCTGGCCTCACTCCAGGTAGCGTTAACCGGTTTACTGGCCGATATGGTAGACAAACGCACCAGTCGTTTCTAATAAAAACGTTATGCTCCGTGCCACTTATGCCCAAAAAGCCTTGAGCCAGATTCCCCGCCTGTTATCCTTGCAGGATCGGAACCCCTTGTCACCTACTTATGGTTCTTTCCATCGCCGTTACTGGCTAGACAAGGTTGACGATTTTCCCGATGCCCTACCTCAATTTGGGGTGCACTCATTGGCCCTGGTGTATTGCCATGCCTTTCCCGACAACCCCTACCTGGGTCAAACACGGGTGCGCGATTGGGCCATTGCCGGGATGATGTATTGGGCCAACATCCAACACCCGGATGGCACTTTTGATGAGTTTTACCCCTACGAACGGGGCTGGGTTGGGCCAACCGCTTTTACAACCTTTGCCGTTTGTGAAGCCTTTCAGCTTTTACACCAGGAAATGGATGAACCGGTTAAAACGATACTACTGGCGGCAGTGCGGCGGGCGGCTCAAGCCATTGCCCAAGGGGAACAAGAAGAAGATAAACTGGCGAATCATCATGCCATGGCTTGCCTGGCTCTCTGGAAGGCATACCGTTTACTGGGGGACAAAACAATTCTGGCTGGTTATGAACGTATCTGGCAAGGGTTCTTGCGCCATTATCATCAGCCAGAGGGCTGGTCGCTGGAGTATGATGGAGTAGATCCGGGTTATCTTTCGGCGACAATTTCGTTTTTGGGCAAGATTTATCAGGAGAATCCCACGGCAGAGTTACGACGGGTGTTGACAGAAGCGGTAGCGTTTGTCAGCTATGTTGTCTATCCCGATGGATATTATGGGGGTATGTTGGGGAGCCGCCAGACAGTGCATTTTTATCCCCACGGACTGGAAATAATGGCACGGGAAATGCCCACCGCGGCCGCGATAGCCCAACGATTGCTCCGTTCTTTAGCCCATGGCGGTCTGGTTCCTCCCGAAATCCAGGCTGATCGCTACTTTCTTTACCGCATCCCCGAATTTCTCCAGGCTTATCTGGATTACACTCCCCGCCCCGAATCACTCCCTCCCCTCCCTTACCAGAGCGAGCCATTCCGCCGTTATTTCTCTGGAGCCAAAATTTACGCCCAGAAAAGTGCCGATGACCGCTACTTACTTGTCAATGCGGCCAAAGGAGGCGTACTCCTTCTCTTTGACAGCCAGCAGGAAAAGCGTCTCACCAGCGATGGAGGTTGGTTAGGCCAACTTACGGATGGTTCGGTGGTTACTTCCCAATGGATAGATCCGGCTTATCAAATTGAACTCAACGACACCGAATTACGCATCAGTGGACATCTACACAAAGTACCTTCAGCCAAGCTCTTTACGCCAGCCCGGTTTTTACTCTTCCGTCTGGCCCTGCTTACCGTGGGTTGGTCACCTACCCTTTCGCACTGGCTCAAAGGGGCCATTCGGCGCAACCTGATGCTGGGCACACGTCCCGTCGCGGCCACATTTACCCGCCGCCTGCAACTGGAGACCCCTTTCACACTCCATGACCAATTAACCAGTGCCGGGGTGCATTTCCACTCCTTGCAGGTGGGTGGAGAGTTTTTTGTGCGTTATGTGCCCCAAAGTCGTTACTTTCAAAAACCGGAATTATCTGCGGCCGCGTATTCGCTCACACCCCAAGAGTTAATCAGTTTACACCACAAAGGACAATGGTTTTATAATCGTGCTTATTCTTAAAATTTGCTTGGAATAAACACTATTGCGGCCGCGGTCATCTATACTGTACCCTTGTGAAAGCGATAAGCGGGAGCCACCCCCTAACTGTATAGTACATCTGTTGGATACAGTCTCTGACAACAAATAGGTATGATCTATTTGTCAGCGAAACGTGCCCAACAACATCACCCTTGCACCTTCTGGAGTCCGAACATTTCGCCAGAATATACCACAAGGTGCAAACCCCATCCTAATAACAAGAGGTCAACTATGTTAAAACAATCAAAATGGCATAACCTGTTGCGCCAAACCATCTTTTTAGCCAGCCTGTTATGCTTTGTAGGCCTCGGTTACAGTGCTAACATCAGGGCTGAAACCGATGCGGCCAGCGAAGAATGGGTCGTCTCTATTCCTGGCGGCGAAATTACTGACAACAGTTCACCCACCATTGCCAATGTTGACAACGATGAATACATGGAAATAATCATTGGCTCCAGCAATATCGGCAATCCCGGCTCTTTGACTGTTTTGGAACACAATGGCACCATCAAATGGTCCCGCGAAATACCCTATGGCACCGGCATTGCCTCCACCATCGCCGACATTAGCAACCCCCCTGATGGCGTACCTGAAATTATCGTCTCCACCGGCTCCGACGTAAACGCCCCCACAGGAACAGCCGGAACCATCAGAGCTTACAGCAACACCGGTTCCCTCTTATGGTCCTACACTACCACCGGCGAACCCCCCTTCCCTGATGGCGTTTGGTCACCAGCCGGAAACTTTGCCGCCCCTGTTGTTGGCGATGTAGATGGCAACGGCGATATGGAAATTGTAGCGAATTCCCTGGATCGCAACATTTATATGCTAGATCACAACGGTAACCGTGTTTGGTTCTACCATGTTGCCGATACTGTCTGGTCTACTCCGGTATTATACGACCTGAATAGTGATGGTGATCTAGAGATCATCACCGGCACCGATATTACTGAGGGCGGGGTATTGCCCGACGGCACAACCCCCACTGATGGCGGTTTTTTGCTAGTCCTGGACAAAAATGGGCAAAAACTGGCCCGTCGCCAGATAAATGAAACCATCTACTCTTCTATTGCCTTTGGCGATGTAGACCACGATGGTCAGATAGAGTTTTTCGTGGGCACTGGTTATGCCTTCTTCATGCAGGGAAATTACACCCAACCCTATGTCTATGGCTTCCGTATAGATACTTCAGGTAGCACCTGGCAAGTGGTAGACCTGCCGGGTTGGCCCCGTCCGGTGGCCCGTGCGGGTATCAGTTCGCCAGCCCTGGCCGACCTGGATAATGATGGTGATCTGGAAGTGGTTATTGGTTCAGGGTATGAAGGATTGGGGCCAGAAAACGCCTGTTCTAACAGCAGTTCTGACCCAGATTGTCATGGGGCGGTGTATGCCTGGCACCACAATGGACAAGCTGTATCCGGTTTCCCGGTGTGGCCGCGTGAAGCCAACGGCAAGAATGGTTTTATTCGCTCCTCACCTACCGTAGGGGACGTGGACAATGATGGGCAGAAAGAGATTCTGATCTGCATTGGCTGGACAATTATCGTCCTTAATCACAACGGTTCCACACAAGAAACATTGCCAACCCGCTGGTCTGTATTTAATTCTCCCGCCATTGTCGATCTAGATGCTGATGGACGAACCAATATTATCGTAGGTAATTCTGATTATGATGATCCGGGCCAGGGTTATGTGCGTAACTTTGAGTATGGAGCTGGGAGTTATGATGCTACAGGAATAGATTGGCCCATGTTCCGCCGAGACGCGCAACACAGCGGCTTTGTTCCCCCCCTGCCAACAATGGTTATCCACCCATCTTCGCTCACGGTAGCCCATGACACCGATGATGGGAACAGCACAAAGGCTTATATTTGGCTGGAAAATACCACCAATGGAACCAGTTTTACCTGGAGTGCCTCAACTCCCTCAGGGGTGAGTTTGTCCCCCAATTCGGGCACGGTGTCAACAACTCAATGGGTGGAGGTAACGATTAACGCCAACCGCCCAAATGGCTGGTATGACATAGGCAATCTGACGATTTATGGCAACTATAATGGGCAGGTTATCAATGGTAGCCCAACCCAAATCCCCATCACTTTGTTTGTCGGTAATTTGCATGACAGTTATTTGCCTCTGGCTTTGGGCCAGTAGGCTGTCGTAGCACGGGTTAGGGCTAATATCAAAGAAAAAGGGTTGTTGTCGCGGGAAGACAACAACCCTTTTTCTTTTGCAACAATTCTCATTTTGAACGGTAAGTTAATCCGCCCGGCGGTCAAACCGCCGGGCTATCCGTACCAAACCCTACGGGCTAAACCAGCAGGCCAACGGCCTTCGTAACCATAGCCCGGCCCGTTTCACGGCCGGGCGGCCTCTCCATTTTGGAGGTTCAGGCCAAATTGAGAATTGCTGTTTCTTTTGGCGCTACCGGCGCGGCTATACGTGCAAAAAGTTTATACTGCCAAAGGGTGACTACTAACCCTCCCGAGGGCTGAGCTTGTCGAAGCCCGTTTGCCCTGGGACCCTGTTTTTGTGACCCATCTCAGGCTCAGGATCAATTTGTCCATGGCCCTCACCCCTAACCCCGCCCCCAGGGGCGAGGAAATCCGAGCAGGCAATCACCCGGGGGAAGTGCCTTAGTTCTATGGGATCATTTGTTGGATCAGCGATAGAATTGGGGTTATGCGGGTTTTGCACATCATCCAACGATATCGTCCAGCACGGGGGGGAGCAGAGTTTCATTTGGAAGAGATTTCGACGGCTCTCGCGGCCGCGAACCATTCTGTTACTATCCTCACTACAGATGCCCTGGCGTTTGAACGGCTGTGGAACCCCCGGCACAAGCGTCTGGCCGAACCAGAAGCCATCATCCAGGGCGTTCGGGTTTTACGTTTCCCTCTGCATCACCTGCCTACTGGCCCCATCGCTTATGCCGCCATACGCCGCCTTCTCTGGGGACTCTCATGGTTGCCGGATGCCTTCATTCCTCTGGCCCGGCGACTGGCCCGCTTTACCCCCTGGGTTCCCGGGCTGTGGCACTGGTTGGAAACCACGGCTGAATCATTCGATCTGGTAGCCAGTATGACCATCTGTTACGAACCGTTATTTGAAGCCGGGTGGCGTTTTGCCCGCGGCCGCCACATCCCCTTTGTCGCCTATCCACTCACTCACCTGGGAGCTGGTCCCCAACCAGGACAAGACGCCTTAAGCCGTTTTTACACCATGAAACACCAGGTTGATCTGGTGCGCCAAAGTGATGCCATCATGGCGCAGACGGAAACTGAAAAGCAGTTTTATACCCAAAAAGGGATTCCCCCGGAACGCATTTATGTTTCCGGACCGGGGGTCACACCAGAAGCGATCATTGGGGGCAATGGGGCACGCTTCCGCGAACAACACCAACTGCAAGGGCCAGTAGTTTTATCGCTTTCTTCGATGACATATGATAAAGGGACGTTTCACACCATTGAAGCGGTGCGCCGTCTGTGGCAAGAAGGTCGAGAGGTAGAACTTGTTTTGGCCGGAACTCCCACGGAGGAGTATAAACGGTATATGGCTCGTATTCCGGTAACGGAGCGGGAACGAATCAAGGTTGTTGGGGTATTAGATGATAAGGAGAAACGAGATGCCCTCGCGGCCGCGACGTTACTCTGTATGCCTTCTCGTACAGATTCTTTTGGTATTGTCTACCTGGAAGCATGGCTGTACGAAAAACCCGTTATTGGCGCTCAGTCTTGGGGTGTTGCGGATCTCATTACCCAGGGAGAAGATGGTTTGTTAATCCCTTTTGGGAATGTAGCGGAACTGGCCCGCTCTATTGCTTACCTGTGTGATCATGAGCCGGTAGCTAAAATGATGGGGCAACGCGGCCGCGCAAAAACCCTACAACACCACACCTGGCAGAAAAAAACCAGCCAAATCATAGATATTTATCAGCACCTACAACTGAAACAACATTAAGGTGAAGTTATGCTCTTTTTCCAACGGCTATTTGCCAAAACCCGCCTCTTACCCTCCTCATCCGCCTTCAATAATCGGGCCACAGTAGATGATGTCATCGCGGCTTATCGTCTCATCCTCCGTCGCCAACCGGATGCCGCGGGTTTTGCCCACTACCAACAACGTGTAGACAAAGGGTTGACCCTCGAACAACTCCATTCAGAATTCACCAACTCCCACGAATACCTGCACCACATTGCCAACGAACACGAGATACAGGAAGTTGATCTCGGGGGATACTCCGTCTGTGTGCGGTATGCCGAAAAAGATTTCGGCCAGTCCCTCATTGAAACCCGCCAATACGAACCCCATGTATGTCAGGCCCTCAAAAACATACTCAAACCAGGCGATACTTTTGTAGATGTAGGGGCCAACATCGGCTGTATCAGTCTCCTGGCCTGCACCCTTGTGGGAACAGAAGGGCGTGTTATAGCTCTGGAACCCAACCCCGATAATGTGCAATTGCTCTACGCGGGCATTGTCTTAAACAAGTTCACCAATATTCAGGTACTCCCCTTTGCCGCCTCCAACCGGCGTGAAATATTGTCCTTACAAGGTGGCACATCTAACACTTACCTGACCCAAACCAAAGATTACCAGGCCAATCATGCCTATGCCCAAACCGTGCTTTTAGATGAAGCACTGGCCCATCTGGACAAAATTGATGTCGTTAAAATGGATATTGAAGGGCATGAACCGTTTGCCTTGCAAGGTATGGAAAAACTACTGCACCGGCATCGGCCCATCCTGGTCACAGAGTTTAATCCCCGCTGTTTGCGTGATGTTGAAGGCATGGCCGCCGAAATCTACGCCCAACAATTATTAACCTATTACCATCAGCTTCAGGTGTTAACACCTTTTGGGGATGATGTCATATTTACCCAAGTAGATGATTTACTTCGCTATTGGCAAAAACGAGATGAAGAAATCACCCGGCAACAACTTTTACCCCCAGGATTGTTACATTTCGATATTGTAGCAACATAGTCCTGCCCGCTTTGCCCGCTCAGCTACGCTCAAGCTATAATCCAATTCTTATGAGTCCTGAGATTTGGATTGAGCCAGAAATCGGCCAGGAAACGGAAGAAGATACCAGGCTGGAGCCACTGTGGCGGATTATCATCCACAACGATGAGCAAACGCCCTATGCTTTTGTTATAGATATTCTCCTCCGCATTTTCGGCCTGGATCGCCCCAAAGCCGAACTCGTCACCTGGACGGCCCATACCACCGGCATTGCCTATGTTACCTCTTTGCCTAAAAAAGAGGCGGAACGGCGTGTCGGCCGAGCGCATTTTGCCGCCAGCCTCGAAGGTTATCCCCTAACCTTCACCATTGAACCAGAGTAACCCGGTGGTAAGAGTAGAAACCGGGCTGGTTTAATAGCGCAATCCTCACTGCCTGGCTTCTCCTCCAGAACCACCGCGCAAATTCAACAATGTGTGCCGACAGAGACGGAGTGCTACTCTTGGTTGCCCTCTCACGCCGCCGGTCACACGTAAGAGGAGATATTTCATGAAGTTTTCATTAGATGGTGCCGGTCCCCTGGGCCTGGATATTATTAAACGGGATAAGGCCGCTCTTTCCCCCTCTTTTTCCCGCGAATATGCTCTCGTCGTTGACCGTGCCGAAGGCTCAGAGTTATGGGATGTAGATGGCAAACGGTATATTGATTTTATGGCCGGTGTCGCTGTTTTGAACGTTGGTCATCGTCATCCGGCGGTAGTTGAAGCCGTCAAAGAACAGGTGGAGAAATTCTGGCATATCTGTTTGTCTGACTTTTTCTATCCCCAGGCGGTGGAGTTGGCCGAGAAATTGCAGAGCATTGCCCCTATGAATCACGGGACTAAGGTGTTTTTTGGCAATTCCGGTACGGAAGCGGTGGAAGCGGCGATTAAATTGGCTATGTATAAGACGGAACGCTCCCGTTTTATCGGTTTTACCGGGGCGTTTCATGGGCGCACATTAGGCTCCCTTTCGTTTACAGCCAGCAAACGGGTACAACGGGAAGGGTACCTGCCTGGCGTGAAGGTACAACATATCCCTTACCCTAACCCCTATCGCCATATTCTGTTGGGCACACCCGGCCAGACGTATGCGGAAACGGTTTTACATTATCTGGAGGATGAGGTTTTCCGCACCACGCTTTCACCGAATGATGTTGCCGGGATTTTAGTGGAGCCGATCCAGGGAGAAGGTGGTTATGTGATCCCGGAAGCCGGGTTTTTTCCCCGCTTGCGTGAGATTTGTGATCGTTATGGCATTTTGCTGATGGTGGATGAAATTCAGAGTGGTGCGGGTCGTACTGGCAAATGGTGGGCAATTGAACATGAAGAGGTGGAGCCGGATATTGTCTGCTTTGCCAAAGGGGTCGGCAGTGGGATGCCCATAGGTGGCATCATTGCCAAGAATGAGATTATTGATGTATGGGAGCCGGGATCTCATGGTAGTACCTATGGGGGCAACCCGGTGGCGGCTATCTCGGCGCTGGCTACTCTGCAAACGATTGAACGGGAAGGCATTTTGGCCCAGGCTGAGGCAACAGGCGAATATATTATGGATGCCCTGGTAGAGATGATGGGGCGACATCCAAGTATTGGCGATGTCCGCGGCCGCGGTCTGATGATTGGCCTGGAGTTTGTTAAAGACCATAACACCAAAGAGCGGGCCGTTGCCTTACGCGATCATATCATCCAAACCGCTTTTATGAATGGGTTATTGGTGATTCCTTGTGGCACCAACTCCATTCGGGTGACGCCAGCCCTCAACATTCCGCGTTCCTTAGTTGAAGAGGGGTTACACATTTTTGAGAATGCCCTCACTGAGGCCGAAGAAAAACATCTGGTACATGCATCTTCTCAATAACGTGTGGTGACGTTGGTTGAGCTTGTCGAAACCAACCGCCTTGCTCGAGCCGGTCTCCTGACCGTGCTGGGTGTGGTTCGGTGGGCACACCGGCCACAACGTGTAAGTCCTCATTGAGAAGGTAAGCGTTCAGTCATATAAATTCATCCGCCAGACCCGCCCGGACGTAAAACGACCGGGCTATGGTTACAAAGGCCGCTGGCCTGGGGTTTTAGCCCGCAAAGCTCCGTATGTTTAGCCCGGTGGTTTGACCACCGGGCGGGATAACTGAACACTTACTTGAGAAGTCACTGGTACATCATTAAAATATGGGTGTATCTATACAGGCGTATTGTCTAATGACACAAACAAAAATTGCCCAGTTAAAAGAAAAACTTGCGTTTGGGGTTTCACCAGCGATGGCGACACCTGTCAGTGAGGATGGTTATCAGGTCAACGCGGCCGCAATTCCTGCGCTTGTCAATTTTCTCATCAGCCAAGGGGTAAAGGGGCTGTTTGTAGGAGGAACCACCGGTGAAGGTGTCTTGTTCCCCCTGGAAGAGCGGCTCAAGCTCCATGAAACTACCCTGGCGGCCGCACGCGGCCGCGTGCCCGTTTTGCTCCATGTTGGCACTAATAACACCCGGGAATCGGTGCAATTGGCCCAACACGCGGCCGCGTTGGGGGCAGAGGCAATCGTGGCGGTCACGCCTTACTTCTACCCCATGCACGATGACGGCATGGTGCATTATTTCCAGGAAGTGAGCGCGGCCGCGCCCGATACCCCCTTCTTTATTTATGACATTCCCCAACAGGCCATCAACGGTATCACACCGGCCATTGTGCCCAAATTAGTGGCGGCTATTCCTACCCTGGCCGGTATGAAAACAAGCCGGGGCGATGCTAATGCAGTGCGTCAGATCATTGATGCCTGCCCAGAAGCGCTCATTATTCTGGCCGGTAATGAATCGGTGGCGTTGGGATTGATGACATTGGGAGCACACGGGCTAATCAGTGGTCTGGCTACGGCCATTCCGGAGCCATATGTGGCCCTCACGCAAGCGATAGAACGAGGTGACTTCGCGGCCGCACGCCATTATCAACGGCAAATTAACCAACTTCTGGCCCTGTTACCCGCTGGGGCACGCATTGGGGCTATCAAATCCCTGCTCCATCAGCGCGGTATTCCCGTTGGCCCAGCCGTCCCCCCCCGCCCCATGCCCGCTACTGATTGGTCCGGTTGGGAAAAAGCGCAAGGAATTTTAAACCCATCCCTCTAAGCCAGAACCAAAAAGAAAGAACCCAGAGAGGCACAGAGATTTGTAAATCGTTCAGGCGATTTTCCCAAGGGTAGAGACGCAAAATTTTGCGTCTCTACTCAACCAACGTCACCACGCTTTATTGAAAAGATACCTCCCCTTATGAAACTACTTCTCTTTGACATAGATGGTACCCTTATCCACGCTAATGGCGCAGGCATCCAGATATTAGTCCGGGCCTTACAGGATGTTTTTGGCACAACTGGCCCTGTGGACAGTTACGATATGGGTGGGAAAACAGATACACGTATTATTACGGATTTAATGAGCGCGGCCGCGATTCCCGCTCCAGAGATTCAAAGCCAATTGCTCACCGTTTTTGCCCAGATGGTCACTTATAGTCAAATGCTTGAGGGAAAAGTAACGCTTTGTCCAGGGGTTACGCCTTTACTGGCGGCTCTACAAGGGCGAGATGATGTACTGTTGGGTTTGTTGACAGGGAATACAGAACAGATGGCCCCCTTAAAGATTGCGGCCGCGGGACTAGACCCTTCATTGTTTCAAGTGGGAGCCTATGGTTGTCAACATTATGACCGAGATCAGTTACCGGCACTGGCAATGCAACGAGCCACCCACCTGGCTCGACAGCCTATTGCCGGACACGATACCTTAATTATTGGCGATACACCGTTAGATATTCAATGCGCCCGGGCCGGGGGCGCTAAAGCAGTTGCCGTCGCGACTGGTCGTTATTCCACCCACACGCTAAACCAATATAACCCTGATTTTTTGTTTGCTGACCTGACCGATACCACAACTATATTAGAGGCTCTGGATCTATTCTGAGAAAATGTCAGATTATGCCCTTTGCCCATATCGCTACTCAAAAACACCCTAACCCTCATCCATTCTAACGTGACGGCAGTCGTTGCGGCTGTGTCTAACGTCGTTACTTGAGGCATTAACATTAAATTCCTGTCGTAAGGACAGCCCATGACGACGAATCATAAAAAACAAATTGATCAACTTTATTTTCATCTCGACCAACCAACAGAACTGACTTTTGTGGAATTGCATAACTGGGTTATCTGGCAATTTCCCCATTTGTATGGTGATGCTTTATGTGGTGCCGTCCATCCCCCCATTTCTGGGTACGGCTGGTTGCCCGCTCTGGTACAGCCATTACAGGCACGGGTTGTTGTTTATGCCCACCAGGGGCAAAAATATGTGACCCCAGAAGCGGCCGCGGATACTTTCTCATAAAATGACAGCACACTCTGTATCCTGTTCGCAGTCCATTACTGCGCTTTTACACTGTGACCAATCCCCTGACCGAGCCACCAATATGTGACCGTGATGAGTATACCTACTCAGTAATCGTCCAAATTTTGTGTCTCCTACGAAAATGTAGGGCGATTTTGTAAATCGCCCAGTGGACGATTTAAAAAATCGTCCTACAAATTTTCATTCCTCTTGGTGTGCCGCAGGCCCATGGGGAACTCCTGAGAAAATAAGTGGCGAGTGGCGAGTTTGCAAGTTAAGGAGAGAAACCCACCGGCGCGGTTTGGGGGCGTCTGCCCCCAAACCGCGCCGAGAAAAGTTCCCCGCCCCTGGGGGCGGGGTTAGGGGTGGGGGATGAATTAACACAACTAAACGCTTACGAAAAGGGTGACAAATATCCCGCAAGTGGTAATATCTCAACCTTATGACACTATTCCGTGAGATAGATTGGACAGCCCGGGTAGGTGGACAAATTGCCCACATTACGCCCCGCAGTGTGGCGGCAGAAATTGGGTTGCAGGTTGGCGATGAACTTCTGGCAATTAATGACAACGCCGTACAAGATGTTATTGATGTGCAGTTCTACGCCGCCGAAGAAGATCTGGAGTTGCTCATCCGGCGGGGTGAGGAATACCTGCTATATGAAGCCGAACGAGAATACGGTCAGGAGCTAGGCATTGAATTTGCCCATGCTACTTTTGATATTGATATTCGCCGTTGTAATAACCTGTGCGAATTTTGTTTCGTTCTGCAAATGGCTCCCCGCTTTCGTCGCACCTTGTACATCAAGGACGATGATTACCGCTACTCCTTCCTGTTTGGTCATTTTGTCACCCTAACCAATATGGACGAACATGATTGGTGGCGCATTGAAAACATGAACCTGTCACCCCTCTATATATCAGTACATGTGACAGATTGGGAGTTGCGCAAAAAGTTCCTGCGGAATGACAAGGCTCCCGATATTATGGTGCAGTTACGCTGGTTGGCTGAACGGGGTATCGAGATGCATACCCAACTGGTAGTCGTACCAGGTTTTAATGACGGCCCCTGGCTGAAACGTTCCATTGCTGAGTTAGAAAGCCTTTACCCGGCAGTACAATCTATCAGTGTGGTACCTGTGGGATTAACCAAACAGCACAAATACAGTATGCGGCCGCATACCCCTCAAGAAGCCGCCACCACACTTGATTATGTACTCAACTTGCAACCGCAATATCAGGAACGGCTTGGTATTCGTTTTGTCTACCCCACCGATGAATGGTATCTGGTTAGCGGCCGCGACATCCCCCCGATGGATGCCTATGACGACCAGGAATTACACGAAAATGGCCTGGGAATGGTGCGCCGCTTTTTGGATGACTGGCAAGACGTAAAACAAGAGATCGCGGCCGCGATGCAAAATCCTGGTTTTCTAGAAAAACATCCTTTCTTCACCCACAAACCCATCACCCTCGTCACCGCCACCCTCTTCGCACCCACCCTACAAAAAAGCGCCACCGAGTTTGCCCATCTGATCGGCCAGCCCGTTCATGTCCTACCCGCCATCAACCACCGCCTTGGAGAAACAATTACGGTGTCTGGCCTCCTCATGGCCGAAGATGTCATTGCCCAGTTAGTGGAAACAGGGTATAGTGATCTCGTCGTGTTGCCCCGCATCATGTTTGATCACCCCCTGACAATTAGCCTTGACGATATAACACCGATGCAGGTGGCAAAAAAACTCAACTGCACCATCGCGCTGGCCGATAGTATGGGTGATGTTTGGGACGCCCTCATTGGCCAATCCAAGGTTGTTTTTAATCCTGGGGCGGACTTAACCTTGAGCGTAATATAGCCATGACTATGCTACAAATCGGCAAACTAACGGATATCGGGCAACGGCGGGAACAAAACGAAGATTCATTATATGCCTTCGACTCTTTTATCCAGACCAATGATGGTGTTGAATGTTTTGGTCTGTTTATTGTTGCCGATGGCACCGGGGGCCATGCAGGAGGGGAAATCGCCAGCGCCATTACAGTGCGCACTGTAGCCACCCACATCCTGGAGCATGTCTACATCCCTTATTTCAAAGAAACCCACCACCCAGATTTACAAATGCTTGCCGGGCAAATGACAGAAGCAGTGTTGTTGGCTAACACCCAGGTCATTGGCTCGGTGGAAAAAGCCGGGTCTACCCTGACAATGGCCATCATCATCGGGCAAGATTTGTACCTGGCGCATGTGGGCGATAGCCGGGGATATATTCACACCACAGGTAATCTAAAACAACTTACCCAGGATCATTCGCTCAAGGCGAAAATGATCGAGGCCGGACAGATTACGGCTGAGGAAGCCCGCAAGTTCCAAATTCCCAACATTATTTATAATGCTGTAGGTCAGGAAGTAGACCCGGAAGTGGCGCTTTATAGCCGCACGATGCTACCGGAACATACGCTTTTGTTGTGTAGTGATGGGTTGTGGGAAATGGTTTCTGATGAAGAAATCGTGCAGATCATTGACGCGGCCGCGACACCAAACGAAGCCGCCCGTAAACTCATCCAATCCGCTAACGAACACGGCGGTACCGATAACATCACCGCCATCCTCGTCCGTCTCGCCTCTTAGTAACCGTCTAGGAATAACTTTCCGTTTTGCTGTAGCCTTTCGACAGGCTCAACCAACTCCACCACGCTTTATTGCGCCTGATAAACATGGATTTCCCGTTGCGGAAAGGGAAAGGTAATCCCTTCAGCATCGAACTGTAATTTGGCCTGTTCGTTTAAATCGAGCTTAACACGGGTCATATCATCTACATGCACATAAGGGCGGGCCACCAGATTAACACTACTATCACTCAGTTCCCACACCCCAACAGAGGCTTTCGGTTCTTTTACTATCCGGGGATGTTCCAGCATCAGATCCAGCAAAATCTGTTTGGCGCGACGCAAATCATCCTTATAACCGATGCCGTAGATTAAATCCAGGCGCACCAGGTCGTTGGCGGAATAATTGATAATGGTGTCACCGGTCGCGGCCGCGTTAGGGATAATCACCGCCCGGTTGTCTAATGTGCGTAACGTCGTAAACAACATCTCCACCGCAACAACATAACCCGTCTCCCCTTTCATCTTGACAAAATCCCCCACCTTATACGGACGGAACAATATAATCAAAACCCCGGCGGCAAAATTGGATAAACTGCCCTGCAATGCCAACCCCACCGCCAAACCGGCCGCCCCCAGAACCGCCACCAGAGACGCAGTCGCAATTCCCAACCTGTTCAACGCCGCAACCGCCGTAAAAATGAGGAGAAAATAATAAAGTAGATGCGTGGCAAAAGAAACAAGTGTTGCATCTACTCTGGCCCGTTCCAAAATGCCCTTCACCAGGGCTGTAATAAAACGAGACAACAAATAACCCACAATGGCCGTGATAAAAGCACCCACAATGCTCAGGCCATAGCGCAAGGTAAGGTCAGTTAAAGTATCTAAGAACGCTTTCATGAGTACTCCGGGAATGGACGAACGAATAAGGCGAGCAGGGGTTTGGGATAGATCAGGCAATCGTGTCGTGGTGCAAAATAGTGCCACGAACAGTGGTGGGATCAAGCAGAGCCTGGGAAATGTTGCCGGGGATGAGGCCCGAGAAGATGCAAATAGACAGTGCAGGCTGATCTTGTACCAGGTCCAACATTTCCCTGACTTTGCCAGCCATGCCCCCAGTGACATCCGTTCCGCGTGAACCCCCCAGAGCCTCGCGGATGTCCGCAAAATTGGCCGGGGTGATGAGGGGAATGGTGTCTCCCTGTAAATCATAAACACCGTCGGTTTCTCCCGCCAATAGCAACCAGGTGGGGGGGCAATCTGCCACCAGATAGCTGAATATCTCTTCGGTAGAAATAATGGTGCCCCCACGCACTAAATCAAAAGCAACATCTCCATAAACCAGAGGCACAAGGCCATTACGCAAAGCACGCAGGATGGATTTGATGGCTAAGGATTCGAGTAAGCCATTAGCGCATAAAGCCGAGGCCGAAGGCTGAAAGCTGATGGCCGGAACGCCAGCCAATACCAGGGCGTCGGTGATAATTTTATTGAGCCGGGCCGCG
The DNA here is from genome assembly GCA_018004935.1 of Chloroflexota bacterium. Taxonomy (GTDB): domain Bacteria; phylum Chloroflexota; class Anaerolineae; order Promineifilales; family Promineifilaceae; genus Trichofilum. The sequence goes on along the minus strand of JAGNBF010000058.1, from coordinate 19,947 downwards.
GCCGCACTCACTTCGGCAAAACCAAACCATTGCTCAGTCGTGTATACCCCCTGGCGGGTGCCATACTTCGCGGCCGCGACATGGCCAAAGGAACCACTGCCATGCCCTAACAACAAGGCCAAATCGGGTTGCTGTTGTCGTGCCTGGGCAATTTCCTGAGCAATGCGGCCGATCACCTGCGGCCGCGTCTGCTCCACACCCGTTTTATCGGTGAGCAGTGAGCCGCCGAGTTTAAGAAAACGTAGCTGATTGATCATACGTTACCTAGCCTACATTGCCCCTCACACCTTATGCAAAACAGACGGCGTTCTTAATGTAAGCCACTGCCTCTTCTGGTGTGTGGGCAAAATGTAATAGTTGCCAATGGGATTCCCGCACATATTCGGGAGTGATAAAGGTTTGCAAGGTAGCACGCCACAATTCACCAAAGAGAACATGCGGCCGCGGCGAAATCTCTCCCACCTGCGTAAAACTCCAAACCAGGGCCATCTCCGAAAGAGTACCAATTCCCCCCGGCATCGTGATCACCCCATCATTATGCTTCACCAGGTGCAACACCCGATCCTGCAAAGTCTGGTACTTAATCTCTTCCTGCACCCATTGGTTCCGCCCCAAAGGGCGAAACTGCTCAATCTGAGCACAGGTCACACCGATGACATGCCCACCCGCTTCCGCCGCTCCCTGGCTGACGGCACTCATTACCCCCCCATAGCCACCGGTTGCCACCGCATAACCCGCCTCGGCCAGGAGTCGCCCCACCGCCCGCGCCTCCTCATACGCCAAACTGCCCGGTAGTGGTCCAGAACTGCCAAATACAGAAATAATTGGTTGTTTCATCGTTACTAAACCCGATCCCGAATGACAAAGCGACAAAAGGCGTCCCCTTTAGCTTTGCAGTGTGTTTCGATAATTTCAAACTCCCGAAAATCGCGCCCGGTCGCAAAAGCCATTGCCTCACCCAAAGAACCCAAATAAATATGACAGGTAGTTTCCTTACTGGTTCGCCCCTCACAAATAGGGCAGGTGTAATCAGTAAAAACCAGATCGGTGCCGTCATTTTCTACCTTGATGCGGGCATAATTGAGGGTATCAGTCAACCCTTTGCGTACCGCCAGGAGAATCGCCTTTTTGCGTAGATTTTGCGGCAACGCCTTAAGAGCAATCCCGGCTAATCCCATCACCGCCTGTTGCTCCTTGATAGCCCAGCGAAAAGATGCCCGCCCCACCCGTTGAAGCATTCCCTTACCCGCCCGGCCCGTAAATTCTTGTACAGCCTGGTTGAGTAAAGCATATTCCCGAACTAACACCCCCTGCCCCAAATCATTAGGTGGGGGGTTCCCGACATATCGTTGTAAACCACTACTCTGCAAAACAGCATTTAGACCATTGGTACCCAGCACCTCTTCAATGCCCGTCAGAGCTTGAAGTAATAAAGCATTGACATAAGGAGTATCAGGGGGCAGGTTAATGCGCTCGTTCATGGTTAATTCCTTTGGTTGAGAGAAACTACCTGACACGGTGGCTGGTGGTAAGGTGTAAAACCCTCATCACGGTGTGGTTGCGGACCATATAACACGCGACAGCGGAAGGCTCAGATTGTAAAGCACGGTAGATGTGGGGGCAAGAAGATTACCATGCCCCCTAGGGCGATTGCATACTCGGATTTCCCACCCCTAACCCCACCCCCAGAGGCGGGGAATTTTTTAAGAGCCGTTTTTCGCGGGCGAATGCCCGCGAAAAACGGCTCAAATTGTTTTTTTCCCCTTCTGGCCAGGAATTGTTAGGGTGTTGGGTTCATTGGGGTGAGTAGGCAATCGCCCTGCCATGCCCCCGGCCATTCTCAATTTAACCAACCGTTAAAACTGGAGTTTAGAGCGATAGGAGAGAGCGAGAGGAAATTACTCTGGAAAACCCTCTAGCTCTGGCTCTGAACTCCAAACTCAAGTTAAAACCGTTGCCCGCCAAAAGCACACTCGAAAAATGGCCCCAGCCGTAGAACAGCCTTTCAGGCTGTTCGCCCTCTCGTGAAAACAAACTGTATAGAGAACGCACAGCCGGGAAAGGCTGTGCTACCCCAGTTGACTCAACGGAACGCTTACCGTTCAAAATGAGAATTACTGTGTTACCTACGCCTCTCTTGACAGAGAACACAACCAACAATAGAATGCCCCCTCAAGATCTTTGTGCCTTTCCGGAACTCTAAACAGTAAATAACATGAGTAAATCATCTTCACTTCGTACACTGAATTGCCCTTCTTGCCATGCACCATTAGAAGTTGATGTAACCCAACCTCTGGTCAAATGTGATTATTGTGGCTCAATGGTTGAGGTGCCTATCACCTTACGGGATGTGCCCAAAGAAAAACGGCCATCACAGCCGCGACCCGTCCATGTCCCTACCCCTCGCCCCCCTAAACCCTACCAACCCTCCGTACAAAAAAACAGTAGTAGCAGTGGTTGCTCCCTTTTTCTCGTCTTTTTCCTTTTCCTGGGAGGGGTTGCCGTGGCCGTCATGTATTTCCAGGGCCAACAAGGCATTCCCAACCCACTCACCGATGTGCTGAAAGCTTTCATCGCCCTGGGTTCAGATGGTTATATTTTGGCCCCCGAAAGCGGCCGCGACACCAACAAAGCCGATATTCTGGCCGTTACCTATGGTGGGGAAAAATACGCCCTCACCTACCTGGACAATACCAGCGAATCGGTACGTTGGGAGAGTGAACCTTATGATGAATACCCCTCATTACTAGACGTTATGGCCAATGATCAGTTTGTCTACGTGGCCCAGGAAAACAAACTGCAAGCCTTTAATCGGGCTGATGGCACAGTAACCTGGCAGGCCACCATGAGCGATTCCCTTTCTTCACCTTGTGACCAATGTTGGCAACTCTTCCCTACCACATTGGTTGTCCTCACTAATGATGGCCGTCTTCAGGCATTTTCTACGACTACAGGCGAGTTAGTGTGGGAAACGGTGCTAGAGGCGACGCCTCGGGGTTTGTATATGGTTGGGGATAAGGTAGCCGTCCTGGATGAAGTGGAAGCAGTGACTTTTGTGCGTGTTTTTGCGGCCGCGACCGGTTTGCCCGCTCCAGACTTACACCCGCGCGGTCACAATGAACCCTTTGGCGAGGATGACCCCCAATGGCCTTCCATTTATGACCCCGTTTACCAATCCGCCCCTGGTTCCCCCCTTTATTTCTTCATGGGCTTTTTTGAACCGGGCACCGCACAAAAATGGGATGGCGCTACTGGCGAATTGCTCTGGGAAGTTACCGGCCCCATTGATGAAATACACCCCGGATCAGACGAACCACCCGTTTTCGCCAATGGACGCATCTATATGGGGAATGGTCATAACCTCAGCGTCATAGATGAAGCCACAACCTCATTCCAGCTATTAACCACCAGTGCCGATTACGAACTGCGCCCCCTAACCGTACAAAATGATATTTTGCTCGTCCTGGCCGAACGCACCCGGGGCACCCGTCGCTATGAACTGTGGGCCATGAATGCCACTTCTGGGGCACTATTATGGCAACACATCCCCACCGCCGACGATTTTTTGGAACAGGGAGAATATTCATCGGTTTCTAGCAATGAAGGAAGTTGGTTCCTGCTATGGCCAGAACAATCTACCACTGAAACAACCGTATTAATTTTCCGACTGCGGTCTGAACCAGACGAAGTGATTTTAGATCAGCTCAATATCGCCGATGGCACCATCCTGAGTACCAGCACCACCACCCTGAATGAAATCGCTGGCTCGACAATATTTACCGATTTAGGTGAATACCGGGGAATCCACTGGATGCTCATCGAACGACAAATTTACTCCATCGATTTGGCTAACATGACGGTGACAAAGATGTGGCCGTAGGGGTTAAGGAGTGCGCGTCAATTTTGTCGTTACGGCGTGGTTCAAAAATTGGCAAACGATGCCCAGCCTTTCCGGGCTGGGCATTCTTATTGGTTCTGGCTTGTCCCTATCAGGATGAGGATGGCGACTCTGAGGACAGGTAGGTGGCAATGAATGCTTGCACCTTGCGGCCGCGATGATGATTTAGTCGTTGCCAGATAGCCAAACTGGCCTCGGCCTGATGAAGGGCTTCGGCCTGGTTATTACGAACCTGGGCCAGTTGCGCCAGACCAAATAAGGCAGACGCCACCTGCACCTGCCTATCTCCCATTTGCGCCAGCGAGAGCGCTTCAGTCAAAGCCGTTGCGGCCGCGTCCTCAATTCCCTGCTCCCGGTACAACTCCCCCCACTCCAACAACGCCCCCGCAATATGCCACTGATGCCCCACCGTTCGCGCCAGCGCCAGCGCCTCTCCCAACATGGTATTCGCTTTAGACCATTGCCCCTGTTCCCGTGCGGCCGCACCCAGACCAATCAGACTGGCCGTCAGCAATTCACGATCACGCAAAACCTGCGCCAGAGCGATTGTTTCCTGGAAATAGGTCTCCGCTTCATGGTATTGCTCCTGCTCCTGGGCCAACAGTCCCAGGTTCAATCGGGCTTGAGCCATTCGTTCCAGGTTGTCAGACTGTTGCGCTAACGCCAGGGCCGCCCGGAAGGTCGTCTCAGCTTCGGTAAAGGCCCCTAACTCCACCTGAATAGCCCCCAGGTGAAGCCACAACAAACAGATGCGCTGTTGTTGTTGATGACGTTGGGCCAGTTCCAGGCTGGCGGAAAAATACCCCACCGCCTGGTGATAAGCCCCCTGATTAGCGGCGATGGCTCCCAGATTGAGTTGAAGTTGTCCAATTAATTCCTCATCGTTTTGCTGTTGTGCCAGAACAAGCGCGGCCGCAAACCAATTTTGGGCCGTCTGGTAATCGCCATGTGTGGCGGCCGCGTTGCCCAGGCAGGTAAGAAAACCTAGCTCTAACCGAGACTGGCGCAATTGCCGGGCCAAAGGCAACCCACGCTGGCTATATTGCTCCACCTGGGACATCTCCCCCGCTGACAAATGAATGAGGCTTAATTGCAGAAGGAGCTGGCAAACGACGATTTGTTGACCACTTTGGGTCGCGGCCGCGAGAGCCTGTTCAATTCTTTGTTTCTGGGCAGTTATTTGAGACATGCCGCTAATCATATCATCTTCGTAACGTAAGCGTTCAGTTAAGTTACATCAACAAATTAAGAAACAAACGGATTTTCCAGAGGTCGCCTTAAATCCGTTCCTCTCTAAATCCGCTGAAGTCATCCAAAACGGCCTAAAACCATCTCTGAACTGAACGGTTACTTCGTAACTATACTTACCACGGTCATAAAATGACATTTTGTTGGCGGCAACTGTTGAGTAAGCCTGGGCAGAAGACCCATCCCCCTTCGATCCCAGAGGGAAGGGGGGAAACCGCGCCGAAAATAGTTCCCCGCCCCTGCGGGCAGGGTTAGGGGTGGGGTAACTAAACGCTTACCCCATTCCCCAACAACCAACATAGCAATATTCATATAAACAAAAGAGGCTGTTTTCCACAGCATAGCACGGTCTATAATTATCATCATGATTACCTGGTTTACCTCTCTCCCTACCTTCTGGCAAAACTTCATCTCCATTTTCATTGGCTATATGGTGAGTTGGATCATACACCGGTTATCCGGGCGGATTACCCTGCGCCTGATGAACCTGAACCGGCTTAGCCGCGAACCAACTCGCCTGCGCCCGGAACGTATCCACACTTTACAGGGATTGGTCGCTGGCAGTATCAGCTTTTTGGCCTTTCTCATTGCCACTATTTTTGCCTTCTCGCTATTCGTGAATACCGATACGCTTATCTGGATGGTAGGTTTATTCAGTGCGGCATTTGGCCTGGGCGCGCGGCCGCTGGTTAGCGATTATCTAAGCGGCATGAATTTGCTCTTTGAGGACCCATTTGATGTGGGGGAAAAGATTGAACTCCATGGCCTCACCGGGGGGCAAATTGAAGGGGTTGTGGAGCAGGTAAATCTGCGTTCCACCCAACTACGCGCCCCTACAGGGGAGCTTTTTTCTATCCCCAACGGTGAAATACGGGTGGTGCGTAATTTTAGTCGCGGCCGCTTCTCAATGGCCGATATCGCCATCAAAATTAACTCTGATGACCTGAGCCAGGTGTTACCGCTTTTGGAAACAATGGGCAAAGAGGCAATGGAGCTTCTGCCCAATTTGTTGGAACCCTGGCAGGTGATCAGCCAGACAGGCCTTATTGGGCAACATACAGAACTGACCCTGGTGGCCAAAGCCCGTTTTGGTAAAGCGGCAGAAATGCGGCCGCGGCTCCTCGCACTCGTACAAGAAAAACTAAGCGAAGCGGGCATTGAACTGGCAGAGTAAGGCAAAGTAACGGGTCAACAGTGAACCGGGATGGAAAACTGTTCACTGTTCACTATTCTCCCTTCACTGCTATAATCCCCCCCCATGAACGCCACCAAACAACAAAAAATCCAATTAATCATCGGCATCCTGGTAAGCCTCTTCTGCCTGGTTGCCATTTTTGTTTTTATCCCCATCAAAGATGTGCTGGCGGCTTTGCGCACCGCCAATTTTGCCTATCTGGGCATTACCACCCTATCCATCATCGGTTTCCTCCTTTTACGGGCAATTCGGTGGCGGTTTATGCTCAACAATGCCGTACCCTACAGCCAGATTTTCCACATCCAGAATATTGGCTATATGCTAACCAATATTCTACCCTTCCGTTTGGGAGATGTGGCCCGGGGAGTTCTCATCGGCAATGTGCCCCCGGTAACACTGGCCCAAGGTGTTTCAACCATGGTGATGGAGCGGATTTTGGATTTGCTCTTCATCGTCACCTTACTCCCATTTGCTTTTGCTTCTGTAGAAAATTTGCCTGAAGGAGCACGAGGCGCACAAGACGCGGCCCGGTTGGTCGGCTATGTGGCTGTGTTAGCCATTATCGTCATGATTATTGCGGCCAATATGCGGCCGCAGGCCCGTCGTATCGCTACCTTCATCCTCACCAAAATTCCCTTCCTCAAAACCGAAACCTGGGTCAAAATTATTGACGATCTGTTGGCCGGTCTCAGCAGTCTGACCCGCCTGCGTGATGGTGCCATTTTGCTTGTTCTAAGCGTCGTTACCTGGCTCCCGATCATCATCGCTTACTACTTTGGCATGTTAGGCGTGGGGTTAGAGCCATCCTGGTCAGTGGCCGCCGTGACCGTTTGTGGGGCGGCATTGGGTATTGCCGCCCCCTCTTCCCCGGGGCAGGTAGGCGTTTTCGAGGGGGCCGTTATCGCTACCATGGTCCTCATCGGGCAACCGGAAGACAAAGCCACCGCTTTTGCTTTTTTGTATCACGCCATCAACTTTATTACGATGAATATCCTCGGTGTCATTGGCTTACGCGGTATTGGTTCCACCTGGCAAAATGTCGTCACGATGGCTCGCTCATTTCGTAGCAAATAGGTATCTATTAACGTTTACCGAAAACATTGCAAACGCTGATGAAAATATTAGAAGTCTTAACCTACTACCGACCGCATGTAAGCGGTTTAACGATTTACGTGGAACGGATGAGTCGTGCCCTGGTGCGGATGGGGCACGAGGTGACAATTCTTACCTCACACGCGGAGAAACATTGGCCGCGTGAAGAGCTGATGGATGGGGTGCGGGTGAAGCGGATTCCCGTAGCTTTTCGTATCAGCAAGGGGGTCATTATGCCGACATTTGGGCATTATGCGACCTTGCTGGGATGGAATGCTGATGTGATACACCTGCATTTGCCCCAATTTGATGCCCCCGGGCTGGCGTTACGCGGCCGCATCTTCGGCAAACCCGTCGTCATCTCTTACCATTCTGACCTGCAACTCCCATCTGGCCTGTTCAATCGGCTGGCCGACACAGTCGTCCATACAGCCAACCGCATGGCTGGCTCTCTGGCTCACGCCATTGTCACCTACACCCGTGATTTTGGAACCCACTCCCCCTACCTGTCTAGCTATGCCGGGAAAAAGTTGCACATCATCCCACCCCCGGTAGAGTTGACCCCCTGCACGGAAACCCACGCGGCCGAATTTGCAGACAATCATGGATTACGCGGCCGCAAAGTCATTGGTATCTCGGCCCGCCTGGCCGCCGAAAAAGGAATTGAGGTTCTGCTCCGTGCCTTGCCCACCATTGCCAAAGCGTTCCCTGAAGTGCTGGTACTCCATGCCTGCCCCCCCGGCCTGGGAGAAGAAGCCTATGCCGCTATGTTAGAGCCATTGTTCCAACAAAGTGGCAACCATTATCAACGACTGGGAACCCTACACGGGGCCGATTTGACGGCCTTCTATAAAAATCTGAATTGCCTGGTACTGTGTAGTTTAAATAACACAGAAACATTCGGGCTGGTGCAAATTGAAGCCATGATGAACGGTGTGCCCTGCATTGCCAGCGATTTGCCAGGGGTGCGCCAACCGGTCACACTGACGGGTATGGGGGAAATCGCCCCCATCGGGGACCATGAGGCATTGGCCCAAAAGGTGATCCAGGTGCTACGTCACCCAGAACAGTACCAGGCAGACCCGGCGGTGATTGCTCAGGCGTTTAGTCCTGATGAGAACGCGGCCGCGTACACCCGCTTATTTGAAGGATTAATCGCCGGTCAGTTTGACCCTTCACTCCCTGAACCCCCCGCCTACCAACGCCTGCGCGATATGCGCAAATAAGCCTAACGAGCGATATTCATGGTAAACGGAAATAATACGCCATACACAACCCCCAATACAGATGATCTTCTCTGGCGGCAACTCAAAACCTTGCCTGCTTTTCGTGCTCTGCTTCGCGCCGTTGAAGCCCGCTTTTATCGCGCCACAGATATTCCTGAACCTATCCTCGACCTGGGGTGTGGTGATGGCGATTTTACCGGGGTGATTTTTGATGAACCGATTACCGCCGGGATTGATCCCTGGTGGAACCCCCTGCAAAAGTCGCGGCGTGGGGGCAATTATCGTCTACTCTTGCAAGCCATGGGCGACAAAATGCCTTTCCCCGATGAATCGTTTGCCAGTGTGATCAGCAATTCGGTGCTGGAGCATATCCCGGATATTCAGCCGGTGCTGAATGAGGCCAGCCGGGTGCTGAAAACGGGCGGCAAGCTGGTCATCACCATGCCCAGCGATAATTTCACTAAGATGTTAGGTGGCGCGGCCGCGTTCGAACGTGTTGGTTTGGACGGTATGGCTGATTCTTACCGCAACTTCTTTAACGGCATTTCGCGCCACGCCCACACAGATGCACCTCAAGTGTGGGCCGAACGGTTAGCCCAGGCAGGGTTTGCCATTGTGCGCTGGCAACAATATTTCTCCCAAGATGCGCTAAGGGCATTGGAAGTGGGGCACGCCCAGGGGGTTCCATCAGCGGTGCTTCATGCGCTAACCGGTCACTGGATTGTGGCTCCCTACCAACGGAGTTTGCAGGTAACGGAACAATGGTTGCGGCCGCTGTACGAAGAGCCATTTCCCGAACAAGGGGCGTACATCTTCTTTGTGGCGCAAAAGATCAAAAATGGCCCCATCGCTATTCACTTGCCCGAAGAGCGCCGCTTTACTCTAGATGAATTGTGCGAACCGGAGCCGGTTCATGAACAGTTGATAGTTGACAGTGAGCAGTTGATAGTTGATAGTGAACAGTTGATAGTTGATAGAGAACAGGGTAGTTCACCATTCGCAAATCTTCACTCTCCGGTCTCTCCCTCTCCAACAATAGTCAATACCCCATCCACCCATCCACCAATGGCCCAATCCCCGCTTATCACCCTGGGGTTTGTCGCGCTGGCCGTGATGGCGGCGTTGGTGGGGCAAGGGGTGATGAGCCGTGATCCCGGTGTACCAGGGGCAGGATTATTCTGGTGGGGGCTGTCGTTGGTGTCAGCAGGAGTTGTCTTGTGGCGGCAACAACGGGTAGCCTCACCGGAATGGCGTTGGCCTCGGCTGGCGGATATTCCCTCGCGCCGCTGGCTGTATGGCTTTGCGTTGGCTCTGTCGTTGTTGGCCCAAGGGCAGGTAAGTGGCACGGGAACACAAAAACCACTGCTGGCTTTGCTTTTCTGGTTCGCGGCCGCGGGCGTTGCTCTTTATGCTCTAAGTGATGAGTCAGCCCCAGGCAATAATCATTCTCCTGCCTCCAGCTTCTCAGTCGTACGCTCTCTCAATCGTTTAGAGCTTGCCCTCATCATTGCCCTGACCTTCTTCGCCCTGCTCTTTCGTCTGGTGGATTTGACCAACCATCCCTTCATCATGAATGGCACAGAGGCCAATATTGGTCTGGATGCCCTGTCGGTAACGCAGGGAACGTTGCGTTCTCCTTTTGCCACGAGTTGGATTAGTAACCCGACCTTACCCGCTTTTCTGCTGGCGATTCCCCTCAGCCTGTTAGGGCCATCCTTGTTATCGCTCCGCCTGCTCTCGGTGTTGGTGGGGACGGGTACAGTGTTGGCGGTGGCTTTGTTGGGGCGACGTTTGTATGGGGCGACGGTGGGGTTGGTCGCGGCCGCGTTGCTCACCGGCTGGCATCTTCATTTGCATTACAGTCGCCTGGGCGTCACTAACATCTGGGATCCGTTGCTTGTGTGGCTGGCGTTAGGGCTGTTGGCGCTGGCGTGGCAAGAAAACCGCCGCCCCCTCTGGTTGGTGGCGGGGGGCGCGTTGGGATTGTGTGCTTATTTTTATACCAGTTCCCATCTACTACCTTTGATGGTGCTGGGGTTGGTGGTTGTCTGGTTATTGGGCAACCGGGCTGAGTTGTGGACAAGAGGACAGGGTTTACTGATCGCGGCCGCGTTGGCCCTCGTTATTTTATTGCCCCAATATCTGTATTATCGGGCTACCCCGGCAGTCTTTATGGAGCGGGTCAACCAGTATGGCATTGTACAAAATAACTGGCTGACCAATCAGGCGGCTAATACTGGGCAAAACCCGCTGGCAATTCTTTGGGGTCAGGTGTGGCGCGGCGCGGTGGCCTTTAACGCGGGGCTGGATACCAGCAATCTTTATGGTGTTACTACACCCTTCATTCGTTCTTTTTGGGCGGCTTTTTATCTGTTGGGAATTGGGCTGGCGTTGTTGAAATGGCGTGAGGTGAAATACCAGATTTTGCTGGTCTGGTTGGGTGTGACGCTCCTGTTCGCGGCCGCGCTGATGGACAGTCCACCAGCCAGTCACCGCATCCTTGTGGCCACACCTGCCGTCGTCCTGCTGACCGCCCTGGCTCTCACCTGGGTAGTAGAGCAGGTTAACAAAATATGGCACAGCAACAAGGATGAGAATGAACAGTCCGCCGTGAACAATACGTCACCAACATCTGCGCGTGAGCTGTCAGTAGTGGATGATCAGCCTACCGACCCCACACTCCCCTTATCGCCCTCTCCTCGCCTTACCCCTGCGGCCGCAACATTCATCATCCTCGTCCTCATCGGTTTCGTTTTTAGCCTGAGTGATACCTTGTACTATTTTAGCGGCTACCGCAATGAGAACCGATTTGGGGATCGCAACACCGAACTGGCGTATGTGGTTTCCACTTATCTAAATGATCTAGATGAGGGCAAGTTTGTCTATTTGTATGGGCCACCGAATGTGTATACCAGCTTCCCCACGTTTCCCTTTTTACTGCAAGATGTTTACCCAGGGGTAGATTTTGTGGATGTAGCCGAAGGTGAGGTCATTCTCAACGCGGCCGCGCACGATCTCGTCTTCATCTACCTGCCCGAACGGTATGCTGAACATAGCCAGGTGGTAGCTCGCTTCCCCGGTGGCAATCTCCAAACCTTCTCAGGTACCTTTGCCGATCCACTCTTTTACGCCTACGAAGTCACTGTTCCCTAAACCGGGCAAGCCAGAACCAAAAAGAAAGCCAAAGAGGGCACAAAGTTAGATTAAGGACGATTTGGTAAATCCAAAACAGTTAAAAGTTCAGTTTCTTTCTCTCTGGAAGCGTTGGTTAAATAAGTCAGAAGCCGGACTTTTTACAGTAGACTCACTCATGTTCCCTACCGGCATTATCACTCTCCTTTTTACCGATATCGAAGCCAGCACCCGGCTGGTACAGCTCTTGGGTGAACGTTACCAGGACTTGTTAGCCGAACACCATGCCATTTTACGTCAGGCCATTGGCGCCTGGGATGGCCTGGTGGTGGATACACAGGGGGACGCCTTTTTTGCCGTGTTTGCCCACGCCCAAGATGCACTCGCGGCCGCAATCGCCAGCCAACGCGCCCTTGCCCAACACTCCTGGCCCGCAGGTTTACACGTGCGAGTACGCATGGGTCTACACACCGGTGAACCAGCCATGACCAACGATGGCTACTATGTGGGGTTAGATATTCACCGGGCGGCCCGTGTTTGTACGGCAGGGCACGGGGGGCAGGTTCTCCTCACCCAAGCCACCTGCAACCTGGTACTGGCCGATTTGCCATTTGGCATCAGTTTGCGTGATTTAGGGAATCACCGGCTAAAGGATTTAGACCGCCCAGAGCGACTCTACCAGATCATCATCCCGGAACTACCTTCAGATTTTCCTGCCCCCCGTTCTCTGGAATTGTTTGTCCATAATCTACCTTTGCCGCTCACCAGCTTCATTGGCCGCGAAAAAGAAAGCCAGGAGATCAATCGTTGGTTAGGCCATTACCGGCTCGTAACATTGACCGGCCCGGGCGGAACGGGCAAAACCCGTCTGGCGATTCGTGTGGCCTCAGATCTTGTGAACTCATTTAGCGATGGCGTCCGTTTTGTCGAATTGGCCCCGGTAGCGGATCCGGCACTCTTGCCCCAAACGGTGGCAGGGGTGTTAGGTTTACGCGAGGAGCCAGGCAACAGTATCCTGAAGACCCTGAGCGACCATCTGCGCCATAAAACGATGCTGTTGGTGTTGGATAATTGTGAACATCTGGTAGACGCGGCCGCGAACCTGGCCCATCATTTACTCACCCATTGCTCCCAGCTTAAAATCCTGGCCAGTAGCCGGGAAGCCCTCAGCGTCACTGGCGAACGTGCTTATGCCGTGCCTACCCTCTCCATGCCCCCCACCGGTTCGCGCCATCTTCTCCCCCTGGAAACCCTGACACAATACGAGGCTGTGCGCCTCTTCATTGAGCGAGCCGAGTCTGTCTTACCCGGTTTTGTCGTCACCAAGGGCAATGCTCCAGCCATTGCCCACATCTGTTACCGGTTAGATGGTATACCATTGGCGATTGAACTTGCGGCCGCACGTGTCAAAACCTTACCCATCAACCTGATTGCTGACCGGCTCGATGATCGCTTCCGCCTGCTCGCAGGCAATAATCAGCGAGCTGTCCCCCGGCAAAAGACACTTCGTGCCCTCATTGATTGGAGCTACGACCTGCTCAGCGAACAAGAGCGAATTCTCTTCCGGCGGCTCTCCGTATTTGTCGGCGGCTGGTCGCTCGAATCAGCCGAATCTGTAGTTGCTGATGAAACCCTATTTCCCGCCGAAGAGGTGCTGGATGGACTGGACCGGCTAGTAAACAAATCGCTCATTATCCTGATACAGGAACAAGATAAAACGCCTCGCTACCTGTTTTTAGACACGATTCGCCAATATGCGCGGGAAAAATTGATCGAATCCGGCGAGATGGACATCATCCGCGAACAGCATCTCACCTATTTTCTGCACAAGGCCCAAGAGGCCGAACCCCAACTAAAGGGTAGGGGGCAGATCCTCTGGTGGCACTGGCTGGAACGAGAATTAGACAATTTGCGGGCGGCAATGCAGTGGGCGGAACAGCAGGAACACAGTAATTCTCCCTGGTTGCCTCAGGAACATCAACGCACAGAACGGGGTGTTCAGTTAGCGGGCGCGTTGTGGTGGTTCTGGTTTCTGAATGGTTACCTGAACGAAGCGATTAACTGGTTGCATAGTTTTCTTGACCGCATTAACCAGGAAGGGGGGAATCTGTCACTGGCGTATTGTCAGACAGTATGGCGAGCCAGTTGTCTGAATTATTTTGCCCACCGTTGGCATCAGGCTACCCATCTGGCCGAGCAGGCAATTCCCCTGTGTGAACATTATGGGGAGTTTGACGGGCAGGCGATTGCCTATTTTGTATTGGGTAATGTGGCCCGCTCACAACAGAATTATGCCCGTGCCGAGCAACTGTATCGGCAAAGTTATACTCTGTTCCAACAAACGGGCAACGAATGGGGCATTGCTCTGGTCTTAAATCTGTGGGGTTGGAAGGCGTTTTTTCAACGGGATTATGACCAGGCTGAAGCGATTGCGTTGCAATGCTTGCACCTGCGGCGCAAGATTGGGGTGAAAGTGGGGGTCGCGGCCGCGTTGGATTTATTGGGCACAATTGCCCGGGTTAAAGGAGATTACAAACGAGCCGAGGCGCTGTTGCAAGAGAGTCTGATGACGGTAAAAGGGTTGCAGGCACGCTTCACCACAAGCGTTACCCTGACACAGTTAGGTCATGTGGCCCTGGCGCTGGGTGACAATGAGCGTGCGGCCGCGCTCTATACCGAAGCCCTTCATCTATCCCACGAGATCGAAGATAGGCATGATATATTGGAGTTATTGACTCATTTGATGGTATTGCGCTGGTTGCAGGGTGATGGGGATAAGGCCAAACAGTTGATGCAGGATATCGAGTTACTGTCGCAACAGTTAGGGCAAACCCAATCTGCGGCCGCGATGCTTATTGAAACGGCACAAATGACTTACGCCCAACACGATCACAAACGGGCTAAAGCAACTTACGAAGTGATCCTGGCCTACGCCCCTCACCTCACCCTCGCCGAACGCACCGAATTGCAAGCCAGCCTGGATTTATTAGCCCAAAAATAGACCCCTTCCCTCTTGTCGTTAAAAAACAGTCACATAACTTGGTTCCCCCCACCCCTAACCCCGCCCGGGGGCGGGAACTTCTCTTGGCGCGGTTTGGGGGGCGTCTGCCCCCCAAACCGCGCCAGTGGGTTGCTCCCTTTCCCTCTTGTCGTTAAAAAACAGTCACATAACTTGGTTCCCCCCACCCCTAACCCCGCCCAGGGGCGGGAACTTCTCTTGGCGCGGTTTGGGGGCGTCTGCCCCCAAACCGCGCCAGTGGGTTGCTCCCCTTCCCTCTGGGAAGGGGTAGGGGGATGGGTCTTCAGCCCAGGCTTATCCCAGCAGTTGCCGCACACAAAATGTCACTTTATGACCGTAGTAAATATAGATGTTCAGAAAATCATTTGGGGTTTTGGTTGGTAGTAACGGCTTTAGCCGTCCAGCGTGGGACCGCTAAAGCGGTTACTACGAACCCAAAATCTTTTTCTTGAAAGCTATATATTTACGATCGGGGCAAAAGCGGTAAATACAGCCGCCTCGTTGCTATCCGCAAATCATAGACAGAATCACAATTCCCCGCGTCATAGCTGGAAGGCGGTACCACACGAACATAATAAGTGCCTACCGCTCCCGGCGTCCAAATCAGTCGGCCACCATAACCCCCATTGGAATAACCCGTGCTCTCAGTTAATAGAGTAGTTCCATTAGAGGCATATAATTGCACCCTTGTTCCCATCTCCCAACCCAGGTTAAGCGTATCAATGTAGTAAGGCTGGCCTACTGTGTCCGCATAAACAGTAAAAGAAACCCAATCTTCGTCACTATCTATATGGAAGGAATGGGTCTGTGGACCGATATAGGGTATGGCAGTTGCATAACTGTTATCACTTTCATACCCATCAGCCGGAACCGTCGCCGGATAATTTCCGTCAAACCATATCTGGTGACTGTTCGCATCAAAATAGCGCACCGCTGGCTGGAAGCACACATGTCCGGCCGCAACGGCCGAACAGTCATTCCACCAGGTCAACCCATCCAGGGGAAATGAGAACAACCCATTGCCATCAGCCGTTCTGGTGCTATACCAGTAATCATAATATCCAGCATAGTAATGTCGTCTGGCTTCTATACGAATGGGTTGATTGGCGGGAGATTGTCCAGTAACAGCATTACTACCGACATCAGCCGTTACCGTCAACGTTGGCACAGTAACCGTTCCCGTGTCACCATCATTCGTCTGTACCTGAACCACGTCGCCTTGCAGAATCGTTGTCCCTAAGAAGACATAAAAGTAACCACCCACGGATGCGTTCACCACTGCACTGTCAATTGGGCTACCACCACGCCATAACGTAATGGTCACTTGAGCATAGGGTGTTTCGCTCACACCAGTGACAAAATCATTATTCTTATTCACATTAATCGTGAAAGCCTCGGAGAAACGCACTGTATAATGGCCGTCAGGACCAGTATTGTAGATTTCACTGCCATCTTGGGGGCCAATCTGCGCTCCAGAAAAACTCATATTGTAGGCACCACCACTGACGTTCATTTCCTGGCAATAGGTACTGGTATTGCCGTAGGTGCGTTGGAAATCATACAAATAGGCCAGTAACTTCCCGTTATAAGCCGTACCTGACACGGATTGACTACCCCCATCTAACCGCCCCGTAACATTTTGCACCGTCATAATCTGAGTTGTCACCCCATCGGTGACTTCTATTTTGTCGGTAGCAATCGGCCATGTAGAGAGGTAGCGAGAAAAACTACCATTATTACTGGCATACACATTGGTGTATGTGTTTAATATTGTGCCGTCGCTCTCTTTGTGAACGATGGTAAGATAAACACCAGAGATACCATTCGTTTGCCAGTAACCCCTTACCTCGCCGTAGGTCAAATTTACCACAATCGCGGCCGCGCTTATCGAATAAGCATACTGGTAGTTGCCACTACTATCTACCACATAGAAATAAGCATAATCACCCCGGGTGAAGTCCATACCCGTACTATAAAGGGTATAGGCCCCGGCTCCATTAGCGGTTGTACTGTCACAGGCATAGCCAGAAGAGCACCCGTTCACAACATTACCCGAACTGCGTTTGTTAAAATTAGCCCACACCCGCCGATTAGCTCCGGTAATACCGGTGACTTGATCTGTGGCCGTATTGAAATTCACGCTTAAACTGGTAGCCGTGTAGCTGATATGAACTCCCCCGCCATCTACCTCTATCATGTCACCATTCTGGATAGTTTGGCTAAAGTTACCAAAGTAATAGTTCGTCGCACTTGCTGTACCGCTTACTGTACTCAAAGTGTTACCCCCACGAATGAGGGAAGCCGTGAAGGCCGTGTTTGGTTTCAGATACCCCCAAAAGGTAGAGGTGTTGAAATAGCTGCTAATGCGATAAGCGTAAAAATTGGTGTATGTGCCGTTACCGTTGGCATCCCAGGCATAAATATAAGCCCAGGACATCCGATCAAAATCTACCTGATTGGTAAAATCAGCACTGAAGTTACCGCCATTAGTCCCAACCAGTTGGGAAAAGTAATTTCCATAACAGAGATCCTCTTGATATTTACCAACCTCTATCTCTACCAGGCGGTCGGATGCCGTCGTACCGGCTACCACATTTGTCACCGGGTCTACCGATGCAGAAATGTCCACGACTACCGTGCTGGCAGTGTTGCCATTAGCGGTTACTTCTACTATGTCTCCTGCTTTGATTGTCCAGTTGTAACCTTGACTTGGACAGGTTTGATAAGAAGGGTAAAGATAGTAGTAACCGGTTGAATCGCTATAATCTATTTGTGTGGTGATTACCCTCCCATTACGAATGATATTCACAGTGACATAGACGTAAGCGTCCGTTGATCCAGAAATGTACCCATAGGTGGAATCGGGGGAATGGTAAATAAGGATACTGGGATTAGTAGTTGTAGTCCGAGCGTTGATTGTGTGCTCGCGGCTGAGTTTTATTTGCCTTAAGGCATCCACCTGTTCGATAAGGGCTTCGCTGGCTCCCTGGGTACAGGCGGAGGGGGTAGTGTCCGCGGCCGCGATATACGCTATTCCCATCAACTCAGAAACCGCCTGTAAACTCTCTTCTTCCTTCTTCACCTGCACCACAATACCCATTTTCTCCGGTTGAACGGCAAAATCGGTAATGTGCCCCTGCTCCCGCAATTGGGCTAACTCATGCAAAAGCGGTTGGGCTTGTTGTTCTATCAATTGATACGCATACGCCTTTCCTTGTTCTGGGAGTGCGCCAGTCGGCACACTCTCAAAATCAACCGTTGGCAACGGTAAGCCTAAGATATATTCAGTTGTGGCGATAACTTGTTGATGAGAACTTCCATTTTCTAGATTAGCCGCAGAAGCTGGCAAACCTATCAGCAAAACAAGTAGTAGCCAGAGTAAAGCAAAGGGAACCAGAAACTTGCGTAACATTTTTTACCTCCATTCACTCTTATGTAAACTTGAAAAGCAGACATCAAGGAGTACGGAGTATTTTTGCAAAATACTCTTACTTAAAACTATGGGTTTTTTGTGAAATTTCTTACAACTGATTTACTTTTGGTTTTTCTTGAATGTATATTGCCAAAGGTATAATCCGACATTTTTTTGCCCTGTTGCCGTATCGCTTTATCGCCGCGTCGGGTATGTTCATAGCCTCCACCCCTAACCCCGCCCCCAGGGGCGGGGAACTTTTTTGGTGCGGTTTGGGGGGCGTCTGCCCCCCAAACCGCACCGGTAAGTTGCTCCCCTTCCCTCTTGGTTAAAAAACAGTCACATAACTTGG
>JAGNBF010000058.1:0-1273 GCA_018004935.1 Chloroflexota bacterium | reverse complement strand
CCCCCAAACCGCGCCGGTAGGGTGCTCCCCTTCCCTTTGGGAAGGGGTAGGGGGATGGGTTTTCAACCTAAACCTACCCAGGCTGTCATAGCGAATTTTCTTGTTTTCTAGTTACTATACACGTCCTCGAGGGCTGAGCTTGTCGAAGCCCGTCTCCACCTTCGACAAACTCAGGCAGAGCCGTACACCACCTGTATAGATACATTTTCTACACAAGAAGTTGACTCGTTAGTACCTACCCTACCGGCTCCATACGGGCGGGCGATACCCCCCCGTGCCAAACTGGAGATGGTGACGTTCGGCCAGCGGCCGCAACTCCGGCACCAGAAAACGTCCCGGGCATACGGTCTCTTCGTTAAAATCACCATGACCAGCCAGATGAGTGATCCCGGTATAGTGCTCCGTCAGATAAACCAGCAACCGATCCAACGTATCTAACTGTGCTGGTGCTGGGGGGTAGTCTTCAAAATTGCCTAATAACACCAATCCCACCGTACCCGTATTGGCCGCCCGCACATGCACCCCACGCACCGTTAGCGGCCGCGCCGCATAACATTGTCCCTCCCCGGCCACCACAAAATGGTACCCTATATCGGCCCAGCCATTCTGTTCCTGATGCAGACGTTGTATTTCACGCACGCCAAACCGCTGAGGATCAAGGGCAGAATGGTGAATCACTACGGTGTGCAACACCTGTACCAATGGTTGCTCATATACGAGCCAACCTCCCTGGTTACGCCGGGAATGGAAAAAGCCCCGCTCCTCGGTGGCTTGATGATTGGGGCGTCTGGCCCCCCACACTTCTCGAGAAATAATAAATGTCATACTTTTTATACTTTTAAGACAATTTGTGCCTATACAGGTAACCGTTTAGTCGAATCAATTCATCTGCCAGGCCCATAGGGTTTCGTCCTTTTAGCCCGGCGGTTTGACCGCCGGGCGGGATAACTGAACGCTTACGAAGACAAGAGACTGGTAAGCCCCTCATACCGATTTACAAGACTCTTGGGACTCTTTGGGAATTCAGGGGGTTGCCACCATATGTACGGGCTGGCCTTTGTGCCTGTCCTGTGTGGGGCAACCACAAGGGTTGCCCGTACCCCACGAAATCCCGAAGACCCACTCTTGGATCGGCCTGGTCAGAAGACCCATCCCCCTGCCCCCTTCCCGTGGGGAAGGGGGGAACGTCATGGTGCGGTTTTTCGGGGCCTTCGCCCCGAAAAACTGCACCCAAAAAGTTCCCCGCCCTGGGGCGGGGTTAGGGGTGGGGGAA
>JAGNBF010000158.1 GCA_018004935.1 Chloroflexota bacterium | reverse complement strand
TTGATCAGCACTTGTATAGTTGTTTCTGAAGCGTGTGACATCGTCCATCCTTACAATCTTGCTCTGACTGTAATTATGGACGTGTCACCGCTTCTTTTCACCTCTCAGTTAGCCCAAAGTAGAGTTAGAGTGAATTACGCGAAAACAGGTATCTTCTCCATAAAGTGGGGTGACGTTGGTTGAGCTTGTCGCAACCAATCGCCTTCGACAAGCTCAGGCTACATTTCCCCCCGAAAGATTGAGAAGATGCAAAACAAGCGTCAAGCAGGCCTGTTTTCAGCGTCTCGAAATGATACAGCCCTTGTGGGCAGGAAAATTGTAGCCCGGAAAATTCGCCTGTCAACCCTTTTGCCCATTTATTTTAGGTGAGCCTAAAATAATTCGTCACTATTATTCAACTCATTTGAAACACACCCTTTGCCAAATCGCCCTACAAATTTGTAAAGCTGACCTGAACCATGCCCTGTTTACCAATCGTGGATAAATCAATCGCGGCCGCAATATGATACAATCGCTTCACATTTTTCCCTGTGAGGTAAACCATCCATGTCTAATCATAACTACCATCTCGAAACTCTGGCCGTCCACGCCGGGGTCGAACCCGACCCCACCACCGGGGCGGTCATGACCGCCATCTACCAGACTTCCACCTACGCCCAACCCGATGTCGCTCAGGCCAAAGGGTATGAATATTCCCGTACCGATAACCCCACCCGCACGGCTTTACACAAGGCGTTGGCCGCATTAGAAGGGGGGCAACATGCCCTGGCCTTCTCTTCCGGCATGGCGGCCATTGACACCCTGCTCCGGTTGGTCAAACCGGGTGAACATGTGCTGTGTGGCAATGATGTGTATGGCGGCACGTTCCGGCTGTTTGATAAGGTATTGCAGACGTATGGGCTGGAGTTTAGTTATGTCAATACAGGTGATGTGGCGGAAGTCGCGGCCGCGATGCAAACCAACACCCGCCTCGTCTGGTTAGAAACCCCCACCAACCCCATGCTCCGCCTCACCGACATTTCTGCCCTCGCCACCATCGCCCACGAATACGGGGCCTGGTTAGGTGTAGACAACACCTTCGCCTCACCGGTTCTGCAAAGACCGCTCACCCTGGGAGCCGATTTTGTCATTCACAGCACCACCAAATACATCGGCGGCCACTCCGATGTCGTCGGCGGCACGATCATCCTCAACGACACAGCCATTTACGAACGGCTGAAATTTTTGCAGAATGCCATTGGCGCCGTGCCAGGGCCGATGGATTGTTTTCTGACCTTGCGCGGCATCAAGACGCTGGCTTTGCGGATGCGCCAACATTGCGCCAACGCCCGCCAGATCGCCGAATGGCTGGAAGACCATCCGGCGGTGGCCCAAGTGATTTACCCTGGTCTGGAGAGCCACCCCCAACACGAATTAGCCCAACGGCAGATGGCCGATTTTGGCGGGATGATTTCGTTTATCCTGCACGGCGGCGAAGCGGCCGCACGTCAGTTGGCTCGTCACACCCAACTGTTCACCCTGGCCGAATCCCTCGGTGGGGTCGAATCCCTCATCGAACTGCCCGCCCCCATGACCCACGCTTCCGTCGCCAACTCCCCTCTGGCCATTGACCCTGGCCTGGTGCGTATCTCCGTCGGCATCGAAAACGCCCAAGATTTAATGGCCGACTTAGCCCAGGCTCTACACCAGATCAAGTAAAGAAGATTTTTTTAGTACACGGATTACACGGATGAACACGGATAAAGAAAAATCCGTGCAATCCGTGAAAATCCGTGTACCAAATTGTTTTTCCTACCAGGGCCAGGTGTTCCGCTTTTCTTTTTCCGGTTCGCCGGAGTGCCAGGTAAACTCAGCCGTCAGGCGAATATCCCGCGAGGAACTGCCGACATGCACCCGGAAAACGCCCGATTCCGTCGCCCAATCAGCACGAGCCGGATCATAGAAGGCCAATGATTGTTGCTCAAGGCGTAGCGTGACGGTTTGAGCCTGGCCTGGTTGCAGATGCACTTTGGCGAATGCTTTTAGCTCTTTTTGCGGCCGCACCACCCGCGCCACCTCATCTTCCACATACACCTGCACCACCTCATACCCGGCCCGGTCGCCCGTGTTGGTCACATCTACCTGCACCAACATCTCATCCCCTGGTTTGAAGCTGTCACCACTCAGGCGCAGATTGTTGTAAGCAAACGAGGTGTAGGCCAGACCGTAACCAAACGGGAACAAGGGAGCCAATGCCTTTTTGTCATAATAGCGATAGCCCACAAAAAGCCCTTCGCCATACAACACCTGCCCGTTTTCGCCGGGGTAGTTGATGTAGGCCGGATTATCTTCATAGCGCACAGGGAAGGTGATAGAGAGTTTGCCTGATGGGTTGACATCACCAAACAGGATGCCCGCCAGGGCGTGGCCCGCTTCTTGACCAGCGTACCACATCTGCACCACCGCCGGAACTTCTTCTAGCCAGGGCATGGTTACGGGGGAACCCACATTGAGAACAACAACAGTACGGGGATTCGCGGCCGCGACGCGAGCCACCAGCTCATTTTGCCGCCCTACCAGCTCCAAATCGGGCCGATCAAACCCTTCTGTCTCCCATTCCCGCGTCAAACCGACAACAACCACGGCTACATCCACCCGTTTCGCCAGGTCTACCGCTACCTGAATCGGGTCTTCCGGCAGAGGCATGATACAACCCAGACGCACCGTCCGCCACAGGTTGAGCGGGTCGGTACTGTACTCAATCCGCAGAGAGGCGGGTTCGTCAGCGACAAGCTCCACGGTGACACGGGTTTCTTTGTGGCCCACTTCCTGCCAATGGTCTACCAACAGCTCGCCGTTGACCCACATGCGGCCGCGGCCAATACTCCACAGCTCCAGTTGATACGCCCCCGTTACCGGGACCGTCATATTCCCCGTCAGCCTCAGCGAGAAGTTCGCCGGATCTACATACGGATTGACCGTACCAAACCAGGTCAACTGGCTCTTGTGGACGGTATGCATTTGCGCCACCGGCCCCACCAGGTCCAGGTTATTGAAATATTCCAACGTCAGATTACCCACCTGCCCCTGATCATCACTTAACCATGAAGGATCAATCAGCGGTGGCTGGCGGTGAATAGGTGTGCCAATGGCATACTCAACCTGGGCCTGCTTACCTACCCGCTGTTGGATACCGGCCAGCGGCGACACAGCGTAATGGGCATTGACAACGGAGCTACCCCCACCCATGATCTGCGCCCATTGGCCGTTTTCACCAATGACAGCGATGGATTTCACTTGATCCGGGTCAAGGGGCAGGCAGGAAGCCTCATTTTTTAGCAAGACGATGGCTTCGTCGGCAACCTGGCGGGCCAGTTGGCGGGCGGTGGGCGTATCGGTGGCGACCCAGGCGCGGCGGGCGTCGTGGTCCGGCGCGAAAGCTCCCACACGGGCCATGAGGCGTAAGAGGCGGCGCACCTTGTCGTCCACATGGCTTTCGCTCAGGGTTCCCGCTTCGATAGCCGCCGTAATCTTGGCCGCGTCCATCCAACGGGCCGGGCCGGGCATCTCCAGGTCGAGATAACCGCCGGGAACGCCGTCGCTGTAGGTTCCGTACCAGTCAGAGATAACCGCCCCATCGTACCCCCAACGCTTTTTCAGAATGTCGTGCAGGGTGGCATCGTTTTCGCTGGCGTGAACGCCGTTAATCCGGTTGTAGGAACTCATCACGCTCCAGGGGTTGGCTTTTTGCAGAGCAATGCGGAACGGTTCCAGGTAAATCTCGTGCAGAGGCCGTTCCGCTACCTGGGAACTCATCGAGGTACGCTCAAACTCCTGGTCGTTGCAGATGAAATGTTTGAGGCAGGCGGAGACGCCCTGCCCCTGGAGACCGGCGATGTACGCGGCCGCGATGGTTCCACTCAAGTAGGGGTCTTCGGCAAAACATTCAAAATTGCGCCCGGCCACCGGGGTACGGGCAATGTTCACCGTCGGGGCCAACAGCACATCCGCCCCTTTGGCATTGGCTTCCCGCGCCAACTGCGCCCCCACCTGCTCGATCAGGTCCGGGTTCCAGGTTGACCCCATCGCCGACCCCACCGGAAAGGATATCGAGGTCAGGCCGATGTTATCATCTTCCCCCCGTGCCCCATTCGGCCCATCTGTCACCTGAATCGAAGGGATGTTGAGCCGGTCAATGGGCACAGTGCGCCAGGTATCTACCCCAGCCAACAAAGAAACTTTTTCAGCTAATGTCATTTGTGCCAGCAAGGCATTAATTTGTTCTTCCATATTCCATACTCCTACGAAAATGTAGGGCGATTTGGCAAATCGCCCGGACGATTTACAAAATCGTCCTACAGATTTTCATCCCTCTGGGTGCGCCAAAGGCCCATGGGGAACTCCTACGAAAATAGTGCTGAGGGCTGAAGGTCGCTGGCGGCTGGCGGCTGGCAGTTCTTCGCTAACGGCTCGCGGCTAACGGCCTCTTGAGTTCCCACGAGTTCCGCCATCATTCAAAGCGCAGTTTATCCAGATAGAGAATTCCGGCACTGGCCGGGGTGATGAAGCGGTAGCCCCATACCTGGGTTAAGGTGAGGCCATCAGCGGCCGCGGCCGCAACTTGGCCCTCACTCCGGGTAAACTGATCAAACGGCAGGGTGATCTTCTGCCAGCCGCTAAAATCATCCACAAAAGTCGCTGAAAACTGCTCCGACTGGTTCGGCGCACCGTAGACACGCACATAATCCACCACCAGCGATTGGGGGAAAACCGTGGTGTCATCAGGAAAACCGGGCCAGTTTCCCCCCACCGCCAGGTTCAAAATGATGAAAAACGGGTGATCGTACACCCACTCCGTTCCCGCCGGAATCTGATCCGGGGTCAGGCTGAAATAGTTCACCCCATCCACAAACCAGCGAATCCCGTCCGGCGTCCATTCGATGGCAAAGATGTGGAAATCATCGGCAAAGAGGCCACTGTCCAGATCATAACCGCCGCCAATGCCGTTACTACCGGAGTAACCCGGCCCATGCACGGTTCCATGCACGGTAGACGGCTCCCGGCCAATGTTCTCCATAATGTCAATTTCGCCCGATTGCGGCCAACCCACTTCATCCAGATTCGTGCCGAGCATCCAGAAAGCGGGCCAGATGCCTTGCCCCTGGGGCAGTTGCATTCGCGCTTCCACCCGACCATAGGTTGTCTCCAACCGATCCCAGGTGATGAGACGAGCGGAACTGTACTCACAGGTTCCGTAATGGCAGGCCAGATTCGTGTCCTCGCCCAGTTCGTGGGCGGTGATGACCAGATTGCCGTTACCATCCAGGGCCACATTTTCCGGCGTGTTGGTGTAGGTTTCCAGTTCGCCGTTGCCCCAGCCGGGGTTGCCATTCAACGTCCCATCCCCAATTTCGGGCCGCCAGATACTGGGGGTGGGGAAAGAACCGGCCACGCCATCAAATTCATCGCTCCAGAGCATTTGCCACTGTTCCACCGGGGTATTGGCGGTAGTGACAGTCTGGTTGTCGAGCAGTTGCACGGTGAGGGTCTGGCCGCTATTCTGGCCGTAGTACCAGAAGCTCAAGCCAGTGTAGCCGCTCCAATCCTGCGCGGCCGCGAACGTCTGCCCTAGCGTACTTGCACCCACATAATCCACCTGCAACACATTTTCGGCTTCCACCTGTTCGGGCAGAGCCATCCCCTCACTGGGGTTAACCGCCAGCGTGGACAACGTAGCCGTGCCACTGATGACAAACGGCGGCGCGACATCGAAATCAAAGAGCAGATTGGGATCAGCCGGATCATTGTCGGTAATGGTGAGCACCGCCCGGCGTTGGAAGCCCAATTGCGCCCCCACAGGCTGGGTTAACACCAGGAGAATCGGCTCCCGACCTTCGGCTTTGAGGTCGTCAATGGCCGTCAGGATAAAGGTTTGATCCGTTTCGCCGGGGGCAAAGGTGAGCGTACCCGGCGTAAATTCGTAGTCAACCCCCGGAGTTGCCACGCCATAGGCCACCTCGTAATTGACCGTTACTATCTCTTCGGCCGGTTTGGTCAGGTTGACGATGACGGTGGCCCGCCCTGTTTCGCGCAAATTAAAGGCGGCTTCCAGGAAGACGACCTCTACCGGGCGGATGGGGGCCACGCCATACACCTGCACCTCATCCACATAAACCGATTGTGGCCCCATGGGTACGGTTCCAAATGTGCCCACGGCATAACCATGTACGGCGGTCAGGGTCAGGCCATCGTTGGGCGCACCATTGCCAATATCTTTGCGCCGAAAGTCGGTGAAGGGAATCTCGAAATAGGCCCAGCCGCTGAAATCATCGGGGATGTTGTGCGTCCAGCGTTCGGCATCGTCGCCGGTAGAGTTGGCACTGCGGTTGTCGAGCAAATCAATGAAGAGGGTTCCGCCGGTGTTGTTGCCGTAAAGCCACAAAGCCATGCCCGCATACGCTGACCAATCTTGCGGTTGCCAGGTATCCAAAGCGTCGTTGGCGAAGGCGTGGGTAAAACCGGCCCAGCCGCTTTGGCCGACGGCGGTATCGAGTTGGACCACGGTGTTGGGGGATGTTTGTTCGGGGCGGGCCAGGGAATCCCCGTCGTTCAGGACGGTGGGAGCGATGGACACGGCACTGCCATCGCTCCAGGTGAGAAAGCCCACAGTGGCAAAACCAGCCTGCCCGGAGGGGAGTTCTCCCATTTCAAAGTTGTCTACGAGGGGGAGTTGGGTCGCGGCCGCATTTTCTCCCCCCGCTTCCACGACCGGCTCTGTTTCAGAAGTGGGCGTAACCATCAGGGCCGGTGTCAATGTCGGCGGAACGGATGTCGCCGTGGCTTCCTCACCCGGTTGATCCTGGCAGGCCACCAACCCCATGAACAAAACCAACAAAAAAATCCACGGCATAGGGAGCCAACTTCGCCCCTGGAATTGCCTGTCGTGTTGTCTCATCTTAGCCTCCCTACCGGAGCAAGAAACCGGTTACATAATCCTATCACTTTTGTCGGGTAAGGGAAAATTGCGAGGGGGCGAGTAGCGAGGGGCGTGTTTCAAATGAGTTGAATAATTAATTGTTGAACTATTGAATTGTTGAACGGTTAATGAAGCGGTAGACGTTCCCCTCGTTAATCATTCACCAATTCACCAATTCACCGATTAACTATTTTCTTCCTCTCTACCGAAATGAAACACACCCGGGGGCGAGGGAATGCTCATTTGTCGCCGCGTCGCCGCGTCCCTACTCCGGCAAAATCGGTTGTAACGCTCGCCAGAGGGGGCTATCCTGCCGTTGGCCCCGCCGGTCGAGGTCGCTGGTGGCGAGGATGATGCCGTCGTGGCAACGGGCGGCTAACCCGCGCACAATCCGGCTGAGGAGTTCGTTGCGGATGTGGAAATCTTCGGCCATTGTCCAGGGTTGCTCCGGATCGTAGCTTTCGGCCAGGACGAAGGCGTTGCTGAGGGGCTGGCGGGGAATGTCCCACCAACCGCCCGCGGCCGCTTCCAGCCACACCTGATACCGCACCGGTTCTCCGGCCAGCAGGTAGGCATAAACGGTAGCAATCGTGATGCCTTCCGGGTCGGGTGGGTCGCCCAGTTCCGGGGGATCAGCGGTAACGAGTCCCTGGTTGATGCCGTTGATGAGGGCGCGGCCAATGTCCGCCTCGTTACGCAAACCCATGGGCTTCGCGGCCGCGCGCAACCGGGTCGCCGTCTTGACCAACCATTCACACACGGCCGCCCCGGCTAAATCCGGCTCTGGTTGGAAGGGCGGCCGCGCCAACAACTCATTAAACAGTCGGTAAAGAAAATTATCCGGCGGTTGTTGTCCCCCCTGGTCTATCAGCCATTGGCGTAATAGCGCATACCGCCGCACCTCATTGTCGCCAATGCGTTCCACCAATCGTTCAGATAACCTGCCTACCTCGTTTAGTGCGGGAATTCCCTGTTCATACAGTTGCTCCACGAGTAACGTTGCTCGTGCCGGATCAAAACCAGCCAGACTCAGCGTTAACGCTTCCGTCACATCATACGGATCGGGGTGAATATCCCAGATAGGGTGAGCCAATGCTAACCAGGTGAGCCAGGCTCGTACGCGTGGCTCTTCACGCGGGCTGGAACGACGGCGCAAAATGCGAAAAGGTATACCGGCCTCGCGCAAGGCCTGAGTCAGGTTATAGCGCAACGCCCCATCCAGATAGGGACCTACAATGGCAATGTCACGGGGAGCCACCCCCGCATTCAAAAGTTGGTGCAGATGTTGCGGTAGTTCGATGAGCATTTCTCGGCGGTAGCGGCGGCTGATGAGATCCGTGATGGCCTGTTGCGCCTGTTCCCCAGGACGATTGGTATTGAGGAGATGACTTTCTACCCAATTCCCCAGTTGGTTCATCTCTGGTCCCGCCGTAAAGCTGTCATTAAACTGGATTACCTTTTGGCAGTCATGATAAAACCGTTGGGCCAGCGTGGGATCGGCGGAAAGAAAACGACGATACCCTCCCCCGGCATCATAAACGATGATGGTAGATTGAGTGGCTCCCATCAGTTTCCGCACGAATTGTTGCCCAGCCGGGGTCTGTTCTTCCACATTGTCCACCAGCATATGGCGGAACCGTTCGCTGAAGTAGGTATAAAACTCAGGATGGTTGACGACCTGCCGATTAAACACATCTACCACCAGGGAGAGATCGAGCAGGCTGTTCTGGTGGCATTCGTGGCGGAACTCCTGGGCCATTGCTTCAACATCGCCCAGGTAGCGCAGGTTGTTTTCTTCAGCCCGCCAGGTAGCCAGTAAACGTTGGGTGGCTTCGGCCAGGCTGAGGTTGTTATCGGCGGCACGGTTGAGACTATCTAGCACTTGAGAAACGATTTGTTGCGGCCGCAGTCTTAGCTCCGCAAATGCTCCCTGTGCCAATCGTCGTGTCACCAAATCCCACATCATCAACTGGGCCAGGTCATACCCCAAAAATGTCGGGGGTTGGAATGGCCGGGCAAACCCAGCCGACCGGGCCACCAGCGGCCAAAACAATTCCACCATTTCGCGGGCTAGGGTAGCATACGTATGTATTTTTAGATCGCCATACGAGCCTAGGCCTGATTCGTGCAATGTATCCAGGAAGATCTGTTCATGTTCAGGCTGGTTCACCAGGATGAGGACAGTGTAAGCAGGTTCTCCCTGTTGGAGCAGGTGTAAGAGACGGTGGCGCAAGGCGGTACTTTTGCCGGTACCGGCCGGGCCAAATAGAAGTACTTTACCCTGCACCTGAAGCGAATCTTGTTGAGCCGAATTAAGCACATTCTTCATAAGTCATCGCCGCCTGTTTGTCTCGTAATCTGTTTTGAAGGATTAGAGCCAGATAATAGGAAATATGAGTTGACTGTCCCATTAGCGCGGTCACACATGGGAGAGGGCAAGAAACCTACACCCGACTCAAAACACACATGTGCCAGTGATCCGTCTCGTTGTGCTCAAAGTCCAAACTCACAGATTTTATATCCAATTGCCTTTATTGGACTTCAGTATCGTCCAAATATAAGTTCTACCCAGCCTGACAGGTTTCTGAAAACCTCAGCCATTCTCAATTTAACCAACGGTTATTGAGATTTAACGTAAGCGTTCAATCGGGTTACATCAACGGATTTTCCAGAGGTCGCCTTTAATCCGTTCCTTTCTAAATCCGCTGAAGTAAGCCAAAATGGCCCAAAATCGTCTCTGGGCTGAACGGTTACGATTTAACGAAGGGTGTGTTTCATTTCGGTTGAGAGGAAGGAAATAGTTAATCGGTTCATTTGAACACACTCCTACGAAAATGTAGGGCGATTTGGCAAATCGCCCGGACGATTTAAAAAATCGTCCTACAGATTTTCATCCCTCTTGGTGTGCGCCCCGCTCAGGGGGAACTCCTGCGAAAATGTAGGGCGATTTGGCAAATCGCCCGGACGATTTACCAAATCGTCCTACAGATTTTCATTCCTCTTGGTGTGCGCCCCGCTCAGGGGGAACTCCTACGAAAATGTAGGGCGATTTGGCAAATCGCCCGGACGATTTACCAAATCGTCCTACAGATTTTCATCCCTCTTGGTGTGCGCCCCGCTCAGGGGGAACTCCTGCGAAAATGTAGGGCGATTTGGCAAATCGCCCGGACGATTTACCAAATCGTCCTACAAATTTTCATTCCTCTTGGTGTGCGCCCCGCTCAGGGGGAACTCCTGCGAAAATGTAGGGCGATTTGGCAAATCGCCCGGACGATTTAAAAAATCGTCCTACAAATTTCCATTCCTCTTGGTGTGCGCCCCGCTCAGGGGGAACTCCTGCGAAAATGTAGGGCGATTTGGCAAATCGCCCGGACGATTTAAAAAATCGTCCTACAGATTTTCATCCCTCTTGGTGTGCGCCCCGCTCAGGGGGAACTCCTACGAAAATGTAGGGCGATTTGGCAAATCGCCCGGACGATTTAAAAAATCGTCCTACAGATTTTCATTCCTCTTGGTGTGCGCCCCGCTCAGGGGGAACTCCTGCGAAAATGTAGGGCGATTTGGCAAATCGCCCGGACGATTTAAAAAATCGTCCTACAGATTTTCATTCCTCTTGGTGTGCGCCCCGCTCAGGGGGAACTCCTGCGAAAATGTAGGGCGATTTGGCAAATCGCCCGGACGATTTACCAAATCGTCCTACAGATTTTCATCCCTCTTGGTGTGCCGCAGGCCCATGGGGAACTCCTTAACAAATGAATACCGGTATAGCGCTCCTCCCACCCCTAACCCCGCCCCAGGGGCGGGGAACTATTTCTGGTGCGGTTTGGCGGGCGTCCGCCCGCCAAACCGCACCATTGGTTTTCCCTCTTCCCTTTGGGAAGGGGTAGGGGGATGGGTCTTCTGCCCAGGCTTACTCAGCAGTTGCCGCCAACAAAATGTCATTTTATAACCGTGGTAAGTATATAGACCTTAAGGATTGACGATTAAATAACTTGAACATTTGCTGTGGCTGGTCTGCTGACCGTGCCACTCCCAGCGAACAAGTTATTTAATTTCCATTCCTAAGCGGCCCGGTAACAGACTCTTGTCAGTTATGTGACGAGGTAATTGTATCACTTGTCTGTAGAAGGAATTCAACCTCTTGATTGAACGATTGTAACCATTCAGTCCAGAGACTATATTGTGCCATTTTTGGTTACAACTGAACGCTTACTTCATAACCCTGGCCTGGCGGCACGCTATTGCCGTGAGTCAATCAGGGTGTTTCAGAGATAACAATACTACCTACAGGAGACGAAGATGCGAGGTAAAATCCTGGTAGCCGATGATAGTGAGATTATGCGTACAACATTGGTCATGTTGTTCCGTATGGCTCGACCCGACACGGTTGTTTTAGAAGCGAAAGACGGTCAGAATGCAGTCACCTTAGCTTTAGAGCACGAGCCGGATTTAATTGTGTTGGATGGGGAGATGCCGGTGCTAAACGGCTATCAGACGGCCCAATTATTGCGGCAGACAGCCAAAACACGTTCTATACCTTTGGTGGGTATTTCGGCGGAGACAGATGAAAATCCGATTGTTGCGGGATTACAGCGGTTATGTAATGTGTTTTGGGCCAAGCCTGTACCTATGGATGGGCTGTTGGCCTTTGTTGATCAGGTGATGAGACGGGACAGCCTCGCGGCCGCGGTCTGACACGCTTTTCCATTACACAAAAAAAAGGCACTGTCGGGAAGACAGTGCCTTTTTTATTTTTGGTTATACCAATCAGTGGTTAAAGGAGCAAAACATCCTGCGCCACGGGCCCCTTTTGACCTTCGCCCAGGGTAAACTCCACACGTTGCCCTTCTTGCAAAGAACGGAAGCCCTTGCCGCGAATTTCTTTATAATGGACGAACACATCTCGTTCTGCTTCGTCTTCACGGGCAATGAAACCATAGCCCTTGTCATTGCTAAACCATTTGACAGTTCCAGTTACACGTTCTGCCATTGAATCAAAACCTCCAATCAAACTTAAAACGATCATTCCTGGCAAGATACTCTGGATTTACTTATTCACCAACGTAAACAGCCAAATTCAAAAACCCCTGCCAACGCAGGCGGGACATTAACACACAGTCTGGTTTGTGTCAAGGTAGGCGTTCAGCCCCCCCGGGCGATTGCCTACTCACCAGAATGAACCCATCCTCCTATCCCCCTCCCCGATTTTGCCCGCCTTAAAAAACTCCCCGCCCCTGCGGGATGGTTGGGGGTTGGGGAAATCCGCGTAGGCAATCGCCCTATTCAGCTCCCCACAATTCTCAATTTGGCCTGAATGTCTAAAAATGGTGCGGCCGCCCGGCCGTAAAACGGGCCGGGCTATCGCTACGAAGGCCGTTAGCCTGCCGTTTATTGATAGCCCGGCGGTTCAACTGGGCGTAGCACAGCCTTTCCAGGCTGTGCGCTCTCTATGCAGGCGGAGCCGGGCTTTGACAAAGCTCAGCCCTCGAGGATGTGTAGGGCGAACAGCCTGAAAGGCTGTTCTACGGGTTGGGCCATTTTTCGAGTGTGCTTTTAGCGGGCAACGGTTTTAACCGTTGGTTAAATTGAGAATTGCTAAAGAGACGAAACGCTTGCGGTAAATA
>JAGNBF010000057.1 GCA_018004935.1 Chloroflexota bacterium | reverse complement strand
GTGTATCAGGGTTTGACGATTACGGAAGCGGCCGCTGAAACCCAAAGCGGCGACCAGGCTCTCGGTTATTTACCTCAGGATACGGAATGGAGTGCGCCCAATTTTTATGAGGACACCTCCACCAAGTACAAGGGGGGACGCCTGGGGTTAAGTGAAGAAGGGGCCTCACTGCCGGTGCATCAGACCTGGTTCTTCTACTTGCAGCGCATTTGTAACCATTGTACCTATCCAGCGTGCGCGGCCGCGTGCCCACGCCAGGCCATCTACAAACGCCCTGAAGACGGCATTGTCCTCATTGATCAGGAACGCTGCCGGGGCTACCGTAAATGTGTCGAACAATGTCCTTACAAAAAATCTATGTACCGGGGCACGACCCACACCAGCGAGAAATGTGTGGCCTGTTACCCTCGTGTTGAAGGCAACGATCCTCTGAGCGACGGTGTGCCCATGGAAACCCGTTGTATGGCTGTCTGCCCCGGCAAAATCCGCCTCAATGGCTTAGTAGACATTGCCGAAGACGGCACATGGGTCGAAAACTTGAGCAACCCCCTGTATTACCTGATTCGTGAAGAAAAAATCGCGCTGCCTCTCTACCCCCAATTTGGCACCGAACCGAACATCTACTACATCCCACCCCGCTGGGCACCCCGCGCTTACCTGCGCCAGATGTTTGGCCCTGGCGTGGATCAGGCCATCGCTCGGTATACCGTGCCTTCACGTACTGTGTTGGCCCTGTTGCAGTTGTTCCGAGCCACCCAGAAAATGGTCTTTCGCTTTGAGATTGAAGAGGGGCCATTGGTAAGAGAAGCCGAAATCAACGGTCAACCCTGGCAAATGTATGACGATACGGTCATCGGCTTTGACGCCAAAGGGCGCGAAGTGGCTCGTTTGAGCGTGGTTGAACCGTTGTTTGAGCGGTCGGTTGATCGGCTCAATTCAATTTGATTAGGATTTACGCAGGTGATCGAGCCGGTCTCACTTCGGCAAGCTCAGTGCAGACTCAGACCGCGCTCCTTGTGACTACACCGGCCACAGCGTATTGATCATGGGAAGGATTGTTATGGAACTTGAGCAAAACATCTCCAGGGCACTGATCTACGGCTTTTTAGCCAGCATGTTTACCTACCCCCAGGAAAACTGGACGGAAGATGTGCCCTTGCTGGTAGAAAACGTAGTCACCTTAACAGAATGTTCTGATTGGCTAGTCATCCCACCTGTATCCCTGACTCAGTTACAGGCAGCCCACCGGCATACCTTTGGCCTAGTGGGTTCGCTCTGTTATGAAACAGAATATGGCTTGCCCCATGAATACCAACAAAGCCAACAGATGGCCGATGTGGCCGGGTTTTACCGTGCTTTCGGATTTGCTCTGGGGCAGGCGGTGCGGGAACGGCCTGATCATGTGGCGGTGGAATTGGAGTTTATGCATGTGTTGGCTTTAAAAGAGGCGTATGCCTGGCAGGCCGGTCAACCGGAACATGTGGCGATCTGTGTGGATGCCCAACAGAAATTTCTACAGGATCACCTGGGTCGCTGGTTTGATTTATTTACGCAGGGGGTGACGCACAATGCCCCGGATTCGGTGTATGCCCTGGCGGCACAACTGGCGGCGGTTTTTGTACGGGCGGATGCAGAACGATTAGGGGTAGCGTTAGCGCGGCCGCGCCTCACCGATGTTCAACATACCCCATTTGACCCAGACTTCTCCTGTGCCACCTGTACCCTGCCAGGGCAAAACATCATACCGTTGAGCACCCTCTCATGAGTGCGGTTTTTGGCAGGAACTTATGGGAACTCATAGGAACTCGAAACCTGAAACTAATCTTCCTAGGAGCAAGCTATGAAGACACGCTCTCGTTTTATTCTACTCATTTTGTTGGGCGCGGCCGCGCTGCTCACTTTCTGGAAAATCCCCCTCGCCAGCAGCCAGGGGGTTACCATCGTCGCCACCGAAATCAGCGGCAACCTACCCGTGGCTGACCTGGATTCTCCCTTGTGGCAGCAGACCACGGCCGTTGAAGTACCACTCAGTGCCCAAACTGTCGCCCGCCCTTTCCTGACCGAAACCAACATCAAGGCAGTCACAATCCGCGCTCTTTACAACAACGAACAAATTGCCTTTAGTGTGGAATGGGCCGACGAGACCGAAGATAGCTCCACCGTGCGGGTGCAAGACTTTAGAGACGCGGTTGCGCTGCAATTCCCTCTGGCGGAAGGGGAGCCGTTTTATTGTATGGGTCAGGAAGGGGGTGATGTCAACATCTGGCATTGGAAGGCAGACTGGCAGGCCGATTTAGTGGCCCGTCAGGATGTGGAGACAGTCTATCCCGATATGGATGTGGACTTTTACCCCTTTGCTGACGAAACCGCCGGTAAAGCCGCCGGGGTCGCTGATTACAAAGATACGAATTATGTGACGGCGTTAGCGGCAGGCAATTTGTTAGCCAGTGTCACCCTGGCCTCCCCGGTGGAGGATTTAATTGCGGGCGGTTTTGGTTCCCTCACCTCACAACCGGTCGAGATGCAGAATGTGCAGGGATATGGGGCCTGGTCTGAGGGTGCATGGCGGGTCATTTTTACCCGCGATCTGGAAACAGCGGAAGGAGATGATGTCCGGTTTGCGAATGGGGTGGTATACCCGATGGCTGTCGCGGCCTGGGATGGGACTAATGAGGAACGTAACGGGCAAAAATCCACCTCTCAATGGATCGCGCTCCATTTGGGAGAAAACGCGGTGGCTCCTACCACGACAGATACGGGAACTGCCGCGGCCGCAGATACAGCGACAACCTCTACCACCCGCTCTACTTCTAACATCAACTCATTAGAAGCCTTGCCTTACATTTTTGTCCCCATGATCCTCGTCTTCTTATTGATGCTGGCGTTTATGGGGAGTGTTTTCTTGTTATTCAAATTGCCGGGCAAGAAATAACGGATGAAGGCAGGTGTGGGATGGAAATAAAACGTTATGCCCAATGGTCGGCACTCCTATCAGGGCACAAGGACAATGAACAACCCATTGCTTCCCAGCCAGCCGTTCCTTTTAGCTTGACGCTCCTGCCGTACAGCCGTTGGCTGGTGGTGGGTGCGTTGACGGAATGGTTGATCAGCCGCACCCTGACGCGAGCCGCAATTCACATTCCCAAAACCCCAGCCCTGATCACGGGCTACCAACTGTTGAACACAGTGGGCCAGGTCGCGGCCGCGTTCGTGACCCTACTCGCTGTTTTCATCCTCGTTTGGCTGGCCTGGTACGAATGGCAGCACAAAGGGGAACGGCTGCGGCCGGTACTCCTGATCGGGCGTGTCACGCTCAGTCTGGTCTTCCTATTTATCATCCCCAGCAACGAGTCGTTGTTGCTCCACCACCTGCTCACCCTGACGCTCCTGGCCTCTTTCACCCTCTCATACCTGCAAACACACCCCTCACCACCTGTTTCTAACCGGCTGGTTTATCTATCAGTCGTGGCGACACTTGGCAGTGGCGTTATCTACCAGATGATGCCCGTCTGGTACGCAGTCCTGCACCTGCCTGGCCCTGCCCCCCTAACCGGCCTGCTGTTTAACCTGGGGGAAGGGTTGGTTGTATTCAGCCTGATCGCTTTGTGGTGGGTCCATGGTCGCGCGGCCGCGTGGCACACCTGGTTTATCGCTCTCCTGCCCACAGCCTTCTTTGCCCTGCTGTATGGGCGTGACCCGGCTATGACCGGTATTCTGGTCATCTGGTCAACCGGCCTTTCGTTCTACCTACCCTGGATGTTGTACGCGGCCGCGTTGTGTCTGGCCATTGTCACATTCCTAACCTGCTGGCGTAAAAATCCCCCGGTCGCTGTCGCGTTGGCCCTATTGGCGGCCGCAGGCTATGCCCCGCAAATGAGTTCCCAGCTATTTTGTGCCCTCATCGCTTTGTGGTGGCTGGCGCGACCACAAACAACCCCTTCTCACTCCTCACCCCAGTCCCAATCTATCCTATGAAGAAAATAACCAGTGGTTTCCTTATTCTCAGCCTGACCCTGATTCTTGTTTTTACCTTCTACCAATCGCAACCGGCCCAAAGCAGTGATGCGGCGGGTGCGGCGGCAGACGTATACCTGCCGCTCCTTACCAGCAACAGCAACAACATTCTCATCCTCAACGGTCAAGTCACGCCGCACGTCCTGGCCGTTAAAACCGGGTCCACCGTGCGCTGGATCAACCATGATACCGTCCCGCACACTCTCATTAGTGACGATGGCACGATTATCAGCCCTGTCTTGAACCCCGGACAATCATTTAGCTGGGTTGCGGCCGCGAACGGCAACTACCATATCCATTCCGTCAGCCACCCCGCTACCGAGGGAACCATCGTCGTCTCCCCCAACGGTCCCTCTGACTGGTTCGATGGTAATGCTGTCAACCAGGCCTATCAGGATTCGTGCAGCGGCTGTCACGGCCCCAACCGCGAAGGGGGCATTGGCCCGGCTCTTATCCCGGATCGGCTGACCGAGCTGGACAACTTCTATTTCGATGCCGTCAAAAATGGACGCCCCGGAACCCTCATGCCCCCCTGGGGCACAATGGGCATGAGCGACGCCGAAATCTGGCTTCTCATTGGTTTGATGCGTACCGAACCCGCCGGTGGCAATCCTGATTGGACGCTTCAACAAATCGCCGACTCCCTCACCATTCTCGTAGACGAATCCACCCTGCCCAGTACGCCCACCCACACCGGCGACCTCGATAACCTGATGCTCGTCACCGAGCGCGAAGCCCGGCGTATTACCGTCATCAACGGCGACAATCACCAAATTTTAGGTCAAATTGATGCCAGCTACCGGGCACACGGTTACGCCTTCGACCCCACCAACCAGCGTTGGGTTTACAACATCGGCCGCGACGGCTGGTTATTCAAGATAGACATGTACACCCTTCAAGCCACCCGCAAAATCCGTGTTGGTATAGATTCTCGTGGTCTGGCTATCTCCGATGATGGTCAATACCTCATTGCCGGTAACTACATCCCCAACACCGCCGTCATTCTCAACGCCCAAACTTTAGAACCGCTCAAACTCATCACCACCGAAGGGTACGATCCCGACGGGCAATGGGTTGAATCCCGTGTGGCGATTGTCAGCGATGTGGCCCCCAGCCTGGTTGGCCCTTACTTTATCATCGCCCTGAAAGAAGCCGGACAGGTATGGCGCATTGATTTCAGCCAACCCACCTTCCCCATAGACAAACTGGAAAACGTTGGTCACATCCTTCATGACGGTTTTCTCAGCCCTGACAATACCCGCTTCTACCTGGCCTCACAGGGGGATCACTGGATGGCAGTTATTGATGTACCTAACTGGCAGCTTGTGACCCAAATCCCTACCGGCAACATCCCCCACCCCGGTTCCGGGGCTGTGTGGGAAGATAACGGCGTCGCCTATGGGGCCACCACACATGCTGGGCAGGGGCTGGTGTCCATTTGGAACCTCAACACCAACCAGATCGTGGCTCAGATTCCCACCAGTGGGTCAGGGCTGTTTATTCGCACCCAGGAGCAAAGCCCATATCTGTGGGCCGATGCGTTACTGGGTTCACCGGCTAACAATATCTATGTCATTAGCAAACAGACGATGACCGTTACCCACATCATCAATGACGGCATCCAAACGCTGCACCCGGAACTAACCGATGATGGTCAATTTGTTTACATCAGCGACTGGCAGGGGAATGTGGTACGCGTTTACAACGCCCAAACCTTCGCCCTGGTCGCTGAACTGACCGGCGTCGTTACGCCCACCGGCATTTTCAACACCTCACGCCGTTACGAAATGCTTGGTCATTAACCCCATGAATACCTTAACCGATTTGTTAGACCAGTGTGCCCGCTTACACCAACACCTTTGCCCCCGGCAAGTGTTAGGCGTACGGATGGGATTGTTAGCCGGTCGTTTGTTGGCAATCCCTCTGCCGCAAACGGCAAAACGGCTCTTGACCATTATGGAAACGGATGGCTGTTTTAGCGATGGGGTGGCAACAGCTACTAACTGTTGGGTCGGCAGGCGCACCTTGCGCGTGGTGGATTTGGGCAAAATCGCCGCCACCTTTGTAGACACCCAAACAGACCAGGCCATACGTCTCATTCCCACCCGCAACAGTCGCTCTCTGGCAACGCTCTATGCCCCGGAAGCACAAAGCCAATGGGAAAGCTACCTGTTAGGATATCAGTACATTCCCGATGAGCAGCTATTCGATCAGCAGGCGGTACAACTCATCACCTCTTCGGCCCAACTCATCAGCCGGGCCGGGGCGCGGGTGAACTGCGCCCAGTGTGGTGAAGAGATTATCAATGAGCGGGAAGTGTGGCGCAACGGGATCATCTTGTGCCGTTCTTGTGCCGGTGAAACCTACTATTACAGCAACACGATGACCGATTTCTGGGCTTGTCAGCCGCTGCCAATGGCAGAGCAGCCTTTTGATATGGTAACGCTTTCCTAACGGTGGCTGATGTACGTTTTACATTATTCCATGAAATAGCAAATGTTTGGGTGTCTATTGATGAGCCAACGCAAAACAACCAATCAACACGATTCTGAAAAACGCAGACAGGTGCGGCGGCGAAAATCGCCACAAGGGAGTGAAACCGAGGAATTATCCGGTGAGGTTTTTCGGGGGGGAACGCCGGAAAGTCAGGTCAATACATTGGCGCAACTATCGCGGCCGCAGCAATAAACCGCTCTCCGCAACATCGGCAAAATATAGGGCAACCGCCGCGCCGCCCAGGTCGTCGCCACTCTCCAGCATCATCCGGGGCATGATGCACTCAGCCCCGAACGAGAACTAAACGGTAGATGGCATGGCGGCCAACCTGCAACGGCAGACCACTCCCGCCATCATGCGGGCCGAACAGCTTCAAGATGAAAACCAACAAGCCATCATCACCCCTTTGGAAATGGGTAATGTACCCTTGCTATCAGCCCCCAGGGCTGGCGCGGCCAGCCGGGGCAATCTGGTAGCGCGTGATCAGCTGACCGTTTTACGGCACGACCCCAGCTTCGTGTATGTGCGTGTGACCAGCGGTGCCCTGGCAGGGCAACATGGTTACGTATCCCTTAGCAAAATCATCATGGCCGCGGCCGCCGCTCCCACATCCTTACGCACCCCAACGACGGACACAGAAAATGCCTATACCCAACTTCAGGCTGAACTTGCCAAACCTGCTCCCCGCCAATACGAGATTTTCATCATTGTGTTACAACGTATGACGGCAGCCCAACGGCAGAGACTCCTGCGTCCCGGTAACGTTGAATGGGAAAAAATCACCCCAGCAGGTAGGGATTTTTACAACCGGGGGAATGGTTGGCATGTAACTGTCGCCGGGGATATAGCCTATTTTGCGACGGATGAAATCATGGTTATAGATGTAAGTGACAAGATGAACCCGGTTCCACTTTCTACTTATGTCACGCCCGATGAGGCACGGCATAGCACCCTTGCGAACGATCGCCTGTATGTCTCTGATTGGGCGGGTGGGTTAATCTTTTTGGGTATTTCGGAACAAATCTTCTTGCCCCTGCTCGTTAATCCGTAATAACCAGACTGCAAAGCTCTTACTCACTGGCAAATGTTACAATAAGCGGTTTTACCGGATTCACCGGGGTAGAGGAGTGAGCATCCCTAGATGCGAACGGGTTGCCCCAGAGCGTCATCCTTCGACTTCGCTCAGGGCAGGCTCTGGGGATGCCTTACTCCTCCCGCTATCTTTACCCCATCCGATCCTTGAACAATGATAACCTTGTGGTCATTAATCTTGGCTGGGACAAAAGCGCGGCCGCGAACGTCGGTACCTTCAGCGGCTGGTTGTTTTCCCTGGCGTACCCATGTTCATAGTAGGTTCCTCAAGGGTTCTTACGCAAAAGAGGTATAAAGATGGTGTAGGGAAGCGGCTCACAGATGACGGTAAGCAGGGTGACATCGGCATCTACGTTGAAATGGAGCGGATGAAGGCTCTCGTGATCGTCCCGTACCACCAGTCGTGCCGTGAAAACACCCGGTTCTGTGCAGGGAAAGAGCACCGTCAACCCCACAGCATCGGCGTCATCATCGGCCTCATCAATACCATCTCGATCCGTATCCAGGGCATCGGTATTCATGGTCGGGTTAAAATCCCAGGCCACCGTCGTCACCAGGCCATCAGCGTCGGACGAGCCGGTGGCATTCAGGCTGGCCCCTATGCCGACATAACCGGCGGCTGTGCCACCCCCATCGGCGACAGGGCGATAGAAACGGTAGAGGAACTCGTCCCAATTGGTATTGGTTGGAAAAAGCAGGCCTGGTTGGGGGGGTAAGGGATGATTGGGGGGAGCCGGTAGCCCATCAATGGGATCCGCTTCCGGGTTTTCCGCGTAGATCGTACCGACGGTGGAGCCGCTATCAAAGTCGGTCACGATATTGGGTGGGGCCGTCGTGCTTTGGGCCTGGGGGAAGTAGAGAGAGAGGCCATGTGCGCCACCGTTGTGGTTGGCTCCATGCGCTTCGGCGAAGACGACGTTGTTGAGTGCGGCCTGAATGGCCGGAATGGCGGTCAGGTAGGTGGCACTTATGACGACCTGGGCGTTAAGCTGTTGGGTCAGGTGGAACAAATCTACGATGGGATCATGCACCAAACAACCATCAGCAAAGCGGCCGCAATTCAAGGTAGGTTCATGGGTGGCGTCACGGGCGGCTTTGATCCCCATTTGCACGTTGTCAGCCGGGTCTAGCCGGTCATTCAGGTCTTCCAGGCCGGTGATGAGACCTGTGCCCAGATCGTTGACGGCTATCACCAGGTCGAGCAGGTCGGCGTCCAGGTGGATAGCACTGATGGTAAAGTCGGGATCGGCGGCATACGCGGCCGCGAAATCTAGCACTATTTGCATCGCCAGGGCATTACCGGCCCAGCCGCTGTTGTCTTCCAGGTCTTGTAGGATGGTGGTATAAGGATAACCGGTGAGATCAATACAATCTTGAGACGCCACCAGTTCCTCAGCATAGAGCCACACCTGATAGGCGACCTCTAACTCGGCCATGAGACAGGCATCGAAGGCCAACACATTGAATAAATTCGGTCCGTCATCCAGTCCGGTGGCCAACTCCTGCATGTCCAGCCAGTCATCGTTGGGGGAACCGACCCCATCGTTGGAGCTGGCATCCTGACTTACGCCCCGCCAGCCGTCGCCGTGATCCCAAATGATCAGAGCGGTCTTGTCCGCCGGGTATTGCATATCCGCCCAGACGAGGAAGTTGCTAAGGGTCGCGGCCGCGCCCATGTTTGGCTCGACGATAGGCACAGCCACCGGGGCCGCCGCCGAGGCTAACCCAGGGGCCGGGTCTTCAACCACCTGTGCCCGGTAACTGCCCCCGGCTACCCCGGTAAAATCATCCACCTGGGTCACTATCGCCAACGGTGGACTGGAACCGACCTGCTCCATCTCCTCTAAATCAACAGCCATGTCCGTTTCCAGGTTATTGTCTGCCGACCCATAGATGAGAACTGACCAATCAGTTTGCGGCCGCGCGGCCATGACCGGTGACATTCCCCCTTCCAGGATAACCGGGGCGTTCCAGCCACTGCCCGTATCTTCGGTCCAGTAGAGGTCAGTGCCGTTACGATAAACCAGGGTGGTGCGATTATCACGCATTCCGGCCACGGCCACCGGATCGCTAAAACCGGGCGCGGCCGCGATGGGTGTTAGATTGCCCCAGCCGCCCGGCACTGTTTCCTGCTGTGACCAGATACCCCCAGCCTGCCCACGATACCCAGCTACCGCCACATCATCGCGTCGTTGACCAATCCCCGGCCCCTGGCCGTCATCCAGATATTCCGCATCGGCCCAGGCTTGTATCCCTGGTTCCCAACGGGCTGTCCACGCTTCCAGGTGTTGGGTCACGACACACAAATGATCGTATTTGATGGTGTTAAAAATGAGGTCGGCGGAGCCGGTCGTGTCGCTTCCCAGGTTAATGCTATCAATGGCCCACTGACTATAAAACGGTGGGTCGGGATCGGTGTTGGGATTATTGGGCACAACCGCGGCCGCGCTAAAGGTTTCGCCATCCCACACCGCATACTGAGGCCAATACTCAGGCATCTCAGCGGTGACTGGCCCCGGACAGAGTTCGCTACCTATGCCTACAAAACCGGTCCAGACGGCAATGGCTTGTTGGCGGGTTTCGGGAACATTACTCCCGATGGGATCAAGACGCACACTGGTAAAAGCCAGGTCTACATCACCACTAGGGGGCGCACTGGCCGAAGCGGGAATGAGGATACCCTCAGGATCACCCACCCATTGTTCCCCATCCCAAAGACGATAACGCATTTGCAGGACATCATCGCCGGTCAAACAGCCCGAAATATCGTGGCCGTACACGCGCTCCCGCCAGATGGCTAACCCTTTGCCAGTCACATCCAGAGCAACCTGGGAATTGTCGTAATAGGTGAAATCGGGGCCGAGGGCCAGGTTGGTTGGGGCCGACCAGGCGGGGGGCGATTCGGGCCAAAGGCGGGCGTCGAGGTAAGTGAATTGGACGCGGCCGCGAGGGGCATTACCCCCACAAGCCGGTGAACCGGTGGTATTGCTCTCCCAGGCTACTACCCCATTCCCTCCCCGCGTATAGGCCACATCCCCCTGTTGCACGACTGGGTTGCCTGGTAGGGGTTTAACCGGATCAGTCAGATCGGGTTGACCGGTGGGGCCAATACTCCACCATTGCCAGTTGGCGGGGTTGCCTTGTTCGCGGCCGCGAAAGGTGTACGCCAATGAACTATCGGTCGCACTGTAAAAGATGAGGATACTTTCAATGGTAAAGGGGGGGGTCGGGCCTTCGCCTTGCGGCCGCGCTTCGCCAACCACTTCTCCCCCTATACCCCATACCAACAATCCCGTAAGCAAGATAAACCACTGCTTCACTCCATGCCCTTTGACCATGACCCTTCTCCTTCGCCCAAAACGGCAAATCGAATAGTGACCAGGTGGCACGGTTGTTTTAACAAAAAAGCCGAAGTAAGACCGGCCACAGCAAAACAGAATGTGATTCGTAGATGGTTATTTCGGAAACCAATACTTAAGGCGGTCAGTTGTTGCGCTTTTGGGCTGTGGCTGGTCCCCTGACCGAGCCACCAGTCTATGACCGCGCTGAGTATATATCGCAATAAAGGCCAAACGAGAACCGGCAGATTAAACCATTATACTGCGATAAAGGGTCTTTGATTCCTAAACTTAATAAGCCAATGATAAAAATCACTCTTTTTCCATCCTTTTCGTTGCCAGAGAGGGATAGTTCTCTCCAAAACAAATAATGTAGAATGCGTTGAGAATTTTTGGAAAACCATGCCCTAGAAAGGTGTGTGTTTCCCAAAAGTGGGAGCGAACATCGTATTTCAGTTCTCCTCACTCGTAGCGGTGTTCGTTTCCCCCCCATTCAATTTCCCAACAAGCGGGCTAGTTCAACGACTCGTAAACTTTGCTTGACAATGCAGGCTGGTTTGTCAGAGTCGTTCTCTCTC
Organism: Chloroflexota bacterium; assembly: GCA_018004935.1. Taxonomy (GTDB): domain Bacteria; phylum Chloroflexota; class Anaerolineae; order Promineifilales; family Promineifilaceae; genus Trichofilum. The sequence goes on along the minus strand of JAGNBF010000057.1, from coordinate 36,773 downwards.
CATACTATTCGCGGTCAGTTGTTGCGCTTTTGGCTGTGGCCGGTCTCTTGACCGAGCCACCAATTTGTGACCGCGCCGAGTATAGCTTGCCCCTATTTCACAATTGGACTTTGGCGAAAATGGGTTTCGCCAGTGGCAATAACCAATACACTAATAACCAGTGGTCAGATCAAAGAACACCAGGTTCGAGTTCATAACCAGGAGAAAAATCATGTCCCAGAAAATTGTGCAAATCAATGGTCGGTTGGTCGTTCCTGCCGAGGAGTTTGAGCGACAAAATGGAACAGAAGGGGCGCACTTCTTTGCTGATGTGCCCGGTTTGTTGTGGAAAATCTGGATCATCAATAAAGAACAGGGCGAAGCAGGGGGTCTCTATCTTTTCGCCGATGAATCCACTTACAATGAATACGTAAATGGACCAATTGTGACCCAACTTCGCGAATATCCCCTGTGGACGGATGTCACCGTTAAAGGGTTTGACTACTTGCCGGCGCAGTCAGCTATCACCCGCGCTCCAGTAGGTGAACAGTATGGTGTACCGTTGACGTTTAATGGAATGGCTGCGGCCGCGTACCAGTCCGTTCTTATCATCAGCCCCACCGATGCCTACCGCCGTTTGCAAGAAGAACCCAATCTCCTGGTTATTGATGTGCGTGACGCCGCTGAGGTCGCGGCTACGGGAACAGTTCCGGGTGCTGTCAACATCTCTTACGGTTCATTGACCTATCAGGCGGATCATACACTGCCCCAAGAATGGCAATCGCCACACCTATCGGATCATAACCGGCCCATCATTACCACCTGTATCTTGGGGCCACTAGGGGCGTTGGGTGGCAAACTCCTGCACGACATGGGTTATAGCAACGTGAATATTCTGGATGGCGGCGTACAGGCATGGATCGAGGCCGGGCTACCGGTCCCAGGGAACGGCCGAAACTGACACTTGCTTGCTAAGGATTGACGATTGAATAAATTGAACAATGCAGATTGGTTCAATCTTTGGAGATTGAACCAATCTTGACCAAGTTATCTAACTGCCATTCCTTAGGACTTACGGGTTTGCTCAAGCCGGTCTCCCCTGACCGTGCCGCCAATTTGTGACTGCGCTGAGTAAAATTTGGGGATAGTAGCTTTTCTGCCGTGAGCCAGGGATCGAGTGTCTTGCCTCTTTCTGGCGCAGTCGTTGTCCTGACCATTAAGGATGGAAATAACAAATAATGAGAAAGAAGCTGTCCTTAGCGAGCCTGACTGTGTTAACAATGCTGAGTCTTATGGGTTGTAACCGGGGCACGTTTGTACCGCAAGGTGATCTACGCTTCACCAGCGTAACCGTCAACCAGGTACGAGCGACCGTTGGCGACCAAATTGAAATCTCATGGGATTACGAAAACGTGGACCGGTTGGCGGCGCAGCAGATCAAAACAGTGCGCTTGTTGTTTCAAGGCCTCTGCCCCCCTGACTTCTGTCCTGAGCCTATAGGAGAGCTGGATACCAGTGTGCGTGAGGCCAGCTTCATCTTTGCCGGGCCGGTAACCATTGTCTTGGAGGCCGACGACGATGCCAGTGGCTCGACCAATATTGTCTTCGACATCAAACTTGACGAGGAATTCAGTCTACAGGCAGAGGTAAGGTCCACGAATGTGCAGTATCCACGGCTTGGGTATCCGGTCGGAACTGACAGGCGAATTATCGAGTTTTCCCAGTTTCTCGGTATCTACGAGTTGCCCGATGATGCCGGTGCCGAAGATCCGGTCATTGATTGGCTGGCCAATATCCCCTCTGTGGCCGCGTTTCTACCCCCGGATGAGGCTTTCCGTGCTCTGTCCTTTGGCGAAAACGAGAGCAATGGCTTCGATATGCGGCAAGGTAGTGGCTTCCCTGACCTTGATATTGACTTTCGCGATACGTCGGACGGTCAGCAGTTTACCGCCCAAACCAATGCTGATGTGGTGCTATTTGGTGGGGCACTGGCCTACGACGGCACGGTCACGACGATAAAAGTGGCCGAAGGCGAAGTGGAAGCCCGGGCAAATATCTCTTTCTGTTGCGAGGCAATTTTCGTGGTGGTTGATTTACGCACTGATGACAACGGCGCGTTGCACGTGGCCAACATACATATCGGTAATCTCAACCAGGGCCTGGTCATTTCCGTCTTTGATGGCTTCACGGCGCCCGTTATCGCCAGTACTCTTGGAAGCGAAATGTCGCTGGCCTACGATGTACCGGCGTTGGGCGATGTGGGGATCATCGAGGGTTTTATCAAGGGAAATGTTCTGAGCGGCGATAGATTTACATCCAGTGGTGACCCTCTTTACCTTTCGGTAGCGGTAAACTTGCAATGGTATGCTCCTTTCTACCCTGACACTGACCTGGGTGGCCGGGCACAGATTAACTGACGCCACCATACAGATTGCGTCCCTTATCCAGGGGGCGGTTTCACCCGGTCGGCTCCCTTCTGAAATCCGTGTTTCAGTTTCTGCACGTTCTTTCGCAGTTTTTCTACCTGCTATTTCTATTAGCCAGGGGATTGATCGTCTGGCTTAAACAGCAGAGGTAAGGGTTGCCTATGCGTGACACGTTATCTCGTTTTATCTCGAAGCATCGCCATCTCCGCATCCTTCTTGCTATTTTGTTCCTGTTAGGGTTGTGTGTTTTCAATGACTGGCTGTTTGACAGGGTATTCAACCGCTCCTATTTTGCCTGGTATGTGGATACAGGGCCTGTTTTTGGCCTGATCACGATTTTCATGGCTTCGGTATGGGGTAAATTTGAAGAAGACCCAGGCTTGATCGCCAAAAACCCGTATAGATTTGTTAGTGCGTACTTTGGCATCGCGGCTCTGGTGCTGTTTGCCCTGGCCCCAATCCTTGACACAAAAGACCGTATCCGGCGGCTGCCCATGATTGATCACCTGTTCGCCCTACTCTTCGCTATGTTCCTTATGATTATCATTTTAGGGTGGATCATCTTTATCATTCCCCTCCAGTATTTCGTTTTCCTCATTTGCGGTGCCCTACCGCGAATCGCGCCCTACGCCGAAAAACGGACGGTCGCCTGGTATGAGGGCTTATACGGCAACCATCTCCAAATAGTAGAACAGCCATTAAATGGTGTGGTGCCTCCAAATGGGTGGATTGTCACCGTTACCGATAAGCCATTTAAGCTAACAGGTGCTCTCAGCGCGGCTTTTCTTTACTTGCTGAGTCAAATATTGTAACCCTCATGCGTACTTTTCTTATGCTTAGGACTTACGCGCTGTGGCCGGTGTCCCCACCGAATCACAACAAGCACGGCCGGGAGACCGGCTCGATCAATCGTGTAAGTCCTGTACTCTTGTTGATCTTTTTATCTGCCTGTAGTCCGATCTCCGTAACACAAGCGGACATCACGCTTACTCCCCTAAATGCAAATACGCCCGCTGCCGTAAACACACCAACACCTACCGCCTTTTTATCCCCTTTACCTGAGATCGAGCCAACATCCACCCTGCTCCAATCCCCTTATCCCCTCACTTCACCTACTGTCACCCCGTTTCCACCCACGGCCCTGCCCACTGCCACACCCTCTGGAAATGTCTATCATGTGGCCCCAGATGGGAATGATGGCAATTCGGGCACGTTGGAACAACCCTGGCGCACCGTCCAACACGCCGCCGACAACCTGGCCCCTGGTGACACAGTTTACCTTCACACAGGCACTTACTACGAACATGTCATCTTTACACGCTCCGGTAGCCCAGAGAAGATGATCACGTTATCAGCCTATCCCGGCGAGACGGTGACGCTGGATGGAGAGGGTTTCGATATGTGGAACTGGAGCGGGGTGATTGACCTCTCCGGTCAACATCATATCCGCGTGAGTGGGCTGCAGATCATCAATTCCTCCTACGCGGGGGTGTTTGCCGATGGCGGCCGCAACTTCGTCGTGGATCACCTCTACACCTATAACACGGCCTCTTCGGGCATCGCTTTTTTCGGCACACAGGAGGTACTGGTGGATTCCAACGAAGTCGTTTGGGCGGGGAGCGGCGGGGTACAGGAGCATATTACCCTGGCCAATACCCAAAACTTTGAGGTACGCTACAACCACGTCCACGACTTCAATCCCGCCACGGGCGGCAAAGAAGGCATTGACGCCAAAGACGGTTCAGCTAACGGGAGCATCCACCACAATCATGTTCATGACCTGGATCGGGTGGGGATTTACGTGGATGCCTACGCCCAACACACTTACAACATTCAGGTCTATGCCAATGAAGTTCACGATATTGCCGCCGATGGCTTTTCCCTCGCGGCGGAAGCGGGTGGCCTGTTAGAAAACATCTCCCTCTACAACAACCTGGCCTACGACAACATGAATCACGGCCTCTCCCTTTCCAACTGCTGTGATGACCTTGCCGCCAACCATCCCATGCAACATATCCTGATCATCAACAACACCTTTGCCAATAACGGCTGGGATTGGGGCGGTGGGATTCGTATCGCTAACCCGGATATGACGGATGTGATCATGCGCAACAACATCCTCAGCCAAAACGCTTCATTCCAACTCCTGACCGAAAGCTGGGCCCAAGCGGTTGCTCTGACCGTAGATTACAACTTGATTGACGGCTACCGCGGCCAGGCGGGCGAGTTCTACGGAGAAGGTTATGTGACCGGCAGTCCCCTATTCGTCAACACCGCGCAAAGTGACTTCCACCTCCAACCCCAGTCACCCGCTATTGACGCCGGTTCCTCTTTGGATGCGCCATCCGTAGACTTTGCCGACAACCCTCGTCCTCTGGGTGGCGACCGAAACGGAACCTCAGGAGTGGATATCGGCGCGTATGAATGGGTGCCCGGAGATGGGTGAGAACCTGCGACGTACCACTTTACGAATGGATATACCGCCGCTCTTAGTGAGATCGAACGGCGATCTGGTGGGTATTGCAAAATCGAAAAGATTGCGGCAAAGCTTGATTGTTCTCAATGGCCGCCGGGTTATGCAGTTTATCTGATGACTCGCACAGGAGAAACAGACTGAGTTTTCAACTCAGGCAAAATAGGGTGAAGTAATCAAGTTCCCCCAAGGAGAAAAAATGCGTAAGTTCGTCATTTTCATCATGATGTTCACCTTTGCCACTGCGTGTAAGCCAGCCACTTCAGTTTCAACCCCTGATCCCATCTTGGTCACTGATCCACCAGCATCACCAACGCTGGCCGCTTCCACGAATACCCCATCCCCCGAGGTAGCCGCATCACCCACCCAACCAGCCACGGCAACCCTGCCCCCACCCACTGCGACCATCCTGCCGCCGACATTTACGCCTGAACCTTTTGGGGATGGTATTCACTGGACAAAACATCCAGGCAACCCGGTTTTGAGCGTCGGAGCCGATGGCGACTGGGATGATACCCTGGTCGGCGAGCCACGCGTACTTCGCACGGCAGATGGCTTCTACATGATCTTTGTCGGTTTCGATGGCACGCAAAGCGGTGGCAAATTTTCGCCTTTCTATGGCTATGGCCTGGGTGCGGCCATTTCCAGTGATGGGCTAGACTGGGAAAAACTGAGCAGCGCCCCCATGTTATCGCTGGCCGGGCAGGAATTCGGTATGCTCTGGCATGGTGGAGTCTTTGAGCAAGCGCAATACGTCACCTACTATTCCCTCGGTTCGACGCGCGGTGGCCGGACGGGCACGCGCATCTATCGCGCCACTTCACCCGATGGTCAAACCTGGACACCCGATCCAGCACCTGTCATTGATCTGGGCCTGGCTGGAAGTTACGATGACTATGATGTCTATGCTCCTAGCATTCTGATTGAAGACGGCGTGTACAAAATGTGGTACACCGCGTTGAGCGAAAGTGCAGGAACATCTATCGCCTACGCCACCTCTGCGGATGGCATCCAATGGACAAAATACGAGGGAAATCCTGTGTTATCCCAAAAGGGTGCTTATTATCCTGCTGTCCTCAATATCGAAGATACTTATATGATGTGGTACAGCCTCCCCAACACTGCCGATGATAAACATGTAGCCATCTTCCTTGCCACATCTACAGACGGGATCCAATGGACGCCGCATCCAGATAATCCGGTTCTGTTGCGCGGGCAGGCCGGCGATTGGGACAGCGAAAGCGTTCTGGAACCCAGCGTCTATTTCGACGGTCGCGTCTTTCATATGTGGTTCACGGGTTCGGCTGGGCCTTTTCAAGAGAAAATCGGTTACGCTACCAGCCCGTAAACAAAGACTCTAATGATTATGGAATCCATTCTATTATTCCCGTACCGAACAAGCCAGGAGCTTGAAAATGGACTTTGGTAAACAGTTTTTTTTATTCTCTCAATGTTACTTGTTTCCTGTAAGTTTGTTGCGGAGACAACACCCTTCACTACACCGGACGTCACGCTTCCCGTCGTCTCATTGCCCATATCCGAGATGAGCGGCACAGCCGGTTTTCGCGATCAACTCGCGACAGCCGACCAGTTTTTCCTCACATTGACCACCGTTCCTGCATTACCAGATGGCCAGGTGTACCAGGGCTGGCTCCTTGGCAACGATGGGACGGTAATCAGCACTGGTGTCATCATCCTTGCCCCGGATGGCAGTGCGGCTCTCACCTGGGACTCTCCCAATAGCGAGAACCTGTTGAGCCGTTACGTGCAGTTCCAGATTACGCTCGAACCAGCGGCGGGGAGTGTAGCCCCCACAGGGAAGGTGGTCTTTTCCGGTACGCTGGAAGGCGCGGTGCTAACGAACGCACGGCGGCTGTTTGTCAAAAACGAGGGCGAACCGGCCACGCCGCTCGATACCGCGTTTGCCCTCGGCCTGCGTGCCCAGACCGATCTGGCTGCCCAACACGTCACCAACGCCGTCAACGCGGCCGCGATTGGCGCAGTAGATGAAATGCATGCCCATCTGGAACATGTCGTCAATATCCTTGAAGGAGCGGGCGGGCCGCGTTACGGCGACCACGACGGCAATGGGACCGCCGAGAACCCCGGTGACGGCTTTGGCGTAATCGGTTACGCGGGGCAAATTACCAGCCTCATCCCAGAACAGGCAACGATTGGTGAAACTGTCGCCACCCTCCAGGCACAAGTCGCCGCCGTTCAGGATAAATGCCTGGAAATTCTCCAGCTTGAAGAACCAGCGGCCGCGGCCGCGCAACTGAGTGAGCTACAGGTATTGATCGAGCAACTCAAATCCGGCCCGACTGCCAGCCTCTATCAATCTGCGCAGGACTCCGTTCGTTTTGACGTTGTGTCAGTTGAGTAATGTTGATGGCACACGAACAGTTTGTCATCCCTCAAACGATGTCTAGATTTCGCTCCAGCCTCCGCTACAAGATTGGCGCACTGATGCTCTTGATCAGTCTAGGGCCACTCCTCGTCGTCAACATCATCATCCTCTCCGCCACATTGGCCAATCTCGGCAATTTTTCCGCCCGGTTGGCGGAAACGGAGGAGGCTTTACGCACGGACGTGGTTGGGCACACTCTGGCCGGAGCCGCGGGGGATACCGCACTGGTCATTGACAGTTATATGTTGGAGCGGATTACCGATGTCCGGCGCTGGAGCGAAGAGAGTGTCATCATCGAGGCCGCACGGCAGGGGACGCTGGCCGTCGAACAAACGGGGCTGGCAGACCTCTCGTCCGCAGAGGTGAAGGCGCAGTTGCAAGGCACTCTCTTCGTGCCCATCCCCCAGCCGAATTTCTCGTCCGCCCTGTCATTCCTGTTCCGGCAGACCGAACGGCCTGAGACACCCTTCGTCGAGATTCTCGTGACCGATGCCAACGGGATCAATGTCCTGATCACCCGGTCCGTCACGGAAGTAGCCCATGCCGGGGCAAGTTGGTGGCAAACTGCCCGCACTCAAGGCGTCGCCGGGATCGGCGTGACCGAGGTATTTCTTGATGCGAGTATTGAAGCCCCTGTCATCGGGATCGCCCTCCCTATCATTGATCCCGATACCAAAGAGGTATTGGGAGTGATCCGGGCATTGATCCGGCTGACGGACCTTCAACACCGTCTCTCTCAGAAAGCGATCAGCGTGGGGGCCAGCCTCCGTGTGTTTTCGTTGGATGGGTGGCTGATTGCCGACACCGCTTCGAACCACAGCCCGGCGATCATCCTGAACCCCGCCGAGAATGTTGTGGCGCAACATTACGCACCAGCCCTCAAAGCAGTGGCAACCAGGCCAGGGGTCGAAGGTGCCGGTTTCATGCTGGTTGACTATGCCAACGGACGGGAGATGGTCGGGTACGCTTGCACGAGCAACAGTGCCTTTTACGATGCCCCGGCTCAACTCTCTGGTTTCGCGGGGTTCGAGTGGGGGGTGATCGTGGCTCAGCCGGAGAGCCAGGCGTTACAAGTATTAGCCCGCCTGATCAAAACCGGGCAGGCGTTCGAGCGTCTCCCTGTGATCCTCGCCCATTGGTTTGGCATCGTCTTCGTCCTGGCCGGGAGTGTCAGTTTGCTGGGAGCAATTCTGATGTCCGGCAACATTAGCCACCCGTTGATTGAAATCAGCCAGGCGGCTCGCCTCTCGGCGGCGGGAATAACCATGCCTTCCTGTGGCAAAACAACGTCATGCAAGACCTGGGCACACTGGGCGGCCCGTCCAGCTACGCCTTCGAGATCAATAACGCCGGGCAGGCAGTAGGCTATGCCTGTTGTGCCCCGGACACCTATCTTTCTCACGCCGTCCTATGAGGCAGTGGCGGGATTGTGGACCTGGCCGACCTGGACGAGGCTCTCCGTTCCTATGCTGGCGCAGATGGACTCGTATACCCGATTGAAGCTATTCTCGCTCCGGCGTGGAAGTGAAGTTGGCAGATTTTTAGAGGATGAATTTGATGGCAACCTTTGTTCTCATTCACGGCATGTTCCACGGCGGCTGGTGCTGGCAGAAAGTGACCCCCTTACTACGCAAGGCAGGCCACGAAGTTTCCACCGCCACCCTGACCGGGCTCGGCGAGCGCGTCCATTTAGCCAACCCTGAGATGGATGTGGGTGTCCACATTCAAGATGTTGTCAATCTGGTGCGGTTTGAAGACCTGCACGATGTGATCCTGGTTGGGCATAGTTTTGGCGGCTCGCTCGTCCCCGCCATTGCCGAAAAAATCCCCGAACGGCTTGCCCATCTTGTCAACCTGGATGGCCCCCTCCCAGAAGATGGGAAAGCGTTAAAAGACCTGATTGGCGACTACTGGAATTTTTTCCTGGAAAATGCGATTCGCCCTGACGACGCGTGGCGAATTCAGCCCATCGCCGATTGGACCTTCGGTGTCTCCGGCGCAGACCTGGCCTGGTTACAAGCGAAATTAACCCCCCATCCGATTAAGACGTTGACCACCCCCCTTACCCTGACTAACCCTGATGCCCATTCCCTGCCACGCACGTTCATTTCCTGCACGGAAAAATCGCTTTCAGCAGAAGAAGCGGCTGTGGAAGAAAAGAAATATGCAGAGTTGGGCTGGAATTACCGTTTCATCCCCACCGGGCATGATGCGATGATCACCGCGCCAGAGGCGTTGACAAGTGTCTTGCTTGACCTTGTTTGATTCAGAACGTCGAACAGAGGAGTTACCTATGCCTTACAAACCCGCAACCATCCTTGCCAGCCAAACCCGCTTGATGAAATCGAAATTCACCAAACGGCAATACCGCATCTCCATCGCGCTTCCGTATGCGTATTATGAATTGCCGGGCGCGTCCTGGCCTTTTGACAAGCCGTTGAAGAAATGGCCGGTGGTTTATTTGACCGACGCCAATTATTACTTTGGTCTCGTCACCGACATGGTGCGTGTGATGGCCTGGTGCGGCAAACCGACTGACGCCATCATTGTTGGCATCGGTTACAAGGAACAAAGCGTTCCACAAAAAGCATGGCAGGATTCGATAGCCTGGCGAGAGTCCGACTTTACCCCGGTGCGCGTCGAGAGTGAAGAGAAGGAAACCGGTGAATGGCTCCAGCGCCGCGTCGTGACAGGCGGCGCGCCGCAGTTTCTGCAATTTATCAAGCAAGAACTGATTCCGACTCTTGAAGGCGAGTTCAGCGCCGACCCAAATCGGCGCGTTCTGGTCGGGCATTCGCTCGGCGGCCTGTTCGCAACATTCGCCCTGTTTGCCGAGCCGGGCTTGTTCGAAAGCTACATCATTGGCAGTCCGGCCCTGGGGTATGGCGAAAAGTTCGTATTCAAACAGGAAGCCCAGTTCGCTCAGGAACACAAGGAACTGGCCGCAAGGGTTCATCTTTGGATAGGTGAACTCGAGGAACCTGCCGACAACACCAACAACGTTTCTGTATCTGACACGGTCCGGTTTGGGGCCGTCCTTGAAAGCCGCAAATACAAGGGGCTGACGTTAGCCAAACAGATTTTCGCCAACGAAAATCACTGCGAAGTCCTTGCGCCCGGTTTTCAGGCTGGTTTGAAATGGGTGCTTGAAAAGAGAGATGAGGAGGAATGATGGAACTTCCCCGCCCCGTGCTTCTCTATGCCGATAACTGACGTTTTTGCCGTTGGGCGGCGCGTGTCGTCGCTACACTTGACCCGCAACAGGCGGTGGCCCTGCTCCCGCTCGCAGACCCGGAAGCGGCAACGCTCCTCGCGTCGGTGCCAGAAGACAAACGCGAACTATCGTGGTGGATCATCCTGCGTGATGGAACGCCCATTGCGGGCGATACGGGCGGCGGCGTGGTGCTGTTGGCCGAGTTACCCGGATTGCGAGTGATTGGCCGCCTACTCCAATCGCTTCGGTTATCGCGGGTGGTTGATGCGTTCGATAAACTTATCGCCCACTACCGGGGACGGTTAAGCCGCATCGTCCCCGATATCACACCCCTTCGCCGATACCCTTGAGTACTTCAGAATTCTGATTCAAAACTATCTCGAACCATGATTTGGTCTTTTCCCAAAAGGAGTGACTCCGTGAACAACTTTCCCCTTGCAACCATTCCCGGAACCGAAGTGAGAACGTTTCATTCCACAGCAGTCAATCAGGAATATCAGATCTCCATCGCCCTGCCGTTCCATTATGCCGAAAACCCAGACAAAACCTATCCGGTAATTTATGTACTGGACGCCAACATGTACTTTGGGATGGTGGTCGAAATGGTGCGGACATTGAATATTCGTGTTCCTTTTTGTCGTCCATTTCCCGATGCGGTCATCGTCGGTATTGGGTATCCGGTCACTGGTTCCCTGGCGGAAGCCTACGCGCAAGTGATGCACCTGCGGATGCGGGATTTCCTGCTGGTGAGAGACCAGGGGGCGGAAGGTTTTATCCAGGATGTTTTTCCCGTTTCTGATCCCGTGGCTTCGGGCAATGCCCCCCAATTCCTACAATTTATCCAGCAGGAATTACTGCCCTGGATCGAAACTGAGTATCGGGTTGATGCGGCCGACAGAACCCTCATGGGGTTCTCATGGGGTGGTGAGTTTGCTCTGTATGCGCTGTTCCAGCGGCCGCATCTGTTCCAGCGTTATGTGGTCGTGAGTCCTGATCTGCCGCACGGTAATGGGGCGATCCTCGACTACGAACAGCAATATGCGACGCAACACGAAAGCCTGGCAATCCGCCTGTACCTGGCGTATGGTGAACCGGAGTTGAATGAGTATGAACGGCCGTTTCTGGAACGTTTCTTGTCGGCTTTGGAGAACCGACACTATGCCGGTTTCCAGTTGACCTACCAGACGATCCCTCACTACGACCATTGTGCAGTGGTAGCCCCAGCCTTTCTTGCAGGACTGCTGGTCGTGTTCGCCTGATGCTGGTCTGCCTGGAGAGGCTATGGTGTCGTTTAATCTGATACCCCATTTTGTCCTGGAACGCCTGAGCACGGGTGAACGGCACGGGCGTTTCGCGGCCGTGGCCCTGGCCGATCATTTTTTGACCTGACTTGTCCATAAGCCGCCAGACTACCGAAGTTTGAAAACTGGAAAGTTGAGAATTATGCAATGACTCACGGGGTATCCCGCAGAAAATATTCAGGAGCGAAACATGGAAAACGGACCTTCAATTCTTCAAATCGTCGGGTTGGTCATTCTCGTTGGCGTGGTTTTGTATTTCACCGTCTATAAGGAATTGCGTGGGAGAGGGATGTTGCCCGGTCAAAAGAAATTGCTTCAGACAGGGATCGCGGTACGTGCCAAAGTGCTTCAGGCTCAACCCACCGGAAGTTTTTTTGGGTCTAAGGGCAATACTCACCAACTTCAAGAAATTGCGCTTGTGTTGGAAATTCAGCCCCCCAATGGCCCGGCTTATTCTGTAAAAACCACACGCGCCGTCCCCACCTCAGGCCTTTCAAACCCGTTTAGGGTTGGGCGTGAGTTAGATGTAAAGGTTGATGCTTCCAACCCCAACAAGATTGCGATTGTGGGTTTTGATGGGTGATCGTTCCCCAATTACCCACTTCTCTCTAAAATATATCTCCACGCCTCATTCAACCATGAGTGCTTCTGCCGCCAGGATGCCCGACGTGGCGGCTCGCCCCACACTGTAGCCCGGATAGGTAGTCTGTCCAGTCTGGTACAAACCTCGAATGGGGGTACGATGCGGGAAGTGATTCCACGGCGCAACCTGCGGCGACAACCCGTACACCGCCCCGCGATACAAGTTCAGATTGTTCCTGAAATCCATTGGGCTGACGATGCGTTTGACGGCGATATCCAATTTGTGAACGTGTGAGAGGGCTGCCACCGCTTTTTCGAGAACGGCTTCCTTTCTCGCCTCGCTCCAATCCTCAAGGGGAAAATCGCGCCGTACAGGCGGATACATTTCGATCACGCTCCCACCGGCAGGCGCGAGTTCGGGGAGTGTCACCGTTGGCGCATCGTACACCAGCCACTTGACGCCGTTGTCACAGGGGGTAAACACGTCGCCTTGCTGTTCCATCGGCGGCAGGAAACAATGCGAATGGCTGGGTGCGTCTATCCTGTTTTTCAAACCAAGTTGAACCGAAAACGCGCTGTGCGATAACTTTGCTTCCTGCGCCATGCGTTTCAACCTGCGCGGCGAGTCGGCATCGTCCAGCAATGAGCCAAAAGTTAACATCCCACTGACAGTCGAAAGGACCGCGTCCACTTCAACCACCCCCTGACCGCGAATTTCTAACCCGCGCACGCGCCCTTCCCTGACAACGATCTTATCCACCCTTGTATTTAAATGGATTTCCCCGCCGTGCGCGAGCATAGCGCGGCTGAGTGCCTCTGGAACTTTGCCCATGCCGCCTTCGGGCAGATGAAAGCCGTCGCTGAAGAGGGTCACCAGACCCAGCACCGCAATGGCTGGCTGTTTTTCCGGGGGCAGTCCTGTATAAAGTAGAACGCCGGACATAGCGGCACGCACCGAGTCATCACTGAAGAGCCGCCTCAATTCGTCCGCCACCGTCCCGCCGAATTTGGGCAAATGCTTCCACCCCTTGATGAGAAAGCGCGAAAATGAAAGCGGATGAACGAGAATGTCTTCGGTGAGCAGGCGCAGAGCTGGCCCCCATCGTTTCATCATGCCATCTAATTCTTTTTTCAGGACGGCTTCGTTTACTCTGCCGTTTTTCTTTTCGACGGTCACACGCAAGCCGTCACCAAACGTGACCTTATCGCCGTTGGGCAGAACCGTCGTCTGCGGCGCGGTGATTTTCTTCAGCGGTAAAACGGACGGGCGATCCAGCCCGACCTTCGCAAAGACGCGATCCAGCATGTTGGGCAGGGCGAGATATAATGCACCGTCGTTGAACGTGTATCCGCCGATGTTCGTCGTCGAACAACACCCGCCGATCTTCTCGTTTGCCTCGAATAGTTTGACCTTGATGCCCATACGTGAGAGCAATCCGCCCGCCGCCAGCCCCGATACGCCTCCACCAATAATCCCGACTGTCTTGATTGATGTCATGGAGTTCTCCTTGTTTGGTTTGTATGTTGGCCGAATTGTATAACACTCACAGTGGTACTACGTACAGCAGAAGATAAGGTGTCTTTATTTAACCTGCTTCTACGTCGCACCAAAATCATTCTTTTCTCATCCCTGGTGTTGCCCAAGAGTGATAGTTTTGCCTTTGACAACCGCTATACTCAAAATCCGTTCATGGCTGATACAAATCATGCGTACTACGATTACTCGAATCCATTTGGGAGCTTACTGGGGCTTCATTTTTCTGAATGGCGTCAGGGGCGGAGCCTTTGCCACATTGACATCACCCCCCTGTTTCTAAACCCGAATGGAGTCGTCCACGGTGCAGTCATCTATGCCCTGGCAGATACGGGTATGGGGGGTGCCCTGGTCTCTGTGCTGGATCGAGGTGAACTCTGTACAACCGTAGAAATAAAGATGTCCTACTTTCGCTCCGTAACGATTGGTCAACTGCGGTGCGCGGCAAACGTCGTTCACAAAGGTAAACGAATCGCTTTTCTGGAGGCTCTGGTTTACAGCAACGATACCTTGATAGCCCAGGCAACTGGAACTTTTGCCATTGGTATGGCAAAACCAACCTATGCTGAATGACCGAATAGGATGATTCTGCACACCCAATAGCTGGTCTTCAGACATATCCCCTCTCCCCCAAAAATCTGGAATTAAGCCTTGAGTCTATAGAACTTGAGTTTAGAGTTCAGTTGGGGCTTAACCTCATTACCTGGTGACCGTTGTGCAGGCCCACGGCAAGGCGCATCCGGAAACGATAAAGATCGCTAATTTGTGGCCTGGCGTCCAGGGTGAACTGGCAATGCACATGCAAAAAGAGGAGCTAATGCTCTTTTCCTACATCAAGCGGTTGGTACATACTACAGCAGGGGAAAGTCAGGCTGTTGCGCCACGCTTCGGCTCGGCGGCCGCGATGATTCCCAAAATGGAGGCAGAGCACGAGGCGACGGGGGACGGATTGGCACAAATATACCCACAGGCCAAATAGCTGCACTCAGCGATAACTACACGCCGCCCGCCGATGCCTGCCCCACTTACCGCACGCTGTACGTGCTACTGCAAGAGTTCGAAGCCGTCACCAAGAAGCATGTCCACCTGGAGAACAACATTCTTTTCCCCAGAGCAATCGAAATGGAACGTGAAACGGTGGCGTCAAGCGGTATGTAAGCGCCCATCCCGCTGCAAGCCTGGCCGGTTGTTACGCAAAACTACCCTGTCTAACTGACAGCGGCCGCGACCAACTGGGCCAGGCGGTCTATGTCCAGCGGTTTGGGCAGCCAGCCACGCAGCCCCTGGCGCTGCAAGGTCGCTACTTTGGCCTCGTCTAATGAATGGCCGCTCATCAAGATCAGAGGAATGGTATGGCCGTCCTGCTGCAACGCTGTAAATAGTTCCACACCACCCAGCCGGGGCATTACCACATCACTGAGGATCAAGGATACCTGGCGGCCCTGGTCCGCCAGTATCGCCAACCCCTCATGGCCATCAGCCGCCTCTAACACCTGATAATTCCAGAGCCGCAAATGATCCCCTAACGAGGTGCGCAATGTTTCGTTGTCTTCTATCACCAGCACCACCTGCCCCTGGCCTAATGGCCGGGTCAGAGCGATATGGTCAGGGGATGGGGGCACAGCCGCGACCTGCAATTCCGGCAAATAAATGGTAAACGTAGCGCCCGCCCCCACCTGACTGTTCACCGTGATGTGACCATCATGCTGCGCCACAATACCATATACCTGTGCCAGCCCCAACCCCGTCCCTTCGCCCGGCGCTTTGGTCGTAAAAAATGGTTCGAAGATACGGTTTACATGGTCAGCCGGAATGCCTTTGCCTGTATCCATCGCTCGCAACTGCGCCCAACGACCGGGACGCATACCAGCTACCGGCGACTCCTGGCGCGGCCGCAGCGTCAACCGGCTTAGTTCTAACGTCAGGCGACCCCCCTGGGGCAAGGCATCGCGGGCATTCACCGCCAGGTTCATCACCACCTGCTGCAGACGAGTGGCGTCAGCCTGCACCAGCAATTCATCCAGCTGGCAATGGCAGACAACAGCGATGTTTTCCGGTAAGGTACGCTGCAATAGTTCGGCCTGTTTGGTTAACAGTAGTACCAGATCAAGCGGCTTGCGCTCAATGTGAGAACGGCGACTAAAATCCAAAATCTGGCGCACCATATGAGCGGCATGGGCCACCTGCTGTATAATGGTCGCCAACCGCTCCCGGTTTCGCTCATCCAACTGGGCAGAGCGCGTCACCAATTCGGTATGCAGGGAGATCACCGCCAGCAAATTGTTAAAATCGTGGGCGATACCGGCGGCCAACTGGCCGATAGCTGCCAGACGCTCCTGCTCATGGAGCTGGCGCTGCACCAGCCGCCGTTCAGTGACATCGCGCAGCACCAACACCCACCCGGCCGGCGCAGCCCCATTTGCCAGCGGCCGGGCAATGGCTTCAAACACTCGGTCATGTGTGGTCAACTCATGCCAATGACCGGTGGGCGGGGAGGTGAGCAGTTGGGAAAGCGGGCAATCGGCCAGGTGGAAAAGCGTGTCGCCCACCCGTGCCCCAGCCAACAGTGTCAGGTACTCCCGCGCCGGGGGGTTGGCCAGCAAAATCCGGTAATGGGCATCCAGCAGCAATACACCATCAGGGACGCTCTGCATAATCTGGCTGATTTGCTCTGCCTGTTTGCGCGTTTGTTCATACAGGGTAGTGCGCTGGATGGCATTGGCGGCCATGTTGGCCACGGCCGTTAATAGCCGCATCTCGCCAGACGTAATTTCAGCCTGTCGCCCTAACCAGATAGCACCAATGACCTGCTCTTGAGTTAACAAAGGCACACAGGCGACAGCCCGCACCTGCCGGAATAGTTCCGGCCGAGCTATCCCCTCTTCCCGGTGAATATTGGCGGTGACAAAAGGCTGGCCGGTAGCAATCACCCGGTATGACATACCGTCACTGGCTTTGCGGCGCGTATGGACTATGGTGGCAAATGTGCCATGTGCCGCCTCAACAATCGTATCGCCGCTGACCTGATCGATGATGACAAGCGCCGTTCCTTCTGCCTGGAGCAACATATCCAGATGGTCTAAAATGACCGGTAGCATTTGGGCGCGGGTCAGGGCCGTACGTAGCGCCGTACTGACGGCGATAATCGCCTCTTGCTCCCGCTGATGTTGTTTACGCTGGGTGATGTCGGTGACAAAGGCGTAGTAATAGGCAATTTCACCCGTTTGATCACGCATCAGGTGAACAAATAACTCCACGGGAATAACCCGGCCATCTTTGTGAATGTACTCCTTCTCATAACGCACCGGCTGATCATCCTGCTCTAACTGTTGTAAATAGCGCGTTTCGCTTTCATACCAAGCCAGTGCCGTCAGCGTCCGGTTCCAATCTATTTGTTGCAGTTCTTCTTTGCTGTAGCCCACCAGTCGGCAAAAGGCGGTGTTCACCATGCCTAAACGGCCGTCAGGGAAGCCAACCCCCAATGGCTGTGAGGATTGTTCCAGCAGATTAGCCAGAAAATCGGTTTCGCGGCGGCTGGCCTGTAGCTCGGCCAGTTGGCGTTGCCGGGCTTCTTCGGCCTGTTTACGCGCCGTCACATCTTGTTTGATGGCGATAAAATAGGTAATTTGCCCCCGCTCGTTGCACACGGGCGTGATCGTCTGTTCCTCGGTGTAAAGCGTGCCGTCCTTGCGCCGGTTCACCAGTTCCCCATGCCATACCTGGCCCGCCAGAATGGTGTCCCACAACGTTTTGTAAAAAGAAGCTGGCTGGACGCCTGATCTGAGGATGCGTGTACTTTTACCGATCACCTCATCCAGTTCATAGCCGGTCAGCCGGGTGTGGGCCGGGTTGGCCCATTGGATGGCCCCATCTATGCCGGTAATGACGATGGCGTTGGCCGCGGCCGCCAGCGCCGCCCCTTGTAGACGCAGTTCATCTTCGGCCAGTTTACGTTCGCTAATATCGTGGAAGATGACGATACCGGCGGAAATTTCTCCCTGGTTGTTGCGGATGGGGGCAGCATTAGCGCTGACCCAATGGTCTACCCCCGCCTCATCGCGGATGATGATCTGCTCGTCGTGTACCTGTTCACCCCGCAATACCGCCCGCGAAAGAGGCAGTTCCTCTGAGGGATAGGGGGAACCATCGGGGCGGAACGTTTGCCAGCGCCGGGCGTGTTGGCTTACCTCAATGCCGGTGAGCAACTTTTGGTCCCCACCGCGAATCAGGAAAGCGGCCGGGTTGGCCATACGAATGGTGACATCCGGGACGCTAGCGATGATGATGCCAGACGGGGATTGGATGAGGGCCATTTCCAGCAGGTCGCGTGCTTCTTGCAGGGCGCGTTCCGTTTCTCTTTGCGTGGTTACGTCCCGCTGAATGGCCAGGAAGCCGGTGATATTCCCCGCGTCGTCTAAAAAGGGGTTGACGGTTTCTTCAACGGTGACCAGACGGCCGTCGCTGGCACGATTGATCACTTCGCCGCGAAACAGCGCGCCGCCCAGAATCATCTGCCAGAACTGTTCATAAAGGGCTCGGTCTTGTTTGCCGCTTTTGAGGATGCGCGGCGTGGTGCGGCCCACCACTTCGTCGGCGGTGTAGCCATAGAGCCGGGTGAATTGGGCATTGACGGCCGTGATGATCCCCTCTTTGTCCGTCAGGAAAATTGCGTCGCCGGAAGCATCTATGGCCTGTTTCAGTTCCCACAGGGATTTCTCGGCCTGTTTGCGTTCGCTGATGTCTATGCCCACGCCAACGAGGCAGAGGCTATTGTTGAACTGGATGCGTGCGCCGGTGAAGTAGTGGGGAATACGCCAGCCATCTTTTGTGACCAGACTGGCTTCGGCATCGGATTGGCCGGTCTGGAAAACCAGGCCAATCCGTTCCCGAACCAACTCTTTATCTGCACCCTCAAAAAAGTCGAGTGGATGCAGGCGGCTGAATTCAGCCGCCGAATAACCGCTGACCTTTTCAAAATTTTCGTTCCAGCGCAAAAATTTTCCCTGCTCATCAAACAGATAGAAGACGCCCGGCAGGTTGTTGATTAAGGAATCAGACAATGCCTTTTCATGTTGTATGGTGGCTTCTGCCTCTTTTTGGGCGTTGATGTCCCGGATGACAAAGAGGACAGCGTTGTCCGGCAGGGGGGCCAGCCGGGCGTGGAACCAGGTGTCGCGGCCGCCCATGGGCAGCGTATACTCTATTTCCACGATGGAACGGGTGGCCAGCACACGCTGCCGCTGTTCGTCGAACAAGGCAGCCTTATCCGGCGGAAAAATCTCCACGATGGTTTTGCCCAGCGCCACATCTGGCGGCACATAGAGTTTTTCAGGGTCGGTGGGGATGATCTCCTGGAGACGGCCGTTGCCATCCACTACCACCACCAGGTCGTGCATGGCCGCCAACAGATCACGTGTTTGCTGCCGGTGCTGCTGCACGGCCGCCTCTATTTGCTGTTGCCGGGTGGCAGCTCTGACCTGGGCGGTGGTGATGGCCTGCCGTGCGGCCGCGCCCAATCGCGCCAGTTCACTTTGGGGCAAGTAGTCGCTGGCACCAGCTTGCAACAGGGTTACGGCCGTAAATACCTGGGGTTGAGCGTCAAGAACGATAACCGGCAAATCGGGATCATGGTCGTGTGCCATTTTCAGCACGGTCGTCGCTGCCAGTTCTGGCGTCTGTGCATCGGCAATGAGCAACAGCCACCGTCCTTCCGCCAGTGCCATTTGCAGAGCGATGGCCGTGTCCACCTGTCGCACCGGCTCGGCCAAATCCGCCGATAGATGATGAGCCACCAGCGTCTCCTGATCGATTAACGACGTCACCAGTAGAACGTTTAACTCCGTTTCCATCTACCTTACTCCGGGGGTAGGACTGCACTTAATCGTGGTCGGTGATTTGAACGTGATTGAGTAAGCATTTAGGCCGTTCAGGGCTTGAGTTTTGCCTGAATCATTTGGGTTTCGGCTCAAAAGTGACCTCATTCCAGCGGTTTTCTCAACATAAAAGCGAACCGTAGCTCACAAAACTTGCTCTGGCAACTTCACCACGATTAACTGTAATGCTACCCGCCCTCCCGATTACATAACAAGCCGGGTTTAATGCCCCGCTGTGTACTCCACCCTATTAAAATCATTCTTTTCTAATCCCTGGTAATGCCCAAGAGCGATACTCTTGCCTTTAACAATAGTTATACTCAAAACTTGTTTATGGTTGCTACAAATCAAGTGTACCATGATTACTCAAATCCATTTTGGAGCTTGCTGGGGCTTCATTTTTCCGAATGGCGGCAGGGATGATGCGTTTGTTATCGTTTAGAAAAAACCCCTGGAAAACAACCTTTTTCCTCGTCACCTTTGCCCTCTTTCTCTTTGTGGCCGTTTCCGGGCTTATCACCTTTTTTTGGCCCAGTACCCATTTTTTTATCCAGTTCAATGTGTTGTTTCATACGGGTGTTGGCATTGTAGCCGGTCTTTTGATGAGCTATTTCTACCTCCGGCACTGGTTGGTGCATCGGGCCAATGGCACAGAACGCCGTGTCTCCCGAAGCTATCGCTGGATAGGTCATGGGGCGGGTATTTTGATTATCGGCTCGTTGTTGACCGGCGTAGTAATGGTTTTTACAGGTGTCTCTGGCAAAGTTGCCTGGGTGTATTGGAGCCATATTGTTGTGAGTCTGGCCGGGTGTGGGGGTCTGGGACACCATCTCATCGTAGCGTATCAGCGGCAGAAGGGCAGACGTGACGCGGCCCGGTTGGGGGTAAGGCAGGATGCTGTTGGCAAAGCGTGCCTTGAGGTGTTGGCCCGGACGCTGGCGGAACGAAGTAATCAGGGGGAATTGTTGGCTTTTTGCGGCCGCATCAACATCAATTACCGTCACCTGCCCGGAAACTCTAAGGCTGACAAAATGGTAGCCCTGATCAACAGGCTGGATGACCCACAAATGACAGCCCGGTTCTTAAGCCTGGGCCAACGGCTGTATCCGGGTCTGGCCTGGGCAGAAGCACGAGTAGCGTTAAAAGAGCCGGTTGCCAGACCACCTAAAAAAACAACGGCCCTTCCCATCAAGCGTGGTTTGCCTGTTACCGTTTCTCTACTGCTAGGAGCGGTGTTACTAACTGTCGGGCTGGGGCTTCGTTACCGCTCGTCATGGCCTGCCACCATTGACGTACCGGGCTATACCTACCCCTACGGAGATAACCCCTTCGCTCCCAGCCAACCTACGACGCCGGATATGGCCTTTATTAACGAGGCCCTGATGGCTGATTCCCAAAGCTGTGGTCAAACCAACTGCCATACCGATGTGTATGAACAATGGGCCGAATCGGTTCACCGCTATTCAACAGACAACCCCTGGTTTGAACAGGCTTTGCTGGAGATGATGGCTACAGAGGGACCTAATGCGACGCGTTATTGTGGTGGTTGCCATGATCCGCTGGCCTTGCTTTCAGGCAAGATGGATGTCTCCGGGCCGGTGAGAAATAGCCATCCCAATGAAGGGATTTCTTGTATTGCCTGCCATTCAATTACCAAAATTAATGATCTGACGGGAACAAGTGCCTATACGTTTGCGCCGCCCGATCAATATCTCTTCTGGGAACAAGAAGGAGCCATACCAGAATATTTGAACTATCTACTGATTCGCTTGAAACCGGGACCGCATAGCGACACCTTTATGAAACCGTTTTATAAAGAGCCGGAGTATTGTTCGCTGTGCCATAAACAGTTTATTGACGAACAGACCAATGAATATCACTGGTTACGGTTGCAGGATCAATATGATGATTGGCAGTTAAGTGGTTTTTCTCACGAGTCCGTTATGGTCTGGTACCCAGTGGCGGAGAGGCAAACTTGCAACGATTGCCATATGCAGAGCGTGCCTTCTTATGACCTGGGAGGGCAAGTGGATGAGGTGTTATCACACCGCTATATTGCCGCCAATACGGCCATCCCCTTTTATTATGGGCATGAGACACAACTGGCTGAAACGGTGGCCTGGTTGGAGAGAGAGGAGATTGCAGTGGATATTTTCGCGCTGACACAGTCAGAGCACGCCACGATTATGGCCCCTTTAAACCGTACCAGCCCACCTTTACGCCCCGGAGAAACGTATCTCTTTGATGTGATGGTCACGAATCACATCGCGCATGGTTTTCCCACCGGGCCGCTTGATTTGTATGAAGCGTGGCTTGAGTTCCAGGTGATGGATGGGCGCGGCCAGATTGTTTACAGCAGTGGCTTGATAGATGAGGCGGGGGTTTTAGACCCCAACGCACACCAGTTTATTGCGCCGCCGATTACCGGGGAAGGGGAATGGATTCGCAAACATGATTTGTGGAATGAATACGGCGTGGCTTTTAATAATTCTATTCCGGCTCAGGAGACACAGGTGGTGCATTATGAGGTGATCATCCCGGAGACTGCGGCCGCGCCATTTGTGATCACGAGCCGGGTGCGTTACCGTCGGTTTAACCAGTGGTACACGGAATGGGCCGTGGCCCAAGACGCACCCCGTTTTCCGATTGTGGATTTAAGTCTTGACATGGTTGTGATTGGAGAAGATGGGGTAATAGGGCAACCTCTGCCCGAAGATTACCTGCGCTTTAACCAATACGGGATTGGTTTATTGAAGCAGGGGTTATACGTGGAAGCAGAAACAGCATTTACCCAGGCGGTATCCTTAAACCCCGCCTATGTGGATGGATATGTGAATGTGGCCCTGGTCCATTTACAGACAAATGCTTTGTTGGAAGCGGAGGATTGGTTAGGGCGGGCACAGATGATCAATCCGATGTCCTGGCGGGCGCGGGCGTATTTAGGGGTTTTGCGACAGCGACAGGGTCGTTTTACGGAAGCGATTCAGTTGTTGCAGGGGGTTTGGGAGCAGTTTCCCCGGGATCAGAAGGTGTTGTTTGAACTGGGGAAGAGTTTTTATCTGGCGGCGCAGTATGAACAGGCCATAGAGGTATTTCAACAAACCCTGGTGATTGACCCGGACCTGGCGGCGGTTTATGAGATGTTGGCCCTGTGTTATGAGGGGTTGGGGCAAGATGCCGCGGCCGCGGCCGCACAGAGTGAGTTCTTACGTTTACAGAAACTACCCATACCCGAAAGCCGCGTTCACTTTTTTGAAAATAATGCCTGGGCACAGGCCGAAGCGTCGCCGTACCATACACATTCAGAGCCGTGAACAGTCAGCAGCAGCAATTCTCAATTTGAATTAGCACCTCTGGGAAACTACAAGCTCTTTAAGGTGTTTTTTAGGGCATTTACTCTGGTGAAATTGAGAACTGCTGGTCAGCAGTACAAGATCAGCAGAGATAGGAAGTGGCAGCAACCAGTCAAGGATTTGTGTGAGGGGGTTCGGTTATCCAGTTTTTTGTTTGTCAAGGAGTCAATCATGCACAACTCCCGATGGGTCTCTTTACTGGCAGTTCTCATAGCACTGATGAGTATCGTTCTTAGTTCGTTGGCACTGGCGCGGCCGCCACAACAATCATCCTTCGTCGTCCCCGCAACCATGAGCCACCAGGGTTTCCTGGTCGAGAATGGAACCCCCGTCAACAACACCGTCGCCTTGAAATTCGGCCTCTACAGTGCATCTAGCGGTGGGTCCCCTTTGTGGGAAGAAACCCACAACAGCGTCGCCGTGACTGATGGATATTACATGGTTTTGCTTGGTAGCCAGATGCCACTCACCGCCGGGCTGTTCAGCAGTGCCACCCGCTATCTCCAGATAAGCGCGGATACAGGGGGTGGTTATGTGGATTTACCGCGCCAGGTTTTAAGTTCCGTACCCTACGCCTTCCAGGCCAGCCAGGCCGATGTGTCCCCCTGGAGTGGTCTGACCGGCGTGCCTACCGGTTTTGCCGATGGGGTGGATAACGAAGGGGGGAATTATGACCATGTGATCACCGTGTCGCCAGGTGGGGGGGACTTTACCTCGGTCGCGGCCGCGCTCAGTAGCATCTCCGGTTCATCATCTACCAACCGTTACCTGGTCTGGGTAGGGCCGGGTGTCTACACCGAAACCGCGCTCTCCACCGTGCCAGCCTATGTCCACCTGCAAGGGGCCGGGCCAAATGCCACCCTTGTCACCTCTAGCCGGTCTTCGGGTAGTGCGGGGAACGCGGCCGCGACGGTTGACTTCGTCGAAGACAGTGCTATCAGCGACATGGCCGTACACAATGCCGGCACAGGTGTGTATAACATCGCCCTCTATTCCACCCAGACCAGCCGCGACACCCTGGTTAACAATGTCATCGCTGAAGCCCATGGCAGTGGGGGCACAAGTCACTATGCGGCCTACCTCAACGATGCCGAACCGACTATCCGCGACAGCATCTTGCGGGCTAATGGTGGCACGGACATGAACGTGGCTGTCTATATCCGTAATCTTGCCGGGCCTGCTCCCGAACCCCACATCCAAAACAGTATGCTTTTGGGTGGTAATGGCAACGCCAACGGCCAGACCTGTAATGGTAACACGGGGACCGGCTTTGGCATCTGGTCCTATGCCGGCTCACCGCGGGTAGTAGATAGTTATATCTGCGGCGACTACCGGGCGATTTATATCGAGCTGGCTGGTGAAGTTCACGTCCACCACTCACAAGTGGCAGTTAGTTCAACTGCCGGGGCCTTCCTGCTGGAACCTACCTCCGGGCCCAAAATTGTGTTGACTTCAACGGGCGTGTTTTACAGTGGCAACAAGTACACGGGATTTGGTGGATTGGTCTGCACCCATAACTACAAGGCAAATTACACCGCCGCCACCGATGGTACCACATCAGGGACGGCCTGTAACTAACACCTTTTGTTGACCCGCGCCCATGATCGTTCATAACGGATTGTGTGTTACGTTGAACACATTTGACGCACCACGGATGCCTTATGCAAACAAGAACCAGGTCGAAATGGCTGTCCGCTCTGCTGGTGGGGCTGTTAATCTTATGGATGCTGGTTGGCGGTGTCCTGGCGACTGGGGGGATGGAACTACCCCGACTGGTGTTAAGCGGTAGTGGGGGTGTGGCCAGTGGCGGCGGGTTAGTGTTAAGTGCCAGTCTGGGCCAACCCATAGCGGGAACGGTGGGAACGGGGCCGTTGCGCCATTGTAGTGGTTTTTGGTGTGGTGCGGCCGCGAATCCCCCACTCCCATTCGTTGTTTATCTTCCTCTGACCGTGCGTTAGGCCGGATATGAGGTTCATTTAGGTGCGTGGAGTTGATAATGAACAAGTGTCGTTACTTATTCGGGTGGGTGGTCCTGTTTTTGTTTATCGTGAGTGCCGGCGGGGTCGCGGCCGCGCCGCAAACTCGTGTCCCTTGTAACAATGGTATGGCGGGTATCTATCCCTGTGCCGGTGTAGACCTGCTGGCCCATCTCCCCCTGACAGCCATCGGGGCTGAAGATGGCTCCGTTCAGGGCAACGACCATTGGGGCTGGACCGATCCCCAAACCGGTCACCACTACGTCATCTTTGGTTTAAGCGACGGCGTCTCCTTCATAGACATCACCGATCCCGAAAATCCGCTCTACCTGGGCAAACTTCCCTCACATGGCGGTAGTTCCCTGTATCGGGATATGAAAGTGTATCAGGACATCGTTTACGTTGTAGCCGATGAGATACCCAATCATGGTTTACAGATGTTTGCTCTCACTGAATTACGGCAGGTGACAAACCCACCGGTAACCTTCAGCGAAACCGCTCATTACACGGGTATTGGTGCGGCTCATATGATCTGGATAAACCAGGCCACTGGTTACATGTACGTTACCCTACGCAGTACCAATGGTAGCTGTAACGCTGGTATCCAGATGTTAGACCTACAGGATCCACTCAGCCCAACCCTGGCTGGTTGCCTGGATGAAGGGGAAGCCCCCCTTTCCCACAGTGAATGCCTGGTGTACAACGGCCCGGACGCCGATTATTTTAACCATGAAATCTGCTTCCTGGCCAGCGATGACAACATCAGCATTGCCGATGTCACCCAGAAAAACGACCCTTCTATCGTCAGCCGCTTCACCTATCCCGGCATCATGCGGGCACATCAGGGTGCCGTCACCGAAGATTTACATTACTGGCTCATCTCAGACATGGATGATGAAATGCATCACGGTCACAATACCCGCACCCATATTGTTGACATTGCGAATCTGGATAACCCGGTGGTGCTGGGCTACTTTGAAGGCAATACGCCCGCCATGGATCACAGCCTCTTTGTTAAAGGGAATTATGCCTATGAAGCCAACTTTCGCGCCGGGATGCAAGTGTTTGACATCAGTCATTTGCCCGACAACCATTTCATTCCTGTGGCCTATTTTGATGTCACCCCTAACAGTAATAGCCCTACGATGAACGGGGCCTGGAGTGCCTATCCCTGGTGGAACGATAATATTGTGACCATTAGTGATACGGACTCTGGCTTGTTCATCACCCAGATCACCTTCACACCTACCGATGTCACTCTGTCGGCCTGGGGCGGCGCGGCCGCGTTCCCCCACCTCTATCTCTGGTTTCTCGTCAGTTTGGGTGGGAGTTGCCTCTGGCTGGTTTTAAGACGAAGAATCCATCAGAGCACGAAAGACGCTCGTACCCCATAACCCCACTATCAAATAGACAAGAGTTAAGCTGGAACACACTGACCAAGGCATTGTTCCAGCTTAACGGTGCGTGTCTGCGGCCCAGAAGCCATTGGCCGAACCATGCCGCCCGCACCGACCCCCTGAAATTGGCTAAAAATAATACCAATCATTTTTAATGAACACTGGTATCTTAAGCATCAATGCTGTGCAATTGATGAGGTAATTGACCCATGATGAGCCTAAAAAAACTTTTTCTTTACCTGAGATTGGCGTTTTCTGGCGTAGGGCAATGGGGCAAATTGCCCTACATAAGCAGAGAGAACATCCATTTACGCCTAAAACCAGTGCTTTACGCGCCTATTCGACTGGGGGTGTTGATTTTGCTTCTGCTCTTTTTGGGCCTGGCATTCACACCAACCAGTTATGCCGCTACCCAAACCGACATTGTGGGACCAGCCGGGAGTGGCGCATTTGGCCTGGTTGCTGTTCTCAATAATGGCAACATTGTGGTTGCCGATCCCGGATATGACGCCGGAGCAATCACTAATGCAGGGGCGGTTTATCTGTACAACGGAGCGACGAAAGCGTTAATCAGCACCTTGACAGGTAGTACGGTAGATGAATCTGTCGGCACATCTATTGTCGTTTTGAGCAGTGGCAACTTTGTCGTGAGAACGTCCGGTTGGGATAATGGCGCGGCCCTCAATGTGGGGGCTGTTACCTGGTGTAGCGGCGTCACGGGTTGTCCGGGGACTATCTCCACTGGCAATAGCCTGGTCGGCACAATTACAGGGGATGGGATTGGTTCCACCGGCATCCTGGCCCTGAACAATGGACATTACATCGTGCGGAGTAACTTCTGGGACAATGGCGCAACCACCAATGCGGGGGCTGTCACCTGGTGTAACGGCTGGGGTGGTTGCACCGGGGCGGTCTCAGCGGCCAATAGCCTGGTTGGTTCAAGAGCTAATGATCAGGTGGGGGATGCAGGTGTGAGGGTTCTGCCCAACAACCAGTATGTGGTGCAGAGCCAGAACTGGGACAACGGAGCCTTGACAGATGCTGGGGCAGTCACCTGGTGCCAGGGGATAACAGGTTGTGTTGGTGCGGTTTCTGTAGCCAATAGTCTCGTAGGGAGCAATGCCAATGATACGGTAGGCAGTAATAGCATAACGGCTTTAAGTAACGGACATTTTCTCGTCCATACCCCAGGCTGGGATAATGGAGGCGCGGCCAATGCGGGCGCACTTACCTGGTGTAACGGCACGGCAGGTTGTAGTGGAACTATCTCAGTGGCTAATAGCCTGGTCGGTAGTACCACGAATGATTATGTAGGACAAGCGGGTAGAGTCACTGGTTTAAGTAATGGTCATTATGTGGTGGCCAGTCTGTATTGGGACAACGGCGCGGCCGCAGACGCCGGGGCCGTCACTTGGTGCAACGGGTCAACCGGTTGCACGGGGATCATCTCCTCGGTTAACAGTTTGTTAGGTAGCACCGCCGGGGATCAGGTTGGACTTGACTCTGTCGCTCCCCTGAGCAATGGCAATTATGTGGTGCGGAGTCGCAATTGGGACAATGGGGCAACAGTCAATGCCGGAGCGGCTACCTGGTGCAGCGGCACAGGGGGTTGTGTTGGCACTGTATCAGCCAGCAATAGTTTGGTCGGTACAACGGCCAATGATTATGTTGGTGCGGTGAAGGTTCTCAGCAATGGGCACTACGTTGTGTTTAGTTCTAGTTGGGATAGTGGGGCCATCACAAATGCCGGAGCCACAACCTGGTGCGATGGAACAGTTGGCTGTACAGGTATTATCTCTGCCAGTAATAGCCTGGTGGGGGGGACCACCGATGATTATGTCGGTTCGGATGTGACTGTTTTAAGCAATGGCAACTACATTGTCCTGAGCCATAGTTGGGATCAGGGGGGAACTCCAAACGTTGGGGCGGCTACCTGGTGTGATGGGTTAGCCGGTTGTACTGGATCAATCACCCCGGCCAACAGTCTGGTGGGAACCACAGCCAGTGATTATGTGGGTTATTCGGTGGTGGCTCTGGCTAATGGTCATTACGTCGTTGGCAGTCCTTCTTGGAACAATGGGGCTACTTTAGTCGCAGGGGCCGTCACCTGGTGCAACGGCTCAATCGGTTGTACGGGCATTGTTTCCCCGGCCAACAGTCTGGTAGGGGGAAACAACTTTGATAATGTCGGATTTAATGGGATCACACCATTAACAAATGGTCACTATGTGGTTCGCAGTTCCCAATGGGACAATGGCACTGTCTATAATGCGGGAGCGGTGACCTGGTGCGATGGGACAGTGGGGTGTGTAGGAACGGTTACGGCCGGGAATAGCCTGGTTGGTAGCACCACCAGTGACGGGGTAGGAGGGAATGGCGTGTATCTTCTCACTACGGGTCATTTTGTTGTGCCGGCCCCTTTTTGGGATAACGGCGCGGCCGCAGACGCCGGAGCTATCACCTGGTGTAATGGTGTAACAGGCTGTACGGGGGCCATCTCTTCAACCAATAGCCTGGTAGGAACAACCACGAACGACCAGCTTGGCAGTTTGGGAATCGTGATTTTAAACAACGGCAACTACGTCGTGCCAAGCCGAGACTGGGACAATGGCCTGGTGGTCGATGTTGGGGCTATTACCTATGGGGCTGGTTATGCGGGGACAACCGTAGGGCCGATTACAGCCAGTAACAGTGTTTTGGGCGCGGCCGCGAGCGGGGGTTCTCTTCTCGGCTACACCTACGATCCGGTCAACGAACAACTCATCGTAAGCCAACGAACCAGCAACCTCATCTCCCTTTTCCGCCCTACCTACACCAGCATGGCCACCGGCAACTGGAGCCAGGGCCAAAACTGGGATTACGGCGCCTTCACCCAATCCGTAGATGTGCGGATCACCGGCGCACACACCATCACCCTCGACGGTAGTACCAACTTCAACAGCCTGACCATTGATCTGGGCAGTCAATTCATTCTAGCGGCAGGCAATCAACTCTCCGTCGAAACCGCCCTCACCAACAACGGCTCTTTAACCCAGCACAAACTGGTTGGTGGTACGGGCAATGTTGCTTTTCTGGAAATACCCAACTCTGCCGCGACCGCCATTCTTTATCGTGGCGTCGAAATCAGTGGCGGCAACAATCTCGGCGTGGTGGCCGTCACCGTGCGTGAATTGAACACCGGGGAATATTGTACCGACACGAATAATAGCTCACCCCCCTATGCCCGACGCTGTTACACCATAACGCCCAGCAACAATTTACCGGCAACAGTACGACTCTACGCCCGCACCAGTGATGAACTTAACGGAATACCTGAAGGCAATCTGGCGGTATTCCGCTTTGTCGGTGGCTGGAATCCCCTCACCACCCCAATCACGGGTAACGATGGCGGGGCTTATAGCTATGCCCAGGGAGATACACCCGGCTTTTCCGCCTTTATTTTGGGCCAGGCAGGTACAGCACCCACCGCAATTGGCCTGTCACAGTTGCGGGTGCAGACCAAGACCTGGGCATTTGTCATGGGGATAACGTTTGTGTCTTTACTAGGCGTCATCACACTTAAAGTTGCCGGTTTTCGCCGCAGAAAATGCGAGGAACTCCAGGAACTCAGAGGAACTTGAAACCTGGAACTTGAAACTTGTTTTCAGAAAGGATGGACGAATATCCCTCTTTTTTCATCCTTTACCCTATCAGAGAGCGATGGTTTTCTAATGAACGGAATGGTTAGAATTATCAGGAGAGTTGCCTGTTCCCTAAACATAGGCAAACTAGCTCTATATCGTACCAACCAATTATCCTCACCACGGGAATTTTTGGGAAAGCCATGCTCCTGGTAAATGACTGTCCCAAAAAGTAGGGGCGAACGCTGTTTCTTAAGTTCTCCTCAAAACAATAGACCAGCGTTCGTTTCCCCCTACTCCAATGACCGAACCAACTATCCAACGGCCCGGCTTGACAAATTGCTGGTTTTTTTGTTCCATAAGGGTAAGTCAATCACCCCCTCAAGTACGTATCCCGTGCAGGTGGGTTGTTATAGCGTATCCGCTAAAAGCTCAATGTGATTTAGTCATCTTCGACGGGTGTTAGGGCAAATCATAGACCAATCTACGACTTAAAAAGGGAAACCTGTGCCTTTCACTTTGGATGAAGAGAAGATAGAGACATGATGAAGTTACCGGTTATTATTCAAGGCGGTATGGGGGTGGCAATTTCTAACTGGGTTTTGGCTCGGTCGGTATCGCGGCTGGGGCAATTAGGCGTGGTCTCAGGCACCGGCATCAACCGCGTATTGGTCAGCCGACTCGCCGACGGCGACCTTGACGGGCATATGCGCCGCGCCCTCGCCAGCTTTCCCATGCCCGAACTAGTGCAGAACATCCTTAGGCGTTACTATGTCCCCGGCGGTAAAGCACCCACCACCCCTTACAAAACATCGCCCACCTACACCATTAATCCGCCCTTATTCCTTGACAGGCTGACCGCCCTCGCCAACTATGTCGAAGTTTTCCTGGCCAAAGAAAACCACCCCGGTCTCGTGGGAATCAACCTGCTGGAAAAAGTACAAATGCCTAACCTGGCTTCGCTCTATGGCGCGATGTTGGCCGGGGTGGATTATGTGCTGATGGGAGCCGGTATCCCCACGCAGGTGGCTGGCATTCTCGACAAATTGGCCCACCACGAGCCCGTCTCCTACCGACTCGATGTGCATGGAGCCAGACCGGATGACGACGTGCGGATTCATTTGGACCCCGAACGGATTTTCCCTGGCATTACGCGGTTATTTGGGCAACTCAAGCGACCCAAATTCCTGCCTATCATCTCTTCCGCCACGCTGGCACAGGCATTGCTCAAGCGCAGTGAAGGTGCGATAGATGGGTTTGTGGTTGAAGGTCCCACCGCGGGCGGCCACAATGCCCCTCCACGTGGCGCACTCAAACTCAACGACCTGGGTGAGCCAATCTATGGCGAAAAAGACGTGGTTGATGTGGAAAAGATGAAGCCGTTTGGTCTGCCCTTTTGGTTTGCCGGTGGTTATGGCAATCCTCAGCAGGTGAAAAACATCTTGGCCGCCGGAGCGACGGGTGTCCAGGTGGGCACGGCTTTTGCTTTGTGCGACGAATCGGGCATGGAAGCATCGTTGAAGCAATCTGTTCTACGTCAGGTGCTGGATGAAGCCGTGCAGGTTTTCACCAACCCTAGCGCTTCGCCTACGGGTTTCCCCTTCAAAGTGGTGACAATGCCGGGGACGATGGCGGATCCGGCGATTTACGCGGCCCGCCACCGTATCTGCGATTTGGGTTTTTTGCGTGCGATCATCCGTCAAGGTGACGGCTCACTCAACTATCGTTGCCCGGCTGAACCAGTGGATGACTACGTCCGCAAGGGGGGTAAGCGTGAAGACACCGTGGGTCGTACTTGCTTATGCAACAACCTCATAGCCACTGCTGGCTACGCTCAGCACCGCAAAGACGGCTCGGTGGAACATCCCCTCGTGACTTCTGGCGATGATCTGGTAATGGTGGGCCAGTTTGTGCCTGCCGGTAAAACCAGCTACTCGGCTGAAGATGTTTTACGTTATCTACTTGGACCGTTGCAACAAATGCCTGTCTCCCACGGGGCGTAATGTAGTCACCTGCGGAAAGTTTTAGCCGGGTCTTCAGGATTTCAGGGGTTGACACCATCTGTAGGAGCAACCCTTGTAGTTGCCCTCTTCTGGTCAGGCACAAGGCCAGCCCTTACAGTACGATTACCCTGCGAAACCCCAAAGACCCAGAATTCTCTCCAATCAGTTTTCTGGCGTTTTTTATCCCCTTGTAGTGCAATAATAACAAGTGGGGTGCTTCCTCAAAAAACAATTCATGGAGTAACTATATTGGAAAATCCGAAATCATCTTCAACCAAGTCCCTACTTTGGTTTTTCCTTCTCGCATTTGGCTTTTCCTGGTTAATTTGGCTTCCCCCCGTTTTGTCATCTATTGGTTTCTTTTCATTACCAGTTCCCCACATGGCCTGGGTCATTATGGGTGCTCACGGGCCTCTTTTTGCTTCGGTGGTTTTGACTTATAAATCGGGTGGCTGGGCGGCGGTCAAACAACTGATTCGTTCAGGTTTCGAGCTGCGGATGGCGTTGGGATGGTGGCTGGCTATCATTTTTATCCCTGTCGTTTTGACTGGTGTAGCTGTCTGGATCAATGTTGTTCTTAATGATTATCAGCCAGATACCACCCTGTTGAAACAGCCCTTAATGATTGTCCCCACTTTTCTGGTGATGTTTTTTCTGGGTGGCTCCTTTCAAGAAGAGTTTGGCTGGCGGGGGTATGCCTTGCCAAGACTGCTTACACTGTGGAATCCCCTTGTAACAAGTCTATTTCTTGGGTTTATTTGGGGGTTTTGGCACTTGCCATTGTTCTATATTTCTGGAGTCAGTCAATCGTTCATGCCTTTCGGCATATTCCTGTTACTAACCACTGCCTTTAGTATTTTATTCACCTGTTTTTTCCTACGAACAAGCCGCAATTTATTCAGTGCGCTTCTTTTCCACACAGCGATCAATACTGCACTTTCTCTTTTTCCCCCCATCGAACAAAAAATCGGTGGGAATCAGATGGCCCTAACTTATCTGATGATTGCTTATGCCTGCGTGTCCGTTTTGATTGTTGTTAAAGAATCTACTTTCTGGCAAAACAAAGTCACTTCAACGTAAGTTTTGTGCAATTGGCGGGAAAAAGCTGAAAAACCGCCAAAAATGAAAAGCGCACCTTAACAATCTGCTCAATTGTGGCAGGCTTATAGCAATTTCCAACTGTGTGAGGTTGCTATGAGCCATCAACAAACATCCCCGAATCCGGATTCTCCCCAATTGACCCAACCTGCCCTGTTAGTGGTATGGGGGTTGTACGCGCAACGTATGGGTCTGATTAAGGCTTTGACAAAGGTGAAGCTAAAACAAAAGAGTTATACCCACCGACCGCAAACAAAGGTGTTGGCGTTTTTAGTTGCCCTGTTAGCGGGTCTACCCCATCTCCAAGATATAAGCCAGGCCGCCCATCCGCTAGTGAAGGATCAAGCAGTTGCCCCGGCCTGTTTAGCCACAACCCGGCAACCGGTAGGTCGGAATGCTTCGCTGGTGGCCTGGCCTGCGACAACTGTTAATGACGCCTTTACCTATCCCCTCAATGTCGTTTTGGCGCGTTATCAGATAGGAGATAGCCAACGTCACGCCGTTTTACTCGACTATGGTCAGCAAGATATCACCACGAACCTGGCACTTTTACAACTATCGTTACAGGGTCAATGGTCTATCGATGCGGAAAATTTCCGTAGAAAGTGCCTTGAGTTTAACAAAGGATTTGTCCCGAAAAAGGGCGAAGATATGCCCGGTTCGGTTTATTGGCTTAACATCAGCGGTAAGAAGAGGCGATAACCGCGTTCATACGCACCAATGTCACAGATTGCCATACCATCACCATCGCCATCGAAGGGACGGGGTGAGCCTTGGGCATCTGTAGCCGGGCAACTGCTGTTGTTACCGGCGTCAATGGCGGGGCTACCCGTGTTCAGGCCAAAGACAGGCATCAAGGGATTTTGATAAGCACCTAAACTACTTAACAGGGGGTCTGTGTTGATCTGATCGCCTGACTGATTAAAAGCACAACTATCACTACTATCCAGATTGAAGCCAGCAGAGGTTAAGGGGGCTGATCCCCCACATTGAGGCCCATCGCCGTTGTTGGCGATGATGACATGACTCAACGTAGTTGTGGGAACATAGTTGGCAATGGCACTGACGCCCCCTGGAACCGTGTTGTGGTTATCGGCGATGGTGACGTTTTGCATGGTCAGGGTGCCAATGTTGCCCAACGCGGCCGCGTTCGGAGCCTGATTGAAGGCAAAGGTCACATTTGTCAGACTCAACACACCATAATTGGTGACACCTCCCTCTTCCCCCTGAATTCCCGTAATCTGGTTTTGCAGAAAGGCACTATTGTTGATGGTAGCCTGGCCCGCATTAAACAAACCTGCGCCATACCGACTGGTCTGATTACCCGCGATGAGACTCTCGCTGATGAAGAGATCGCCATGTGCCGTATTGAAGATACCCCCACCGTCAACATTAGAGCCGCTACTACTTACGGCAACCCGCTCCAGATACAATATATTCACATTGTGAATGCCATTCAGTTGGGCATTGTAAACGGTCAGGTCTTGAATAGAACTGGTAGCCCCATTGTAATTGACAAAGCCGTTATCGTTTTGGTTGGCATTGATGAAGGTTTTGTCTAGTCCTGCGCCGATGAGGGTGACATCAAAACTTAGAAGCAAGCTAACGGTAGGGGTGTAAAAGCCTGGGGCAATAAACAAGGTATCCCCACTACTACTGTTGTTTAAGCCGTGTTCAATAGTCAGGCATGGCGTGGCCTGGTTGGTACAATTGTTGCCACTATCCGTGCCTGTGGTGGCTATGTACCGGTTGACACCCTGCGGCGCGGCCGCGAGTCGTCCCACCACCAATAAACTGCCTAAAACCACCAGGCAAAACCAGAAAAAGCGTTTCTTTCTTAACATGATTCATTCTCCTCAACCATAGGATTGTTTAGCTCATGCTCTTCACGTTGAGCCAACCCCTCCAGATAAACCAGTAGATCTTTGAGCGTGCCGAAACCTATCACTCGTTCTGTTTTGACTTCCTGCAATGAGGCTCGCCAGTTTTCAGAATGTTCCGCCTCACGCCATAAGCGCAAAAGGAACGAGTGGTAACGGTGTAAGCGTTCAGCCATTTCTGGAGCGTACAACAGTCACCGTTAGGAAAGCGTTACTACTTGAGAAGAATGAGAAGTGAGCCGTGACCGGTGAGCGGCAGGCAGGGAATAGTGAGGCGTTATGATGAGGACTATATGTCTATTTGTTTGGCCTGATAGCCGGTGTTCCCCTTAGCTGGGGCATTTTTTAGAGGAATAAAAATATCAGGAACGCAGGGGAACAGTTAAAACTTGAAACCTGTTTTCGAGGATTTCAGATGAGTCAGTTACGCTTCTCGTTTTTGGGTCAGTTCCAGGTGATATTAGATGGACAGGTCGTGCGCCGCTTTGAGTCGGATAATGCTCGTGCGCTCCTGGCGTATCTGGCTCTGGAAGCAGGGCAGGCTCACCGACGGAGTCACCTGGCGGCTTTACTGTGGCCGGATCATCCTGAAGCAGCCGCACGCAATAACTTACGCCAGACGTTGTTCAATCTGCGTAAAACATTACACGATGATCGTTCTCCCACCCCATTCCTACTCATTTCTCACCAGACGGTGCAATTTAACCGGGCCACGGACTATACCCTGGATGTAGACATGCTTGTGGCCGAGTTGCAAGCTTTAGAAAGTGGGACAAATCCGGACAATTCGGCTCGATGGTTAAGCCATTACACGGCCCCGCTTCTGGCTGAAGCGGCTTTAGTGACCGGTGTGACCTTTGATGAGTGGCTGTTGTTACGCCGGGAGCAGTTGCACCGCCGGGTCATGATGGCGTTAGCCCGTCTGAGTGATCTGGCCCTGACGCAACAGCAATGGGACAAGGTCGCGTTGCTGACGATGCAACAATTGGCCCTGGATCCCTGGCGTGAAGAAGCGTACCGGCAGTTAATGCACGCCTTGGCGGCCCAAGGGCAACGAGCCGAAGCGTTGGCTCAGTTTGAACAGTGCCGGACGGTGTTATGGGAGGCGCTGGGCGTGGAGCCGATGCCGGAAACAGTTGTTTTAATGGAGCAAATTAAGGTAGGAATGCCCGCGGCCGCGACATTGCCCACACTTCTACCCCCTGCCCCACCCCCCTGCCACAACCTGCCCGCCGATATAACCCCTTTCATTGGACGACAGAGTAGTCTCAACGACGCGGCCGCACACCTGGCTGATCCTACCTGTCGTTTACTCACCTTGACCGGTCTGGGGGGCATCGGCAAAACTCGCCTGGCGCTACAACTGGCGCGGCAAGAGCAAGCCCAATACCCGGACGGCGTCTGGTGGGTTCCCCTGGTCGGTTTACCCGCCGACAGCCAGGCGGATCATCTGGATGGGGCGATTTTGGCGGCTTTGCCCCTGCCCCCGGCTGAAGGTGTTTCTCCAACCCAACAGATCAAGCAGTTTTTACGCGGCCGCGACCTGCTCCTCATCCTGGATAATTTTGAACACCTCAGCCACACCGCCCCCCATCTCATCGAACTCATGGAGACAGCCGCCGGATTCCAATGCCTGATCACCTCGCGCCAACCGCTA
>JAGNBF010000226.1 GCA_018004935.1 Chloroflexota bacterium | reverse complement strand
TTGCTCATGACTCAATCGGCTCATGCTCACCTGACCTGCTCACTGACTCACCAACCCACCTGGTTCATTTTGGACACTGAACCTGCCCACACCAAATTGCTACACTGAATCATTCATTGACTCATTACTCACTCGGTTCATGCTCATCTGACCTGCTCACTGACTCACTAATCCACCTGGTTCATTGTGAGCACTGGGCTGATCACTGTGATTCATCTGGCCCGGCTCAATGAGCAGTTCATTCACGAACTAATCGGCCACAACATGGTCATGGGCCAACTTATGGGCCTGACCGAATGATTCATCGGTGCACATCATGACTGGTTTGTTGATGAGCGTATTAGTCGCGGCCGCGAACCCTCTAGCCCACAATCGCTCACATCACCTCATCAATGAAGCCGGTAAGTTCAAAAGTTCCGCTTTTGGACCTTTCCCCCATCAACTTGAGTCGAGAGCAAGGAATATCGCGCCAGCCCCCCTTGAGCCGCCCCAAGAGTTCCCTGACCGGACATCCCCTATCCTTGATTATGCTCAAATGCCATACCCCCATATATAGCCATTCCTCAATTCGACCCCAAATCGCATGTTATGTTAAGCGGGGTGCGCCTTTCTTGTTAGCACAGGCTATGTAATTTTTTGATCACCTAGTACGTACCCCATTCGACATAATAACGGTCTTTAGTACCGCCATATATGGGTGAGTACAAAACGGGCGAGGATTGGCTCTGGACTCCTATTATGTTAAATGGGGGGTGTTCTCTTGTTAGATCAAGGCTTGTAACTTTTTTTCACCCCCTGACACCCTCCATTAAACATAAAACAACACCAGACTATCCCAGATATGGCGGTCATGCTTTCCAAGTATAGGGTGGGCGGGTGGGCATTCTTCTCACCAACCAGTATGTGCCAGAAAGTTATGAACGGCTCAACTCGCTGGCCTGCCACACATAGGCATAACACAAAGAATAAGAAATGCCGCGGCCGCGTATCGGCCTATCTCACCCCATCAGTCGCGTTAGCGACCTCAGAAAGACTTGTGGCACGTTGGCATAGCCCTTGAAAACCACTGTGATGTGTTATATGATGTGGCAAATGATGTCGTTCTTAACGAATGAATCCTATGAGGTTTCACATGGCCCGTTATCCCCTCAGTTTACCCCAACAACTCAAACAAGATGCCGAAGCCTGGGCGCAACGGCAGGGAATCTCCTTAAATCAGTTCATCCTGTGGGCTACGGCTGAGAAAGTGGGTTCCCTCAACCAGCAGCTAGACGACCCCCAGTTCCCCCACATCACCTACCGCCGAGGCGCGGCCGGTATTCCCACCCCCGTCATACGGGGCACGGGTATCCGGGTGCAGGTAGTAGCCATTGCCCATGAACAGTGGCAGATGGACGCGGCCGCGCTGGCCGCCGAATATGGCCTGCCTCTCAAACAGATTGAAGAGGCCCTCGCTTTCTGGTCAGCTCACCGCGCCGAAATCGAAACCCACATTGCCTACGAAGAGCGGCTGGCCGGTGAGCGGAATGAGTGAGCCGCTTCTCCATCTGGATGCCGATGCATCCTACCAGGCTCTACAGAAGGCTTTGCGGGAGCGTGGGCATGATGTCACGCGCACCCCGGCTGACTGGATGCCCCTGGATGCCAGTGATCGTCAACAGTTATTGGAAGCGACGGCTCGCGGCCGCGTTATTTTCACTTTCAACATTGGCGATTTTGTTCATCTATCTAGGGAATACCCGGAGCATGGCGGTATCATTCTGGCCCACCAACGCGAATGGACGCTCCCCACTTTAATTGCGGCTCTGGATCGTCTTTTGACCGAAGCTTCGGCCGAAATGTGGTCCGGTCAGACCCGTTGGCTCAACGATTGGCGCAAACCCTGACGCGCCTCATTTTCGCTCCCCAAAGGCAACATAGCTTGTGTTAATCAGGCTTATCATAAGCAAAAATCGGCCTGTTCAACGGCCAAAATTTGTGTGATCTTACCGATTAAATAGAGCAAAAAGGGAGACAATGCACCAAAACCAGCACCTCGCCTACCGCTTTCGCGGACACCCTCGACCGCCAGGCCAGCGGCCTTTGTAACCATAGCCCGGCCCGTTTTACGGCCGGGCGGGCCTGGCTTATCATTCTTTAGCCTGTGGCGTGGCGAAGCCTACCGTGTTCCCCTCATCCGTGGCTATGTCGTAAAGAACCAGCATCCTCTCCCCAACCAAAACACCTCCCATCCACAGCAACCAATACACCAATACACCAATACACTAATACACCAATAACCCCATCCCCACCCCTCTCACCCTTCCCACCCTACCTTTGGCCGCAACACCCGGCACCGCGCCAATAACTCCCCTAATCTTCCCCGTTGGTGACAATATCCCACCAGCGCCTGCGCCAATCCGGTCCGTGTCTCACCTGGTAGATCATCATGGGCCACTCCTAAATCAAAACACAGATGCTCCAATTCACTCTTGTTGAACACCTCAACCAGTTGATCCCGCAAAGGAGCCAGATGGGCCGGAATCGTGGCCACCACACCAGAGGTGCTATGGGTGACAAAGGTATTGCCACTCCCGGTAATAATCGAGCCACCCACATTTCCTTCTACCATCACCCCGCGACTCGCTACGGCTTTATTGCCCGTTCCCTGCACCACCACCCCGCTTCCCTGCACCGTTGCCTGGTACGTCGGACGGCTCAAGGCGGTATGAGCCTGGACGGCCTTTTCGTAGTGGGCAACCAACTCTTGTAGCTGTGCCGCCACGTTGTCATCCCGCAACGTGGCTTCCCGCACCAGTTTGATCACTGGTTTCTGGTAGGTGTCCGGATCCGCCTGGAAGGGGGTCGCTATAACCTGACCAGTCGCATCTCGATGCAGGATGTCCAGAATAACGGCCCACATATTCTGGGTGATAGTCACCGCTTGAGAACCGATCTCTTGGTTTAACGCCAACGCTGTCT
The DNA here is from genome assembly GCA_018004935.1 of Chloroflexota bacterium. GTDB lineage: Bacteria > Chloroflexota > Anaerolineae > Promineifilales > Promineifilaceae > Trichofilum. The sequence goes on along the minus strand of JAGNBF010000226.1, from coordinate 622 downwards.
TGATATGTGTCTGGCTGGCAATAACAACAGCCCGTTCCGGAGTATCTGTCATAATCTGTATCCCCCTCAACTGGAAATCTTTTCCTGTACCCATGATAAGCAGAACCAAACCAATTACACCCGTTTTTACCGATCTCCAAAATCAGCGTTAATCCCCACAATTTGTGGTTCGATTTCCGCTAACCATACAAGAAATTGACTTAAAAACAGTCTTATCCGTGTTCCCATCATCCGTGGCGCGCTTTTCAATTTACGGTTCTGCGTAGCCAACCCCTGGTCTGAATGCCAGATATCAAACGATCTTGTACCGCACCGCCAACGCATCCACATAATCTTTAGAAACCCGCAACCCACCCCCGGTCAACTCCGCCACCCGTTTGACCGCCTCAGCCTTCTTGCCCGCCCGGAGCAACTGGCACAACGCCTTGTCCACCTGCTTGGGCAACCGGATCGCCCCCGTCTCTGCCTCAAGCGGATACAGCGGCGTCACCTTCTGCCGGTGTTTGGCATATGCTTCTTCCAATTGGTCTAAAAGCCGTTGCGCTGGATATTTGTCTTGGGGCATAACGACCTTCCGTAAATGACTCAACCTTGGCAAAAACATAAAACACCAGAGCCAATA
>JAGNBF010000056.1:44022-48553 GCA_018004935.1 Chloroflexota bacterium | reverse complement strand
GGCTGTTGTGGGTTCATCCAGAGTAAACAGATCGGCCAATTCGTCGTGTGGGGGGGGGGGGGCTTCGCCAAGCAGTTCGGGGGGGAGTAACCCCAGGGCGCGGGCTTGTTCCAGGGATAACCCATTGCCTGTTTCCGTGGTATTGAGGGGTTCTGTTGCGGCCGCGTCCGCCAACCAGTCTCCAGTTAGTTCATCCGGGATTGTCCCGGTGGGTAAATCCAGCCAATTTGTCAGTGAATCGGTGGTGGTGTCGGGGGATTCTTCGCTCAGATTTGCCAGGTTGCCGGGGATAAGTCCCTGGCGTATGGCTTCAGCAAAAGAAAAAGCTTCACCGGGGGCAGATGAGGCTTCCGTTGGGGCCGGACTAAAGATGTCAGGTGCGGCCGCTTCTGTCGTTGGTGCCAGACCGGCCAGATCGCCAGGGATGAGTCCTTGTTTCATGGCTTCGGCAAAGGAGAAGGCTTCACTTTTGCTTGATGAAGCTTCTGCCGGGGAGAGATCAAACAGCCCTGCCAATGACGCCTCATCTGCTGGTTCCAGATCGACCAGTTCACTGGGAATCAGCCCTTGTTTCATGGCTTCGGCAAAGGAAAAAGATGGGCCGGGGGTAGCTGAGGCTGTGCGAGGATCCACAGGGGGGGGTGTCGTTTTGGCGACTGCGGGGGGGGTGGATCGTGTTGGTGCTGGTGTTTTGGCAACGGGTGGTGGGGTAACTGGTGTTGGTGGTGGTGGTGTTGTTTTTCCCGTTGCTTTGCTTGTGGATCTAGATGGGGATGGTGTGGTGCCACTCAGCAACTGGTTAATATCTTTCCGTTTGGTGGGTGTTTTGGACGGGAAATCGGGCAAATCCGGTACGGACCGGGTGGGTTCTGGGGGGATGACCGTTGGCGTTGCTGTGATGGGGCCGGTTTTCGCCACGGTGGGGGGTGGTTGGACCAAATCGGCGGGCAATAAGGGCATTAACTCTTTAGCTAACCGTTGGGCAAAGACCCATACTGTGCCGACGCGGCCGCGGCGGGCTTCGGCGGCAAAGAAGATGAGGAGAAGGTAATGGCGACCTACGCTGACGGCATAGAGGTCTACCTTATCCCCAGACTGATACTGCATAGAAAAGGCATCTTGATTATTGAGATGGGTAGCAATCGTTTGGCTGTGATTATGGCTGGCTACGACGGCAGTGAGGAGAGAGGGAACCAGTAACCCGCCTCCCAGGCCAGAATCTGTCACGACCCGATTGTCTCGGTCGGCCAGGGCGACATAGGTGGCACTGATTTCGTTGCGTAGGGTGTAAAGTCGCTGATTGAGGGCGGTGGTGAGTTCTTTGGGCAGTGTGGGGAGGGTGGGTGTTGCGGCCGCGGACGATGCTGGTGCTGGTTGAGGTGGTTCAATCACTGGCTCTCCGTAGAGAACTCGTTGCACCGTACTAACCAGGAGATCACTATCCAGAGGTTTGATGAAGTAATGAACAACACCCAGTGCGGCGGCTTCTTTTTGCCCCTGCTCTACACCGTAACCGGAAATCATGATCACCGGTAATTCTTGCCGTACCCGGCGCACCCGGCGGATCAAATCAAAGCCGCTCATGCCGGGCAAACGCACATCCGTAATAAGTAAATCAAAACGGGTGCGTAGTAGCTCTAGCATTCCCTCTTCCGCTGAGGGAACGGCCAACACTTGATATTCGCGGCCGCTGTGTTCCAGAATCGTCCGCAGAAACTCCAACATTTCGAAATGGTCGTCAACAATCAGGATTTGTTTTACGTCCGCCATGAAACGTTATCCTCGTATGGCTTCTTATCTGCCCTGTATGGTATTCCTGGTATGAGTAAGATGCAATACGAATTCATTGGGAGTTTGGAGCAAGAGAGGGGAACGGGTGGGAAGGCCCACTATTTTTGGGCGCTTACCCTTGCTCCCACCTCTCGCTTGTTTACTCCGTCTGGTACCACTCATGAATATTGTAATGCAGGTTCCAACCGTTGGGTTGGAAGTTCTGTAAGGTTTGATTCCATACGACGTTAATAAGGGGAGCATAGAGTGGAATGTAAGGGATGTCCTGGTAGAGGGTTTCCTGGTTGGCCTGATAAAACGTGGCCCGGTCTGCGGCCGCGCAACCGATGACGGTGCGGCCGCGAGTCAGATTCTCTTCCACAGTTGCGTTGTAATAAGAGGCAAAATTAAACCCTACATTGACATGGTCTTGTGTATACGAGAGAAAACCACTGTCATCCGGCTCCGGATTAACATCCAGCCAGCCGGTAATAGCCATGTCAAATGTTTGACTACGTAATTTCAGCACCGCTTCTTCAAACGGCAAAATTTCCACCGTGACCACAAAACCGATCTGCTCTAATTGCTGTTTCACCAGTTGGGCCACACGTTCCCGGCCAGGATTCCCGGCGTTTAATGTCAGTGTCAACGCCAGCGGCAGTTCGTCTTTGACCCGGATAGCCGGAAGGTCTTCTTCCTCGGGTTCAACTAATACCCAACCTGCATCCTCTAACAGGGTAATAGCTTGTTCGACATTGGTTTCGTAGGGGGTGAGGGCATCATTGTACGCCCAGTTAATAGCGGGAGAGATGTCGGCAACGACGCGGCCGCCTTGTCCATAAACCGCCTGGGTAATGATTTCATCGTAATTCAGCACCGTGGCAATCGCCTGACGCACCGCCAGATCGCCTAAAATCGGATGAGGCTCCTGCACCTGCATGGGTTCACCCTCATCATAGGCTTCGTTCCCATTTTCGTCTGACCAGCCATTTTGGGGGTTGGTTGGGTTTGCCAGATTAAAGGCCAGATAGGTGAAACCATTGACAAACCACTTGTTAATGTTGACTGAAGCACCCCGAGCCATAGCACTTTCGACACGGGTCACAAACTCGGCATCTACAGTCGTGTAATCAATCTGTCCTGCTAATAGATCGTTGAGCATGGGAATAGCACTGGGGTAAATCTGCATTACCCAACTGGAGATGAGGGGTTGACCTGAATAGTAGGCTGGATTAGATACCAGATGCACAGATTGGCCGGGTGTATGGGCGGCAAACATAAATGGCCCAGAGCTAACGGTGGGGGCCATTGTTTCTGGACTGGTTGATAGATTCAAGGGATCATTGCCATACACCTGGGAGGGTAAAATACCCACAGTAAAGGCGGCAATAGTGGTGCAATCTGGGGAGTTCAAGTCTACGGCCAGGGTTTTCTCGTCTATGACCTGCCAATCGGCAATGTTGACAAAGTTGGACAAATGGGGCGAATTGAGTTCGGGTGTAGTGACTGCGGCAAAGGTGAAGGCGATATCCTCAGCGGTAAGAGGGGTACCATCACTCCAGGTAATGTCATCCCGCACGGTGAATGTGTAGGTTAATCCATCGGGCGAGACAGACCATTCTTCGGCCACCTGGGGGGTAATGGCCCCGGTGAAGGGATCCAAAGTTAACAGGCTCAAGAATAACAGATTGGTAACGGCACTAGAAGCCCCATCATTGCTCAGGACAGGATTAAGTGTCTGGACATCGGCAAGAGAGGCGGTGACAAGTTCACCCCCACTGGGTAATGGGGTTGGTGTGGGGGTAACGAGCCGTTCTTCGACTATAACTCGGGTTACGACGGTTTCCTGATTGACGACCTGGGTAACGACCAGTTCTTCTGATTCTGTCACCAACCGGGTGACAACGGTTGCCGCATTGTCTTGCTGGCAAGCGGCCAACAAAAACAGGCCAAATAAAAGTAATGCAAACACAATCCTTCTGCGCATTGAAGCCTCCAATGAGTTTTTGCAAGGTGGGCACTATGTGGGGTTACTCCTGGTGGAGAAAGGTGGTGCTGACCTTCACTAACTGGTATGTGGATTCCCAGAGATATTTGGGTGATGGGTAATCACAAAGGTGGTATTTCACATTTGGTTCTATAGCTTTTAAGAAGTAATGACTAAGGCTCTCGAGGGCTGAGCTTGTCGAAGCCTCATGTTGCTTTTGACAAACTCAGGCAACGGCTTAGTCATTAACTTGAGTTTAGAGTTCAGAGCCAGAGTTAGAGGGTTTTCTAGCGTAATTTCCTCTCGCTCTCTCCTCTCGCTCTCTCCTCTCGCTCTAAACTCCAGATAATAAGCTCCCACACATAGTACGAAGCCTAATTCTGACGCAAAGCGACAATTAAGCCAAATTAGGGAGTGGCAAATAGGGCAATTGCCTACTCGGATTTTCCCCCACCCCTAACCCCGCCCCCAGGGGCGGGGAACTTTTTCTCGTGTCATTTTTCACGGGCGGACGCCCGTGAAAAATGACACGAATGGGGTTTCTCCCTGTCTGTTGGGAAGGGGCGCGACCGCCCAGGGTGTGGATTATGGGGTTTCTCCCTGTCTGTTGGGAAGGGGCGCGACCGCCCAGGGTGTGGATTATGGGGTTTCTCCCTGTCTGTTGGGAAGGGGTGCGACCGCCCAGGGTGTGGATTATGGGGTTTCTCCCTGTCTGTTGGGAAGGGGTGCGACCGCCCAGGGTGTGGATTGCGGAAAAACGCAAAAATCGTTGGC
>JAGNBF010000056.1:0-43922 GCA_018004935.1 Chloroflexota bacterium | reverse complement strand
TTTCTCCCTGTCTGTTGGGAAGGGGTGCGACCGCCCAGGGTGTGGATTATGGGGTTTCTCCCTGTCTGTTGGGAAGGGGTGCGACCGCCCAGGGTGTGGATTGCGGAAAAACGCAAAAATCGTTGGCCGCCAAAAGTGTACCCGAGAAATGGCCAAGCCGTAGAACAGCCTTTCAGGCTGTTCACCCTCTCGAGAAAACGGCAAACGCCAGGAGCAAACCAAATTGAGAATTACTGGTGGCAAATAGGGCAATTGCCTACTCGGATTTTGCCTGTGGTCTACTCTTGAATGTCCCACTCGAAAACATTCCAAAATTCCGAACTCTGGGTGGGGTCAGGTTGGAAATGTTGGACGGTGGGGAGAGTGGCGGAGAGTTTGAGGTAGTGAAAGAGGGGAAGGGAGGGTAGTTCTTGGGCAAAGAGACGAAAGGTGTTTTGGGTCGCGGCCGCGAACGAATCACTCCCCCAAAATGCCTGGTGGGCGTTCTGGCAGGCCGTGTCAAAGGCCGTATTGCTCCAGCCCATTTCATTGTTACCTTGCCAATCATTGGCCTCGCCTGGAATAGCTGTCGTGGTATAAAAATGGCAGGGCGTTGACAAGGGGGTGATCCAGGGGAAAATAGCCAGATCAAAACGTCGGCCAAAGAGCGGGCCGCCTGGGGCAAACCATTCGCTGGCCCCGTAAATAATAATATTGACCTCAATGCCACATTGGGCCAGATTCGTGACCAGCATGGTGGCTAACTGCTGGTGAGTGGCATTGTTGCGACTGATGCCCAGATTCACTCGAAATGGTTTGTTGTCCAGGGGATTTTGGCGTATGCCATCACCGTTGAAGTCATGATACCCCAGTTCATCTAACAGGATATTTGCGGCCGCAGGGTCAAAGGGCCAATGGGGCACATCTGCCGTAATGAGGGGGTGATCGGGGGGCACGAATAGATCCGATACCTGGCCCGTGCCGTAAAGAATCACCTCAGCCATTGCCTGACGATCCAAACATTGGCTAATAGCCTGCCTGACACGACTATCTTCAAACCAGTCTGGGCGTTTACTGGCATAAACAGGTTCAGAGTTAATGCCAAAATCCAGATGCTCAAAAACAGCGGTTGTCTGGGAGTAAACGGTGAGAAAGCCCTGACTCTGGGCATTGTGGAGTAAGGTGGCCTGGGCCAGGCTTAGTCCATCCTGAGTGGCTATGTGGCATTCTCCTGCCAGGAGCAAAGCGATAAGTTGATCCTGGTTGGTAACGAAGCGGATGGTTAGACCATCAAGCCGGGGTAAACCTTCGTTTTGGCGATAGTAGTAAGGATTGCGGGCGAGGGCAATATGGTGGCCCTGTACCCATTCTTGCACAACAAAGGGGCCGCTACTGAGGGGAAAGTGGGTGGTTTGGGGGGTGGTGAGTAGTTCCGCGGCCGCGAGGCCAGCCAGTTGGTGCGCGGGTAAAGGCATCCAGACATTCGTAAAATACAGCGGATCCAACCAGCCCGCTACCCCCCGCCATTCCACCATGCGTTCCGCAACCGCCATATAACTGGCCGTCCGCCCCGTCTGCGTCTTAGAACCTGGTGTACTGGGATCTCGCGCTACCTTATAGCTAAAAACCGAATCCTGGGCAGTGACCGGCTGACCATCAGACCAGACCAATGGTTGAAAGGTAAAACGAACCACCATTTGCGGCAGAATAACCGGCTCGCCCGAAAAAATCAGCTCCTCACCGGCAAAATTACGCAACCGGGTTCCATTCGCTATCGTTACTAAGCGACCCTGACTATCCATTACCGTATCACCCCTATTGACCGTCACTTCAATGATTTCGGCATCCCCTGTTTCCAGGCTGGGTAAACTGACCAGCCCTTGCGGTTGAAATGCATAGGCACGTGTGGTGTACAGATTTTCATAAAGAGCATGGCTGACGTTTTCTTTGGCTAAAGCCAGTGGGCCAAAGGGGGGATTGTCATACCAATAGAGGCTTTTGGGTTCGGTGATCTGACAGACTGTCAGATGTTTGGGGCTGTCGGGTTCTGGCACGAAGTGGGGCGAGGGGGTGATAGTGACGGGCACTTCTACCTGGCGGGTAACAACCTGGGTTACTTCCAGAGGAGGGCGTGTCATGACGACCGTTATTACTTGCGGAGTAGTTGTCTGCTCGGATGAACAGGCCGTTAAGAGGAGTAACAGGCAAAGGGCAAACATCAATTGTTGGTGCTTCTGTGGCATGAGGGAATTGTAACAACAACTACCCCCTGTTTCCTATCATATGAACCAATATTTTTTCAGTCCCCTGGATACGAAATGGCACGGTCGGGAGACCGGCCAAAGCAATTCTCTGGTCATCCACAGATTTGACGAACACCCTTGTTACAAGAACTTATTGCCCTCATTGCGTGTAGGCGTTATTATTAAAGTGGGGTGAGAAAGTAGCACTGCTGTACTATTGTCAATTATAAGCAGTCATTATGCCTGACTATGTAGACTGGTTTGTCAACCGCGAAAAGCAATACCAAGGCTTTCAGAAAATGTTAGCCGGAGAGACGCCACGTTCTATCATGCTGGTGGAAGCACCGGCTGATATGGGCAAGACCTGGCTGATCCAACGGATGCGTCATTTATGCGAGGAACAAAAAATTCTTACCGTGTGGGTCAATTTTCGGGACAGACGGGCGCATGATTACCTTTCTTTGGTCCGAGTAGCCCGTGATCAACTGGGTGCGGAAGCCTTTAATCACCTTACTCAAACTATCAACAATTTTACCAGCGTCAACATTAACATCCTGGGTGGAGGGTCTAGCCGGGGTGTAAATGTGGGTGATCTGAACCTTAATGCGCAGGGGAATGCCAATGTCACCTTACAAGAGGTGGCCGGGGGAAGCATTATCAAGGATAACGTTGTCCGTGATAATCAGTTTTACATTCAGGCAGACAGTGATGTGGCCCGCCGGGCGGCCGAAATACAGATCAATGATGCCTTTTTCTCTTGTCTGGCTGAGGTTCTCAAAAAACAGCCGGTTGTTTTCCTGTATGACTCTTTTGAAGATGTGACCAAAGAAGCGGAGCAATGGATCCGGGATTATTTGTTGCCCCACCTGGCTGAGGGTTCATTGAGCCGGTTGATTGTCATTGTGGCTGGGCGCACCGTCCCACAACTGGATGACATTAAGCAATTGGTGGCAAAAACGGGACTGACGCTGTTCACAGAAGATCACGTGAAGGAATATATTCAGACAAAACGGAAGTTGACCGGTTTGGATCTGGCGACAATCTTCAAAACATCGGGTGGATATCCGGGGTTACTCGCTAAGATGGCGGATGTGGCCGCGATGGATGATGATGAAGATGAAGATTGGTTATAGGTTGTGGTAACCGTTCAGTTCAGAGACGATTTTAGGCCATTAGGGATTACTTCAGCGGATTTAGAAAGGAACGGATTAAAGACGACTTCTGGAAAATCCGTTTATTTCTTAATCTGTTGAAGTAACTCAACTGAACGCTTACCAGGTTGTGTGCCTGTCAGGTGAGTTTCTCTGACCCTATTTCTGTACTCTCAATTTAAGCAGGAAGTTATGACGACGGATCTGGTTCTGGATAAGACGACGGTTGCCTCAGCGGATGAGTCGGCGATTACGCTGATCATGAGTCAGATTCTAGAGAAGGCTCATCCGGTTGTAGCCGATGCGTTGTTTCTCGCATCTACGGTGCATACGTACACCTTAGCGAAGTTTAATTTTTTGCGGCCGCAAAACATCGAGCAAAATGAAAAACTCCTTCAACGCCTGACGAAATTCTCTTTTGTGATTGCCACCGAGCGCGAAGGCTTTGAGGATTTTTACAATATCACCGAGTCTGAACGCAATTGGTTACAGCATCGCTGGATTGCCACAGACCGTGATGCCTTTATTCATGCCCATCAACTGGCCCTCACTTATTATCACGCTCATCCGGATCCTGATGAATTTGTTCAGTGGCAACACATTCTCTACCACCAACTTATCGTAGATTACCCCACCGCTCGCCTTGATTTTATAACGGCTTTTCGCACCTACATCAATGACCGTCGTTTTGCGGCGGTCGAACGCCTCATTACTACCGCTAAAGAGGTTCGTCCCTACCTGGAAGCCTTACAATCACCTTATCTACTCGAGTTTGATATGTGGCTTCGTTATATGACTTTGCGTTTTCGTCAATACCGGGGTGAAGGAGAACAAATTCAGACGGAATTTCGTGATCTGCTCAATCAGTCGAATATACCTACGGATTTACACCCCTTTGTTCAACGCGCTTATGGCGAAGCTTTGGTAAAAACGGGTAGCTATGTGGAGGCCATCGAGCAGTTTATGAAGGCCCTGACAATTTTTCAGTCCTTACCGGGCAGTGAGATTGAGCAGGGTTACACCATGTTCGCTCTGGGGGAAGCCCATGTTGACCTGGCTACCTCAGCCAGAGGGTATCGGGAACTTATTCCCCGGCGGGATCAAACCGTATGGCAACGCCTCCGTGATTTGTTCAATTATCCCCCCTTTCCTCTCTTGCTTTATTTAAGCCTCTATTTGGGTATCTGGATATGGTATCCACGCTCCTGGGCCATTTTTAAGGGACAGGATTGGATTATTGCCCGCCTTTTTGCCGTAGGAACCAATTGGTATACCCAGGCCCGACATCTTTACGAAAAAATCGGTTTTAAGAGCGGTTTATTAAGTGTGCAGGAGCACCTGGCCAATTTGTACCTTACCCTGGGCGATGCTCGGCGGGCTGAACCGCTTCTTGGGGAGCTTCTGGCTGGAGGTGAGACCCCCATAGGGTCGTATCGTCAGGCCACAATACAGATAGCTTTGGGCCAGGCGATGGTACGTTTGCGCCATGATGCCCAGGCTATTGCCGTTTTAGAACAGGCATTACCCGTTGTTCAGCTTTATGATGATAAGGAAATGGAAGGCCGTGCCCAGGCGTTACTGGGTGAGGCTTTGCTGGAAACGGGGGCACGCCAGGCCGGTCTGGAACGGCTGGACAGGGCCTTACACCTTTATCAGCAGGCGGGAGATGTGGTGGCGGCAACCGAAGTGGCTGAACGGGTGAATCTGTTTGGGGCGGATAAACGACTCAATGAGAGGGAACGGGAATATGTGACGACGACAACTGCATCCATGTCGCGGCGACAATATCTGGTTCGGTTTGAGCACCCTGTTTTAGTGGCTTTTAGACGGGTCATGTACCTGACTCTGTCGGTCGTGTTTTTTATCATTCCCTTAATGGTTATTAACCTGGATACGGCTGTTTCTTTGGTACCCAGTATTAATTTCTTCGCCTTTCCCTTTTTGGAAGCCCAACTTTCGGCTAACACGCTGAATTATGGGCCAACATTGAGTCAGGCGATTGTGTTGGTATTGAAACCCTCTACGGATGCCAATGTGTTTGGCTGGATCGCGGCCGCGGTTTTGATAGTGTATTTCCTGGTGTACACGCTTGTTGGTTTGTTAGTAATTGCGCGAACACCTTTGCGGGCGGTGCAGTCTGCTACCCGAGCAGAAACGGTACGAACTGATTTGACTGGGTTTACGGTGGGGGTGGATGATCGCGGAAGTGAACGGCGCTGTAACTGGCATGAAATTAATCACATTACCAAGGCGAATGTTTTTTTGGTGGGGCAATTGATGCAGGATCATTCGTTGGTGGTGGTAGAGTCGCCTTCACGGCGGGTAGCCATAAGAGGGACAACGGCGTGGTATGAATCGTTATCCCGGCAGATTGAGCGTTATGCACCCGCGGCCGCGACTCATAGTGACATCGGTTATCATGTGGGTTGGGGGCGACTCACCTGGGCTTATCTGTTTAGCCTGCTTCTGCTCTTCATTTTTGCGGCTCTGGTCAAAGTTGCTCCCCAACTCCTCTTTACCTACATTCCTTTTACTTTCTATAGCTTTGCCGATCTTTACCCGTTGTTTTACCTGGGGTTATTTTTGGGGCCATTATTTTGGGGCATTTTGGGGCCGCTCCGTATTGAAATGCGTGCCAAGGTCCACAACAATTTACCCTGGTACGTCCTGGGAGTAACGATCTTTTTGGGGCTGTTACGTTTCTTTTTTTACCGTCGTCCTTTGCTGACGGTGCCGGATATTTACCCGGAACTTTTGATTATCGCCCTGGCTTGGGCTTCGGCGCGGGCAATCTGGGAAGCCAAATCGGTCACGGGGAAACCTGTTTTTGACTTATGGGCCAGAAGAGGGGTGATGACCGCGGCCGCATTCATGATTTTGCTGATGGCCTTGCAGGGTGGGAAGGATGTCCTCTCCCGCCATTTTCTCATCATTGGTAACGGCCACCGGGATCGTGGCCTGATGGTAGAGACAACGACCAAAGAGGCCGCGTTTTGGCAGGCCATTGAGAATTATAACCGGGCCATTACTCTGGCTCCGGCTCGCTTTTATACCCGTTTGGGGATTCCCGATATTAAGACATTTACCTGGGTGCAGGTGTACAATAACCGGGCCACATTGTACGCCCAATTGGGTGACTTCGCGGCCGCGTCTGATGATTACAGCGTCATCACCAACTATCTACCCCTTCAATTAACCCCCCCTTATTATGCCAGTCAGGCTATTGCTTATGAAAGTTGGGCCGCCCGTTTATTAGACGAAGGGCGTACTGCCGAAGCGAGCCAACGTTATGAGCAGGCGAAAGCCGCTTTTACCAGTGCCATAGACAATGCTATTCGTTATGATTTGCCTCCAGAGCGGCTCAGCGAATTTTATGTCTGGCAGGGGGTAGCCGATCATAATATTTCTGGGGATTTAGATGCGGCCATCACCAGTTATACCAATGCTTTAGCCAAAAACCCGGACAATGTAGATGCTCTTTTGGGGCTGGGCTGGGCCTTTTTCCAGGAAGCCGAGGGGTTACGTAAAGAAATAGAAGCGGCCGCAGAGGGTACGGTTCAAGAAGAGATCAAACTGGATGCGGGTCTCAAATATCAGGCCTCACTTTTCTATTTTCAACAGGCCGCCATTCGTGACCCCCAACAGGCCAATATCCAACTGGCTATTGGTTATGCCCACTATGCCCTGGAAGAGTACCCGGCGGCTCTACAGGCCTGGCAATTTGCGGCCGACCTGGCCCCTACAGACCCGGTAATGATTGTTTCACGCGGGACCGGTTATTGGCGAGTCGGGACATTGCCCTCTTGTAGTAGTAGTCGTGCCAGTGATGAAGAAAAGGCCCGTTCGGCCGAAAATTTGCGTCTGGCGATTGAGGATTTGAACCTGGCGCTGACGCTCAATCCCGATAGTGCTTTTACTTACCGCACCCGCGCTCAGATCGAATTTATCCTGAGTTTCTGTGCCAGCCAGGGTTATGACTCTGTGACCCAACTACGAGAATCGGTTAACTCTTATGCACAGGCGGTAGCCCTTGAACCAGAAAATGATTTGTATTTGATTTTCCGCGGCCGCATCGGGTACTTGTTGGCTCGTGGGTTATTTATGACTGGCCCGCAAAATGATGCCGAAGCCCGCACCGTGTTGGATCAGGCTATTACCGATATCAAAGCGGCCTGTGCCATTGATTGCAGTGATGATCCCAATAAACAGACAAAAACATGGTACGATTTTGTCGTAGGTGTCACTGGTGATGAGGCCTGGCCTGATTTCCATCGCCAGAGGGGTCAGGCGGCCCTGGGTGTTGATGCCCCTGATTATGCTCAGGTGTACCATGATTTGGGTTATGCGGCCCCCCTGCTACCCGCGAATCTGGATGTTGCTTTCCAGGCCGGGCTGGCGGCTTTGGCCGAGGGTGAGTTGACGGACGCGGCCGCGTTTTATGATATGGCCTTGGAACGTCTGGCCCTGGCTCAGGATGCCAAGAACCTGCCCGCCGCCCAGGAAGCGTTTAATGCGCTGGTGCAGTCTCGTCCAGACCTTGACCTGGCCGCTTTTTACACCGCCTTTCAAAATATACCCGCTCTACAAGGGAATCCAGATCTCCAGGCTAATGACTGGTTCTGGCATTATCGGGCGCGTTTTGGTTTTATGGTAGTACGCCACCTCTTTGCCGCCGGAAATGAGGACCAAGCTCGCACCGCTTTGGCCGGGGTAATAGTAGATATTGAAAAGGCATATGCTCTCAATCCCACAGCCAATCGGAATGATGTCTGGTATCAGTTTTTCCGTGAAGGGGCATGGGGTTGGCTTTACCTGCGGCGGGGAGATGCGTATGCGGCCGCAGGGCAGTTGAGTGAGGCCCTGGCAGATTATGAGACCGCGGCCGCGACCATCCCCGCTGACAATGACGTAACCGCCGCCGATCTGGCCGAAGCTCAATTAAAACTCAACCAACTTGCCTTTACACTGGCTCTCGAAGCCCTCCAGGCCAACGAACTGGAACGGGCACGCACTCTCTATAACCAGGGTATCCAATTGGCTCAGATACGTGAAGATACGACCGTCGTCACTGTAGCCCGTACTGCTTTGCAGGCCGCTCTGATTAAAGACCCCCAACTTTCGCAAGTGGCACAGCCATTTATCCTGCTGTTGGAATCAGCTTCTAATGCAAATGCGAATGAGACCGAAGATCAGTAACCGTCAACTTCCCCTGGCCTGGGCGCTATGCTTGTGGCTGTGTACTACCCTGGCCTGTAATGCCCCGGTTGGTCAATCAACCATCCCGGTACGCCCTACCCTGATCCCCTCACAGGCCACGACACTCCCCACAAATGAGCTAACGCCCGCCAGCACCTTGCCTTTGCTCACACCTAATCCTGGCGCTTTACCTACCTTTACCCCTATCGTTGAGAGTGGAACTACCCCTTCTCAACCCACCTTAGCCGGATTCACCCCTGCTCCCACCGTAACAATTCCTGGTGCCGCCACCTCTGAGACTCTCACACCTTTACCCCAATCTGGCTCCCTCTCGTTCACTTATTCACTTGAATGGACTATATCCACAGAAAACCCTTTTATTGCCATTGCCTTGGTTACGATTACCGCCCAAGGTGGTGATGGCCATTACACATATTATCATGATGATCTCATTCAGAGTGGACCTGTTTTTACCTATGAATGGGCCGTCTGCCGGGATAATCCTGGTAGTGTCCGTGTAGATTCTGGTGATGGACAATCTTCACGCATTAATTATTTTGAAATACCCCCCTGCCCCTAATGGGAAAATGTCAGATTATGCCCTTTGGCAGTATCGTTACTAACGACTAATGGTTTAACCCGGCGGTGGCAACAGCCGGGCTGATACTTCCCCAAACCCAATCCGATACCCATCCCCCTGGCACCAACCCGTGAGGGTGACGCGGTCGCCATCCATCAGAAAGCGGCGTTGTTCCCCCGTAGGCAGGGAGATAGGCTTTTCCCCTCGCCAGGTAAGCTCCAACAGACTGCCATAATTACCCGCTTCTGGGCCGCTAATTGTGCCGGAAGCCAGTAAATCGCCGGGGCGCAGATTACAGCCCGTGATGGTGTGGTGAGCTATCTGTTGGGGCATATTCCAATATAAATGGCGGAAGTTGGAACGGCAGATAGGGATAGGGCTGTCCATTTGTTCGCTTTGCAGATGTACTTCTAACTGAATGTCATAGGCCCAATTGCCTATGCTTTGCAAATAGGGTAGAGGGGGCGGGTCTTGTGTGGGGCCGGTGGTGCGGAAAGGCTCCAGAGCCTCCAGCGGTACAATCCAGGGCGAGATGGATGTCGCCAGATTTTTGGAAAGAAAGGGGCCAAGCGGCTGATACTCCCATCTTTGGATGTCACGGGCGCTCCAATCATTGACGAGGACGAGGCCAAAGATATGTTCGGGCGCGGTATCTATGGGGATGGGACGGCCCAGGGTGTTGCCTGGCCCGATGAAGAAGCCCATCTCTAGCTCAAAATCCATCATGCGACTGGGGGAAAAGGTGGGTGTGGTATTGTCGTTGAGGATGATCTGGCCGTAGGGACGGTAAATGTCAGTGCCGCTGGGGATGATGGAGCTGGCGCGACCGTGATAAGCTACAGGCAGGTGTAACCAGTTCGGCATGAGGGCATTATCGCGGCCGCGAAACATCACCCCTACATTGGTCGCATGTTCTTTGGAAGAGTAAAAGTCGGTGTAATCGCCAATGTGGGCGGGTAAGTGCATTTGCACCTGGGCGCGGGGATGTAAGGCGCGGCCGCGCAGTTCTGCATCATCCTGTAAGGTGGGGTTATCCACACTGAGGATGTTCTGAATAATCCGACGAGCCACTTGCCAGGCCGGTCGGCCTAAAGCCATGAAGCCATTTAGCGTGGCCTGCGAAAATGGTGTGAATCCCCGCAGTAAGGGATGATCAAAGAAGCCGCCATATTCCAGTAATGCCAGGTCTAAAACCCATTCGCCAATAGCAACCCCGGCTCGGGGCAACTCACCAGGCCGGGAGAAGATGCCATAAGGCAGATTGTGAATGGGGAAATGGGAATCAGGCGCGATGGACAGGAATGAGGGTGAGAGATGGGTCATTACTTATACCTTAATAACTTGCCGAAGGTTTATGTCAACTGACTACGCAAAGGCACAAACCTTCGGCAAGTTTCCAAATGCTATTACCGATAATGTCTATTATAACTATTCACCCTCAGTAACGAGGTATTCACTATAAACGCCACGCATACAGTGGTTAGAACTGCTAGATGCGCCATATCCCCCCACATTCAGCAGGGCAAGATAATCCCCTTCGGCGGGTAAGGGCAGGGTAATAGCCGTGGCTAATACGTCAATGGCTTCGTTGATGTTGCCTGCGATGGTGAGTTGGGTCTGCGGCCGCGTTTCATCCCAACACAATGGCGTCACGACAAAAGGAGTCTGGTAATAAACGGCCAGGTTTTGCAGGTTAAATCCCGCATTGACCCCAACAAACAGCGTGCCCCCTTTTTCTTCTACTGAGTTTACCTGAACCAGCAACACGCCTGCATCTTTTACCAGATAATCACCGGGTTCCACATGGATGGTCAGGTTGCGTTGTTGGGCATGTTGGGCAATCAGTTGGCTCCAGAGGCTAAGGTCCAACGGTTGGTGTTCGGGAACCAGGGGTAGCCCCAGGCCACCGCCAATGTCCAGGGTATCAATGGTGGGGCATTGGTCAAGAAACCAGTGAGTGTGCTGGAGCGCGGCCGCGAGTGCCTCTAGTTGCGCTGTCAAATAGCCCGACCCAAAGTGAAAATGTAGTGTCTTAATTTGCAGATCATACTGACGCGCCAGTGTCAGGGCTTCCGCAAACCGATCCGGGTATAAGCCAAATTTAGTGGCCTTCTGCCCGGAATAATGTAACCCCGCATGATACCCGGCCCCTATGCGTAACCCAATGGTACGCCCCGGGCACCGTTGTCCCAGACGGCGGATGGTGCTGAGGGCGTCACAATTTACATGCACCTGGGGATGCCGTGCAATCACATCGAGATCATAATCTGAGACTGAGGTGTTGGTATAAGTAATGTCTTGTTCGGCGAAGCCTATTTGCCGGGCCAGCCGTAACTCACCGGGGGAACAGACATCCAGGCCACAACGTCCCTGCAACTTGAGGTAAGTAACAAGGGGTAAGAAGCGGTTTGCCTTAAGAGCATAAAAAATTTTGTGGGAAACAGCCTGCATTGTCAGGGCTTCTGCCAGGCGCTTCAGGTTATCACCTACACGGGTAGCGTTATAAACAAAGGTAGGCGTACCAGCGCTCCACGCCAGAGTCTGTAGATCATTGCCTGCCAGATGCAAGCGACCTGACTGATAGGCCAGGTCATTTCGTTCCCACCACTGTGCCAACGGCATAATCGGATTTCTCTCCTTTGACTGTAAGTTATCGTTTGGGAATAAGGTGGGTGGCACGGTCAGGAAACCGGCCACCGCCAATGGGGAAGTTATTCTTGGACAATTACTAAATGGGCTAAAACGCCAGGCCAATTGTAGTTCAAAAAATTAATCAGGTAATGGAATCCCCCCCACCCCTAACCCCGCCCCCAGGGGCGGGAAACTTTTCTAAGGGGCATTTTTCGGGGCATTCGCCCCGAAAAATGCCCCATTGGAATTCCCCCCTTCCCGGGGGCAGGGGGGATGGGGTCAATGATTAGGGAGCACTACTTTCTGATAAGGTTACAAGTCGGTTTAGAACGAGTTCCAATTGGGCTAACTCAGCCCCATAGGTGGCCCAGTCGCCATTTTGTTGGGCGGTTTGGGCGGCGGTAAAGTGAGCATCCGCGGCCGCGATGAGTTCTTCCATCGTTGCCGTCTCCAAATCAATCACCGACGTTACCGGTGTAGCAATCACCTCCGCTTCTGCCGTAGGTGTAGCGGCTGGTTCCGGCGTCGCCACAGGCGCTTCCACAATAATCGGCTCATCCTCTAGCAGGGCGGTAAGCGCGGCCGCTAATGTTTCGCGCATGGCAATATGGGAGCCACTGGCAACAATGACCCGTTTCAACTCCGGCAACGCACTCGTTTCTGCCTGCAAATAGACCGGCTCTACATACAGGAACGAATCATTGATAGGGATAACGATGAGATTACCTCGTGTCACCCGTGAACCACTCTGATTCCATAAAGTGAACTGCTCGGAGATTTCTGGTGTCTGGTCAATGCGTGCCTGCACCTGAATCGGGCCAAAAATCAATTCCTGTTTAGGCAACTCATAAACGATTAGTTCACCATAATGGGGCGGGTCATTGCGGGCGGCCAGCCAGGCAATCATATTGTCCTTTCCCTTAGGTGTATACGGTTGAATCAGCAGATATTCCGTTTTGGGTTCGTCGGGTAAAGAGAAAACCACATAATACGGCTCCATTACTACCTTATTTTGATTGGCCGCGGCCGCTAATTGGGGCACCTGCCATAAATCTTCTTCATTGTAGAAAACACGCGTGTCTAACATATGGTACTTGGCATATTGCTGAGCCTGCCAGGTAAACCAATCTTCGGGGTAACGAATATGCGCCTGTAAATAGTCAGGCATCTCTGTCAGCGGTAGCAACAGGTCAGGGAAAATCTGGTTATAGGCTTGAATAAGTGGGTCATCCGGGTCCGCCAGATAATAGGTGATGGAGCCATTATAGGCATCAATAACGATTTTTACGCTATTCCGCACATAGTTAAGGCCATTATCTAAGGGTGTGGCAAAGGGAAAATGGGTACTGGTTGTGTACGCATCCATAATCCAGAATAACCGTCCTTCAGCCAAAACGATGTAAGGGTCATCATCAATCCGCAGATAGGGGCTGATTTCCCCAACCATCTGGCGAATTTCCCGGTAAAGCAGAACCCGCGTTTCATTGGTGATGCGGTCGCTCAAGAGCAGATTGGTATCACCCAGGCGAATGGCAAAGAGCAGGCGGAGAAAGATATTGCTTAATTCGATACCCCCGGTGCCGCCATATTGGCTGTACACATTAGCATTTCCTGATGGGTAATCAAACTCTTCCAGGCCACTGCCCACATACACCACATCATCCATCAATTCACCAAAATAAATCTCAGGGCGAGTGATCTCCAGGGGAATGGTGCTTTGTGGTGGCAAATTGCTTATATAAAACGCCGGTTGCCCATCAGGGGTGATCTTGTTAACCGGGTTCATGACGATGCCGTACCCATGGGTATATTCCAAATGCAGGTTGACCCAGGTCGGTGAGGAAAGTTTGCTCTTATCCAATTCACGAGCACCCAGCATGACCTGGCTAATCGCTCCGTCCACCAGATAACGGTCAATGTCGAGTTCCCCAAACTGGTAGTAGGGGCGCAGAGATTGAAGCTGGTTGTAAGTGGTCTGTAAGGGGCGGTAATCCCATACCCGAATATTGTCTAGGGCGACAGCGTTGTCGCTTACATCCTGGCGCGTAATGCCATTGCCGGGATCAAAGGGGATCATTTGGATGTCATTTAGTTTAAAAGCCAGGCGGGTGAATTCAATGTTGTAATCAATGAACTCACTTTCTCGATCCAGTTCATTCGGTTCGACGGCGTAGCGTTGGAGTAAACTGGGGTAAAGGTTGGTGCCGAAAATAGCGACACCCAGCCATAAACCACCGGTGAGAAGGAGCGGCCGCCAATCGAAGCGAAAGATGTTGTAACCAATAGCTAAGGCGAACAAAACGCTGAGGGCGGTTTGCCAGCGCAGGGCGGGCAGGGTGGCGTGCAGGTCGGTGTAGCTGACGCCCCGCACCACCCCACGCGAAGAATAGACCAGATCTGCCATGTCAATGAGGTTGCCAGCGGCCCAGGCCAGCACAAAAAACATGAATAACAGGGCTAGATGTTGGCGTAGGGCGGGGATAACCTGAGGTTGCCAGCGGCCGCGTTGCAGAATAGTCCAATTGCCCAGCGCATACAGGCCCGTCACACCCAATATGGCTATGAAGAACAGGGGCATAATCCACCCCTGCAAAAAACGGAAGACGGGTAAGGCAAACATGTAAAAGCTGATGTCCCGGTGAAAGATGGGATCGGTGATGTTGAAGGGCACGCGGTTGAGGTAGAGGAGAAAGTGATCCCAGTTACTGCTTGCGGCCGCACCGAAGAGATAAGCCAGGAAGAGCGCGGCGGCAATGAGCAGAGGGCGTAAACCCGGCAGGCGCAACAGGTTAAACCCGGTGCTCGCCGAAGCCCCGGCCCGGCGAAAAGCCACCAACCAATTGAGGAGTAGGGTTGCGGCCGCGATACCCGTAAACAGCAGTAACGTGGCTGTCTTGACACCCCACTGCGTCACCCACACCTGACCATAGCCCAAACTGCGAAACCACAGCCAATCTGTATAAGCCCGGATAAGGCTACCCAGACTAAACAAAATAACCAGACCCAAAATCACAAGCCAGAAGCGGCGATTCGCCCAAAAAGGGCGGAAAGTGGGACGGGGAAAACTCGGCGGACGTTGTGGCGGGCGTGGTGACGAAGGAGGTTGTTCTTTCTTTTCTTTCCCTTCCTCATCAGCTTCCCACCCCATCTCTTCCATAGCCCGGCGAAAAACTTCAGGAATATCATCATAATTTGACATAGGAGCCTCGTAGAGTGTCATGCTTTAACCATTACATTGTACCCCTTAATCCATGAACAGTGAACAGCAGAGGCTGGAAGGGGTGCGCCTCTTTGGTAGACACCCGGTATGGCACAGGTAATTTTCAGTTGAATCAATTCATCTGCGGCCTGGCGTTTTAGCCCGCAGGGCGGATACAAGACAATTACCTACTTTCCCCAATGAACCACAATTCTCCTGGAAATGGGAAAAATCAACAGAGCTGTTTTTCGCGGGCGTCTGCCCGCGAAAAACAGCCCCTACAAGGTTCCCCGCCCCCGGGGGCGGGGCTAGGGGTGGGGGAAAACCCGGCTATGCAAATTGCCCAACCCAAACCCCCATCTCGTTATTATCCCCATAGCAAAATGCGTTATAATCTCTTCCCCAGTGCAACCAGAACAGGCATAAACAGAAGTGCGATGAGTAATCGTTCGTAATTAACTTAACAATTTGCTGTGGCCGGTCTCCTGACCGCGCCACCCTGGCAATTTTTGGACGATTACTTAGTGAACATCTAAAAATAACTTCCCGATTTAGACCTGACAGGTTTCCGAAAACCTGTCAGGTCTGTGCGGAACTTATTTTTGGACGATTACTTAGTACTTGAGTTTAGAGTTCAGAGCCAGAGCTAGAGGGTTTTCCAGAGTAATTTCCTCTCGCGCTCTCCTCTCGCTCTAAACCCCAGTTAGTAGTTACGAGGAATAAACTAAAGGAAACTACACTGACCCCCCTTCATTTTGTTGCCTAAAGGACAGCTTCTATGACATCAACAGTAGATTGGTATCCGGGGTTAGAAGGTGTGTTATTAATGACCATCAAAGGCAATGCCACTATGAACGAAGCCCTGGACATCACTACCCAGGAAGGGGAACTCATACAACAGGCCTCGGGGATAGTGCATACCATCATTGACCTGCGCGATATACAAGGTGTCCCCAATAACTTCCTGAGTAGCGTCCCCCGTATTCTCTCCATGCCCGCCGCTAATCATGCCAACTCTGGCAACAAAATTGTGGTGGGTGCCAGTGGCCTGGCCGAAATGCTACTTAATATCTTTTCAAAAGTGGGGCGTAAGCTATACCTTTTCCCCACAATGGAAGAAGCCCTTACCTTTATCCAAACCAATAATTGATTTTCAGACCAGGAAGCACACTATCCTGGTGCCTGGCTCTCGCATTTGTCTATCCTTCATCCTTGCTCAACGAGGTCCAAACTGTGTCCCGATTCAAAATACAAACCCCTTCTGGTTGGACAATCTTCGTTTTTGGTGTCATGGCCCTTTTGTTAGGTTTATTAGGCATTCTAAACCCCAATACTGTCTTGATGCAATTGGGTTTTGCCGTTGTTGATAAAGCACAACGAGCCAGCCACGATTACACCTTAGTTTTTATCACCGCATCCTCGATGGCGTCCTTTAATATGGGCGTTTATTATGTCCTGGCCGCCCTGAATGATGTGCGCCAATTTTACCGGTGGACGGTTCCGTTTCGGGCGTTGACGTTTACGGTGTTTACCGTGAGTGTTCTGAGTGGGTTGGCTCCAGCCCGTTTTCTGGCGGTTGCTATCTGGGAGCTTGTCGGCGGAATTGCCACGGGTATGGCGCTGTATTATGAAAAACGTAATCGTTCAGTTGGGTAAATTCATCCCCCACTAGCTCAGCCTCGAGAGGGTTAGTTGTTACCGCTGACTTTTCACTGTTTTCCTTAACCGATGCCAGAGGCTGATGAGCCACAGCGGCCGCGCTAGTTGGTGCCATAATGTGAAACCGGTTGCCGGGGCAATTGTTTTGGTCGTGCTGTAACGGTGCAATACATAGGCCTCAATCAGTTGGCTCAGAGGTTGCCAAATGGGAGTCTGCCAGCGAACGGGGAAGGCGCGTAAGGTGTTAGACAACGCGGCCGCGAACTCATACGGTGTTTCGCCTATGCGTAGGGGCTGATCAATCTGGCGTGCTCGTCGTTGTAACCGCCCATAGGCCCACAAAATCCCATCCTCTTGTAACAATTTGGCCTGTCGGCGCCACCATTCCAGCCACACGCCGATAACGGCAATCAGCCCTAAGATGGCTAACCAGGGAAACGCAAAGGCCGGTTGACGAGCGGGTAAGGCAACGGCAGGCAGTGCAGTAAAATCGGGTGGCGCGGCCGCGTTCTCCTCTGGTCGTACCGTTGGCCCCCAAACCGGATAAGCGGCCGTTGGCTCAAAAGACACCCAACCCACACCCCCAAAATACAGTTCAGGCCAGGAATGGGCATTGGCCTGCATAATTGTTTGCACACCATTATCATCAGGTGTTGCGGCCGCATATCCCACCACCAGCCGCGCCGGAATATCCAGACTCCGGGCCATCACCACCATCGCCGAAGCGAAATAATCACAATACCCCTTTTGCAAATCAAAGAGAAAATAATCCACCAGATCCGTGCGGGTGGGGGGTGGCTCTACATTCAGTGTGTAAGGGTACTGGCGCAAGAATTTTTCTAAGGCGATAGCCTGATCATAGGCTGTGGGAGCCTCGTTTGTTACCTGGCGGGCAAGCTGGCGTACCCGTAAGGGCAGGCTATCAGGCAGAACTGTGTATTGTTCTTGGATAGAGGCAGGAATGGCGGCCGCGTTACTCTGGCGTAGATTTTCGGGTGCGGCCGCGGGCAAAACGGTCACTATCTCATAATGCCAGCCTTCTCCCTGTAGCCGCGCCGGATCATTCTCTCCATGCCAGGTTACCACAACTGGCTGATTCACATTCACCGGATGGCCCAACATATACCGTGTCTGCCGCTCATCCAAAAGCCAATACACCGATTGTGTCACGACATTGGCCGAGGGATCTGGAGAAAGGATAGGCGTGTCAGCGGGAACCGTACTGGTGTTGTCCCATTGACTTACACTCCAGCCTCGCCCGGTGTAAACATCATAACTTAAGCCGCGCCACTTACCCCCAGCCACATCGGCATTTTCTGCGATAACCGTCATCTGTACGGTTGCGGTCATCACCAGGGTGGTGAAAAGTTCTGGGGGATTGCCCATGAGTAAAGCGCGGGGCAGGCCCTGAGACACCTCACCATCACCCAGGTCAGCGACCAGAGCCGCCTCATCGTCTCGTGGCGACTGACGCACCCCGGCAAAGGCACGCTCCGCGACTGCTTCCGCTTCTTGTATGACCGAAGAGTGTTGGAAGACCTCCGCCAGCACTGAAGGGCGAAGGGAAGGCACAACCCAGGAGAAGGGTAAAAGAAAAACAGCGATTAAGGTTGCCTTGAAGAGGAGGTCCATTTTTATTTCGGTGGAAAAGTCTACACCTCGCCGTTCCCAATCCGTTTCCAGGGTGTAAAAATGAATCGCGGCCGCGAGTAAGGCCGTCAGTGGAATAAATATCAGCACCGGCCAAATCTCAATATCGCTGAAATAATGGTTAACGGCCAGGGCCACACCAATGGGTGTCAGACCGGGCAACGGCTGGTATTGGCGGAAGGTCATCCAGGCGGCATAACAGGTTAGCATCCAGGCCAGGAAACTGACAATGAGGGCAAATACGACGGTTTCGCGGCTGGTTTTGCCCGCCGCCACTGCCTCACTCCAGCTAGAGATGCGTACCAGTAGAAGCAACGTTTGCCGCTGAATGAAATCACCCGTGGCTTCACTCCCCTTGAATAAGAGAGTCAATGGCGGCCGCAACTGCCCCACTTCTATGAAGGTCAGTATCAGCCCATACGCCAGGAGCAAGGCCCAGGCCCAAACTGCTTTGAGCGGCCGCAACGCCAGAACAACGGTCAAGATCAGGGCCACGATAACGAGCATGGCTATCAGGCCAATCTCCGGTATCCACCGGGCCGACATGACCGCCCCCACCAGCGTCCCCAGAATCGTTAGTAACAGGATAAAAGGGAGCCAACCGGGCCGCGGCCGCAGACGTAAACCTAACCAGATCAAATATTCCATTGTTCAATGCTGTTTCAGGGGTAGTTGACGGGTAACCCATGATAAGGGTTCGTAAAAATATAACTTCCCGGTTTAGGCCTGACAGGTTTTCGGAAACCTGTCAGGTCCTGACGGAGCTTAATCATTTACAGACCCTAAGTGTAACCATTCAGTCATATAAATTTATCCGCCAAACCCGCCGGGCCGTAAAACGACCGGGCTATCATGACAAAGGCTGTTGGCCTGGGGTTTTAGCCCGTAGGGCCTGGTACATTTAGCCCGATGGTTTGACCACCGGGCGGGATAACTGAACGCGTACCCCTAAGTGATATGCTCACTATTTTACAACCAAAGGAATATAAATGTGATGTGACTCGGGAATAGGCGTCATGGTAAAGGTGGCTGTAGCCGTAGCCGTTGGTGTTGCGGTGGCCGTGCTGGTAGATGTCGCTGTAGCCGTAAAAGTGGGCGTGGCTGTGGTCGTGGGTGTTCGGGTAGCGGTGTTGGTTGGCGTTGGTGTTGTGGTGGCTGTGCTGGTAGATGTTGCTGTAGGCGTAAAAGTAGGGGTGGCTGTGGGTGTTCGGGTTGGCGTTGGTGTACGGCTAGGTGTGGGCGTGCTGGTGGCTGTTGCCGTAGGTGTGGGTGTGGCTGTGCCACCCGACCCGGTGACAAAATAGGTTGTATTACTACTGAAGGAATCCATGAGGTAATTGACCGTGCCCGCAAAGGTATGGGTACCGCCCATGCCCGTTGGCACGGTGCCGGGCAGACCCCAACTGAAAACCCCATCTGCGGCCGCGACAGTGCCTTGCCAATAGACAACCTGTTCCCCATTTGGCCCCTGAGCGTCAAAAATCAATTCCACCGTCTGGGTAATACCCGTATAATTTTGCACATTGATCACCCACTGAATGGGATCCCCAGGGTTAAAAGTTGTCTTCGGGAGCCAACTTCCATCCCCCGTCCACACATTTACCAGATTCACACCCAGGTTAATACGGTACAGGCCACGCCCATGCGTTGCCGCTACCAGGTCATACCCTTGCCAGAATAACTCATCCACCGAGACATTCGCTGGGCCATCCTGAGGTATAGTCCAGGTAGATCCATAATCCTCACTGGCAAAAATACCTACTTCGGTACCGGCATATAACCAACCCGCCTGTGCCGGGTGCATGACCAGGCTCCGCACAGGTACACTGGGCAAGCTGGCCACGCCCACACCTGTTGCATCTACCCAGTTACTCCCCCCATTGGTAGTGAGCCAGAGATTATCACTGTTAAAGCCGCCAAAACTTACATACACCATATTATGATTATCTGGGTTAATCGTGATCCGGTGTACATACCGATTTGGCAAGGCCGGTGAGGTTGTATCCACTGGTGTCCAGGTAGGGGAAGCCGATGTGCCATTGGTGGTGCGATACACATTGCCGTTATTATGTCCCACCCAAATAATTGCCGGGTTTCCCTCAGCAACGGCTATAGCACTGATGTTAGAGCCGACGGAACTCTTAATCCAATTCCAGGTAGGGGTTGTTGCTTTGACATCGTTACTTCGCCATAGCATACACCCCCCTGCTAAGATTCGGTTAGCATCATTAGGATCCAAAATGAAGGGGGCGATAAAGTTGGCGCAACTGTTTGCATCGCTCAGCCCACTGGTAATATCGCTTGAACTGCTACCACCATTGGTACTGCGATGAATCTGGAGAAAAACATACTCCCCATAAAAGTAATTAGGATCGGTGGGATCCGCGGCATTGAAACCCCCATCACCACCATACATCGTAGACCATGTTTCAGTATTGCCGTTGTAACGGAGTGTGCCATTATCCTGAGTGCCGCCAATAATAACGCCCGTTGTGGCGTTCCCGGCGGCACCATAAAACTGGGTAATGCCCAGGTTATTGTTTAGCTCCTGCCATCCATTGGGCGGTGCACCTGTGCTGACAGTGTAGACGTTATCTGTTTTGTAGACTCCCCCATCATTGCCAAAAAAAACGGTGCGGTTTGTAGAACCATCAAAACCGGGATGGGCCACGATAAAATGGTTGTCCGCATGGGCGGAAGAGGGAGCACGCCACCATTCACTGATTTTGGTCAGAGTGGTGCCCCCATTGGTGCTCCGCCACAGGTCAATTCCGCCCACGATGACTATGTTGGGGTTGGTAGGGTCTACCCAAACGATATTGTCATACCAACCCTGGGTTCCCAGATAATTGTTGCCGGTATTGATTAGCGTATAGCTTTGGCCGCCATTGGTGCTTTGCCATAATTGGCCATTGTTCTGACTTACTGAGGCGTAAACAATACCAGGGCTGGTGGGAGCATAAGCCAGTTCAACACGCCCCAACCAGTCTAATGTTGGAAGACCCGTGGCCGCTGTCCAGGACTGGCCGCCATTGTTAGAGTAGTAAGCGCGACCATAAGAGCCACTGGCTATGGCCAGACTGTTGCTGGTGGGATGAAAATCCACATCTTTGACGTAGGTGTCTGTGTTGGTGCGGGTCCAACTGGTGCCGCCGTTGGTACTGCGCCAGATGCCAGAACTTGTGGCGGCCAGAAGGGTGCTTCCATCATAGGCTATGGCCAGCCGGTTGACCGAATACCAGTCGCTGGTGTTCGTAGGGGCCAATTGTGCCCAGGTAATACCACCATCGGTGCTTTTAAAAACACCGGCACCCCGAATCGCATCCACGTTGTAGAAGCCTTCGCCAGTACCGGCGTACATCACATTGCTATTCGTGGGATCCATGATCAATGTAGAAACGGCCAGATTGGTCATGAAATCATCTACAGGTTGCCAGGTGGCTCCACTATCGGATGAGTGCCAGATGCCGCCAGAGACGCTACTGGCCCACATGTTTTGAGGGGCGGTGGGGTGGATGAGGATGGCGCGTACGCGGCCGCCTATATTTCCTGGTCCCAGCCATTCCCATTGGCTCCAGCTCAGCCCTGCTCCCTGGATGAGACTGGTAGTGGTGGTTTCGGCGCGTGGTAGCGCCGGGATGGCTTCCAAGGCTCCACTGCCGGATATGGGGGCTGGGGCCAGGGGTACTGAGTTGAGGTTATTTTGTTGCTGGCGCATTTGCTGGACATGTTGCCAGGCCTGTGTGTAGGCATTGGCCGGGATTAATCCGTTTTCATCCTGCAATTGTAAAGTGCGAAAGGCGACGGCATCATCTGGGTGATCGGGGTTAGGGATACCTTCTTCATTGAGGGCATAAGCCAGTTTGTCAGCGGGCATGATGCAGATTTCAGGGTTGGTGAGACCCATTCCGGTGTGTAATTGCAGGATTTGCTCGGCGGTAAGTCCCCGGTACGCGGCCGCATCCATATCGGTGGGTTGAGCTACATCACAATACGTCGGTGGTCGGCGCAAGATAAAGAAGAGGGCAAGAGCGAGGGGGATCAGGAGAAAGAAACGTTGTGAGAACAAACGCCAATTGTTTGACATGGTATTTTCCTATTTTAAAAATTGGGGTAACTACTTCCCTGGAAATAAAAGTCCAACAAAATGTTTTCTATAACAATAATTTATTTTGGCTGTTTGGAAATAGATAATGGGTCACGGACGGTAATGACTTTGCCGGTAGCAGTAACTTTAAATTCCCAGTACCCCTGACGTTCAGCGGCCGCGGCCGCATCGCCTAATTCACCCTGGTGCAAAATGTCACAAGGGAAACCCAGTTGCCGCACGGCTTCTTGTAACCCGAGGCTACGTCCACTCCCCCCAAAACTGGGGCGATCCAGCAAAACCACCTGGGTATGAACCCCTTTTTGGGCCAGTGGCAGTAAAGCTGGTAGCCAATCAGTCTGACTGCTGGGTGTAAGCACTAGCAAAGCCGCTCCCCGTTGGATAATGCGTGACAGGTCATGTAATGCGGCCGCAATACTGACTTCACCATCAGCCTGGGCTAACGCCAGAGCATGAAGAATATTCCACTGTTGCCCCTGATTTGCGGCTGGATGAAGGAGTTGCGGCCGCGAACCATATGTTGCTACGCCCACTTTGCGGTTTAAGCGGAACGCCTGTCCGGCCAACGAGGCGGCTAAAATAATCAAATGTTCCTCTGTACCAGACACCTCATGGCCTAATTGGGCCGAGGCGTCCAAATCAGGCAATAGCCAAATATCCCCAGTGACATCTAGATCAAACTGACGCACCATCAGTTCGCCATGTCGGGCGGTGGCTTTCCAGTGCATCAAACGTAAAGGATCATGGGGTTGGTATTCTCGTACTGTCACGGCATTAACTGTAGCCTGCCAGGCCCGTTGCCGTGAGCGTTCGCGGCCGCTACTTTCGCCCGCCGGTAGCCGAATGGGTAAATTGGTGTTTACAGGGGGATGAATGATGATTTCGGTTTGTTGGGGATAATGAATTTGGACCAGAAATAGGCCAAAGGGATCACTGGCTCGGAGCGTCCAGGGGCCAAGATGGTACTGACCCCGTCGCGTGCAAATGGCAGATTGCTTCCAGGTTTCGGTTGCGGCCGCGGTGATACTACGCACAACGCCCACCTGATAATTGGGTACGTTTGATTCGTCTTGGAGTTCTACCCACAGAGCGGGGAAGGGACTGTTGTTGTGGAGAGTAAATTGTTCACTGAGGCGGTCCCCTACGCCTACCCAACCAAAATGGAGATGACGGGTACCGCGTAAATGTTTCGCTAAGGAGTGTGACCAGAGTGACGCGGCCGCGAACACCCCGCCTAACCCCACCCCCAATGTAACCCATACCCGATCAGGCACAAACAAGGCCAGACCTATACAAAGTGCCAACCATAACAAAGGCAAACGCAAACGTAAATGCACGCTTACCTGAGGCATAGTTTGATAGTGCCTTAAAACTTAGGGTTCGTTCGCAAACAACTTTTAAGTTTGCTGTGGCCAGTCTCCTGACCGTGCCACCCAAGTTAATTTTGAGCGAACCCTTACGACTTACATGCTGTGCCGATGTCCTCACCGGGCCACGACGAGCACGATCATGAGACCGGCTCCCATGCCCCCGTAAGTCTTAAACTACTGAGTTTGCGAATTGATCGCCTCTACTGTGACTTGTAAACCTGCCGTTACTGTTTCTGCTCGCATATCCAGTACTTTATTCAGCAACAAAGGAGGAAACTCTGCCCGTCCCCCAGACGTAACCATGACCTGAGCCTGGTAATCACCCCAGGACAAGGTTGCCTTTAGCGGCACTTGCATCCGGTGATTCCCAGTAGGCACGATCGTTATTTGCAGGCTCAAAGCGACTTCCACATCATCATTGGGGGTACCTTCCAATAAAACCGTCCAAAAAGTATCCCCTATCTTCGTTTCCTGGCGAAACAAAGTAAACCAGTCATCTTCATCTACCGGAAAAGTGACCAAACGCCGCGTGACGGAACTAAGAGACATGGGCGGGGGAAAGAAAAAAGCCTGAAGTTGTTCAATCGTTTGTTGCCAGGTTACACGCCACCCTTCCCAAATGACACGTTCAACAACAGGCGGCGGAGATGAGCGCTGGCGTAAGAAGCTCAGATCCAGACTGGCCGGAGATGGTAACGGTTCTAGCGCCCCTTCCTTTGAGCGGAGCAGTATGTCAAACGAATCTAAAAAATCTTCTAAGAGCGTCTGGTTTTCTATAAGACGGAGAAAAAATCCTGGATATTTTTGGGCAATATTTATTCCTTGCAAAGCTTCACTTACTACTAATGATAACATGGCGGCATCCTCATCGGTTACAGGCAATGGAGTAGGCTTGTGATGAAAGATTTCTATGAGGAGTGAGACAGCACCCACGGGAATTTTTTTCTCCCGTTGCCATTTTTGCAAAAGGGTGGCCCATTGTTGTGACAAGCTCTCTAGTGCAGAAGTTAAAATAGGTTTACTCATTATTATAGCCATCCAGCCCTAAAATCTTACGGCATGTGTTCAATTTCTCAGGAGTTCCCCATGGGCGAGACGCGCACCAAGAGGAATGAAAATCTGTAGGACGATTTGATAAATCGTCCGGGCGATTTGCCAAATCGCCCTACATTTTCGTAGGAGTTCCCCATGAACGGGGCGCTCACCAAATGGAATGAAAATTTGTAGGGCGATTTTTTAAATCGCCCAGTTGTCGTTTAAAAAATTAATCAGGTAATGGAATCCCCCCCACCCCTAACCCCGCCCCCAGGGGTGGGGAACTTTTCTAAGGGGCATTTTTCGGGGCATTCGCCCCGAAAAATGCCCCATGGGAATTCCCCCCTTCCCTCGGGAATCGGCAGGGGGAATGGGGTCAATGAAGGCGTTACCCGATTAAAAATTTAATGAACAAGTGGACGATTTAAAAAATGGCATGGTTCAGGTCAGCTTTACAAATTTGTAGGACGATTTGGTAAATCGTCTCGTGGGCGATTTACCAAATCGCCCTACAAAGTGTTAAGCACAGCTTGCGGACTTTTGAACCATGCCTAAAAAATCATCCTACAAAGAAAAGTACAACCTCTTGACTGAACGGTTATGGTTTACGCAACTTTTTTATTGCGTCGTGCTTAATTTTATACACATTCGCGTCCGTTGTCCCAAGGAGTTTTGCGAGTTCTTGGGGTGTTAACCCTTGGAGCAAACCCATAATCACCTGCCGTTCTTTGGGCTTCAGTTTATTCAACGCTTGCTCAAAGTCCAGACGCTCACCGATTAAACCCTCTAGCCCTGGCAATTTCATTAAGTGAGCAATATTTTCTTCGTGGGTTGGTGTTTCCAGGGGGTCGAGTTGGCTGTCAGGAATAAGGCGGTGCCTTGTAGCGTGCCGCATGTTCTTGGAGCAGACATTTTTAAGAGTTTGATAAGCCCAGGCATCAAACTCTTCAACATCATATGGATAATGAGCCTGTATGAGAGTACAAGCAAGTTCGCCAGCATAAGTTGTTGCTAGTTCCTGAGTGTCGTGTCCCCGATGAAATTTCTTTTTCACCAGGTAGTTATAAACCCACTGTTGCAATTTGGGATACAGCACAAGCCAGATCGTGTCATCCCCTTCGCGCATACAGCGGATATATGGCTCCAACTTATCAAAAATAACGACGACATGGTTGACATAACCGTCAGTGGTATGGTCAGGATTGTATTGCAGATATTTTTGTACGCGACCATGTTCCAGGTTTAACCAGATAATCTCTCTGATAGCATTGGCAAAGGATTCGCCTCTCTCCTGAGCTAATTTTTGTATGGCTACTTCTAATAGCTTCTGTAATGCGGGGATGCTCCAATCCATCGTGAACCTCCTCCTGTGATTGGACACCACTTCTCCTCAAAACAATTCCCAAACAGCGGGGAATCGGTCGGCAAAATACCACGTAACAAAACGGACATGATACCTGCAGGGAATTATCAGAATTGATGGGCTGAAACTTGGGCTGGGATGGAAAAGGATGTGGTTTTCCTAATCAATGCCCAGGGGCAACAATAGTAAATAATTTTAAGAGAATTACCTTAACGATTAGATTACGTAAGAAAATTTCCTCTTTTCGTATGGATAAGTCACATAGTATACAGGTGTACCTGGGACGATTGCCTGCTGGATTTTTCCCCACCATGCGCCCTGAGGGTGGGGGTCTCAAGGCACTCCCTTTGTTTCACTTATCAAGGTAATGTGCCTGTCCAATATTGTTCGGCCAACATGAAGGTTTGTTGCCCAATGTGTCGGCCCATTTCGCGGCCGCGTAAATCACCATCTTGAAAATGAATGCCGCCATAAAGCCGGGATAGACCCGCCTGATCGGCCGCATCCTGGAAGGTTTCCCAGCGTAATACGACGGGTTGGACCGGGCCATTCTCGATTTGGTGGCTACCGGCCAGAACGACATGTTGGCCGAGCATGTCCTGCACACCGTCCTGGTTGAGGTCCTCCAGGATGAGGGTAGACCCATCATAGAACTGATTGCTACCAGTGAAGAGTGTAAACAGTTCGGCCGCGGCCGCGCTGAAGGTACTATGCCCTGATACATACTCTGCAAAGGGAGGCGTCATAAACGTAAGAAATTGATACGGGAGCCAGTTATCGCCCAAAATGGTCTGTGTACCCTGGTTAGGGCCACCCCATGCCTGGATCTCTTGTCCAGCATACAGATAACGAATAGCCGTAATGGGTCGCACACAATCATAGGCCCGTTTGCTATCCCAGGCGGCAATGCTGGCATCAAATAACGCCGCATTTAGAGCAAAATAAAACCGTACATCCTCATCCAATGTATGATGATCACGCCAGGAAATCCCATGGGCCAAAACATTCCAATGGCCTGGTGGTGTCTCTGAATGAGGGCCATCCATCCAATATTCGGCTATTGCTTTCTGTTCATCCGTCAACTCGGCACTTATGGTCAAAAGTTGATTAACTTGTTGGGAGAATGACTCATCCTGACTCATCGTTTGGCCCAAGGCATCTGTGTAAGGTTCTGACACCCCCGGGAGGGGCGGTGCCGGGGGTCGGAATTGGCTTCCTACACTCAGCGCAAAGGGGCGCACGGCTCCCCAATGGGGTGTCAGAAAAACTTGTTCTATATAAGACGCCGGATTATTCAAATCGGTGACAGGAAGCAGGTTTTCACTTAACAGTGTGCCATTGGGTACACGTAAGGGTTGCCAATGGGCCAGATTAAACTCTGCCTTGCCCAGGGAGTTAGGCGCATTGGGGTCGGCACTGTTAATGGGCGCATATAATTCAGGGTAGACAGCCGAAGTCATATCCACGTAATTATTGCTGGCATTAGCGCCATCATCGGCCCGATCCGCAAGAATGGACTGTGCCGCCATCAGGCCAATGGTGGCCGCTGTTGAGCCACTACTGTCATGAATGGGCTGATAGCCCAGGTTACTGAGTAAGGAACTAAAGGCCCGCGATTGGCTTTCATACTCGGG
Source organism: Chloroflexota bacterium (assembly GCA_018004935.1). Classification (GTDB taxonomy): domain Bacteria; phylum Chloroflexota; class Anaerolineae; order Promineifilales; family Promineifilaceae; genus Trichofilum. The sequence goes on along the minus strand of JAGNBF010000056.1, from coordinate 16,124 downwards.
AAAGAGGGTAATGAGCATCTGGTAGGCGGCATAACTGATTGCGGCCGCTTTGTTTTCCATTGTGAACTCTTCCACCGGGCGGCGCAGAGTCGAATCCAGCACCGTGGGAATAGCTGTAGCATCATACAGGCTCCAGGCATCATACATAGCCGCATGAACCATATACATGGCACGGGCAATCACCGTAGGTTGAGGTTTGCCGGAACGAACAGCCGCTAACAGGGCATCGTTCCATTGCACGACTACCGTTATAGCGGGAATGGTTTGTACGGTAGGGCGTGGCACCACAGAATCAGGCGTAGGGGGCGCTGGCCAGGTGACAGAGGCTACATCCAGGGGAGTCGAAGCCGGTAGTTGGGATTGTGGCTGGGTACGGCAGGACACTAAAATAAATAGTGGCAACAGTAGGGAAAGAAAACGGATGACAAGACGAATCATTGTTCTTTCTCCGTAGATAAAAGAGCTTTGTCTTTTATCGCTATAGCGTTTAAGAAAAAGAGTGGTTCTTTGGGAATTCAGGGGGTTGACACCCGCACAGTCAAAATCTTTTTCTTAAAAGCTATATTATAGTGTTTGCATAAAAACAAGGCGAAATGTCATCCTACGCCTGCTCAAGGACAAAACAAAACATGGAACGAATTTCACCATTCGTTCCATGTTTTTCAGGAGAAAAAGAAGAACAGAATAGATTGTTCACGAAACGATTTACGAAAAATCCTGGTTTTCAGGGCGTATCAATAAAACGGGGACATGAGCATGACGTAGAACCCGATCTGCTACACTGCCATATACCCAACGTGCCAGACCACCTCGCCCATGGGTACTCATGACGATGGCGTCGGCTTTGACACTTTCGGCCGTGTTCAGAATGGCTTCGGCAACTGGTTCGAGTTCGGAGACCAGGGCATGGACTCGAAACCCCTGTTGCTGGAGTGAACCTTGTTGGGCAACCAGATAAGCGCGGGCATCGGCGAGGGCTTGTTCGCGTAAACCGGCGATCAGTTCGGCATAGCTGGCGCTGAGACCATCTGTGGGAAGGTAGGGTTGAGCCACAACCCGCAAAAGAGTGAGTTCACTACTAAATTTACCTGCCAGCGTGAGGGCCGATTTCAGGGCCGTTTCGGCTAGAGGGGAGCCATCAAGGGGTATGAGAATGTGTTGGAACATAACAGCCTCCATTTAGGCCTGGCCCAGCCATTGATGTCAAACAAAATGTCATTTTATGACTGTGCGAGTATATCTGTTATGGCTTAGGGCCAATCGTTTAATCTGCGCCAATCTTATCTAGTTTGTCGTGAGGAGATCAATGATGTAAGGCAGGTCTTAACAGGACGAATATCATATGAGAGGGCGGACAATAATTTCGTAATCGTTATTTTAACCAGGGTATGGTATTTTTTGTGGATGTTCTGGCGTGATTACTATTTTCATTGGCAATGGCAATTGGCGGCGAATCCGGAAGCGCTCTGGCCGTTGGTGGCAGATACGGATCATTTTGACCAGGATACGGGTATGAACCCGATTGCTGTGGTGGCCGTGCCGGGTGATATTTTGCCTAATGGTCGCCGACGGTTGCGGGTCAGGTTAGGGGGATTGGCGACAGAGTTTGTTCAGGAGCCGTTTGAGTGGATAAGCCCACATCGTTTTGGCGTGGTACGTCATTTTGTGTGGGGACCATTGGCGGAATTGCGGGTGTTGGTTGAATTGCGGCCGCATTCTCAGGGTGGTACTGATTTGAGCTATCAAGTATGGGCGCGGCCGCGAAACCTTCTCGGTGTGGTGGGTATTCCTTTACTCACTCGGTTTAGCCTGGCGCGTCATTTTGACCGTATTTTTCGCCAGTATGACGGGTTGGCTCAGAAGGGGCAAACATTTTATAACCGCCCGGAAGTGGATTTGATGTTGGCTTCTATGCCGTTACCTATTACTTTGGCTTCTGGTGGTCGTGAACGATTGACGGAAATTGAGCGCGAGTTGCATTTGCAAACAGGGAAAGCCGAATTGGTAGAGCGGCTGATACGTCTGGTGGCTGAGGGGGACGATCTTACGTTGCAGAAGATTCGCCCTTATGCCCTGGCTGATGCCTGGAATGTGCCTCGTCGGCAAGTGTTGGAGTTGGCATTACAAGCGACCCGTTTAGGGTTACTTGATTTTCGCTGGGAACTCCTTTGCCCCATGTGTCGTTCCGCCCGTGCTCAGGTGCGTTCGCTGGCCGAAACGACAAAAGAAGTTCATTGTGAAGCTTGTAATATTGATTACCGGGCCGATTTTGAACGTTCGGTTGAACTGACTTTTCAGCCCAACCCATCTATTCGCCTGATTGAGGCGGCTTTGGAGTTTTGTTATGCTGGCCCAGCGGCCGCGCCCCATGTTTTGGTACAGCAATTATTGCAACCAGGGGAGGCACGCGTGGTGCGGCCGCAATTGGTGCCCGGTCATTACAAAATTCATACGCTGGCCCTGGACGGAGAGCAGATTTGGAATGCGGCCGCGGGCGGACTGCCCGAACTGCAAGTCGCTATTAGTGAGGCTGGATGGTCTGATGAGACAGTTGTGTCGTTGCAACCAACTATCCATTTGATCAATCAGACACAGGAAGAGCAGCTTGTCCTTTTGGAGCGTACAAGCTGGTCTGATCATGCCACAACGGCGGCAGAAGTGATTGTATTACAGCGGTTTCGTGACCTTTTCTCGCAGGAAGCGTTGCGACCGGGAGAGCAGATATTTGTGGGGACGCAGACGATTGTTTTTACAGATTTGCGTGGCTCGACCCAAATGTACCGAACGATTGGGGATGCCCCTGCTTTTGGCATCGTCATGGATCATTTTGAGGTGTTGCGTGCGGCGATTGTGGCTGAAGGGGGTTCCATTGTAAAGACGATAGGGGATGCGGTGATGGCGGTATTTCGCCAGCCTGCGGCCGCGTTGCGTGCCATGCTTCAGGCTCAGATGTTGTTGGCCCAAGGGCCTAATGCTTTGACTTTAAAAATAGGCTTGCACACCGGTCCCTGTATTGCTGTTACGCTAAATGATCGGTTAGATTTTTTTGGCTCCACCGTTAATTTAGCGGCTCGTTTGCAGGGCCTTTCTGAGGGGGATGATATTATTTGTTCGCAGGCGGTTTATCAGGATCCTGAAATCAAGATGTATCTGACTCAGCAAGGTCAGGGGGTAGAAATCACATCATTCCAGACAAGTATTCGCGGGTTTGCGGAAGATTGTTTTATGCTGTGGCGTGTACGGTCACGCCCGAAACTGTAGCTTTTTATGTAGGGCGATTTGGTAAAGGGTGTGTTTCAAATGAGTTGAATAATTAATTGTTGAACTGTTGAATGGTTAATGAATCGGTAGACGCTTCCCTCGTTAATCATTCAACAATTCAACAATTCACAAATTCACCGATTCATTATTTTCTTCCTCTCAACCGAAATGAAACACACCCTTCACCAAATTGTCCTACAAATGAACGGTTACAGTTGATCTAATGAATCTAAACCATCGGTAGAAAGATTGTAAAGACGGAGCCAAAGCCTGGCGTACTGGTGACGGTGAGACCGCCGCCCCATTCGTCTAATGTTTTTGTAACACTTATCAGCCCCAGGCCGCGGCCGCGGGGTTTGGTGGTGAAATAGGGCATCAGTAAACCATCCAGAATATTTTCGTTCATTCCTACGCCCGTGTCTGCCACCCGTAAGAAGAGGTACTCACCCGGTTGCGGTGCAAAACGATAACGGGACCCCGTTTCATTATTAAAGGGTGTTTTTATTTTTTCCCACCCGGTTTGGAGCGTAATGGCCCCACCGGCTGGGGGAATGGCCTCTGCCGCATTAATGAGCAGGTTCATTAGAATTTGTTGAATCTTGAGTTTGGGGGCTTTAATAAAGGGCAGGCCGTAACCGAGGTCTAAATGTACGGTTACATTCCGTAAAAAAACGGGCCGAAGTAGTTCTGTAATTTCGGTGACAAGGTTATTGAGGTCAGTATTATCATCCTGGTGGAGCGATTCTTTGGCGTAGAGATTAAGCTGGCGGGAGAGCGCGGCCGCGTATTTGGCCGCCTGTACGGTTCGTTCCAAATGGGGGTGAGATTCCTGACAATCTTCTGTTTTGGCTAAAGCCAGGGTAGCATGACTAATAACAGTGGTCAATAAATTATTTAGGTCATGGATAATTGTACTGATTGACAGATCAAAAACCTCGTCTGATTCCATTTTATGCCCGTTCGTTGAAAGTGAATGAATCATGGGCAAATGATAGCATATAGCCAACTTGAATGGCCTTGAAAAACCTTTAAATTACCTTGAAACGAACTTTAAAGGGATAGAGGGGGATTATTTATGGGTTTCACGTAACTGCTAAGCCTGTTGCCTGAGCTTGTCGAAGGCAAAACGGGCTTCGACAAGCTCAGCCCTCGAGAGGTTTAGTAGTTATGGTTTCACACAATTGATGGTATTGCCCTGTAAATTTGGCAAATAATTCCTGGTAATAGGGGGTGGGCGACCTATCCACCTGTTCTAGCAAATGGATGGCTTGTGCCAGAACGCGGCCGCGGGCCTCCCCTTTATTTTGGGCCTCATACAACTCGGCCAGGTTGTCCATCGTGTCCACCTGGTTGTAAGTGTCACCCAATTCTGCATAGATACGTATCGCCTGCAAAAGCATGACCTCAGCCGTTTCCCACTCTTCAAGTTTAGTATAGAGATACCCTAAATTATTATGCAAAACGGCCTGGTCGTGCGGGTTTTGAATTTGCGAATAAAGTTGTAAGGCTTCGTACCAATGTTTTTCGGCTACGCGGTAGTTATTTTGCTCAAAAGCAATGACCCCTAAATCTACCTGCAATGCCGCCAACTTTTGAATTTCACCAGCCTGTGTTAATTCATCAAGCAATAGTTGGGCTTGTGTGGCCGTCTCCTCACTGCGCCCCAATTTGCTTAAAGAAATGATGATGAGCCGCTGTAATGTATGCCGTGAAGCATTAGAAGCATTTTGTTGATAATGGACAATCGCTTCGCGAGCTGTTAAGAGGGCCTTCTCCCATAAATGGGCTTTTTGGTAAACGGCGGTGAGATTCCAGCGGGCTTCGGCCACAATATCCTCAGCTTTAAATTCTTCAGCCAGACTTAGCGCCTGTTGACATAATTTCAGGCTCTCACCTATTTGCCCTAGACTACATAACATGACACCCCGACGGTTCAATGCCCTGGCATACTTTACCGACAAGTTGAGTTGCAGATACAGCCTCTCAGATTGCTCAAAATGGTCTAACGCCTTTTGCCATTCGCCCCGGGCCTGGTGAATTGCCCCCATTTCTATCAAAAGATAAGCCTGATCTTCAATTTGTTGACAATGAATCGTTTGGGCAAGGGCTTTGTCCAGATAAGTCAGCCACCGGTCCCAGTCCGCAAAGTTAAAAATGAAGGGGGAGATAGCTTTGATGAGTTCTAAAGTGAGGTTAAGTTGCTCTTCATGGGGCAGGATTGTTTCTAAAGAACGCAGAATATTATCGTAGTTTTGCGCCAAAAAGAGGGTTGGATCTTCTTTGCTATTTAGGAGATGGAGCCAGCGGTGCACATTGGCGGTGGCCTGACGCTTGAGAATCATTTGCCATTGTTTGACAGGCTTTGTTTCGTGCCCGGTACTCATATCACCATCCTAAGGAATGGAAATTAAATAACTTGACCGTTTGGGTCTTGACGGAACTTATCTTTTACTGCCCCTAAGTGAACATCTAAAAATAACTTCCCGGTTTAGACCTGACAGGTTTTCGGAAACCTGTCAGGTCTGCGCGGAACTTATTCTTGGACGATTACTAAGTGAGTCTCTAGTAGTTCAACAAACTTATTCCGTCGAATAGCTGTGGCCGGTCTCCTGACCGTGCCACCACCTTCCAACCGACAAATCTTGTCTGTCGCACTACTAGAAACAACGCGGAAAGTTATTCTTGGACAGTTCCTAGGAGTCGTTGGACAAAGGAATCGGTGAGGCGGTGCAGGCGGTACCGTTTTTCGAGAAGTGTTCCCCCCGGCTCGACCAGGGAAAGCAAGATGAGTTGTTCCAGGTTTGTCTCAATGATGGTTTCGGAGAGCGCCGCAATCTCTACCAGGTGGTCAAAGATGAAACCTGATTCGCCCGCCTGGGACAGAGCCAACAAAATGACTTTGCTGTCATCGGACAGGGTATTCCATATTTCTTGATAGATGTAATCAAAAAGGTCATTGCTTTGTTGGGGATCTCGATGTTGGCTGAACCGATTGAGAACACGGGATAAGGAATGAAAACGTAGTTGTCCAACAATGAGTTTCAGCGCCATAGGATTACCGCCTACAACATGATAAATAGGATCGAGTTCCTCATCTGAAGCCTGAGCGAGGGCGTTGACACCAGTGCGTTTGCCTTCGTGCCGGATGAGTTGAAAGGCGGCGGTACGAGTTAATTCTTGTAAGGCGATTGAGTAAACCCCTGGTTCATCCAGTAGACGATAGCGCGAGGTGAGAATGAACTTACTGGGGTTTTGCCATTTGCGTAATTCTGGGAGTAGGGTGCGATAATCTGTGACTGTTTCCAAATTGTCAATGATAACCAGACATTCGCGTTCGCGCAGGAATTGTTGCACCAGGCGTTGCCGTTGCAATTGTGTCGGTGGATTATATTCGTCTAGCTCGAATTGATGAGAGACTTTGTTCAGAAGCATCGGAAACGTAAGGGCCGGTTTGCCGCTTTCTACCTGTAGTCGCCCCAACATGGAAAGATGGGTTTGTTTGGCTGTTACCCAGGCAAATTCATCAAATTTTTGTTGTTCTATCAAGAGACGCACCGTGGCATCGGCCAGGGTGGTTTTGCCTAACCCGCCTAACCCTTCTAAGGAGATGATAAACGATTCTTGTTGTTCTTTTAAGGCTTCAAGAAGTTGACTTTGCACCTTTTCGATACCCACTAAGTGGGTGTAGGTTGGTAATTCCAGGCGATTGAGCATTCGCTCTTGCCAGGATGAACGGGCTTCTTGTTCTAGCTGGTTAATGATGTCGGTTAGTTGGTGAATGGCCTGACGTTGACGGTAGTAGATGCTATCTTCGCTCAGATTGAGGGTGTTGGCCAGGGACATCACATCTGTACGGTGTTCGTACCGGTTACGCAGTAATTCTTCAGCTTCTAGCGAGGTTCCGCGCAGGAATTCTAGCGCGTGGTTTAGTGTAGCCCGGTTTTGTGCCGCCGGGCCGCTTTCAGCCAGGGAACGGTAATCTTCTTGATGCGGCCGCAAGCGCAACCCCAACCGTAAATGACCTAACGGCCAATGTTCTACTTCACCCCCATGCCAGAGGCGTAGGGCATCTTGGACTTGATTGGTCTTAACAAATTCTTGATTTTGGTTCATTTCAAGGTGTTTTCAAGTTACTTTCAAGGCAGTTTACAGATCATTACAGCCAAAACAGTTTAATCTGCGTGCCAATGTTAGCACGGGCGCTTTGTACTCTCAACAAAGTGTGAAAAGTGAAATTAGGAAAATGGAGGCTGAAAATGAAATCTGTCAAACTGCAAATCGTTCGGGTATCCCTTTTGTTAGCGCTACTGTTTTCTTTAGCGACCTTTGCTCTGGTGGAGGCTGTGGATACCCATTATGGGGCAGACAATCGCCTGGGGGCCTGGGTCATGGATGGAGATCAAGGGGATGTAGATTGGGCGCAAGCAATTGCGGGTGGATGTCAAATCGCTGGTGGCACATGTAGTGGTAATTAATTGTTGAAGCAACAACACGCAATGCCGTCTCCAATTGGTGTCTCGGTGGGGTGTCCGGCCCCAGTCAATGATGCACCGAGTAACCGTGAACGGTATATATAGAGTTTATGTGGAGTACGAGGACATGGCAACCACGAATGGTAATGGACGTAAGAAGCGGCCGCACACCTACATCCTCATTGGTGATGGTTTTGATGAATGGGAGGTTGTGTATTTTTTGCATAAATTTCGTCTGGCCGGTTTATCTATTAAGAGCATCAGTCTGTTTAATAAATTGGTAACCAGTTGCCAGGGTGTGGCGCTCAAAACAGATTATGCGTTGGCGGATCGGCCATTTGATCCTGCGGATGAGTATGTACTGATTTTGCCCAGCCGCGGCCGCAATGCTGAAGTTTTACGCCATGATGCCCGTATTAAATCTCTGTTGGAAAATGTGAACCGGGGCCGCGGCCGCGTGGTCGTCACGGAAAGTGGGGGTAATCTGGTGACTGATGTGGCTCAGATTATTACAGCCCGTCCAACTTATCGCCCGCAAATGGGTGAGCAATTAGAAGAGTTCGTTGATACCTTGACCAATCAAATTGCTTTTGCCTATTAGGCAAGAGTGCCTCTGATTGGGTGTTTACTCAGTGGAATGAAAATCTGTAGGACGATTTTTTAAATCGTCCGGGCGATTTGCCAAATCGCCCCACATTTTCACAGGAGTTTCCCATGTGCCTTTGGCACACCAAGAGGGATGAAAATCTGTAGGACGATTTTTTAAATCGTCCACCGGGCGATTTACAAAATCGCCCTACATTTTCGTAGGAGTTAAGCCTGAGGCCAGGTAAGAGGCTTATGACGAATCATAAACAAGTCGCAACGTGATGATTTCATAAGGTCTGATGGCGAGTTGTACGCTGTCAAGGCTATGGGGCAGACTTTCCTCATTGTCTTCAAGCAGATTGGTGCGGTACGCGGCCGCGAGTGGGAAACTCGTTTTCATCGTTACTAGGCCACGTCGCCGTTGGCACTCATAGAGCCGTACGATAATACCCTGCCCATCTTCAGCTACCTTCACCGTTTCAATGACAACGTGCTCCTTATTAAGCGCGATAAAAGAGCCGCCCGTTTTTAGCGGCTGAACGTTCGTTGGCCTAGATATATTGTTCATTACCCCAATGAAAATTGGATCGTTTAGGGCATAAGCCTCACGCACTGTATCAGTTCCCCAGCGCCCTGAATGGGGTAAAAGCGCATAACTGAATTCGTGAACTCCCTGATCCGCCTCCGGGTCAGGCATAGTGGGCGAACGGAGCAGGCTCAGGCGTATGGTCGTTCCGTCTGGTGTATTATCTTGGATGTCGTGGCCGTATTTACAGTCATTAAGCAAACTGACGCCATAATCCCCTTCACTTACATCCACCCATTTATGGGCACATACCTCAAATCTGGCCCAATCCCAACTGGTGTTGCGGTGGGTAGAGCGTTCCACATTGCCCCATTGGGTCTCGTAGGTTGCTGTGGGAGCGAATATATGCACTGGGAAAGCTACTTTGAGTAAGATGTGCCGTTCGCGCCAGTCAATGCGGGTATGGATATCTAGCCGGGGGCTGTGGTGTGTGAGTGTGATGCGTTGCGTGTAGTGACTGCGAAGAATACGGCGCTGAATTTCTATGGTTGCCTGGTGGGGGCCACTTTGAATAACCTCGATACTTGTGGCTGGTTCAGCCAACCAACGCCGATCATCATAAAAAATATCTATGTCCCAGGCATCCCAGTACATGGGACGGTCTTCAAAGGCCTGAAATTCATTAGCCACTGATCCAGGGGAGATGATTTCGCGTTTATTTATTTTGTCGTACAGGTGGGTGATATCACCTGCCTCGTTGATGGTTACACGGACAAAATTGTTTTCTAATAAATTGCGCGTAGCCAGTAGATGACTGCTATTACCTACAAATCCTTCAGCTAAAGGGGTCAGGCTGTATGGGGGTAGGGGGCCGGGATCTACGGTATCGGTGAAGCCTTGTTTGAGGGTGAAGCTAGATTTTTGTAGCAGTTGGTGTTGTGTGAATGATGTAGGGTTGATGATGAAAGCGGTGTGGCTGGTCGCGGCCGCGATTGTTTGCAATGCCACGTCTTTTACGTGCTCTCCCAGAGTCATAATTTCTCGGTATTGCTTCTGCGATTGCTCATAAACCTCGCCAATGCTACTTCCGGGAATGATGTCATGAAATTGGTTAAGGCAAACCAATTCCCAGGCGTGGCGCAGTTGGTTTTGCAGGATAAGCAGGGGTGTGGGATCACCGTCCACCTGCTGGGTCTGTATAAAGGCAACAGCCAGTAAAAAGTCCGCATCATGCAATAAAAACTCCGCCTTCCGATTTGCGCGTTTGTTTCTTCCTTGTGTAGTGTAGGTTCCCCGATGGTATTCCAGGTAGAGTTCCCCTTTCCATACGGGCAAAATGGTGCCAGCTTCGGCCTCAAGTTGGCGGAAGAAATCAATGGCTTTACCAGGGCGAATTTTGGGTAAGCCAGGAAAGTGCCCCATGGTAGCTATATTTTCGATCATTTCCTGGGTGGGTCCGCCGCCGCCATCGCCGTGGCCGAAGGCCATCAGCAAGGTTTTTGCTTGCTCTTTTTGTTGGAAATTGTGCCAGGTTCCCAGAGTATCTTGAGGCACTGCCTGGGCGTTGTAGGTGCTGGCATAAGCACTGCCCCCTTCGGGAGTAGGGCTGTAGTGGGTAAGAATACGTGTCCCGTCTAGTCCCTGCCACCAAAAAGCGTCGTAGGGCATCCGGTTATATTGGCTCCAGCCAATTTTGATGGTGAAGAAATAATCTAATCCTGCCTGCTTGATCAATTGGGGCAGGTTCCAGGTATAACCAAATACATCGGGTAACCAAAGGATGGGGGACTCAGCTTCGGGGCCAAAATGCTCCCGGAAAAAGGTTCGTCCCAGGAGAAATTGCCGGGCCAGGGCTTCAGCTCCGGTCAGGTTACAATCGGCTTCTACCCACATGCCACCAATGGCTTCCCAGCGCCCTTCGGCTATACGCTCCCGAATACGAGCAAACAGGGCGGGATCATCTTCTTGTAACCAGGCGTAGAGTTGTGGTTGGCTTTGGGTGAATTGGTAGGCAGGGAAATGCTCCATCAGGTGCAGGACGGTGTGGAAGGTGCGCCGGGTTTTTTGCCGGGTTTGGTCGAGTGTCCAGAGCCAGGCTACATCTATGTGGGCATGACCGGCGGCGATGATGTCTACATCAAGCGGGGGGCTTGCTTGTTCCAGTCCCGTATGCAAAGTTTGCATTGCGGCCGCGATGCTCTCATAAAACCTCTCTCCCCACGGTTCACGGGTATCCAGCGTGTTGAAAGCGTCATTAAGAGCATTGAGGATGCGGCCGCGGGCCACATCTGTTTCTGCCAGTACAGTGGCGGTCTGATGGGCAATGCGGGCGACTGCTATAAAATTCCGTGTAGATAGTTCAAGAACAACTAACTCACATACGCTCATCCACAATTGTGTCTCTCGTGGTACTTCAATAGAGCCACCCAGGCCAGTCCATCCATGAAGAGCCAGGAGATGCGTTTGTCCATCGCGTACGTGATTGGGTAATCTGATTTCCTGGTGATACCGATCACAGGCGGCAATCGGTTGCCCGTCTAAATAGACCAATGCTTCTGGATGACAAAAATCGCCAGCGTCTCCCAGGGGCAAGTATAAAGCAATGGCCTCCACGTTAGCCCAATCTGAAGGAATTTGAAAGGTAGTGCGCAAGACAAACCCGGTGCGCCAACGTCCCCAATAACTGCCTGGGGGAATGACTTGCCAATCGTCATCAGGACAATTGGGGGCAACCGGGGGAGTGTGATCCCATTGGGTGACTCCCTGGTAACGGAAAGGGGGGAGAGTATGTCGTTGACGGTAGACCAGAGGGGCAATTAATTGTAATCGTTGCTTAATTTTAGCAAGTGTCCAGCGTTGTTTGTGGATCATGATGGGGTATGAATTAAGGGATGATCTGTTTTTGGAAATCCTGCAATTCCCATTCCGGCGCGTCCCTTTTTAATCTCTTTGTTCTAATACCCAACCGGCGTGATAAGGGAAATTAACAGTAACCGTCTCGCCATCGTTGGGTAATTGCATCTGACGTTCATTAAACAGATCCGCCAGAATGACAGTGGGGCCGACTTGCAGGCGCAGACGCACAATAGCCCCTAGAAAGGTGGTACTAAGAACGGCACCAGTGATTTGATTCATCCCGGAATTGGCCCCTAACCGTAGCTCTTCGGGACGCAGGGCAATATTAACAGCGGTATGGGGCGCGGCCGCGATTGCTTCTGTCAACTTTATGTGCTGATCCCCAAACTGGCACTGGCCCTGCTCGCCATCAATGACCGTCACTGGCAACACATTCAATTGACCCACAAACGAGGCCGTAAACGAACTGGTTGGGTAATTGTAAATGGCAAAGGGTGTTCCCACTTGCTCAATAACCCCCTTATTCATCACCACAATCCGGTCAGACAACGACAAGGCTTCCTCTTGGTCATGGGTCACATAAATTGTCGTTATATTCAATTGTTGCTGAATACGCCGAATTTCCTGCCGTAATTCCACCCGTGTCTTGGCATCCAGCGCAGACAGTGGTTCATCTAGCAATAACACTTGCGGTTCAATCGCCAGGGCACGAGCCAGAGCTACCCGCTGTTGTTGCCCCCCAGAAAGCTGATAAGGGTAATAACGTCCCTTATCGGGCAGTTGGATTAAATTCAGAAGTTCACCTACCCGCTTATTTACATCGGACTGGGGTTGCCGCTTAATCTTCAGACCAAAACCGATGTTGTCAGCGATGGTCATATTAGGGAACAAGGCATAGGATTGAAACACCATACCAATATTGCGTTGGTTAGCTGGCTTACGACTGATGTCTTGTCCATCCAGGTGAATCTTACCCCCTGTTGGCGACTCAAACCCAGCGATCATACGCAGGGCCGTAGTTTTACCACAGCCGCTCGATCCCAAAAGTGAGACAAACTCACCTTTTTTGACCTGTAAATTAAAATCGGCCACCGCAGTCAGCGTCGTAAATTGTTTATGTAAATGTTCGATATCCAGAAATGCCATAATGTTATTTCCAATGAGTAATAGCCCGTAGTTTGCGAGAAGAAAGGGGCGTGGATGTTGCAGTTAACGAGGGCCAGCCGCGACCTGGGCGCTACCCCCAGGGGCACGATGGGTGACATATTGGATCAACCCCATGATGCTCCAGGTAAGAGCAAAGCTTAAAATGGAGAGCGCCGCCGGTTCATAGGCTTTGTTACGAACTAATGAGGCCAGATAAGGGCCAAAGGTAGGTCGGGCAAGGAAGGCGGCAATTGTGTACTCACCGATCACAATGGCAAAGGTGAGAAACGCTCCACTCAGTAAGGCTGTACGCAAGTTAGGAAAAATGACGCGCCATAAAATAATAGGCCAACTAGCCCCTAAACTTTGGGCGGCCTCGGTGAGTGTGCGTACATCAATAGCCCGTAAGCCGGTATCTACGGAGCGGTACATATAGGGCAAGGAGAGGGCCATATATGCGCCTACCAGCAAAAGGTTGGTGCTCCACACCTGGTTGGTGAGAGAAAAAGGGGGGCCACTGTAGATGCGGATGAGACCAAAGACCAAAACGACGGCGGGTAATACAAAGGGCAAGAAGGCCACAAATTCTAGAATGGGGCGCACGTGCGGTAGACGCAAATGAACCCAGTAGACGGTGGGTACAATAAGTAAAAGGCTAAAGATAATGGTCAGCAGGGCAATTTCTACCGAAAAGATGAAGGTACGGATGAACTGTGGGTCTTCCAGTACGAGTTGGTAAGCGCGGAAAGTATAGCGGCCGCGTTCGGCTTTTAAAGAAAACTCTACCGTCGCCAGCAACGGCAGGAAAAAATAAAGTATTCCCAAAATAATCCACAACCACGACCAAAACCGGTTTGTTTTCATCGTTTTAACCACCGTTCGGCCCGTCGTTGCAGGAGCGTATAACCTGCAATCGAAACCGTCATGATGATGACCATCCCTACCGCCAAAGCATAACCCAGCCCGGGATCGCGCAACACATCACCACGCATTTGCGCCCCAATCAAAATCGTTACCAGGTTATAGGTGCCACCGGTCAAAGCAAAAGCAGTGGCATGGGCCCCAAAGGCATTAGCAAAAAGTAAAATCATTGTTCCCAAAATTGATGGTAACAAAATCGGCAGGGCGACATAACGCCAATATTGCCAGGAAGTCGCTCCCAGGTTTTCTGCCGCCTCGCGCCACTCCCCTTTTAACCCTTCCAATGCGGGTGTGATAATCAACACCATCAAGGGAAACTGGAAATACATATAAGTCAGGCTGAGTCCCAGGAAACTGTAGAGGGTGAAGCCACTGTCATAAATATCTATACCAGCCGTTTTTAAGAGGGTTGTTACCAACCCAATTCGCCCCAAGGTGGCAATAAAGGCAAAGGCCAGGGGAACACCAGCAAAATTTGAAGCCACACCAGAAAAGGTCAACAAGGCGGAACGCACAAAACGGGGCAAGCCCCCCACCGTAACCGCATAAGCCAGCAAAAAACCAAAAAAACCACCCCCTAATGCTGTCACTGCACTAATCTGAATACTACGGGTATAGGCTTCTACGACCAATTCCTGGCCTAAATTGCGATAGTTATCCAGGGTGAAGTTGCCTGCCAAATCACGAAAACTACCGATGAAAAGGAATGAAGCCGGGGCCAGCAAGAAGGCCAGGGCAAAAAGAAAGAATGGTACAACACCGAGCCAGGGAGCTAATTGAGCCAGGCGAGTACGCCAGGTAGGGGTGGGGGGAGAATAGGGAAGCGTAATAGATTTTGTGGTCATATAAATGAAAATGAAACAGTGGCAGTCATGGAACCCATGACTGCCACCTTCATACAGAGGCTTTTATTACTTCACATCAGCCCCGACAACACTATCCCATTGGGTAGTGATCAGCTCTTTGGCGGTATTCAACTGCGTGAGAGTGGGGAAGACGGCCTGGTTGTACAGCTCGGGTGTGGGCAATTTATCCAACAGATCTTGGGGGACAACACCACGTTCAACCATGTCGTTGAAGCGGATGGGATGGCAATAGCCTTTCAACCAGATAAGTTGACCTTCATCGGAGTAGAGGAATTCCATCCACAGTTTGGCGGCGTTGGGATGAGGGGCGTAGGCGCTGATGGCCTGCACATAGACGCCAGCGAACACACCGGAAGAGGGTACAACAACTTCCACGGGAGGGTTACCTTCGAGGCCATCACGGGCGGCCAGGGCATTATAGTCCCACTGAATGACGATGGGGGTTTCCCCCTGAGCCAGCGTACCAGTTTCAGCGATAACCGGAACGAAGTTACCCATCGCGTTCAACTGTTGGAAGAATTGCAGACCGGGTTCGGCATTGTCCAGCGTACCACCATTGGACAGACCGGCGGCAAAAACAGATTGAATGGCCTGGTTTGAGGCACGTGGATCACCCGCCATGGCTACCTGACCCTTGTATTCTTCTTTGAGGAGATCGGGCCAGTCCTGGGGTACATTGTCAACAATGTCAGTATTGACGGCGAAGGCTAATACACCGTAGTAGTCACCATACCAGTACCCATCAGCATCTTTGGCATCGGCTGGAATGGAGTCCCAGGTGGAGACTTTGTAAGGTTGGATAAGGTTTTCATCTTTGGACTGGCTACCGAAGGCAAACCCGACGTCAATGACATCCGGGGCTTGGGGGCCGGTATTACCCTGATTGGCTTTAATGGCTTCTAGTTCATCGGCAGATCCGGCATCGGGATCGAGTTCGTTGACTTCAATATCGTATTTGGTTTTGAAGGTTTCGATCATTTCGCCGTAGTTACACCAATCATGGGGTAAAGCGATGGTAGTCAACATGCCTTCGGCTTGCGCGGCCGCAATCAGGGCATCCATCCCTTCGTGGCGTTTTCGCCATTATTGCCACCACAAGCACTTAAAATCAAAACAAGAATCAACAGCAATAGGGTCAAACGTTTTTGCATCTTCTTCTCTCCTGAACAATATGGGTGGATAAATTACTTCCGCTCAGAATAAGTGGCTGAGGCGAGCGGAAAACGAAGTTCATTCTCCGCTCACGCTTGCCCTTAACCTAAACAGCAGTAGTCAGACATCATGGGTTTTTAACATCAGTTAGTTAAACCAATGGGTAACCATGGTTAAAGCCTGGTAAAAGCGAGGTTAATATTTCTTGCTAACTACCTAAATTTTGTACCAATAGGGGTACAAGTCATAAAAAGATGACGATGACAGCTTTCCCTGCAAAAATGTAAGTGCGAACAAAACAGTTGCATAAGGAGAACTGTCATCATGAATAATTGT
>JAGNBF010000055.1 GCA_018004935.1 Chloroflexota bacterium | reverse complement strand
CTCCCCCCCGTATCGCCGAACCCACCCCGCCACGTTACAGCCCGCCACCACCGCCGCCGAATTTTGAGGGGAGTGAGCCGCGAGCCGTTAGCCGCGAGCCATTGGCCGTTAGTAGTGAGCAGTCAGCAGTGAGCAGTCAGCAGGAACTCGTAGGAACTCGTAGGAACTCAGAGGAACTCAGTTCTCAGCAGTCAGCAGTGGCCGGTGAACCTTCACAATTCACAATTCACAATTCACAATTCACAATTGATCAGTCTCCAGTCTCCAGTCTCTCAGTCTCTCAGTCTCCTGCCCCTCGTCACATCATTGTGGAAATCGCGGCCGCATCCAACTGGCGCGACACCATCCGGCAGGTGCATCGCATTGCCAGCCAACACAACGGGGCCGATTCGTTTACTCTGGTTATCCGGGAGACGGGGCAACGCATGACCTTTCCTAATCAATCTACTCATTACAGTGCCGAACTGGTGACTGCCTTACGACAAGTACCAGGAGTGAAAAACATTGTCACGGCACAGGAGAAATAAATCATGCGATGGGCCGAGATTCGTAATAAATTTCCTGAACAATGGCTTATCATCGAAGCCTTACACGCTCATACAACCAGTGATAGAAAACGTGAATTAGACAGCATCGCTGTTATCGAAACATGTGCCAATGGGGATGTGGCTATGCAACGCTATCGTCAATTACATCAGGAGTTTCCGGTGAGGGAGTTTTATTTTGTGCATACGCATCGGGAACAGTTAGATATTCAAGAGCGTCAGTGGTTTGGCATACGGAGTAGTCATGGAACTAGAGCGACAGGGTGACTTATTATTTACAACGGTAAAGGTTGTTTATCGCGGAGCCACCATTGAGATTGACCATGTTTTAATAGATACAGGTTCGGAAACTACAATTTTAGGTATTGATTCACTGGCCCCGATACATATAAAGCCGTCACTGGATGACGAGTTATATACAATTCGTGGGGTGGGTGGAGTTGAGGCGGTTTTTGCGCGACAACTTGATTTTTTACAGGTGGGGAGTTGTCGGTTGGCCGAGTTTGTTATTGAGGTAGGCGGAATGGATTACGGATTTTCTATCAACGGTATATTGGGGATGGATTTCTTGTTGCACGCGGCCGCAAATATCAACCTACGCGATCTTAAACTTGAGTTTCTGACAGCATGATCTTTCATGGGGGAATCACCCGTCTGGCGTGAGGGGAGCGTCAGGTGGGGGATGGGGGAGTGCGGGTAAACTGGCAGGGAATCGGGAGAACGGCAAAGGGGGATTTTATGCGACGGTTCCTATTGGCCCTGTTGGTGAGTGTGGTATTGGCTGGGTGTGCAGTTGATGAGATGGTGACGCGGGAGATCGCGGCCGCGACACCCACCCTCACCCCTGCCCCTTCAGCAACTTCCACACCATCACCAACAACAAGACCAACACCTTTTTCCACTTCTACGGTTCACGCAACGACAGTACCAGCCGAGGGTAAGCTTGTTGCTTTATCTAATCCATCTGGGGCTTCTTTGGCTATTCTTGAATTGGGAATTAATGGACAGACACCTTATTCGACGACACTGACCTCTGGTGAGTATACACTGGTAATAAGTCTGATCGGCTATGAAACCTGGACAGAAACCATTGAGATTATTCCAGATGAAACAACAAATATCCACCCTCAGTTAGAGTCGCACTACAGTTACATCCCTCTGGAACCGATTGGTGAGCAGACACTCGCCTTTCTGAATTGGACTGATGACCATACGCTTGTTTACGCAGTGTACGATGGTATTGCAGAAGAACCAAGAAATTGGACATGGTGGCATTATGATTTATTAACTCAAGCCAAAGTTCAGTTATCGTCGCCCGAAAGCCGAGTCAGCGAAGAAACGAGAGAAATGCTTAACCTTTGCCCATTTAGTCAAGGAGGGGTGGCAAATGCTGATAACTGTGGTGCTACCTCTGTACTATATGAATCTTCCGTAAGTGACATTATGGTGTTCTCTCCCCCAATTATTTTTGGTCAAGTTGGAGAAGAACTCTGGCTCGCTAATACTAATGGTACAAACTCAATGAAAATTGCGGACTTTCAGCCTTCTTACGCCCGTTGGTCAAATGATGGAAAATGGCTTATCATTGGAACACACCTACCTGCTATGCTAGGCCAGCAAATTCATTACTTGATTTCAACAGATGGATCTTTTGTTCAACCTCTCTCACAAATCACTAACCACGATAGTGTGCAAATCAATGGCATTTATCCTGAATTTAGCCCTGATGGGCGAAAACTTGCGTATATAGGAACAGCGGTTTTTGGCTCGCTTGATGAAAACGACTATGGAATATACTTTTTAGACTTAGAAAGTTTTGAAACAACGCTTTTAACTGAAAAGTTTGGCTTGTTCCAGTGGGAACCAAATGGGAATGGATTATATATCCTGGATGGACTAGGGGTATTAGCTTTACCTTCTACGACGAACGGACCATCCGAGATTCAAAGTGACACATCTTTAGTCTATCTTGACTTATCAACTGAAACCCCAATAGAGTATTTGATAGCAAGAGGCATTTCCTATCATAATCAGAACAGTTATATCTACTGGGCTGTTTCTCCCGGCAAACGAGCTATTGCCTCTACTGGTTTTCAGGCTGGTAATGAATTGGGTATTTTACTGCTTGAATCGGGAGAATAATATTGGAGACGTGGGTTTATGAAGTGGCAACGGGCGAGGTGAGACTCATCGCGGCCGCGGAACCCTGGTTTGTTTCTCAATAGCCATATCACGATTAAATGGCGGTGACAAATGAATAAAAGTGTGTTCTCCTACCTGTTTCTATTCGTTTTGCTCTGGTTGGTTGGGTGTGGGCCAGTTCCTGTAACACCCACAGAAACGGTGGAGATCGCGGCCGCAAGCCCCTTCCCCACCTACACCCCTACCCTCTCCCCCTCGGCCACGCCAACCATGACCCGAACCAGGAGCGCGGCCGCGACACCCCTTGTGCTTGAAGAAGACGTTCTCGCCAAAGCCACTGCGATACCCAGTGCTACGACCACCCCGACCCACCCACCAACAGTTACACCGTTACCAACCCCCGTTTGGGCGGAAGGCATTACCCCTTTGCTGACCCTGAATCATGGTGAAGCGTCCTGGTCGCCGACGAGCAACGAGGTTTTGCTGGCTGTCTGCCCCCCGTATCGGCCCAGTGAAATGGAATTACCGCCCAATGGGACGATTTATTACGCGGCCGCGCCAGAGTTCACTCCTTTAACACCGCTCTTTACCGACTTTTACTGCCCTGGCATGTGGTCCATTAGTGCTGGAGTGGACATCACATGGTCACTAGATGGACAGAAGGTGGTTTTTGTTGGTATTGACGCCAAGAAATATTATGGCTGGTGGCATTTAGATTCGGGACCTGCGACTATTTGGTTGTGGGAAGGTCAGCGGGCAACGGTAGATACAGTTGTTTCGGAAATCCAAACTATTCGTATTCCCTCGTTTGGAGACTGGGTGAATGAAGAAACGCTTTTATTATCAGCCTATGCCAGTGGTGGAACCAGCAGTGGCTTGTTTCTCAATATACGCACAGGTGAGGTTTCATCCGATTTTTACGTGCATGGATATTCTTTCCGCCCATCGCCTCATTACATTGGAACTGGTGAGGGAGTAGATTTTTCGATGACGGCAATGGTGGTCTCTATTGACTTGCTCTGGACTTCTACAGAACCATCTATTACTTGGGATAAGTTCTTACGTTTATCGCGGCCGCAAATAAACCAGCTTCCCATCCCCAATTCCACTTTTTTAGACTGGCTACCCGGCACAGATACGATGTTAGTCAGAACCTGGCTAATCACCGATCCGGAACTGTGCCGTCAGGGGCAACCCTGTGTTGAAGACAACCAGTTGCAATGGTGGGATGTCGCCGCCGATCAACTACACCCCTTCTTACCCTTTGGCCTTAACGCGACCCTCTCCCCCACTGGCGATACCATAGCCGTAACGACCACTGGCCCTATAGAAATCAGCGGTGACGGTCAACCCCTACAAGAATTACCTGCACCAGAAAACACAGATTCGTCCACTTATCTGTTGTTGGTGGATCGGGTGAGTGGCAAGGCCCTGTTGCCATCCCTACCAACCAAATATGGTGAACAATTCTCTCCCGACGGGCAATACCTGGCGTTTTATACCACCCAACAACTTTTACTGGATGCGGAAGGAAGGCCAACTGGGGACACTGTGCCAGGATCAACCAAACAGCTTAACATCCTGGATTTAACGAGTCGCCAGCTTCTCACGATCATTCCTGCAACCTCGGCTAATCATCCCCAATCCTTCATTTGGTCACCAGATAGCCAAAAAATTCTCATGCGTGATGTGTCAGAAAACCTGATGGTTTATGATCTGCAAACGCGAAAACTAATCCCCATCACGGTAAACGGCAAAAATCAAATCAGTCGTGCCAGTTGGTCGTTTGATGGGCAATACTTGAGCTTTGAGCTGTATGTTGATTTTGAGACGGAAAAGGTTGTCATTATCCGTGCTCCTGAGTAATGCGATACCTTGCCTCTTGTCACCCCTCGGAAATGGCTTATACTGATTGCAGTGTTGTGAGATAGCCAAAGGAGTCACCATGTCTACGGTTGAATTGGGGGTACGACTCTCTACCAATGAATTATTACGAGCCATTGACCGGCGGGATACGGCTGACAGGTTTTTCTCCTGTAAATCGCTTCCAAACCTGATATAAAAATCTGGTTTCTACTTACGCCGTACTGTACCACTCTCTTATCTCGCCCCGATTTTGAAGACATGGACGACACTTTCCCCTTTAGGAAGTGCTCGTCTTTCAATAAGGTAAAGCAGACCATTGTCGCGATCAAAAGCGACATCCCCCATCAGATGATGTTTGTGATTCTCAAAATCAAAACCGGGGCTGAACAGGAAATCTGTGAGTTCTAATACGGCATACGGTTGCGGCTCCCAGGATGCCATGTGCCCCTGAGCCACTGCGGCCAGATCGTCCGGGTTGAAAAAGATGATTTGAGCTTGAATATCCTCAGACCACCAACCCCGCTCGTCATGAGGCCAGGGTGGCACTTCAGGATAAACTTCATTGGGGTCGCTACCTGTGGGATATTCCACGCCATTAGAAAAACCGTACCAGGTTCTCCCCATGGCTTTTGTGCCAACAAATACCAGGGCGCTCTTCTCATCATGTGTAAGCCAGGCTCCGCCTGACCATTCATCCGGCTCTGCATAACCTACCATCTGAAAGCCTTGAGAAACATCAATCTCCGGACTTCCGGGAACATTTTCGCCATAAAGCAACAGGGGAACAACCTGATTCAGGCGAGTATAGGCGGTAGGTGGATTGCCTTCGAGCCAGGGGGCGATGGCGAATAAGGCTGGACCCAGGCCACCCCACCTGCCGTCACGAAAACGCCCGGTGGCGAGGCGTAACCCGGAGACATAGGTAGCGGCCCAATCTTCAGGAATTTCAAACAGGTAATCGTTGAGGACGTAGTTGGTATATTCCCCTACAAACCAGGGCCCCGCCGGATCAGGATTGGATAAATCGAGTTCGGCCCAACCGTGGGAAGGCGTGGCTTCAAATTGGAAATGTTGGCCCCAGGTGAAATAGAGTTTACCGCTACTTTGTGCGCCTATGGGAGGCAGATAAGCCAGTCCTGCCCGTGGAATCTCCATCTCGCCAAACATGCCACCGGTAATGTCTGCAAAGGGTTGTAATGTAATAGCTGTATTCAATGCGGCCGCATCCGTCGTGATGACGGGAATAGGAATCGTAATTTCCGCAACCATTTGTTGATGATCATGCCCAAGGACAAAAAGAGAACCGGGGAACCCATCTTCAGAACCATCCGGATCACCCCCAGGGAAATAGGTCATTGCGTAACCACTATAATCCCAGGCATCTCCTGGTGGAAGCAGAAAAGCACCCTGGTAGATCAACTCATCTGGCTGAAGGAGCCGCGTTGGGTTTGCGGGTTGAGGTAAATCAGTTATTGCAGGGGTTTCCAGATGGTTCGTATGGGAGTGAGGGGATGGGGTGGGGAACTCTGTTGGGGGATTGTTTATGGCTGACGAGGAAAGTCCACAACTCAACAGAAATAGGACAAGAACCGAGGTAAACAGAATTTGGCGCGACATGATAGTTTTTAGGGAGTGAAAAGCCTCAAGGTTGGGCAAACACAAAAACAGCCCTCTTACTGACACGAAAATTGTTATAATCCTCATATACTCCACACCACACCCATGTACGAACGACACCAACACGAACAATATTTCTTTAATCAGGCTACTATCACTCACCTGGCCGATTTTGGGCAAGAATTCACCCATCCATGTTGCCTGTGTACACCAATGGTCGGGCGGGAATTGGTGCGGCGGCGTGTTAAGGTAACCATTCTAGACAACGACGAACGGTTTGCGGATCTGCCTTCTTTCCAGAAGTATGATCTATATCGGCCCGTCTGGTTAGGGCAGAATTTCGACCTGATTTTGTGTGATCCCCCTTTTTTCAATGTTTCGCTGGCACAACTTTTTCAGGCCATTCGTCTGTTAAGCCGGTATGACACCAATCAGCCGCTACTCATCTGTTATCTGAAACGGCGTGAAGCCAATCTATTGGGCACATTTGCCGCTTTCAACCTACAGCCAACGGGTTACAATCCCGGCTATCTGACTGTTCAGATGGTTGAACGGAACGAAATCGAGTTTTATAGTAACCTGCCACCAGAGAAAATAGAGACGCTTATAAAATTTGAGTTTAGAGTTCAGAGCGAGAGCTAGAGGGTTTTCCAGAGTAATTCCCTCTAGCTCTATCCTCTAGCTCTAAACTCAAGTATAGAAATATAATGGGATCTTCAGGATCTTAGATTGGCGTCTTTGCGGTTCCTGTTTTCAGTGGACTCATTCGTGTAATTCGAGGTGATCTTCTTGTTTTCTATACAAGAAGTTGGTTTGTAAAGTATTATACACTCACTCACCTCCAACCTCTCCTCAGGGAGAGGGGCTGGGGGTGAGGGTCAATTTCTTGAGTGAACGGTTGCCAAAAAAGTTTCTGACTATGTCATAAGTGAAAACAAAACACTCTTTGGGAATTCAGGGGGTTGACACCATATGTACGGGCTGGCCTTGTGCCTGCCCCTCACCGGCTCCAGCGGCAACCGCCTCGAAGCCAGGTTGACACCATATGTACGGGCTGGCCTTGTGCCTGCCCCGTGTGGGGCAACCACAAGAGTTGCCCGTACCCCACGAAATCCCGAAGACCCAATAAAACCTATGTCTGTGAGAGCGTTGTACCGTCAGACCAAACTAGAAAACATCCCTGCACCCTATGACACATTGACCCTGAAGGTGTTTTATCCGGCACGGCTGGGAGATACGGCCGAAGAGCGTAATGCCGGGATTATTCCGGCCGATACGGCGATGGCGCCCTTCCCGGTACTGATTTTTATGCCCGAGGTCAATTGTGGCCCGGAAAGTTATCAATGGTTGGCAGAACAACTGGCCCGACGGGGCATAGTCACCATCACGTATAGTTATATTGCTGAAGACATTCCCGGCACGGTGAGTCTGACACCCGGGATGAATATTCAAGCCCTGCGGCCGCAAATCTACGGCACCCTTCCCTCCTCTGCCATCTTGCCTGCCCTGCTCCAAACCCTGGCGCAACTCCAGGTGCGAGGTGTCCTGGCGGGTTTACTCCGCCTCGATAGCCTCATCTTGGGGGGACACGCCGCCGGAGGGACATTGGCCCTGCAAAACGCCAACCGCCAATGGTTTCCCCAGGTCGCGGCCGCATTCAGTTATGCCGCTCATACCAAAGCCCCTACCATGTTGGGCTACGCCGCCGACACAATTTTGCCCCTCAGTGGTGACGTGCCTTTGCTCATTATGGGGGGCACGCGTGATGGGGTGATCGCGGGGAGTGTGGGCCGCTACGAACAAAGTCAGACTCACAATTGGGAACCGCTGGAACGAACCTTTCGCGAAGGAGTGCCGGATTGCGGCCGCAACGACATCTCCTTGCTCATTCTTGAGGGGGCCAACCATTACCTGCCCTGTCACCCCCAAGATAAAACTACCGGTCGCCCGTTCCTTGACCTGCCCGCCGATGAAAATGAAGTGGCCCTGCGGTATTTATTAGGAGACGCCATCGAGTTTTTTATTGAAGGTGTCGTATTGGATAACGCGGCCGCGCAAGAGCGGTTTAATCAGTTAATCACCGAGGCCAATCCCCTGATTGCCTTGTCTGAATGTAAATAAAGGTAACTACTACCCTCTCGAGGGCTGAGCCTGTCGCAGGCGGTTGGTTTTGACAAGCTCAACTAACGTCACCGCACTTTACTGAGAAGATACCCCAAGAACCGAAACAAAGAACCAAAGATTTTATACCTGGATTCATGCCCTATGTATCAAGACGTACAAACAAAACTAGACGAAATTGTGACCGAGATGAAACTGATTGGTTTGTGGCAGGATGAGCCATTACCACCAGACAAATATAATTTTCGTGCCCCCTTTGCCCTGGATACAATGGCCTTCAACCAATGGTTGCAGTTCATCTTTGTACCACGTGTTACGCAAATTTTGTCTAGCCAGGGTACCTTTCCCATGCGTAGCCAGGTTGGGGCACAAGCCATTCGTGAATATGATAGTGTTCCCGAAGCGGCACGACTTGTTGAGTTATTATGTGCCTTTGATGCGCTATTCTAAGTGAACATCTAAAAATAACTTCCCGGTTTAGACCTGACAGGTTTTCGGAAACCTGTCAGGTCTGCGCGGAACTTATTCTTGGACGATTACTAAGCTTCATCAGCGGCTATTTTCGCAGGAGTTCCCCATGGGCTTTGAGCGCACCAAGAGGAATGAAAATTTGTAGGACGATTTGGTAAATCGTCCACTGGGCGATTTACAAAATCGCCCTACATTTTCGTAGGAGTAATTATGACCACTATGAGTCTACGTCCGGTAACCAAGGACAATCTGCATGCCATTGTCAAATTAACAGTGTCGGACACGCAAAAGCAGTTTGTGGCCCCAAATGTCTATTCATTAGCCGAGGCGGCTCTGGAACCAAAGGCATGGCCCCGAGCAATTTACGCCGATGAGACTCCTGTAGGGTTTTTAATGATGCATCTGGATACAGTCAAACCTACCTATTACTTGTGGCGTTTTATGATTGGCGCGGATCATCAGGGCAAGGGTTATGGGTATCAGGCGTTGCATCTGCTGATTGAGTACGTCAGACGGCGGCCGCAAGCCCGAGAAATGACCCTCAGTTATGTTCCTGGCGAAGGTTGTCCCCAGCCGTTCTACCAAAAATTGGGTTTTGTGGATACCGGTGAAGTCCATGAGGACGAAAATGTTATGAAGTTGGAGTTAGACACTCAGGGGATTCAAGCGGAGGAGATAATCGTTGGGCCAATTAATCACCAGGTTATGTTTAAGCTGAAAGAGGCAAGCGAAACCAACATCGCGGCCGCGCTCACACACCTGCGCTCCCTTGACGGACAAATTCCCAGCCTGCGCTCCATCCGTGTAGGTGCCGACCTTATCCACTCCCCCCGTAGCTACGATATTGGCCTCATTGCCACCTTTGATGATATTGCCGGATTGCAAGCTTACCAGGCGCACCCTGTACATTTGCCCGTATTAGCATATATGCGTGAGCATTGTAGCCATATCATAGCAGTTGATTATGAAAACTAATTTGGCCTGAAGCCGTTCAGCCAAACCGTTAAACCTTTCTCTGGTAATGCGCCGTCCAGCAGAGTTAAAAGTGCAACTTCTTCAGAGTTCCTCATGGACGTGGTGCACACCAGGTTGGATAAAAATTTGTAGGGCGATATGGCAATCGCCTTAGAACCAATTTGCCGAAAAGGTACACCAGAGATACCCTTAAACAGCAGACTGAGGTCAAAATCATGTATGTAGGTCAGGTTGCCGGAACAGTTGTGGCTACGATAAAAAATGAGACCTTTCGCGGCCGCAAACTATTACTCGTGGACAGACTAAACCTGGAGGGCCAGCCCTCCGGTGAATATGACATTTGTGTGGACACCGTTCAGGTGGGTGTCGGCGACCGGGTCCTGGTACTAGATGAAGGCAATGGGGCCAGGCAAATTTTGCGTTTGGCCGAAGCCCCTGTGCGGGCAATTATTGTCGGCATTGTTGATCAGTTGAGCCTATCTTAAGTAATCGTTTGTTTTTAACTTAGCGATTTGCTGTGACCGGTCTCCTGGCCGCACCAGCCAAGTTATTTTTAGACACGTACTCCCATTATTTTTAAAAGTTCCCCATAGGCCAACGGCATACCAAACCCGCCCTGAGCTTACCAAAGCAAAGGGATGAATGAAAATAATGCCACCATTTTCATCCCCATCCGTGTTTTTTCCTATCCGTGTTTCCATTATCAGTGGCTATTTTCGTAGGAGTTCCCCATGAGCACATCGCGCACCAAGATGAATGAAAATAACGCCACCATTTTTCATTCCTATCCGTGTTCCTTCCCATCCGTGTTTTTTAATCAGGGATTATTTTCGTAGGAGAGTCAGTACCAACTACTCAAGTTCGGCGCTTGAGTAGCGCAAATTCCCGTGTTCTTCATTCTCCCTGAGCCTCTACTGCATTGCGACACGATCCCCAGCATGTTATAATGCCCGCCGTTACGTTATGTTATTCTCCCCAAAGGCGTAATCCGTCTATGGTAGAACTTCTAACGCAATAAGCGTCGTGCTGTTTTGTCGGTAGGTTGCAGGGCAACGCACGGGAATGGGATGGTATGCCTGATGATTTCCTGGGGGAACAGGTTGCACGAAGTTTGACGCTACCAGATCGCCCATTTGGGTATCTTTTGCTCCTTGCCAATTTTCTCCTGCTAAGTTATGTTGTCTACTACTTCCGGGGAGAGTTTGGCCGGGTGAAGGGGCGGCAATGGCTGGTTGTTTTTGGCTTGTGTGTTATTGGCGCCCTTACCACTTTTATTGACTGGCCCTTCCCTGGTGAAAACACCCTTGATCCTACCCCCGTTTTTCGACCCATTCAGGCTTTTTTTACCCCTTTTGGCTCTATTGCCTGGCTACTCGCGGCCGCGACTCTCAATCCTGCCGCCGCCTTCATTGTCGGACTGATCACTGGTTTAGTCCGGGCGGTGGGGCAAACCCATGATCTCTTTACCCCACTCTATTTCGCTCTATTAGCTCTGGTTTCCCAGATTTTCCTCCAGCGTCATTATGTAGGACGTGTCTATGCCGCCTTGCGCCACCCGGTTATCAATGGGGCTACCTTCATGTTGGCGCATGTTCCGTTCATTGGGCTGGCGGCATTTGCCCAGACACAGGACAGCATAACCCCTCTTTCTGCCCTGGATATTGCCCTCACCACTGCCTGGGTTCATCTTCTCCCTGCCCTGGCTGAAGGAGTTGCGGCTGGTATCGTCGTTCTTGTTGTGTTCTCGAGCATCCCCCAGGCGCGTCCCGCCCTGCCTGCCCCCCTAAATTTGCCCTGGCGACAGCATATCAGCACCACCCTGGTGCGCCATTTCATCCTTTTCAGCCTTATTCTGACGACCATCGGCATGTTGGTGGCTACCTTACGCGCGGCCGCAATCACCCGCAACGTCGTTACCAATCAAATGGCTCAGGCCACTGCCTACATCACCGGGCGTGTAGACGAATTTATTCAGTTGCGCCAGGATATTTTAATAGCGTATAGCCAAAATGAAACCCTGGCCAACAGGAACCCTACCGATGATACTGCCCTATTAAACCAGCTTTTTGACACCGGTGACCTGTTTGTCGCCACATTGCTGGTTGGCCCAGATGGGAGTGTATGGGGCAGTGAGCCTGCTGGATTAACCTTAACCGACTGGGAGCAAGATAACCTCACGGTGGTGGGGAATGGGCTGGTCACACACCTCAGCCCGGCTCAGCCAGAACCAATTTCCGGCAACACATACCTCATCAGTTTTATGGTTCCCATAACAGGCAATGGGGCTACACTGATTGGGCGAGTGAATCAGGCACAGGTAGATGCCCTCGCGGCCGCGACCGGTATCGTGGGTACCATATTTATCACTGATCAGGGCGAAACCATCATTGCTGACCCCACCGGGGGGCGGCTTAATCAGTTCTGGCGGCCTGCCCCCCAAGAAGACGTAGCGCAACCTCAGGATGCGGCCGCGATCAGCACCAGTTATGAAGAATGGAGCGCCACTACCGGCGCACGCCAATTGGTCCATTATCGTGAGGCCAACGCGGCCGGACAAAACTGGCGGGTTGTCATTACCACCTCCTACGACAAAGTGCTAGAACAAGCTTTACCCGTAGGGGTTATGATTGGACTGGTTCTGCCGCTACCCCTGATGGCTTACGTTTACCATCTGGTGCGTCAAGGTCGCCGCATTACCAACCCAATCACCAGCCTTTCCCTGGTTGCCCGGCAAATCTCCCAAGGAAGCCTGGATATAACCGTGCCGGTAGATCGGGATGATGAAGTGGGACAACTGGCCCAGGCCTTTGAGCAGATGCGGCGTTCCTTGAAAAAAAGGCTAGATGAACTCTCCTTACTCCTGAGTGTCAGCCAGAATGTCTCCACCAGCATGGATATTGGTCAGAGTTTGCAGGCTATTATCAGCAGTGCCATTCAGGCCACCAGAGCCGATGGGGCGCGGATTATCATGTCTAATCCCGGGGGGCGCCAGCCACTCCAGTTTGGCGAAGGGTCAATTGCTTCCCTCATGGAACTATATGATCGGACACTGATGCGGTTAGCCAACCAGCAACAAAGTGGTGTCCTTATTATGCGCTCACGCCAGCAAATTCGGACCACCCTCTCTGCCGATAAACCGATGACTGGGGATTTGCCCCTGGCCGCACTCATCGCCATTCCTATGCACGCCCGTGACCGTTACCGAGGCGTATTCTGGCTGGGTTATGTAGAACCCCATGAGTTCAGCCAGCTCGAGATCAATTTTCTGACCACACTCGCCGGGCAAGCTTCGGTAGTAGCGGAGAACACACTCCTCTTTGCCAACGCTGAGGGGGGACGCCGTCGCCTGCTGGCTGTCCTTTCCAGCACCTCGGATGCCGTCATTGTAACCGACCAGACTGATCGGATTATTTTGGTAAACCCGGCGATGGAGAAGGCTTTTGCTCTGAAAGGGAGTGCTGTTTATCGCCGCCATGTACGGGATGTGGTCATGACGTCCACATTGTTGGACGCATTGTTGAAGAAGACAGCGCGGCCGCAAAGTTTTGAACTCACCGCCCCAGATGAACGCGTCTACCTGGCCAGCCTTTCCGCCATTCGCGGCGAGCGCGATGAAGTCTTGGGCCGAGTGGCTGTCCTGCGTGACATTACGGCTATGAAAGAGATCAATGAGATGAAGTCGGAACTGGTACGCACCGTCTCTCATGACCTGCGTGGCCCGCTCTCTTACATGCGTGGTTATGCCACCATGCTCCCCACTGTCGGCGAAATCAACGACAAACAACAGTATTACCTCTCCAAAATTGTCACCGGTGTAGACCAGATGACCAGCCTGGTGGAAGGTATCTTGAACCTGCGCCGCCTGGAATCTGGCAGTGAGGTGATGATGGAAGAGGTGCGCCCGGAACAGTTATTAGAAAATGTGGCGCAAATTCACGAACAAGAAGCGGAGAAAGCTGGTTTACATCTGGTAACGGATATACCAGTAGATATGCCTGCCGTGCGGGTAGATCGTTCGCTTATCCAGCAAGCCCTCTCTAACCTGGTGGCGAATGCCATTAAATATGCCAAAGATAGTGGGCCGTTGATTTTGGCCGCGGCCGCGAACCATGACGAACTTATCTTTAGTGTGCAAGATCGTGGGCCAGGCATTCCTGCCGATAGTGTTCCACGTCTCTTTGATGAATTTTACCGGGTACAACAACGCGGCTCCGAACACGTCAAAGGAGCCGGGTTAGGACTTTCACTGGTGCGCTCCATCGCCAAACGGCATGGCGGCCGCGTTTGGTGTCACAGTAAACTAGGCGAAGGGTCCACTTTTTACGTGGCCGTCCCCCTCAACGGTCATGGGACACCCCATTCCGATGCCCCTATCATCTTTGCCTGAGACTTTGGCCGGTCCAGACTTACCGCTTGATAATTGCTTGGTAATCGTTCTATTTCTGTTTGTGGATAGCCACCAAGAATGGGCTAAAATGGGGTATGATGAGACAAACACATCGCCTTACCCCATTCCTTTATCTGACAACCTTTACGTTTTTGCTCCTGTGGCTCGTTAGTTGCCAACGCCCTGATCCCCAGGTAATCGTCGTCGCCACCCAGGTTCCCCTGGCTATCCCCCCCACCCTGGCCCCTGTTACCCTCGCTCCCAGCACTGACAGCAACGTCCCCTTGGTTGTCCCCCCCACACCCGCTCAGGCAACCCCCACACCAGTTGTGGTTATGGTATATATTGGTACACCCACACCTGATCCCCCCCATCATAGCACTGCGGGTACTGGCGGGGCGGAGTTTACCCATACCGTCAATGCGGGCGAAACATTAGGCATTATTGCCCAGAATTATGGCCTGACCATTGATCAACTGGCGCAGGCCAATGGCATTGGTAACAATGATTTCCTTTATGCCGGGCAATCGTTGCTGATCCCTGGCGGAAATGGTCTTGCCGGACTGACTGGCCCCAGTTTTAAGATCATTCCCGATAGTGAGTTGGTGTATGGACCCCGGGCCAAAGAGGTGAACGTGGCAGAGATCGCGGCCGCGTATCAGGGTTATCTCAACACCTACACTGAGGACATTGAAGGGCAGGTCATCACTGGGCCGGAAGTCGTCGCCCTTGTGGCCCATCGTTTTAGCGTTAACCCACGCCTGTTATTAGCCCTATTAGAATTCCGTGCGGGCTGGCTCACCCAACCCAATCCTGCCGAAACCGTCTACCCCTTACACTATTACACCCCCGGTACAGAGGGGTTATACAAACAACTGGGTTGGGCCGCAAACGAGTTAAACCTCGGTTTCTATGGGCGGGCCGAAGGGGGTCGCCATACCTTTACCCTGACCGATGACTCCCAGCTCACCTTTGCGGCCGATGTCAACAATGGCACTGCCGCTCTGCAACATTACCTGGCCGTCTCAGCGACATCTTATGCCGCCTGGGAGCAAGAGGTAGGGCCAGATGGTTTTTTTGCCACCTATAACCAACTTTTTGGCAACCCGTTTGCCTACACCTTTGAGCCATTATTACCCCCCGGTCTGATACAACCAGCCTTGCGTTTCCCCTGGGCTTTGGGCGAAACCTGGTATTACACCGGGGGGCCACATGGAGGGTGGGCCAGCGGCTCTGCCTGGGCCGCCCTGGATTTTGCCCCCCCGGGTGAACAATTAGGTTGTTATCAGGATGAAAACTGGGTGACAGCGGTGGCTGACGGAGTGGTGACGCGTAGTAGTTTTGGGGCTGTGGTCGTAGACCTGGATGGAGATGGTTATGCGGGAACAGGTTGGGCGATTACGTATATGCACCTGGAATCACGCGGCCGCGTTGCCGTCGGAACCTTAGTTAAAGCCGGTGATCAACTCGGCCACCCCTCCTGTGAGGGCGGTTTTTCCACCGCCACCCACCTGCATATTTCGCGCACATACAATGGCCGCTGGATTGCCGCCGATGGGGCACTCCCCTTCAACATGGGGGGCTGGGTTTCTCAAGGACAGGGAGTCGAGTATTACGGCTTATTTGTACGCGGGGATGCAGTTAAAGAAGCCTGTGAATGTCGCGTCGAGGGCAACGCACTGTTAGGGGAGTAGTCTCGGGCTGGTTAGCGAATATTGAAAAGCCGAACCAAAATCCAGGCCAGAGTCATCGTGGGAATAAACTGGGTGCCAGGGATGAAGGCTTCCAATACTGAAACCCCACGCAATGCCTTCAACCCCAACCGATCCAGCAAAACCCAGGCCACAGGTGCGGCCAAAAAATCCAGTGACAAATCCAAAACGTCAATCATCACAGCCACAACCAGGGGCGTGTAGTGAAGTGTTTCACTAAAGCCTGCATCCTCGGGGATGTTCAATTGGCGCACCTGGCGTAGGGCAATGAGGAATAATATTCCTACCAGCACCAATCCCCCGATAACAATCGCGGCCATGATCAGACCAATCGTGCGAAATTCTTCAACGCTCATAGGCAAAAAGAGGGTTCAACTATCAGAATTGTAATGCGTCATACCCATTACGGGCACATATTGGTGGCCCGGTCAGGAGACCGGTCACCGCCAACTCCAAAGTTATTGATGAATGAGGCCTTAGCCAGTGTAGTCAGAAGACCCATCCTCCTGCCCCTTCCCGGGGGGGGGGGGAGGGGAAACGTAACGGCGCGGTTTTTCGGGGCGAAGGCCCCGAAAAACCGCGTCCAGAAAAGTTCCCCGCCTAGGGGTGGGGGTTTCCGGTGACAAACGAAGGGTTCACTCACAATTAGGTTGGGTGGCTCGGTCAGGAGACTGGCCACCGCAAATGTTCAAGTTATTTAATCGTCAATCCTAAGTTGGTAAATGATCCCCTGCATAGCTGAAAAGATAGTACCCTCCATCTCCACGATTTACAAGTACTCTAATTCTTTTGCCGCACAGGTTAGCTCATCGCGGAATTTAGGATGAGAAA
This sequence comes from Chloroflexota bacterium, assembly GCA_018004935.1. Classification (GTDB taxonomy): domain Bacteria; phylum Chloroflexota; class Anaerolineae; order Promineifilales; family Promineifilaceae; genus Trichofilum. The sequence continues at coordinate 31,913 of JAGNBF010000055.1, read as the reverse complement.
TACGGATGAGAGCCTGCGCCCGCTGGCGTAAGGTTTTGCCGTGTAGCGCCGCAACCCCATATTCCGTAACAACCCAGTGCACGTCATTTCGTGTGGTTACTACCCCGGAACCTTGCGTCAATGTAGGCACAATCCGACTGACAGCCCCATCCTGTGCTGTAGACAGACAGGCAATAATGGGTAGTCCCCCTTTGGCGCGGGCCGCCCCCCGAATGAAGTCTACCTGCCCACCCGCCCCGCTATACATCTTTGCCCCAATGGAGTCGGCGCATACCTGCCCTGTCAGGTCAATTTGCAGAGCTGAATTGATCGCCACCATGCGGGCATTTTGGGCAATATTAAAGGGATCGTTTACATAGTCCGTAGGGTGCATTTCAATGAGTGGGTTATTATTCACAAATTCATATAACCGTTGCGTACCAAAGAGGAATCCGGCCACAATCTTGCCGGGGTGGAAAGTTTTGCGGTTACAGGTAATGATTCCCTTTTCTACCAGGTCAATCACCCCATCGGAAAACAGTTCTGTATGAATACCCAGGTCACGGTGATCGTTTAAGCATTGCAACACCGCATCAGGAATATTGCCGATACCCATTTGCAGGGTGGCCCCATCAGGAATCAGACCGGCGATATGTTGACCAATCTGAAGATGCTCCGCTGAACTCCCTCCCTGTGGTGCTTCAGGGATAGGATAATCCACTTCTACGATGTGATCTAATTCGTTTACATGAATGAAACTATCGCCGAGGGTGCGGGGCATTTGTTTGTTCACCTCGGCAATAATGATGCGGGCGGCTTCGGCGGCTGGTTTGGTGGTGCCGACTTCTACGCCAAAGCTACAGAATCCATGATCATCGGGGGGTGTCACCGAAATCATTGCCACATTGAGGGGGAGAGAGCCATTGCGGAAGAGGCTAGGTATCTCGGAAAGGAATACGGGCGTAAAGTCAGCTCGCCCTTCTTGCACGGCTTTGCGTACATTACCGCCAATGAATAAGGCGTTTACGCGTAGGTGGTTTTGGTATTCTGGTTGGGTGTAAGGGGCGGGAGCAAATGTTAAAATGTGGGTCAGTTCCACGCGATGTAGCTGGGGTGCTCGTTCCATCAACCCTTCGACGAGTTTGACGGGCACACCGGCCCCACCCCCAAGATAGATACGATGACCCGGCAGAACGGCCTGCATTGCAGTAGAAACATCGGTTCGTTTTTGCCGGTATACAGTTTCCCAGTTCATGTTTACACTCCAGACAAAAACCCATCTGCCTATGGGCGCAGATGGGTTTGTTTTGATTCGTTATGTGAGTAGTGTAAGGGATGAAGGGGTTATAACTCCAGTTATAAATGTCACAGAAAGGGATAGCAAGTTGTCACAGAACGAGGGGTGCGTGTCAAATCTTTGGATGACCAGAGAATCGCTGTGGCCGATCTCCCAACCGTGCCACCTCGTATCCCCAAAAGTGACGCGCACCCCAGAATGAGGGCTGTTTATCGTGCCGTATGAGTCAACTTCTGATACAGAAAACCAGAAGATCTGCCAAACCAAATTAAGAATTGCTGGTAAAATGGGACTTTATCTCTCTCGTTATTTTGTCCAGTGGATCAGCCGTTTAGAAACTCTGGCGTAGGAATTGCTACAATGTCACAAGCAGAGAAGCCGGGTTTTTGGCAACAGCTCACAGAATTGGCCGACTCCGCCAATTATCGGCCCCAGCGGGTTATGCATGTGGAAGTGGCCCGCCTTTCTTCAGAGGATGGGGCGTATTATGTGCTGAAACAACCAGAGCAACATACCTATTTGCGCCTGTCACCGCAGGATTACGCTTTGTGGTGGCAGATGGACGGCCAACGTTCGTTGAAGGATTTGCTGTTTTATAGTTTGCGCCGCTTTAAGACGTTACCCTTTGGCCGGTTGAATGGGTTGGTGACGGATTTACGCCAGGGGTATTTTTTGCAGGATCCACCGGTGCAGGTGTACACGCAGGTGAGTCAGGCTCTACAGAAACGACAACCAGAAAACCGCGGCCGCGCCCTCATTAATGCTTTTATGCACAGTGAATGGAGTACTGGGGACCTTGATCAGATCTTTACCCAGCTGTATCAGGCCAGTCGTTGGCTTTTTCACCCGGTAATGCAGGGGGTGTTCTGGGTATGGATTGTGTTGGGGTTTGGTTTGTATGTACGGCTGTTTTTGCAGGAGCAACCCACGTATGCCCTGGCGGGTGGCGCGGGTTTGGGGGTTGGGGCTTTGGGGTTACTGGTGGCGAACCTCATCGTTATCTTTATTCATGAACTGGCCCATGGGCTGATGACCAAACATTTAGGACGAGAGTGTGATCGAGGGGGGTTTTTGTTGTATTGGGGGTTGCCTGCCTTTTTTGTGGATACTCGGGATACCTGGCTCTCACCGGCCCGCGGCCGCATTGCTGTTTCCTGGGCTGGGCCACATTCCGGGTTACTCATTGGGGCCACCATTGGCTTTGCCCTTACCTTGTTGGAGCGGCTAGTCCCGACTGTGACCAGTTCCATCGCGGCTAATTTTTTCTACCAGATGGGGTTTCTGGCCTTTTTTAGCGTATTTATGAACCTGAACCCATTGCTGGAACTGGATGGCTATTTTATTTTGATGGATTGGCTGGATATGCCCGGTTTGCGGCCGCGGGCTTTCCAATTTTTACAGCACGCATTGTGGGCTAAGGTGAAAGCCAACCCCACACCACGGGCTTTTTGGGGTGCGCTTCATCATCGTGAGCGCATCTTTACCTTTTTTGGGGTGGCGGCGCTGGTGTATTCCATCTATGCCCTGGGATTTGCCCTCTACTTTTGGCAGACCCGGCTGGCTCCGCTCTTTGTGAGTTTGTGGCTAAATTATGGCCTGGTGGGCCGATTGATTGTGTTGATCATCGCGGCCGCGACCCTTGTCCCTGCCGGTTATTACCTGATTTTGTGGGGGTGGGGGCAGTTGCGCCGCTGGCTGGAATGGCTGGCCCGGCAAGAACTCCTGGGGCGTGTAGAAGTATTGGCGGTGCTGGTGGGTATGCCGTTATTGGGTGTTGGTGCGGCCGCGTTCCTGGGTGGGGCCATTCTGCTCCGGGTTATCACCTGGTTGGTTCATGTGGGCACAGTGGTAGCCCTCATTCAGGTAGCCCGGCAATGGCCGGGGAGCCGCTTCCAATGGGTAATCGGGTCATTGGCCGGGGGGGTAGCCGCTCTGACCCTGGCGCAACTGGCGCCGGAACGGCCGCTATGGTTGGGCTGGTGGGTGCTGGTCGCGGCCGCGTGTTTTCTGACCGGCGGCATCATTGCCTGGTTGACTGTGCGCCCGACCCAATGGCACACATTTGATCGCCTGGGCTGGGTGGGCGTCCTCCTTCTGAGTCTGACTACCGGTATCCTGTTACCCCAAATCGTGCCCCCCAGTGATACTCTCACCTGGGGTTTTTCTGCTCTCATCCAGATCGGTACTACCATCAGCCTGATGGCCTTGATTCCCTTACTCATTAACTTTTGGGTATCCCGTTTTTGGTTGCCCTGGAGCCTCTACCTGCTTACCATCCTGGCCCTACCCTGGCTCTATCATTACTTCCCCTGGCTCGATTTTTCCCTCTCCCTGCTCTGGTTTTACGCCACCCTGCTCTATCTGTTCCTGGGCTACCTGACCGAGTTTGACCGTCCGACCCTCGTTGTTGAGGACAGTCTGAGTGAGCGCGAACGGCTGGTGAATGGGTTTAACCATTTTTTGCAGGCCATGTTTGCTGTTTATGAACCCATCTTTGGGGGCCGCCGCCTGGCCGAAATTCAGACGCAGATTGTCGCCTTACAACAAAACCGGCTTTTCGATGAGGAGCATAATCTGTTTGCTCTGGCCGATTTTTGCCGTACTGCCCTGCTCCTGGCGATAGATCGGCTGGATGATCTGGCGGGGACAGCCTTCACGGCCCGTGTGGGGCAGGCCGCTTACGATAGTTTGCCCTGGTTAGAGGGGGAAACGTTGGTGCGCCATGTCCTTTCGGCGACGCATTGGGGGCAGGCATTGGCCCAATCCTTTAGCCTGACACATGACAGCCGGGCGGATCTGTTCCGGCAGGCGGATATTTTTGCCGGGTTTGACAATGAGGGAATTGAGGAGTTGGTGCAGGTGGCCGATGGGCAACGGGCGCGGCCGCGGACTGTCATTGCCACTCAAGGAGAAGAGGCCACCCGGTTTTACCTGATTGAGTCTGGGGAAATAGGCGTCTACCGTGAAGGAGAGCAGGTGGCTTTGTTAATGGGTGGGGGGTACTTTGGTGAAAAAGCATTGCTCGATAGTGGAACATATTCGGCAACTTACCGCGCCCTGTCTGAGGTCAAATTGTTATTTATCGCCCGCAACAAATTTGACCCCTTGCTCCGGGCCGATACCACTCTGGCTTCACAGGTAAGTGCTGGGGCCGAGACGCGGCAGTTGCTACGGAAGATGCCTCTGTTCCGCACCCTCAGCCCGCAGGAAGTGATGATGGTAGATAGACGGTTGCGGCCGCTGACTGTGCCCGCCGGTAAAACCATCATCCGTCAGGGGCAACACCGCTCCGACCTGTACATCATCCAGGCGGGGGAAGTGGAAACAGTACGGCGTGGGGTGGATGGGGCGCAGGTTGTGGAAAAATTGGGGCCAGGTGAGCATTTTGGTGAGTACGCCTTATTTGCCGACACTCCTTATGAGGCTACTTACCGCACTGCCACGGCTGTGTCTCTGCTCTGCCTGGACGAACCCACGTTTGACAGCCTGGTGGCCCGGAGCCGTGAGTTGTCCCATTATGTGGAACAAATTGGTAGTGGCCGCTTGCTGGATACCCGTCGCCGGTTGGGGCTGACGGGGTTGGTGAGTTAAGGCGGGAAACCTATGCTGTCAACGGGCATAATCTAACATTTTTTCGCCGTATCGCCCTGTCATATTATCGCCGCGTCGGGTATATCCGTAGCCCCCACCCCCAGGGGCGGGGAACTTTCCAGGCGCGGTTTTTCGGGGTGAAGGCCCTGAAAAACCGCGCCGTTGGAGTTCTCCCTTCCCTCTGGGATCGCAGGGGGATGGGATCGTTTGGGCGAGTATACAGGTGTCGTGCTCACTGGTGTTGTTTTTACGCCAGGGTGTGGGTGGTTGTGTTACAATTCTGCCCCATGCCTAGTCAACCTATCAATCAAGATGCTGTTTTTAATGAATTGTGGCCCGTGGTTACGGAGCTACTCAAAGCGACTGTTGCCCAAGACGAGAAAGCAATGCGGAAGCTGATCGTGGCCAGTGGGAACGCGGCCGCGATCCTTACCCTCTTTGGCCCCATTGCCCTGGACATCCTGCTCAAAACGGTGTATGACCGGGACAACGCCACCCTTACTTACGCCATCCAGACCGATAAAGGTCGCCATGTTTTTCTGGAGTATGCCTGGCCCGATGTCAGTCAAGACAATCTGGTTGGTGAAGAGGATTTTGTGTATGTGCGCCTGCGCCGGGTGGGGGACAAATGGCGCGTTCTGGACATAAATCCCGGCCAGATTAATGCGCCCATGACCCCCCCGCGTGCTCGTGGCATTTTGCTGGACAACGAACTCATTAAATCGGGGCGAGGGGTTCCGCCGGATCCCTGGGTGTTGCCCCTGGCCTTTTTGGCGGGGGCCATTCGTTTACCCATTCGTGCGGATGCCCTGGCCGATGAGGTCGAGCGATTGCTATTACCTCACCTGCAAGAACAGGGGCATAGCCTTCTGGCCCTGGTAAACGCCCGGCAGTTATGGCGTGATTTCCGGACGAAAGGGAAGCCGGTCATTGATGTTCCCCTGGCCTGGGCCGCTGTTGTGGAGTATCTGATTGCTGAGCAGGAGATGGTGCAAACTGGGGAAGCAGAAGTGGCCGCCAAATATCACGTCAACCCTATCATTTTTGGGCAACGGGTTGCCCAGGTAAAAAAGACGCTGAAAATTGTGGCGACAGGTCTGGATGCCCGGTATACCTCATTGTGGGTAACACCAGTGGAAGTAAAGCCGGTTGAGGTGTAGGGTATCTTTTTCCCTGGTTTGTCGCCGGAAACCCCCACCTCTGACCCCGTTCCCCGGGGTGGGAAACTTTTCTGGGCGCGGTTTTTCGGGGCGAAGGCCCCGAAAAACCGCGCCGTCTGGTTCAGACGTTCCCTCTGGGATCGTAGGGGGATGGGTCTGCCCACTAAATCTACGAAGGGCTTAATTTCATCCTTGATCCTTACCTGCTTCTTAATGGACGCGACGGCGGTACAGTATCAGCCCTACGGTAAAGCCTGCCAACAGGAGCAAAGCCATGACCGCGGCCGCGACGCCTACTGATTGCGCCACTGTCAACTGTTGCAGAGAAATTGTTGTGGGGCCAAACTGTATCTGGTAATCCTCAATTTCGCCTCCAGTGGCTAAGCCAGTGGCACTGGCACCACTACCACCCGCATAGGCCTCTGCGGCCGCACAACCGTTCCCCGCATCGCGGGGGGTCAGGCGTGCCCGCAGGTTAAAGGTAGCACTGTTAGCCGCGTTAAGGGGCAGATTAAAACTGACCGGTGTGGCTCCGCTGATGACGACCAGATTTTGCACCACATGTTCAGGGAAGGTTCCCCCGGTTACATAGGTGTCATTGAAATCCCCATCCGGCGTAAGTACTGTGCCATTGGTGAAATCGAGCCAGATATTCAAACAGCCATTTCCACTGCTGGTGACGGTCAGGTCGCCTGTGCCATCGCTCCAGTTGCCACTCCAGGCTACGCCATCTTCATCATCTGCATTGAGGTCGTCCCCATTCGCGGCCGCGCTCTCTTGCCCATCGTTATCGGCATCCCAGACCAGACCCAATGACAGACCATTGCTGGTGTGTCGGGGGCCATTTTCGCCCAGGATGGTGTTATTGTAGGTGGTAGGCAAGTCGCCATAATCCATGGGAACGGTACGATAAACGCCAAAATCAACCATTTGATTGGTGCTGGAATCACGACGACCATTGTCATTGGTGTTGTTGTCTGTGGTGGGTTCAGTCTGAAGCGCCAGAGTGACATGGGCGACAGAGACGATACCGTTCGCGGCCGCGTTACCGCCATCCGTACCATTGTCATCATCCTCAGCGACCGTCGTTTCCGGGTTGTTGTTCGCCGTGCTACTGCCAAACAGGTAGAGCAGATCACCCGGTTGGAACTCCGTGGCCGGAATATGGATGAAATAATCATCAGGAATGAGGGTGCAGAAGCTGTAAGAACCATTAACACCGCCTACCTGGGCTGTGGTGGCGTTGGCAATAGCCGCTCCATCCCCTCCGCCTGGTTCAAATGTGCCATTATTATTCACATCCCGGTACAGATTAAGGTTAATGCCGTTGAGGCCATATTCCGTGCCATTCAGGGTGCCACTGTTATCCGCATCCAACCAGACCAGATCACCCAGGCAGAGTGGTTCAAAGAAGCCCATGTCTACCGTCAGGTTGTGACTTACGTCCGGGATGTTGGGATCGGTGTTGCCATCACCCGTCGGTTCGGTGGCCACAGCCAGAGTCGTGATGGCAGAACTGACGCCACCGCTACAAGACCCCACTGTAATGGCTGTGCCGTTATCATCTATATTCGACGCATTGCTATCGGGATCCGGGGCCGGGTCGTTGCCGGTACTGCTGATCATGTATTCCAGAGGTTGCCCTACCCCAAAGTTGCTGGCGGGAATGTGAATATAGTAATTACCGGCGGGCAAATCTGGGAAGATATAGTTGCCATTGGCATCACTTGTAACCTGCAAGAGGTAAGAGGAGCCATCACAGAGGGTTGCCCCGGCATATAGTTGTACCGTCACCCCAGCCAGAGGAATTTCATGATCCGGGGTATAGATACCCATATCCAGGGTACGGTTCACCTCTCCGGCCGCCAAAGCTCCCGTATCGGCTGTTTGCCCGGTGAGGGGGTCAGCATCGGAATCCGTGCCATCATTACCGGTGGCATTCTGTAGGGTGACAATGTAGTTGGTGGGCAGGGTTAGCAGATCAAAACAGACGAAGTAATTGCCTGCGGCCAAACCGCTAAACAGGTAATAACCAGTATTGGTGGTGGTGGTACTGTTGACCGGGGCATCGGCGCAGGTTTGGCCGCTGGTGTGCAGGTCAACGGTGACACCGGGTACACCTGCCTCAGCGGCATCCTGGGTGCCATCTCGATCCGCGTCATACCAGACATAATCACCGACGGCGACGGTTCCTGCCGCACTCTGGCGGATACCCATGTCCAGGGTCAGATCTGATTGGCCGGTGGTGAGGCTGGCGGTGGCGGCGGTAGCTCCCGTGGTGGCATCCGCGTCGGAGTCTTGGGTGTCGGTTCCGGCGTTGGGAGTGGTGACGGTGTAGCCCGTGGGGAGTGTGCCCAGGTCAAAGCAGACGAAGTAACTCCCGGTGGGCAGGTTGGTGAAGAGGTAGGACCCATTGTTGGCTGTACTGGTGACGGCGAGAGGGAAGTCGCGGCCGCAAATCTGCCCATTACGGTACAGTTCTACCCGTACCCCCTCTACACCCCCTTCGCCAATATCTTGCAGACCATTGTTATTGCCATCATACCAGACGGTGTCCCCTATGGTGACATTGCCCGTATTATAGATACCCATATCCAATGTCAGATCGAAGCGGCCATTGGTGAGGCTACCTGTGGGAGCCGTGCGGCCCGTCACAGGATTGGCGTCGCTGTCCAGAGCATCATCGGCTTCCGTGTCAGCCGCTGTTACCTGATACCCGCCGGGCAGACTGTCCAGATCAAAACAGACAAAGTAGTTACCCGGTGCCAGGTTGGCAAACAGGTAATATCCATATTGATTGGTGATACTGCTTCCCAGAGGTGTATCGGCACAACTGTCGCTCTGGCTCTGGCTATGCAGATAGACCGTCACCCCGGGCACACCCGGTTCGGCCTCGTCCTGGCGGCCATCCTGGTCCTGATCCTGCCAGACTCGGTCGCCCACACGCACATTTCCTGCCGGAATAATGCCCATATCCAGAGTAAGGTTACTTCCTGGAGCGGCAATTGCCCCGGTTGCCGCTGTCTGACCGGTGGTCACGGCGGCATCTGAATCAATGGCATCGTTGCCTCCCACGTTGGCGGTGGTGGGAACATAACCAACGGGTAAGGTGGACAGATCGAAAATGACGTAATAGTTACCGGCTGGTAGCCCATTGAAGAGGTACAGCCCCAGGGAGTTGGTGGTCGTGGTGGCAATGGGGCGGCTATTGGTGGTTTCAAACAGGGTAACTTTGACCCCGGTCACACCTGCTTCATTGGCTTCTTGCAAACCGTTGGCATTTTGGTCATACCAGACATAGTCGCCTACGCTGACCTGATTGGCCGTCGTTGTCCGCACCCCTATATCCAGGGTCAGGTCGGCCTGACCCCCAGTGAGGAGACCGGTGTTGGCGGTGACGCCGGTAAGTGTATTGGCATCGGAGTCCAGGGTGTCGTTGCCCCCGGCGTTTTGCGTCGTGATTTCGGTATTACTGGGGCGTGTATTAACCGCGAAGCAGGTGAAGTAGTTGCCCGGAGCCTGATCCGTGAACAGGTAGGCACCATTGCTGTCGGTGTAACTCCTGGTGGGAGAGGCTGGTTCAAAGTCGGTGTTGTAGATGGTTCCCAGGGTATCGAAAATGGTGATGTCATCAATGTAAAAACCGGCGTTGTTGGCTCCCCCGGCGGCATCGGAGGTGAGGTTGAAGCGGAGTTCCAAATTTTGCCCGGGGGCGCAGGTGGCCCCGGAATTTTGGAAACCCCAGGCCACGTTGGCGGCTCCGGCGTTCGCGGCCGCGAGGGCTGTCCAGGCACCACCATTACAGCGATAGAACCCTTGCACGGTGTCTCCGGCATTGGAAAGAGAGTAGGCCCGTGCCCAGCGTACGGTAATTGGTGCCGTAGCCCCGACCGGAATAGGAATAACCGGGGAGTACAGATCTTGATTCCCTGTGTTGTTATAACTGTTGTTCAGGTCTGTGCCCCAACAGAATGAGCCACTGTTACAACTGCCCGCAAAAGTGGCCACGGCGGTGAAATAGGTGGGCGAACCATATTCCCATTCGTCTTGAGTTCCGGCATGAGTCCAGACATCAGTCCAGCGGCATACTTCACCACTGGTGTATAACTCCACCTGGATACCTGGCACGCCCAATTCGGTGCTATCTTGCAGGCCGTCACGGTTACTATCCAGCCAACCCAAATCCCCTACCCGGACGGTGAGCGCGGTAATGCCCATATCCAGGTCTAGATTGGATCCCGGTGCGATGAGGGTAATCAGGTTGGTGCGGCCAGTGCGTGGGTTGGCGTCAGAATCGGTGGCGGAGCCGGAACCAATGCCCGTTCCGGGTATGGTGGGTCGGAAGCCGGTGGGGATGGTGTTGAGGTTGAAGACGACGTAGTAACTACCGGCGGGTAACCCGGTGAAGAGGTAAGCCCCGGTGTTATCGGTGGTGGTGGTGGCCAGCGGCCGCGCGGTACTGTTGAATAAGGTTACGTTTACATTGGGTACGCCTGGCTCAGCGGCATCCTGAATACCATCGTTGTCCTGATCGTACCAGACAAAGTTACCGATGCTTACCGTTGCGGCCGCGGGTGACTGAATCCCCATGTCCAGCGTCAAATCCGCCTGCCCCAAGGCCAAAGCCCCAGTTGTGTTCGATAGACCCGTGGCTATGACGGCATCCGAGTCCACCCGGTCATCTCCACCCACGTCAATCGTTACAATCTGGAAGCCCGTTGGCACAGGCAGACGGAAGCAGACACGGTAGGTGTTACCAGGCAGATTGGTGAACAGATAATACCCCTGAGCGTCCGTTACCGTGGTCGCGAAGGGTGCAGTGGTGCCGCAAGTTGGCGCTCCCGTATGTAAATCTACCCGGATACCCGGCACACCCAGTTCCCCCACATCTTGTACGTTGTCCCGATCACTATCCAGCCATACCCGGTCGCCTACGGCTACAACCCCGGCATTGCTCAAACGAATACCCATATCCAGATCCGTATTCGTGACCCCACCCGCCAGCGCCACCGTTGGTGTTTGGCCGCTTGTGGTATTCGCATCTGAGTCTGTGGCCGTACCAGAGCCGGGACCTGCCCCTTGTGTGGTGACAGCAAACCCACCCGGTAAGGTAGTCAGATCAAAACAGACGAAATAACTGCCATCGGGCAGGCCACTGAAGAGATAGAGGCCCAATTCGTTGGTTGTAGTAGTGGCTAAGGGAGTGGCACTGCAATTGGCATCGGTAGAACGGTGTAACGTTACTTGTACCCGGTGTGTTCCCCCTTCGTTAGCATCCTGTACCCCATCCCGGTCCCGATCATACCAGACCCGGTCGCCCAGGCTGTTGGTTGTGGCATTGGTGGCCCGAATACCCATGTCGAGCGTCAGGTTGACCTGCCCGGCTGTCAGATTTCCTGTGGGCGCGGTGGCTCCGTCTACGGCACTGGCATCCGAATCCAGGGCATCGTTACCCCCTTGGTTTTGGCTGGTAACTTGATACCCGGCGGGTAAAGTCGCCAGATTGAAACAGACAAAATAGTTCCCTGGCGTCAGACCGGCGAACAGATAGTAACCGGTGTTATCGGTGCTGGTGGTTGCCAGAGGTGTGTCAGTACAGGTGGCACCATCAGGCTGTAGGGCAACGGTGATACCTGAGACACCCTGGTTTTCATTGCTATCCTGTATACCATCTCGATTCGTATCATACCAGACTCGATCACCGACAGTGACGGTGGCGGCAACAATCAGCCCCATGTCCAACGTCAGATTGCTCATGCCCCCGGCAACAGCCACTGAAACTGTCTGGCCGGTGGTACTGTTGGCATCAGAGTCTTGGGTGCCATCACCCCCCTGATTAATGGGTGTAACCTGGGTGCTGGTGGGGATGGTGTCCAGGTCAAAGCAGACAAAGTAACTGCCATCGGGTAAACCGGTGAACAGGTAGTTGCCCTGGTTGTTGGTACTGGTAACGGCTAGTGGTATGTCCGCGCAACTGCCGCCTGCCGGATGGAGCGAAACGGTCACCCCTGCGACACCCGGCTCTGTACCCCCATCCTGGTCGCCATCCTGGTTGCGATCAAACCAGACCCGGTCGCCGAGGCTGTTGGTGGTGGCATTGGTCGCCCGGATACCCATATCCAGGGTCATGTTGCTTTGTCCGGCAATCAGTGCCCCGGTAGAAGCGGTGACGCCTGTGGTGGTGTCTGCATCGGAGTCGCGGCTGTCGTCACCGCCCTGGTTTTGGCTGGTGATTTCGTACCCGGCGGGCAGACTGCCTTGATCAAAACAGACGAAGTAGTTACCCGGTGTCAGACCGGCAAATTGATAATAGCCGGTCTGGTTGGTGTAGGTGCTGGCACTGGGAGTGCTGACCGCACAAGTTTCGCCATTGCGGTACAGTTCTACACGAATGCCAGGAACGCCGGTTGTTTCGCTGGCATCCTGGATACCGTCCCGATTGAGATCGTACCAGACGCGATCACCTACGGAGACGACGCCGGTAGCGGTTAGCCCCATATCCAGGGTGAGGTTTTGTTGCCCGGCGGTTAAGGCCCCGGTGGCGGCTGTTTGCCCAGAGACGGTATTGGCATCGGAGTCAATGGTGTCGTCACCGCCTACATTGCTGGTGGTGACGCTATAACCTGGGGGAATGGTGAGGAGATCAAAACAGACGAAGTAGTTGCCGGGGGGTAAGTTATCAAAGAGGTAACGTCCATCTACACCGGTATGGGTCAGGGAGAGGGGGGGGACGCTACAGTTGGCATCGGTTGCCTGATGTAAGGCAACGATTACACCGGAGACGCCGGTTTCGCCGCTGTCTTGTAGGCCATTCGCATTCAGATCGTACCAGACGGTATCGCCAAGACGTACAGGCAGGTCATATAAACCATCGTTGTTTTTGTCGTTCCAGAGGAAATCTCCCAGGCTGACAAGGGGGGTGAAGCCGAAGTCAAGGGTGTGATCGTTGGCCCCGACGGGGCCGGTGGTGTAGAGCATACCGGTGCGGGCGCCGAGGGCGTTGGTGGTGATGGCCTGGGCGTTGTTATCTATGGGATCGGTGGTGCTGTGGTGAGTGGTGGCGGAGTAACCGAAGAGATCACCCCCGGCAATAAATTCGGTGGGATCGATGATGAGGTAGTAGGCGGTGGCGGGTTGGAGACCATCGGTGGTGGTGAAGCGCCATAATCCGTTGGTATCGGTGGTGACGGTGTCTAATAGGGTACCGGCGTTACTGTATAACTGAATGGTGACGTTGGCGCGGCCGCTTTCGTCAGGATCCTGGCGACCATTGTTGTTGGTGTCAATCCAGACCCGATTACCGATTTCTAGCGGCGCGGCCGCGCAGATGGCTTCCAGATCTCCTAAGCCGTTGGCTTTTTGGAAATCACCTGTCGCATAAATTTCATAACCACGCACGCGGCCGCCGGTTGTATTACTTAACTGGATCGTGCCCCCGGTGAATACATCCCAGGGGTCAAAGGCGGTCATCGAGATCTCCGGGTTGGATGGAACTTGAGCCAGACCGCCAAAGATGAGTTCATCATGGGAGCCGCCCAGATTGTCCTGGTAGTAAAACTCCCCTCCCCCTGGGCCTTGTTCGTTGTTGGCTCCGGCCGAAGGGCCAAAGCTACCGGGCGGGACGGATTGTCCAGCCTTTTCAATTACCCAATGGCCGGTTTCCGAAGGGTTGGGGCTGGCGCGTAAAATATCACCGGCCGGGAGCATAATGATGTTATTACCACCTGGGGGGAAGGCTTCTGTGGGGCCGGGATCATAATTGCCCATTTGATCACCAAACCGATCACGAAAGGCGAGAACCATATCCTCACCGACAAATTCGATATCACTGAGAATGGGCTGGGGTTGGGCGATAAACCCGGCATCGTAACCGGCGGGGTAGGTGGTATCCAGGGCGTCGCGCCAGGGTTGCCATTCGGCCAGCAGGCCAGCAATGCCATCCCGGCAATAATAGGGATAGGCCGTCCAGATGTCACTACAACCGCGTACATAATTAAGTGGGCTTTGCAAAACCGGTTCACTGCTATAGGTTCCGGTGAGGGGGTCAAATTGGTAGACGTAAGCCAGGAGATCGGCGGCCGTGCCGCCCACTTTTTCGGCTGTACAGACGCCACCAACGTAAACGAAGCCATTGTGAACGGCCAAACCAAAGGGACGGGCTACCCCATTGACACAGCCAGGATCAGGAACGGGTGTGTGACGCACCTGGCTGGCCTGGGTGGGGGGAGTAACCCCCGCTCCTACTGGAATTTCATACAGGTGGCGGTCCGCCAGATTGATGATGTACAGGGTACTTTCATCGGGGGACATATCCATATCACCGAAGGCGACTTTGCCGACGGCCGCGTAAGCTCCGAGGTCGAAGTCGGCGTCGCCATTGGCGGGCAGGTAGTTAGTATGAGGGTTGAGGCCAGTTTGACTGCTATTGCCAAAGAGAACGTCCAGGTCAAGGAAGGGGGTGCCATCGTTTGCCCCGCCATAGGTGATGCGGTAGATGATGCCGGTACCATCGGAGTAAGGATTGCCCGCGAGGGTGGGGCCATAACCGGCGTTGCGTTTAGTGAACGCGGCCGCGAACAATGTCCCACTACTACGCATATAAGCCAGACCATATGTCGTCCCCACCTGATTGGCCACAGATTGATCATCATCCAGGGTATTTGTATTTTGATTGGCCGTATAGGGTTGCGCCACAATGACTGTGCCCACACCTGTCTGATCCCCCTGCACATAACAGTTTGTCACCAGATCCGGGTTCGCCTGACAATAGTCAGAGGGGCTATAGAAGCCAACATTCACATTGCTTACATTTCCCGCTGAGATGTCTACAAACTGCACCGTTGAGCCAGCCAAGGCCCCGTTGACCGGCCCTGCCTGAAGGCGCAGACTATCCGGCAACGTAAATTCTACCCGGGCTGAATTCCCTGGTAGGAGGGGAATCGTGTAAGAGCCATCGGTAGCGGTTGTCGCTGTCTGTATGTTACCGGCGTTGTCGGTAGCCGTGACAAGCACTCCCCCCAGACCGGGTTCGGCAGGGCCATCATCTCCCCCATCGGCATCATAATCGCGAAAGACATTGCCACTAATCGTGCCTGCAAGTGGCCCCGCCGAAAGGGCTAAGGGTTGATGCGTCAATAAAAGCATGAAGAGAGCCAGAACAAATAATTGACCGATACGTTGTAAAAGAGATGCGAATGGTTTACGACCCAAAGATGAAGAAAAAAACATAATTTACCCCTTTGTCTGGACAACACCCCTTAATGGGAACCTTAAAGATGTGCGATTAATCGCGAAATGAAGCTGATCCGTCCTTGAAACAGCGATAACGTCAGGATCAGAAAGATTTATGTCATGTGACGGCTAGACTTTAAGTTAGTCTGGCCGGATTGCATATGAATAGTGAATAAACTATCTATTTGACACGAGAAATTAATGCAAGAGAGCAACGTCTATTTTTGCATTACGAGTGTATTGATTATAGGCTAAATAAAATTGGCTCTACTAGTACCATAGTCCTGTATAGGGTTGGAAAAAGGTTGTAATGAACACACCCCTGATATTTTTAGGATGAGAGAAGAAGTTTTGTTGAGGAAAATAATATATTGCCAAAGGGCATAATCTGACATTTTTTCGCCCTGTCGCTGTGTCACTTTATTGCCGCGTGGGGTTTATCTGAGGCCACCCCCACCCCTAACCCCGCCCTTCACAACGTATTCCCACGCTCGGCGTGGGAATTCCCTCTGGGACGGCTGGCGTCTTCCACGACGCCGAGTGTGGAATGAGAAGGTGAAACCGCTGACCCTCACCCCAGCCCCTCACCCTAACCCTCTCCCTGGGGAGAGGGTTAGGGTGAGGGGCTGTATAGATACGAATCATTAATTATTGAACGTAAGCGTTCAGTTATCCCGTCTGGTGGTCAAACCACCGGGCTAAATTTACGAAGCCCTACGGGCTAAAACCCCAGGCCAGCGGCCTTTGTAACCATAGCCCGGTCGTTTACGGCCGGGCGGGTCTGGCGGCTAAATTTACACGACTGAACAGTTACCTCAACCGAAATGAAACACCCCCTTTGCCCAATTGTCCTACATTTTCGTAGGAAGTAGTGGCACCTTTGGCAGAGCCGGAACAAAAAACCACCCGGTTAAAGACCGGGCGGTTAGAGATTAGCGAGTAGATTGAGGGAAGGAGTGTCAGGCGGTAGGGCGGCGACGCAGGATGATAAGGGTGGCAAAGCTGAGGACGGAGAGAGTGGCAATGATCGCGGCCGCGATGCCCAACGATTTTATTACCCCCCCACTCTGTAAACTGATAGCCGTCGGTACAGCATTAAACCCAAAATCATAAGAATGATTGTTAAACCCCGCCCCTTGCGTCGCTATGACAATCTCTGGGCGGTTCAACCCGGCATTCATCACATCCCCATTCACCGCATCCGTATCCCGTATATCTACGGTTCCCTGATTGGCCGGAGAAACATGCGTGTAACCCGCGCCCAGAATAGGCAATAGATTATCAATACGAATAACATAACCAGTATTCGGGGCGACACCAGCGGCACCATTCAATATTACATTGGCATCATTAAAAATGAATTGCCCATTGCCACTGGTCAGCGTTGTCCCTACCAGGGTGTAGGTTCCATTACCATTATTCCGGTAAAGGTTCACTGTTACCCCATTGATCGCCGGTTCGCCGGGATCCTGGATACCATTGCCGTTGTTATCTCCCCACACCCGGTTGCCGATTTCCAGAGGTGCGGCATCACAGATAAGCTCCAGATCCCCCAGCCCGTTGGCTTTGCCAAAAGCCGCAGTCGCTGTAGGGCCATATATTTCATACTGATCGTTGTTTTGCCCGGTACTATTATCGAGCCAGATCAGCCCCGCCGATTCTAATTGGAGCGGATCCATCGCCGTAGTCACAATTTCTGGTGCCCCAGGCAGTTGGGCCACGCCGCCCATCGTGATTTCATCATGCCCTCCAGGATTATCCCAGAAGAAGTCACCAAAATAATATTCACCATTGCTGGGGCCTTGTTGGTTATTGTCACCGGCGGAAGGGCCAAAGATACCACCAGGGTTAGAAGCGCCATTGTTTTCGAGGGTCCACCCCCCGGAGCCATTGGGATTGGCCCGCAGAATATCCCCTGCCGGAATAGTGAAAAGGTTATCACTGGGAAAATCGGCATGAGACGGGGCAAGGTCATTCCAGCCCGTCTGGTCCCCCATACGATCCCGAAATCCTAGAATCATGTCATTACCATCAAAAACAATATTGGTCAGCATGGGCTGGGAATAACCAAAATAACCCCCCGTATAACCACTATTGCCCCCAGCGCTGGTTTCAGGATCCGGCCAGGTGTCACGCCAGGGTTTCCAGTCGGCGAGACTGCCTTGCCCTGAGCCAGGTGCGCCCTGGGACAGATCATTCGTAAGCGTGCGGCAGGTGATGGGAGCACTCCCATCAATGGTATAGGTGGGATCGATGTCACCACAGCCACGGGGGTAATTAAGCGGAAATTGCAGAACCGGAGTGGCCCCATACCCACCCGAAGGATCATAGGTGTAAACGTAGGCTTGCAGATTGGCCGCGGTTCCGGTGGGGGCTTCTGCGGTACAGACGCCCCCGATATAGAGCAGGCCATCTTTAACTTCCATAGCAAAGGGGCGGGCTACCCCATTCACACACCCGGGATCCGGTACTACCCCCAGGTTTGTGATAACGGGGGTATCAATGTTGATACTGTACAAACTGCGATCAAACAGGTTGATCACATACAGTGTTGTTTCATCTTCCGAGATTTCCATATTGCCGAAGGCGGTTTTACCTACCAACGCATAAGGACTGGTGGCACTGGGATAGGCATTGGCCCCACTGCCGTTATCCAGATCATAGGGTAGGGAATGGGTATCCGTGCCAGCCAAAGCGCCAAAATCAATCAGGGTGCTGACTGCGCCCCCCGCATTAATTTCATAAATTGCCCCAATGCCCCCTGGGCCGTAACCTGCCTGACGCTTGGCATATGAGGAAGCAAAAACAGAACCGCTCGTGCGCTGATGGGCTAACCCCCAGACTGTGCCCACTTCGTTGGCCTGAGCCAGATAAATATTGCTCCCTGTGCCCGAGGCATTATAAGGTATGGCTACGATGACATCATCAGTGCCCGATTGATCCCCTTCTACAAAGCAAGTGGTGACCATATTGGGGTTGGCCTGGCAATATTCACCTGGATTGTTGAGGCTGATGTCAATACCGCTGGCCGGGCTGGTAACAAAAGTAACGGTGGTTTCTGAATCTGCCCCGGCGGCTCCAGGTTGTAAATAGGCGGGCAGGGTGGCAACTTCCAGACGTACTGGTGTTGCCGCAGGGACATTCAGACCGTATGTGCCATTGGCCAGAGATTCGCAACTATCTACGATGGCTCCGGCGGCGTTGTAGGCGTTGATGGTGATGTTGGCAATGCCATCTTCACCGCTATCCCGTGTGCCGTCGGCATTGTAATCACGGAAAATGGTGCCCGTGATGTCGGTGCCGGAGCAGGGAGCCGCATAAACTGGTGAGTTTGCTCCCTGGCTAAGCCAGAGAATGCCGCACAAGGCCAGGACTAAAACGAGAAAAAACAATAAACGGGTTAGGGAGAATAAAGGTGGTTTTTTCATTTATATTCCTTTTCGGTTGACATGTTGTGTGTACGGTGAACAAAGGTAAGTAACCCGGTAACAGCAACCGCACACTTCTTGGTTCAACAGGCAACCGGGAATAAGCGCCCTTTGGTACTCAAGTACTACATTGTACAAAAAAATTAGCCACAAAACCTTAATATCCGAATAATGATTGAGCCTACGGCAAAAAGTCCACTTTTTGATTAATTTAACCAGTGCTTCCAGCGCGAAGGAAGCCCGACACATGAGAAAGTTCCCCGCCCCTGGGGACGGGGTTAGGGGTGGGGGTTTTCTGTTCCTTCGAGATCGTTTGCCGCTAACCAATGTGTGAGCCAGGTGTATTCGTCGTCGGGGGTGATGAGGTGGTGGTTGAGCCTGGCGGCTAAGAGGCCATCGAGGATGGTGGCGTAGTGGGGACCGGGTTTGAGGCCCATCTGGCGGAGGGTATGGCCGGTGATGGTGGTTTTGCTGTGACGGTAGTGGAAGAAGTAGTCATGTAAGTAACTTACGAGGCGGGGATCTGGGGTGAGGGCAAGGGCAACCAGGAAAACACGGGGTCGTTTTTGATGCGGCCGCAATACCTTTTCCACGGTTCCGGGCAAAACATCTGGGGGCAAGGCCGCCAGCGTCTGCAAAATAGTCATTACGGCCAGAATATCTTCCTGGGTACTCTGGCGGGCGCGAATGCGGCTGGTGACTGCCTGCTGAACCTCGCGGGGAAACAAGGCCAGCCAGGTAATGAAGTAGAGAGGGGCACGGGTGTCTCCCTGGAGTGTTTCTTGCCAGGCCGATTGGCGCAGGCATTCATCCAGACAGGTAAAAGCGGTAACAAGTTCCGGTTTCCAGGTAAGTTGTGGGTGAAGTTGGGCCAGGATGTCTAGCTGATCTAACCGCTGAAGAAGTTTGCTGGGATCTGCTTCCCGCAGGCTGTGTTCGATTTCGTGACGAATGCGTTCGCCAGAGACACGATCTAACATGGGTAACGCGGCCGCGACCAGTTCCAGGGTACGTGGTTCAATGTTAAACCCCAACCGTTGTTCAAAACGCACGGCCCGTAATATGCGGGTGGGATCATCTATGAAGCTGAGGCTATGCAAAACCCGGATGATCCCGTCCTGTAAATCCCGTTGACCGCCATAGAAGTCCAGTAATTCGCCCAGATGTGCCCCATCCAGACGAATAGCCAGGGTGTTGATGGTAAAGTCGCGCCGATGTAAATCGAGTTTGATAGAACCCCGGGCCACTTCGGGCAAAGCGGAGGGTTGTTCGTAGAATTCACTGCGGGCGGTGACAAAATCTATGGAAGCCGGAAGAGACGGGGCAACCTTTGACTGTTCCCCGTTGGTGGTAGCTTGTTCTCCCCATGTTCCGGCCCACACCTCTGGTGTAAGCCCCCAGGTGGCGGTGCCGAACCGTTCGTGGGTGTGTAAGTCACCACCAAACTGTTTTTGCAGATATTGGGCCAGGGTAATCGCATCCCCTTCTACCACCATGTCTACATCGCTGATGGGTTTGTTGAGCAGGAAGTCCCGTACCAGACCACCAACAAAATAGAGCGGCAAGTTTAGACCCGCGGCCGCGTCGCTGATTACTTGCACCATGTTCCATAAAGCCGGTGCGAGGTAACGGGCCAGTTGTTCTCGCCACGAGGGGGCTATTTCTTCGTGCGGCAGGCGGGTGAGCAGGCGTAACAGATCGGTGCGGGTAACAATGCCGATGAGATGATCTTGTTCATTCACAACAGGAATCTGCCCCCAGTCGGCGTCCATCATGAGTCGTTGCAAGTGAGCAACAGAATCATTCGGGCGCACTGTGACGCGGCCGCTCTTCATCACCTTGTCCAGAGTATATTTCTCTAGCCGGTGACTCATCGCCCGGTCAATCGCCCGGCGTGTCACCAGCCCCACGATATGCTGGCCACTATCTATTACCGGGAAGCCTTCATGGCCGGTCCGTTGCATTTGGGCGTAGGCATCACGCACGGTGGCGGTGAGGGGCAAGGTTTGCACCCGGTAAGACATGATGTGGCTGACGCGGGTTGCCGGTTTGATAGTTTGGGGTAACAGATGGACGATGTGCGCTTTGACCTGCTCCACGGTTTGTTCTGGAAGCATTGCCGCTGAAGCGCGACTATGCCCTCCCCCGCCGAGGGTTTTGGCCAGTAGGGCCACATCTACTGCCTCATGGCTACTGCGAGCAACCATCTGGACGTGATGTTTGAGTTGCACCAGAACGATGAGACCCGTGGCGGCCAGGGCATCACGGAGGCGGTGGGTGATGGAGGAAATTTCTTCGGCAAAGTCGGGGGGGGCAATGGCGGTAGCGATGGCAATAGCCTGTTCGTGAATGGTGAACCATTGGGTAGACCGGTGAAGCTGTTCGTATACCGCCTGCTGATCTGGGGTGAGCGGAATGTTGAGGAACTGCCGGGCAATGTGGAGTTGTGCCCCTTGCTCTAGAAGCCACGCGGCCGCGTACCCATCTCGCGCTGTGGTTGTGTCATAGGTCAGGGAGCCGGTGTCTTCATACACCCCCAATAGGAGTAGTGTGGCCTCAATGGGGGTGAGGCTTAACCCGGCCTCTTTGATCTGCTCTACTAAAATGGTGACGGTTGCCCCCAGGGCTTCGATATGGTACTGCCAGCCCGTTTTTTCTTTATGGCCGATGTGGTGATCAATCACCTGAACTGATTCGCGGCCGCGAATACCCCGTACCGTGGGAATAGACTGGCTATCTACCAGGAGAACCCGTTCGATATGTTTACGTCGCCATTCTTGCGGCCGCACAAAAGGCAACGCCCCCCGGTGCAGGCTAATAAACTGATTTACATTCCGGTTTACACGCCGCGACAAGAGCGGCACCCCGTTGGGGTACAACTTGTGGGCCGCTAACTGGGAAGCCACCGCATCAAAATCGGCATTCTCGTGCGTCAGGATTAACAGCATGGGTAAATTGTATCTGATTTGGGGGGAGAGCAGTGAGCGGTTTTGGGGCGCATTCGGGAAACCCATCCCCCTGACGATTCCCGAAATCGGGAAGGGGGAACCCGCCTTAAAAAACTTGGGGGTGGGGGAACTCCGAGTCTGCAATCGCGTGCTCTCCCCTTGCCAGGGCGATTGCCTACTCACCCAAATGAACCCATCCCCCTGACGATTCCCGAAATCGGGAAGGGGGAACCCGCTTGGCGGGCAAAATCGGAGGGCGAAGCCCTCGATTTTGCCCGCCTTAAAAAACTCCCCGCCCCTGGGGGCGGGGTTGGGGGTGGGGGAACTCCGAGTCTGCAATCGCGATCTCTCCCCTTGCCCTTCTTGGGGCTATGGGGCTAAGATTGAGATCAGGTGGGGTAACTGAACGCTTACACTACAAAAGCGTGGGCATGAGTTCTGACACCTGAATGGATACATTATGCTTATGGTAAATGAAGATAAACCCGAACTTCCTCCCGAAGAGTTGCGGGATGTGATTGACCTGGCTTTGTGGGCCGGACAGGTGTTATTACAGAACGGGGCTGAGACGGCCAGAGTTGAGGAAACCGTTCATCGGTTGGGTACGGGGCTGGGATGCAACTGGCTCGATATTCTTATATCGCCGAATGCCATTATTGCGACGACAAGCAGTGGGCTGGCGTTTCGTACCAAAGTGCGGCGAGTGGTTCGTTTTGGGGGGGTGAATTTGACGGCAGTTGCGGTGGTAAATCGGCTAAGCCGCCAGGTGAACCGGGGAGAATTGGATCGAATGGGGGTGCGGGCGGCGTTGGAAGAGATTACCACGCGGCCGCCTGCGTATCCCCGTTGGCTGGTGGTGGTGTTGGTTGGGCTGGCCTGTGCCGGGTTTAGCCGCCTATTTGGTGGGGATTGGCCGGTTTTTGCGGTGACATGGGTCGCGGCCGCGGTTGCCATGGCTGTTCGGCAGATGTTAACCCATCGCCAGACCAATGCTTTGTTGAATGTGGTGCTGACGGCATTCGTGGCCGGGTTGTTGGCTTCTACGGCTACGTTATTTGCCTGGAGTACCATGCCGCAAATAGCCCTGGCGGCCAGTGTTTTGTTGCTGGTTCCCGGGGTGCAACTGGTAAATGCCAGTGAAGATTTACTGAAAGGACATACTGTCACCGGAATCATCCGAGGGATCAATGGGGGGCTTATCTCGCTGGGGATTGCCTTGGGGTTAGCCATCGCCCTGGGTATAGCGGGGGTGACAAATTTGTGGCAAGGATTTCCCCCCCTGGACTCCATTTGGCTAGATGCTTTTTGGTCTGGCGCGGCCGCGTTGGGGTTTGCGTTATTGTTTAACGTGCCCCCCCGTACTTTATGGGGGTGTGTTTTGTGTGGGGCTATGGGGCACGCCGTACGCACGGCCGTGTTAAATGCAGGCTGGGAGGGAATCAGCACCGTGGAGGCATCCACCTTCATCGGTGCGTTGGCCGTGGGGGTATTGGGTGAACTGTTGGCTCGACGGTTACGCATTCCTACCCCCACCTTTACCATTTGTGGGGTTATTCCTATGGTTCCGGGGACTTTTGCCTTTGGGGCGATGATTGGCTTATTGCAATTGGCGGAAGTGCTCAACGTTGCGGCCGCGCCCCTGCCTGAACGCCTACTCCTCTCCATGATCACCAACATGATCAAAACCGGCCTGATTTTAGGCGCTTTAGCCGCCGGTATCGCCATTCCCTCCATCTTTTTCCGTCGCCACGAAAAACATGGGGAAATGTGAGTGAACCTCTAAAAATAATGGTTCTTGGGGATTTCGTGGGGTACGGGCAACCCGTGTGGTTGCCCCACACGGGACAGGCACAAGGCCAGCCCGTACATTTGCTGTCAACCCCCTGAATTCCCAAAGACTTAAAATAATTTCCGGCTCAACTGTACTTTGGCCGCTGAAACCGTTGTTTATCGTCCCCTTGTTCCACCTTAGTGAACATCTAAAAATAACTTCCCGGTTTAGACCTGACACGTTTTCGGAAACCTGTCAGGTCTGCGCGGAACTTATTCTTGGACGATTACTTAGTTTTGGCTTATCGTGGTCTTGACATGGGGGTCAACAATAAGGGTCAATCAATCCATTCGGCATGGCTCAGACTCACTTCCGCGTCCGGTGCGGCTTCCCACCCTGATCCATCCGCACGATGCGGGGCATAAATTCAGCCACTGCTTCCACCAAATCAGATTGGGCGGCCATTACCGTTTTGATCGGTTTGTACGCCTGGGGTGATTCGTCCAGACTACCCCCTAACAAAATAATGTTGTGCTTTTTCAGGTAACGCGCCATCTGATCCGCGTCTATTTTGGCGAATGCTTCGGAGCGGCTCATCCGGCGACCGGCCCCATGCGCGGCGGAATTGATAGAAGCACTATTGCCCAACCCTCGCACGACATAGCCCGGATCACCCATAGAGCCGGGGATGACACCCAACACACCTTTGCCAGCCGGGGTAGCTCCTTTGCGATGCACAATCACTTCTGAGCCATCGGGCAGGTGCTCGCGCCAGGCAAAATTGTGATGATTTTCCACAACGGCAAGGGTTTCGACGCCCGCGGCCGCGAGGACACGTTCGTGAATAATAAAATGATTGGCCGCCGCGTATTTCCCTGCCAACTCCATGGCCAGCCAATAGGCGGCCCCCTCTTCCCGGTCCAAATCCAGCCAGGCCAGATGTTTCACATTACCATCGAGATGGGCATGGCGTTCCATGGCGACTTTGGTGTAATACTCGGCTATCCGTGCCCCGGTTCCCCGTGAACCGCTATGGGATAACAGCGCCAGATAACGCCCTTTTGTGAGTCCCAGGTCAGGGGCGTCCTGCTCCAGAGTGAGAGAACCCCATTCAACAAAATGGTTGCCACTGCCAGACGTGCCCAGTTGTTCATACGCTGTGCCTTTAAGCTGGCCAAGCAGGGGGAGCAGGCCCCAGGCCGGATCATCCATGACCGCGTGTTCGGCTCTGCGGCCGCGTTCCCAGCCCACACCCGCACCAAAACGGGTGCTATTAAGCAACGCCTTCTCGAAATTATCCCGTTTCTGGTCGAGTAGGTGAGGTGAGGCGGCCACTATTGAGAGGCGCATCCGGCAGGCGATGTCTACCCCAACAGCATAGGGAATCACACTATTTTCGGTCGCCAACACACCGCCAATGGGTAATCCATAACCCACATGGGCATCTGGCATGAGCGCGGCCGCACGGGCGATGGGCAGTCGGGCGGCATTTTCCATTTGCGTAATGGCACCCGCTTCTACCAGTTCCTTCCCCCACGCCTGATAAGGCAATGGTTGTTTCCTTAATTCCGTGGGGCGGATGGGATTGGGCACATTACTCATGGCCAGCCAGGCCTGTGCCAATGCGCCCACCTGTGGATGAGTCACAAAGGGGGTGGGGTGCTGGCGCACTTCATCCAGCAAAGCCAGAGCCGTTTCATGGGTATAACCATTTTGTTCCAGGGCCAGGGCCGCTTTTAATCCCAGGCCAATGATGGAACCCTGCGGCCAGCCCTGCTGGAGCAATACATTTCCAGTGATAGTAGACATAACATTCTCCGCCAGGCACGCCCGATATGTGCCACTCAGTGTATCGTCTCAATAAAGTGGGGTGACGTTGGTTGAGCCTGTCGCAACCAACCGCCTTCGACAAGCTCAGGCCACAGGCTTAGGGCCTCTAAAAGATTAAGTTCCGTCAAGACCTGACAGGTTTCCGGAAACCTGTCAGGTCTAAACTGGGAAGTTATATTTTTACGAACCCTTAGTAACCGTCTAAGAATAACTCCCCGTTTTGCTGTGGCCTGTCTCCTGACCGTGCCACCCAACTTATTTTTGGACGATTACTTACTTGAGTTCAGAGCCAGAGCCAAAGCCAGAGGGTTTTCCAGAGTAATTTCCTCTTGCTCTCCCCTCTCGCTCTAAACTCCAGTTGGTAGTTATACTGCCAAAGGGCATAATCCGACATTTTTTCGTCGTGTCGCACAGCAATTCTCAATTTAGCCAACGGTTAAAACCGTTGGACTCCAGGAGCACGCTCGAAAATGGCCCCACCCGTAGAACAGCCTTTCAGGCTGTTCGCCCTGGGTCTTCGGGATTTCAGGGGGTTGACACCATCTGTAGGGGCAACCACAAGGGTTGCCCTCGGCGGGGCAGGCACAAGGCCAGCCCCTACAGATAGCCCTACCCCGCGAATTCCGAAAGAACCACAAAAAATAGGCGTAACGATACACGTCCTCGAGGGCTGAGCTTGCCGAAGCCCGGCTCTGCCTGCGACAAGCTCAGGTAGAGCCGTACTCCCGCACAGCCTGGAAAGGCTGTGCTACGCCCAGTTGACCGACAGGCTATCCATTCAATACCAAGCCCTACGGGCCAAAACAGCAGGCCAACGGCCTTCGTAACCGTAGCCCGGCCCGTTTTACGGGCGGGTGGCCTCGGCACTTTTAGACGTTCAGGCCAAGTTGAGAATTGCTGCGTGTCGCTTTATCGCCGTGTTGGCTGTATCCGTGGACACCCACCCCTATCCCCGCCTCCAGGGGCGGGGAACTTTTCTTGGCGTGGTTTTCCCTCGTTCCCTCTGGGATCGAAGGGGTATGGATCTTCAGCCTAAACCTACCCAGGCTGTTGCCGCAAACAACATGTCACTTTATGACCGTGGTAAGTATACACTCATTCTTCGAGATATTTTTCGGCAAACGCCACCAACGCATCTTCAAACACATTCATCGGCGGCCGCACCAAACCCGCGCCTACCTGTCCTACCCCGGCATCCTTGTGAGCGATGCCGGTGTTGATGCGGGGGGTGATGCCCAGTTCGACCACTTTGCGGATGTCTACCCCGACGGGGGTGCCGCGAAAATCGAGCGAGGGGATGGTGAAGGCGGTGTGTTCGGCGGTGGTGATTTCGTACATCTCCAGGGTGGCGTTGATGGCGTCCTGGGGTGTGCCGCTGATGAAGGTAACGATAGCAGGCGCGGCCGCCATCGCAAACGCGCCAATGCCCGCCGTCTCCGTGATTGTGCTGTCCCCAATGTCGCCACTGGCATCGGCGGCGGTGAAGCCGGAAAAGTAAAGGCCATCGGGTGTACCGACCGGGCCGGTGAACCAACGATTGCCCATCCCACTGACACGAATACCCAAATCGGTGCCATTACGAGCCATTGTAGACATGATGGTACTGCCTTCAACCCCATGCCCGGCGTCGGCCATCGCTTTGCAGGCGGCCATAACCGGGTTCAACACGCTGAGGGCATTGTCGCCCAGGAATTGCAGGATTTTGCTTTTCTCTTCACTGCTGGTGCTGGTGCGGGCAATGAAGGGAGCCAGCCGGGTGGCGTAGATGAAGGAGCCAGCTTTGTTGCGGTTGTGCCCTTCGTCTCCCATGTGCAGGGCTTCGGCCAGCAGGGCGCGGATGTCCAGGCCACCGTTCATCATGGCGAGAGCCTCGGCCAGGGTGGGGGCCATCACCTCATTCATCCAGCGCAGTTTAGCCAGGACTTCGGGGCTGTACGCACCGTAACGCAGGACTTTGCCGTACCCTTCATTGAGGTTGGAGTACGCTTTGTTGCCGTGGGTGATGTTTTCGATGACGTACACCTGCATTGAGGCGGACGTGACCCCGGCCATCGGCCCGACGGCGTTGTGTTCGTGGCACGGTTCCAGGTCAATCTGATTAGAGGTGACGAGCTGTTCGGCGCTGGCCCAATCGGTGGCTAAGCCCTCAAAGATGAGCGCACCGACAATCGCGCCGCGCATGGGGCCAGAGGCGCGTTCCCAGGTGATGGGTGGCCCGGCGTGCAGGAGCAGGTTGTCGCGCATTCCGGGGATGACGTCGCGTGCGGCCGCGATGGTGGTGAGTTGCGGCCGCGCCGTCATCATCCGTTCGACTGCAATCTGGTTGGCTTGTTCAATATTCATGGCTGGTTCCTCTTGGGTAATGGGGTGGTATGATAAGCAATTATAACGCCTGTTACCCGTTCCTCAGAACAGGGACAGAATTAACCCTCAATATTTTACGCACCACACACCACACACACCTATGTTCTGCAAAGAAGTCAGTTTTGTAAAATAAGCAGAGCTAGCCGTAGACGCGGCCGCGCCAGTTACAGGTGCGATTTCAAGAAAGAAGTTGCACAGAGATACACGGAGAAAATGCAGAGAGGTTCACAGAGAAAGCCATAAAACTCTGTGAACCTCTCTGCCTTCTCTGTGACCCTCTGTGTAACGTCTTTTTGATCCTGGTTTATCCAGGTTAGGGGATTATCTGTTTTTCCATACGCCGGTGGGCGGCGACGGTGGTATGTTCGTTTTTGAGGCTGGATGGGAGTTCTTGGGTTACGATGAAACCCAGCCGTTCGTACAACGCCTGGGCGCGGGGATTGGTAACGGCGACATCGAGCGCGGCCGCACTCCGTCCCATCTCTTGTCCCTGTTGCAGAAAATAATCAATCAGCCGCGCCCCAATCCCTTGCCCGCGCCAGGCCGGAGCCACCCCCAGGTGCGCCAGGTAGTGCATCCCCGGGGTGGGCAGTTGCACCACTTTCTCCACCTGTAACCCGTGCCGGATGACCCGCCAACAGCGCACCAGGCCATAAAAAGCCAGGATTTGCCGTGCGGCCGCAACCCCAAACCGGAAACTATCGCGGCCGCTAAAGGTGGCCCCAATCCCCACGACTTGCCCATCTACCTCCACAACGGTGTGATTGGCATAGCCGAATTCGCCCCGTTTTTGGCTGAAGGCACTGTGAAGGAACGCGGCCGCGTTGCCCCGCACCATATCGGTAAACACATATTCAAACGCCGCCGGGCCGGAGCTATAAATCAACGGCACAGCCTGGGTCGCATCTTCAGGGCGGGCAGGGCGAAAGAGAAGATTCATTGGGTTTGGCTAATCCACTAATAATGATGGCGCAGTTGGGCAATCAACAAATCATCGCCTATCACCTTGTAAACAATACGATGTTCGCTATCTATGCGCCGCGACCAATAACCGGTCAGGCCATATTTAAGGGGTTCTGGCTTGCCCGTTCCGGTAAAAGGATCCCGTTGAATTTCCTTAATGAGCGCATTGATACGAATCACTATTTTTTTGTCTGTCTTTTGCCAATAAAGGTAATCTTCCCAGCCATTTTCGGAGAATATAAGCCTCATTCGACCAGACTCCGCTCCGTACCCCCGCCACTTTCCAGTTCCAGAATGGATTCCAATAACCGTTTGGCATTCTTGGGACTACGCAACAGATAAGCCGTTTCCTCTAACGCCTCGTAATCGGCTAAGGACATCATTACCACAGAGCGGTTGTTTTGCCGGGTGATGATGATAGGGGTGTGATCATCACATACCCGATCCATAATGGGGGCCAATGTCTGACGTACAACTGTGTAATTAATCGCTTCCATTAGACCTGTCTCCTGGTTGAAATTTGTACAAATAATTGTACATAGCCATCATGGATTAAGCAATAAAAGGAGTAATCTTGTGCCTGTTCAGGGTGGGCAACCACAAGGGTTGCCCGTACCCCACGAAATCCCGAAAACCCCTTTTTTAAGCAACCGCTGGTTCGCGTGAAGGAACTTTTTGCTCTATCTCCTGGCGTGTGGGCAAGGTTTTAAGATCGTAAATGGCCTGTAACGCCAGCCAGGAAGCCGCATCACCACCAAAGTACTTGGCCAGGCGGGCGGCAGTGTCAGGGGTAACAGTGCCAGGGCGATTGCATATTCGGATTTCCCCCACCCCCAACCCCGCCCCCAGGGGCGGGGAGTTTTTTAAGGCGGGTAAAATCGGGGCTTTGCCCCGATTTTACCCGCCGAGTGGGTTCCCCCTTCCCGATTTTGGGAAGGGGGGTAGGGGGATGGGTTCATTCTGGTGAGTATGCAATCGCCCTAGGTAACAGTGCGGCGTTCTTTGACAATTTCATGGATACGTGTTGCTGGTACACCGAGGGCCAGGGCCAGTGCATTCACACTCAGACCAAGTGGGCCAGATATTCTTCACGCAGGATTTCCCCCGGATGAACCGGGCGCATTTGATTAACAGGTCGTGACATGATTTTCCCCTTTTGGGATTCTTCCCTGGTATCTCTACAGGCACTCGTTCCACGCTCTGCGTGGAATGCTCCCTACGACGCTCTGCGTCGTGTAGGACGCAGAGCGTCCCAGATGGTATTCCCACGCAGAGCGTGGGAATAAGTTTGGGCACTTGTATAAATACCTTCCCTGCAAACAGTTCCTACATCGGAACGATTGGATCATCACCTGATTTTATTACGCCAGACGTAACAATGCTCATTCTTAGAGGCTCAGGCCAAATTGAGAATTCGATTTTGCCGAATTTGTACGCGACCTCTGGACGTAGCACAGCCTTTCCAGGCTGTGCGTTCTCTGGCAGAAACGAACACCACCAATGTCGAGTTGAGAATGGCTGATTTAAGGGCCTGCAAAAGATTAAGTTCCGTCAAGACCTGACAGGTTTTCGGAAACCTGTCAGGTCTAAACCAGGAAGTTATATTTTTACGAACCCTTCGTTACGCATATCGGGTTAGAGGTTTCGCTGGCTGACAAGCTGACTAGCTGAAATGCTGACCCGCTACTGGCCCCACATATCGGGCGCGAGGGCGAATGAGTTCGTCGCGGGCGTATTGTTCCAGGGCGTGACCGATCCAGCCGACGGTTCGCCCCAGGGCAAAGAGGGTGATGGCCGTTCCGGGGGGCAGGTTGAGGGTCTGGCACAGCGTCACCAGGCCGAAATCCAGGGTGGGATGGTGTCCCAACAAGGAAAAAGTTGTGTCGCGGATGGTGTGGGCCAGAGCCAGGGCCAGGGAGTCGGGGTTAGCCTGATGAGCGAGGTGGAGCAGTTCGCGGCCGCGTGGGTCCCCTTCCGCATACAACGGATGATGAAACCCGGGGATACCTTCCCCCCGACGCAACCGCCCGGTCAGCACCACCTGGGCCTGCGCCGGGGTCTGCACCTCGCGGAACAACGCCTCGACACGAGCGGTGTAGCCACCATGTTTGCTCCCCTGCAACGCCGCCAGCCCCGCCTGTACCACGCCATACGGCGTCGCCCCCGCCGAAGCCACACACCGGGCGGTAAAAGCGGAGATGTTTAACTCATGATCGGCGCAGAGGATGAGGGCTGAATTGAGCCACGCGGCCGCGTTTCCCACCTCTGGCAACCACGCCTGTTGCAACGCCGGGCCGATGCCAGTTTCCCCCACTGGTTGCCCCGTCGCCAGCCCTACCAACCCATCCAAAATACGTGCCCCCGTCTGCCGCACCCCATCGGGCGAGAGGTCATAGGCGGCGAAATCGCTCGCGGCCGCGATGGGGAGCCAGGCCAGGAACTGTTCGATGGGGGCGAGGGGTTGGAGTTGCGGCCGCAGTTGTTCCAGCAAGGGTGATAAACGAGTTTGTGCCCGGTGAAAGAGGGGAGCGGTCAGATCGTCGGCCCACAACAGGGCGGCCACCTGTTCCAGGCTGTGGGATTGGGCGAGGGTGAGGACATCGCGGCCGCGGTAATACAGCCGCCCCTGGTCAATCAACGTCAGGGCCGATTCCAGCAAGGGGGAGCCATAATGCAGAGCCGTTTCCGCCACCCGCCCCGGATCACGCCGGTTGGCCTGTCGCTCCTTCAGCCGGGCCACATCTTCGGCATGGTAACGGCGCGTCCGCCGCTGATTATCACCCGGCTCGGAGCGAATCAGCCCCCGGCTAACGTAGGCGTACAACGTGGGCAGAGAGATGTCGAGTTCTGCGGCCGCTTCGGCGGCGGTGAGGAAGGTGGGCATGGGAAATAGGGTATATTGGTGTATTGGTCTATTGGTTATTGATTATTAGTAATCGTTTGGAAACAAGTTCACGGTTACAGGGAGACTGGAGACTAAAGGTTTGTCAGTCTCCAGTCTCTATACTCAGCGCGGTCACAGTTTGGTGGCTCGGTCAGGAGACCGGCCACAGCACAAAAGCGCAACTACTGACCGCGAACAGTATAGTCTCCAGACCGCTAAGTTAAAAACGAACGATTACTTAGGGGTGGTATGTGGGGTATTTTATCATGCATTGATTAATGAATCAATATTGACAACATTTATCAACCAAATTAAGATAACCCTCATGGTGCAGAACACTCACCAATACACCAATACACCAATACACCAATACACCAATACACCAATACACCAATACACCAATACACCAATACACCAATACACCAATACACCAATACACCAATACACCAATACACCAATACACCAAT
>JAGNBF010000225.1 GCA_018004935.1 Chloroflexota bacterium | reverse complement strand
GTGTAAAAGCGCAATAACTGACCGCAAACAGTATAGAGGCCATACCTGGTAATCGTCCAAAAATAAGTTCCCCTCAGACCGGGTAGTTTTTCGGAAACCTGTCCGGTCTAAACCAGGAAGTTATTTTTAAACGTTCACCCAGTCAGTATATTAACCCTTGAATCCGCTATGACCCAAACTTTATTTCTGGATGGTGATAAACCCCGAACGATTACCCAGGTAGCCACCTTGCTCCAGGCCGGTGAATTAGTTGCTTTTCCTACGGATACGGTCTACGGTATTGGTTGTGATCCCTGGAATGTAGATGCTATTATGCGCCTTTATGCCGCCAAAGAACGGGATACGACCAAAGGAATACCGATTTTATTGGCTGATATACCTGATTTGCACAAGGTCTGTGCCGCCATTCCTAAGAATGCGGCCGCCTTGATCCATCATTATTGGCCTGGCCCACTGACCATTGTGGTGCCACGTCACCCATTTTTACCAGATCTTCTCTCCCCCAATGAGAATATTGCTGTGCGTTTACCCGCCCATACCATCGCCCGCCAAATTATCCGCCGGGCAGGCGGGGCCATTGCTACCACCAGTGCCAACCGCTCCGGGGAGCCACCTGCCCTCACCGGCAAAATGGCTTGGGATGCCCTGTCCGGACGAGTGGCCGCTATTGTGAATGGTTATCATGCCTACCACGCGGCCGCGTCCACCATCATAGACTGTACTACCGACCCCGTAACCATTGTCCGTTTGGGGCCGATTACCGAACAAGAGATTCGCTCGTCATTGGCTCAATCCTGACCCTTACCCAGGATCACGGGTTCTGACCCTTGATCACTGTTGATTGGTTTTTCATGCGCGACGTTTTACCCTTTATTCTGATTGCCATTGGCCTCTTACTGGCCCTCAACACCTATCAAAATATTCGCCGTGGGGGTGCTCGTTTCTATACATTGGAACGAGAGGCCATGCTCCGTCAGGCCAGTGTTACCCTGGTTCTGACCGTCTTGCTCCTGTTGGGCGCTGTCGGTGTTATGTACTTGAACCAGCAACAAGAAAGTACCACCGCCGAACCAACCTCTGAACTGGTGGAAGAAGATGCCAGTAACCCGCAAGTTACCCCAGGCACACCCACGGCGGATGACGCCATTGAGCAGTTCCCACCCACTTTCACCCCCGCCCCTACCCTGGACGAAATTCTACCAACCCCCACCATCACACCCCGCATCATTCCGGCCATCGTAACCGGCACTGGCGCCTCTGGCCTCTGGCTTCGTGCGGAACCTAATGTTAATGGCGATACGGTCTTCCGCCTGCAAGATGGTGAAATTTTGAGCCTGCTCGAAGATGAACCAGTCTTTGATGGCACCTACACCTGGGTAAAAGTGCGCCGGGTAGATGGTGAACAGGGCTGGGTAGCACGTGAGTTTTTGGAAATCGCCGACAATCCATAACGGTAGGATTTACAATTGACGATGCTCCTCGGAATAGACGCCAGCCGTGCTGTCACCACTCAGCGCACGGGCACAGAAGCCTACGCGCTGTACTTGGTTCGCGCCCTCATCGCCCAAACCCACCAAACTGATTTTCGCCTGCGTCTCTACTTCAACCAACCACCCCCAGACGACTTGTTTCCCTCTGCACCCCATGTGGCAATGGTCAACATCCCTTTCCCGCGCCTGTGGACCCACATCCGGCTGGCGCGAGAACTCCGGCAACAGCCGCCAGACCTGTTTTTTACGCCCGCCCATGTGATACCGTTGACGTTTCGCGGCCGCGCCCTGGCCACCATCCACGACCTCGGCTACCATCACTTTCCCCAGGCCCACCCGCTAACGCAACGCCTTTACCTGCACTGGAGCACCCGCCACAACGCCCGCCGTGCCCACCACATCCTGGCCGACTCCCAGGCCACCAAAGATGACCTGCACCGGTTCTATGCCACACCACTGGAAAAGGTAACGGTGGTCTATCCGGGATTGCCGGGGGGAAGTGAACTATTGACAGTGAACAGTGAACAGTTAGCAGTGAGCAGTGAGCCTTCTTCATTCACAATTTACCACTCACAATTCACAATTCACAATTCCTTCCCCTACTTCCTCTACGTCGGTACGCTCCAACCCCGCAAAAACCTCGCCCGTCTGGTAGAGGCTTACGCCCAAAGTGGTGTAAGTCATCATCTGGTGCTGGCAGGGCGGGTGGGCTGGCTGGCTGATGATCTGTTACGCACGATTGCACGACAACCGGCAGAGGTTCGCGGCCGCATCCACCTCCCCGGTTACATCTCCGACCAAGACAAAACCCGGCTCCTGGCCGGAGCAACGGCCCTGCTCTTCCCCTCACTCTACGAAGGGTTTGGTTTCCCAGTGCTGGAAGCGCAAGCCCTCGGCACACCCGTGTTATGCGCCAACAGTAGCTCTCTGCCCGAAGTAGCCGGGGATAGTGCCTTGTTGGTGAATCCATTGCAGGTGGGGGAGATCGCGGCCGCGATCCAACGCCTTACCCAGGACACGGCCCTGTGCCAGGAACTGCGCCGTAAAGGGTATGAGAATGTACGACGATTTACCTGGGAGAACGCGGCCGCGCAGGTGCTATCCCTTATCAGTAATCTGTAACTCGTCATGAACACACATCACCCATCACGCATCACGATTCTCGGCATTCCCATTGACCGCCTGACAATGGCCCAAACCGTGGCCTACATCACCACGTTCATGACCGAGCCACACCTGCACCAGATCACCACCCCCAACCCGGAATTTGTCATGGCCGCCCAGACGGATGCCGACTTTCACCGCATCCTCAACCAGGCGGATCTGTGTCTGCCCGATGGTATTGGCCTGGTGTGGGCCTCGCGCTGGTTAAGGCAACCGATTCCGGAACGTGTACCCGGTTCGGAGTTGGTCTACAAGCTGGCCGAAGCCGCGGCCGCATCATCCATCCCCCTCTTTCTCCTCGGCGCCCAACCAGGTATAGCCGAGCAAGCCGGGACCATCCTGCAAACCCAATACCCCGGCCTCATCATTGCCGGAACCTATGCCGGATCGCCCCACCCCGCCGAAGATGAAACCATCTGCCAATTGATCAACGAAAGCCAGGCCAACCTGCTGTACGTTGCCTACGGTGCGCCCCAACAAGACAAATGGATAGACCGCAATCGCGGCCGCATTCCCACAGTCCGTGTCGCTATCGGCGTTGGTGGCGCACTCGATTTCATCACCGGCAAACGGCTCCGCGCCCCCCGCTGGATGCAAAAACTAGGATTGGAATGGCTCTACCGCCTCTGGCAAGAACCCTGGCGTTGGCGGCGGATGCTGGCCCTGCCCCGGTTTGTGTGGGCGGTGCGGGTACGCGGCCGCGAAGGTCAGTCAACAGTGAACAGTCAACAGTGAGTTCCCCATGAGCCTACAGCGCACCAAAATGGATGAAAATAACACCACCATTTTTCATTCCTATCCGTGTTTCTTCCTATCCGTGTTTTCTTAATCAGTAGCTATTTTCGTAGGCGTTCCCCATGAGCCTACAGCGCACCAAGATGGATGAAAATAACACCACCATTTTTCATTCCTATCCGTGTTTCTTCCTATCCGTGTTTCCACTATCAG
>JAGNBF010000157.1 GCA_018004935.1 Chloroflexota bacterium | reverse complement strand
AAATTGAATAGGGCTAGATAATACCGCAGAACGTATTGAGTTGAAAATAGGTGGTGCAATAACTCTCAATTTAACCAACGGTTAAAACCGTTGCCCGCCACAAGCACGCTCGAAAAATGGCCCACCCGTAGAACAGCCTTTCAGGCTGTTCGCCCTACACATCCTGGAGGGGGGCTGAGCTTTGCCGAAGCCCGGATCTGCCTGTATAGAGAGCGCACAGCCTGGAAAGGCTGTGCTACGCTCAGTTGACGGCCGGGGGGCCGCACCACTTTTAGACGTTCAGGCCAAATTGAGAATTGCTGTAGGTGGTGAATATTATTGGTTGGACTTATGACAAAGAGATAAGCATTCAGTTACCCCACCCGGCGCTCAAACCGCCGGGCTAAACATACGGAGCTTTGCGGGCTAAAAGCCCAGCCAGCGGCCTTTGTAACCATAGCCCGGGCGTTTACGACCGGGCGGGTCTGGCGGATGAATAAATATGACTGAACGCTTACGACAAAGAGAATAAACAGCAATTCTCAGTTTGGTTTGAGCCTCAAAAAATTGGGAATGCTTACCGTTCAAAATAAGAATTGCTGTGCACTGAACACAGCGCCAGTCATTAAAAACCCGATTTCGCTCAACAAAAGTGCCCCTTGACCCTTCAGCAAGAACAATTTTTTGATGGAGGTTGTACCCACCATTGCTGGCTGGAAACACACGAGATACAGACCCAAGACCCGACAGCGAACGCTTTCCGGCCCTAAAACCAACTCCCTCTCTAGGGCGATTGCATACTCGGACTCCCCCCACCCCTAACCCCGCCCCCAGGGGCGGGGAACTTTTTAAGGGCCGTTTTTCGCGGGCTAATGCCCGCGAAAAACGGCCCAAATTGATTTTTTTCCCTTCCCGGCGGAAATCGTTAGGGAAATAGGTTCATTTTGGGGAGTATGCAATCACCCTGAGTCCCACTCTTGCCCATTCCCTATTCCCCATTAAAATAGTACCTCTGGGGTCTGTTTTATCTACTATTTTTGGGGAGTAGTAGGTTTATTCAATCTGATAACATGCTTCGCCTGTTTATCAGGCGGATGTTTGTTTTCTATTAGCCAGGGCAAACCATTGTTTCCCTGGAGTTAACTTTTTTGGCGTGGTTCAAAAGTCGGCAAATGGTGCTTAACAGTTTGTAGGGCGATTTTGTAAATCGTCTCGTGGGCGATTTACAAAATCGTCCTACAAATTTGTAAAGCTGACCTGAACCATGCCACTTTTTTTTTTATGATTGGTCAGGGGTCACAATGAACCTCACCTATACTGGCTGGCAAAGCCGTTCCTTCCAGTTTTGGTCACAAGCAAACATTAAGCTGAAATTGCGGGGATGTCGCCTACTCCCTTGCACTCTCAGCCTATTGTTTCCCCTTTGGTTCAATGGGGAAATCAACATATGCCGCCTGGTCATCAGGAATACCCTTTCGCCATAACTGGAAAATAATTTCCCCGCTAATAACATCGGGAGGTGGCTGGATGCAGTATGAAGATTTTGATATCAGCCTGGAAATCGTTTCCGGTCGCACCTGTCGGGTCACGGTACTACGTTCACCAGCGGGAGAAGCTCAAGAGACAGTTGAGTTTCCTTTTGATGCCATTGCCCGCCAACTCCATCTGGCCCAGTTAGAAAACGCTCTGCTCAAATCCGCCGGGGGACGCCGCCGCAACCCTTCAAAAAATGAAGCGGCTGTTCTTACCTTTGGCAAAGCCCTCTTCGACTTCCTCATGCATGGTGAAATTGGTCGCCGTTATGCCGTCAGTTATGATCGTTGTCAACAGGCCAGCAAAGGGCTACGGCTAAAACTGCGTATCCAGGATGCCACCCTGTCCACCTTGCCCTGGGAATTCCTCTATGATCAACGCTTTGATCAATATCTAGCCCTCTCCCAACGCACACCCTTACTGCGTTACCTGGAACTCCCCCGCCCCCTTCACCCCCTGCCGGTCAAACCACCCCTGCGTATGTTGGCCATGGTGGTCAACCCCACCAATCTGCGCCCCCTAGATGTGGCCGTCGAAAA
The DNA here is from genome assembly GCA_018004935.1 of Chloroflexota bacterium. Lineage (GTDB taxonomy): Bacteria > Chloroflexota > Anaerolineae > Promineifilales > Promineifilaceae > Trichofilum. Next base: position 10,847 of record JAGNBF010000157.1, on the reverse strand, counting down.
AGAGCGTATTGAGCAAGCCCTGGCTGGTCTCCAGGCCGAGGGTCTGGTCGAATTAACCTGGCTGGGGGGGCAAAGCTGGCGCGACTTACAGCGGGCTATGCGCCAGGGGCCGTGGCACATCTTCCACTTCATTGGCCATGGTGGCTTTGACAAGGAGCGTGATGAAGGGTACCTCAGTTTGGCTGACCCGAAAGGTGAGGCACAACGCCTGAGTGCCACCAGTCTGACCCGGCTGTTGGGAGACCATGATGCTCTGCGGGTCGTGCTACTTAACGCCTGCGAAGGGGGACAGGGGGGTGACGATGTTTTTTCCAGCACCGCCGCTACCCTGGTGCGGAGTGGCATTCCCTGTGTCGTGGCCATGCAATATGCCATTTCCGACGCCGCCGCTATTGAATTTTCGCGCACCTTCTACGAAAGCCTGGCCGATGGGTTGCCCATCGAAACCGCCGTCAGCGACGCCCGCAAGAGCATCACCCTGGATCAAGAAGAGTCACTGGAATGGGGCACGCCGGTCATTTTCACCCATGCGCCGGATGGCATATTGTTTAGCCTGGCGCAAAAGTCTGCCACACCATCACGACCAGCCCAGCCTGAGCCAGTTCGTCCCACGACACCAGCTCCGGCGGGCGATGCCCCAGCCACCCGTGGCCCTCGCCTAAAGCTGCCCTGGCGGCTGAACGCCCGCGGTCTGCCGCTGATTGAATCCTGGGAACAGTTGCAGGGTGTGGTGGAATTGCCACCACGTATCCTGTGGGTCAAGGATCAGAAGGAAATGGCCCTCATTCCGGCTGGCCCGTTTGTGATGGGCACACCAGAGGCTGAGGCACGCAAGTTGGAAGGGTGGGTAATCCTTCAGGCTCTGCTGGCCGAAACACCCCAACGTCAGGTGACGCTGTCCGATTATTACCTGGATGTAACCCCAGTGACCCACGCCGACTATGCCCGCTTTATCGCCGCTAACCCTGAACAGCCCATTCCCACTGGCACTCTGCCGTTGTCATTGCCTTATGTCTGGGATGAGAAGCGGCGGCAACCCCCTGAGGCCGTGCGTCATCATCCTGTCGTCCTAGTAGACTGGCACAGTGCCGTAGCCTATGCCCAATGGGCAGGCAAAGGGCTACCCTCTGAGGAGCAGTGGGAAAAAGGGGCCCGCGGCCGCAACGGTCTTCTCTACCCCTGGGGCAATGAATGGGATTGGCGACGTTGTAACAGTGCCGAAAGACATCATGGGGGTGATTTTAAGAAGGTCCAGGAATGGTGGGATTGGTGGAACCCGATCAAGGATGCCAAAGAGTCACCCGGGATTTTCACCACTCCGGTTGGCTCGTTGCCGTCAGGAGCTTCCCCTTATGGCTTGTTAGATATGGGCGGTAACGTGTGGGAATGGTGTGACGGCTGGTACGATGCCTATCCTGGCTCGCAGGCCCAACATGAGGATTTTGGCCGCAAAATGCGCGTGGTGCGGGGCGGCTCGTGGCTCACCATTCGTGACTTCGTGCGCTCGGCCCTCCGCCTCAGGTTCACCCCCGACTTTAGGAACTACGTTGTCGGGTTCCGTTGCGCGAGCACTGCTTTCTGAACTTCTGGTTACTGGAATTCTGTCTTCTGCTTTTTCTGCTTTTTCTGCTTTTCTGTGGGGGCTTCCCCCACCGGCCCACCCGCGAAGCGGGTCGCCAAAAAATTGACCGAACGATGAAAACCTACCGTAATCTGTACCCGCAAATCTCTACCTTCTCCAACCTGTTGGTGGCTTTTTACAAAGCTCGCCAGGGCAAACGAGGAAAGTTCGGCGTGGCCGCGTTTGAGTATGAGTTGGAACGAGAACTCCTTGCTCGATCCGGTCTCCCTTCGGCTGTGTTCAGGGCAGGCTCTGACCGTGCTTGTTGTGGCGCGGTGGTGACACCGGCCACAGAGTGTAAACCCTAAGTTTTCAGGGTCTTCGGGATTTCGTGGGGTACGGGCAACCCTTGTGGTTGCCCCACCCTGGGCAGGCACAAGGCCAGCCCGTACATCTGGTGTCAACCCCCTGGATTCCCAAAGAGCCAAAAAACTGGAGTCTGGCATTTTTTGTTTTGCCAGAGGACGCACAGCCTGGAAAGGCTGTGCTACAACATTTCGCGGGCAAACAGCTATGAGTAATCTCTATCTCGACTTTGAACTACAGATCGAACGAGCGGCCGCAGAGGGGCAGTATCTCGTCTCGGTGGTGGCTTCACCAGCGGGCGAGACCCAACAACCACACCCAATACCGTTCCCTTTTGCCGCCCGCGACCTGGAGCGGTTGCAGGACAAATTGGAAAATGCCTTACTCCGTTCGCGCACGCGTAGCCGACGCGCCCTGACACCAGAGGAAGAGGTAGTCCGCCAGTTTGGGCAAACCCTGTTTGAAGCGGTGTTTCAGGGAGATGTGCGAAGCCTCTTTTACGAGAGCCGCCTGAAGGCCGATCATGTGGACAAAGGGGTGCGTCTCAAACTGCGGTTACAGCCACCGGAGTTTGCCCGGTTGCCCTGGGAGTTTTTGCTGGAGCCACGCAAGGATGAGTACATCTGCCTGTCGCGGGATACGCCGATTGTGCGTTATCTGGAGCTGGCCCAACCGGTAACACCGCTTATGGTGACACCACCACTACGGATTCTGGGTATGGTGGCCAACCCGACCAACTTGCCGGAACTGGATGTGGCCGCCGAGAAACAGCGGGTGGAAAAGGCCCTGGCCCAACAACGGGGCGGGGCCATTGAGTTGGTCTGGCTAGAAGGGCACACGGTTAACGATCTCCAACGGGCATTACGTCGCGCCGAGCGTGATCCTTTTCACATTTTTCATTTTGTGGGTCATGGCAGTTTTGATCAACAGCGCGACGAAGGGGTGCTCTGGCTGGCCGATGTTCAGGGACGGGCCGCTCCCTTGATGGCCTCGCAGTTGGCCCGCCTGTTGGGGGATCATCGGCCGTTGCGGCTGGTGGTTCTGAATGCCTGTGAGGGGGCGCAGGGCAGTGATCTGGATGTGTTTTCCAGCACGGCGGCCACGCTGGTGCGGCGAGGCATTCCGGCGGTGCTGGCTATGCAATATGAGATCAGTGATAAGGCGGCGACGTTGCTGGCTGAATGGTTCTACGAAAGCCTGGCGGATGGCCTGCCAGTAGACGCGGCCGTGGCTGAGGCGCGTAAGGCGATTAACCTGGACAACGACCGGTCGCTGGAGTGGGGCACACCGGTGCTTTTTATGCGGACCGGCGACGGGCGCATTTTTGATGTGCAACCGGCCCCCTCACCCCAACCTGGGCCGAGGCTGGACCCACCCGTCATGCCTGGGGGAGCAGGGCCAACACGGACAGCAGACAAGACGCCCGCGCCGCCTAAGATTGAGCCAACGCCACGACCGGCTCTGGCTGTGCCAGCGACAGGGGTGGCGCTACCGCATTTCGTCAAAGGAGCGGCTCCCCTGGTGCTGAATTGGTGCTGGATACCGGGTGGGCCATTCCAGATGGGTGGGGAACAGTATGATAGGGAGAAACCCATCCATGAGGTTCCTGTAGACGGCTTCTGGCTGGCGCGGTACCCGGTAACAAACGAACAGTATAGGCAGTTCATCAAAGCGGGTGGTTATAAGGAAAAGCGGTGGTGGACAGATGCCGGGTGGGATGTGCGACAACAACAGGCGTGGGCGGAATCGCGCTATGGGCAGGATGCAAAGTGGAACGGGGCGCAACAGCCGGTGGTGGGGGTAAGCTGGTATGAGGCAATGGCCTTTTGCGCCTGGGCGGCTGAGGTGACGGGGGAACGTATCCGCCTGCCCACTGAGGCGGAGTGGGAAAAAGCGGCCCGCGACCCAGATGGGCGACCCTTTCCCTGGGGCGAGGCGGAACCGGATGAAAAATTGTGTAATTTTTATCGCAAGGTCGGACAAACAACGCCGGTAGGCCAGTATAGCCCTCTGGGAGACAGTCCGTATGGTGTCGCCGACATGGCCGGGAATGTGTGGGATTGGACGGCAGAGTGGTTTAAGCCCTATCCAGGTAACAACAAGCCGGATGAGGCTTATGGCGAAACGTATCGCGTGGTGCGGGGCGGCTCGTGGTACTACGATCGTGACCTCGTGCGCTCGGCCAACCGCCACGGGATCACCCCCGACGTTAGGTACAACAATGTCGGGTTCCGTTGCGCGAGCACTGCTTTCTGAATTTCTGGTTACTGGAATTCTGTCTTCTGCTTTTTCTGTTTTTCTGCTTTTCTGTGGGGGCTTCCCCCACCGGTCCACCCGCGAAGCGGGTCGCCGCAAATTTTTAAAATCAGGTGGTGCCAGAACAACCCGTGTGGTTGTCTCAAGGGAGAATTATCATGACCTTTTTCACGTATGTTGATCGTCTTATCCGCCAACAAAGTAGCCCACCAGCCGCTTTCACCATTGCCGATGATCACTTATTAGACGGCTGGGAAGCCGGGGTAGAACGGTTCTTACAACCCCAGGAAAGTTATTTTGAGATTCGCCTGAAGCAGATGTATTTGCAAAATCAGCGCGAGTATTGGCGCGAATTTCATCCCTTTAGCACGTTTGTTACCGGTTTTGTGCATGGGGGGAAGGTGCGCGAACTACCTTTTGTGGTGGGGCCAGAGCGGTTGAAGGAACAGGCGGCCGCGTTGGGTGGCGATGCCGTAGAGTATCGTAATCTGCGCCTGGCTGGCCCCTTTCCCTACGAAGGGGATGATATACAACTTTTTGTGGCCCTTTCGCGACTGAAGGATAGCGATTGGGCGGTGAAAGCCCTGAGCTTGCTGGAAACGGTGGCCAAAGCGTTTGACCCCAGTAAGGTAACGCAGTATCTCAATATTGCGGCCCCCCTGGTGCAAGGTATTGAGGGGTTCTTGGGTATGCAAGATGTGGAACTGCGGATGGGAATGCAACAGGTCTACGAACAACCGGTAGGGCGGAGCGGCGTCAGGCCCCATACCTTGCGGGCACGGCATGAGGTGCTCCTCAACCTGCCTGAACATACCCTGGACGCGGTCGCGCGGCAAAAATTCTGGGTAAAAGAAGGCCGACTCTTTTGGGGTGACCGGGCAGAGTCGGCCCAACCCTATCGAGAAGCTGATTTTCTTCTCTTTGAGATTCGTCCGGTGCGGGAGCGAGGAGACTACACCACCTTTGATTTTCATACGATCAACTGGCAGGACACACTTAAGGCATTGTGGGAAGGTAGCGAAGAGTTAGCCCGACAGAAATTACGCCTGACCGCGGCGGCTCTGGTGCAGTGTGGGGATATTGTGCGGCCGCAACGGAATGTCTTGTTGCACATGTATAAACGGTTGTTTGACGAGGACCTGGCCTTGTACCAGGAGATGCTAAGTGAACCGGCCCACCGTTCGGCTGGTGAATTGCAGGCTAAAGGTGCAGAACGAGCCGCCACCCTCACAAACGGGACGGTGGCACAGACATTACAATCCAGCCAAATGGAGCGAGACCTTTCTCCGGAACAGGTCATGGCCGCGCTTGGATTATAAAAGATTGACCGCACCAGGAAAGAGGCGCACCCATGGAATATCAGGATTTTGAAATCGAGATAACCACCCCCAATGAGGGAACGCATCAGGTCAATGTATTACGTACCCCAGCAGGTGAGACGCGTCAGCAGATCGCCTTTGGCCTGGATGACGACACCCTGCGGGACAAACTGAGCCAGGTAGAGCAAACATTGCGTTATAAGGAAAAGCGAACAGCGGAGCAGAAGCGAGAACAGCAGAGGGATATGAAGGCGTTTGGTAGCCTGCTATTTAATGCGCTAATAACCGACAATTTGAAAAGCCTCTATGATCAGAGCCGCCTGATTTGTAAACAGGGTGAGCAGGGGTTACGGCTGAAACTCCGGATTCAGTCGTCTTTGCTGGCGGCTGTGCCCTGGGAATTACTCTATGACTCCCGTTTCGATGAGTTTTTGACCACTTCGCGCCAGGTTTCCGTGGTGCGTTATGCGGCTCTACCGCGAGTAGCCCGGCAGATGGCAACCCGGCCACCACTCAATGTGTTGGGGGTGGTGTCGGCTCCCAGCAACTTGCCACCGCTTGATGTCGCGTTTGAGAAGCAACAGGTGGAAATGGCTTTGCGGCCGCTGATAAACAAAGGATTGGCCACCCTCACCTGGCTGGATGAGGCGAATAGCCGGGTCTTGCTACGCACAATGAATCGTGGACCGTGGCACGTATTGCATTATGTCGGACATAGCGACTTTGACGCCGAAGCGGATGAGGGGTATTTGAGTCTGGTGGACAGACAAGGCGCAGAAGAACGCTTATCGGCCGATAAGTTAGGGATGCTGTTAGCGGATCATGGCACATTGCGGCTGGTGTTCCTGAACTCTTGTCGGGGAGCACGCGTTGGTCAGGACATTTACGGGGGCATAGCCACGACACTGGTACGGCGAGGCATCCCGGCGGTGATTGGTATGCAATATGATATTAGCGACGCGGCCGCGTTAGAGTTGGCTCAAACGTTTTACGAGACACTGGCCGAGAATATGTCCATTGAGACAGCCCTGGCCGAAGCACGGAAAGCGATTAGCCTGACGGTGGATGAATCGGCCGAATGGGGAACGCCTGTTTTCTACACCCACGCCCCGGAGAGTGTATTGTTTGACATGCCTGCGCCAACAGCGCTGGTTGATCAGAACGTGCTTGCCCCCGTGCCGATGCCAATGCTCCCAACAAACCACAAAACAACCAGTCAAGGAGATGAAACCATGAGTGATGCACCGGGTTCAACAATGGCCCTTTTAGAGACAATCAAGGCGCGATACAATGACTCTGAGCTTCGGACGCTTTGTCTGGCTTTAGGTGTAGATTACGAGGATTTAGCAGGAGCGGCCAGAGTAGATAAGATAAGAGAATTGGTGCTGTACTGCCAACGACATGGTCTAACGGCCCAATTGCAGGAAAAGTTAGCGGCCCAAAAGCAAAGGGTGCCGGTGGCAGAGGTGCAGGCAAACGTTGATATAGACACCTGGGTTGCGGCACTAGAGCAATCGCCCACGATGCAAGATCGGGATGCACGGCAGGCCGTATTCGCCGAGTTACCCGCTCCGATTCGCAATAATCTCAACACCCACCTGCCAACCTTGATAGCCCAGTTACGCAATTTGGTTAAAACATGCCAGAACTATCCAGATGGTTTATCGTCGCTTGTACAGGCGATTCGTACATTAGAAGGGAATAGTTTGGCCGTACAGCAGTTGGAAACGTTACTGTGATGGTAAAACATTCGGGGAGATGAAGGGACACTTGTTACCAATGTTGCTCTCATAAATTTAACATTTTTAGGAGTGTATAAGTACGGATTATGAACCAGGATATCTTAAAGTATCTGGATCCCTACCAGAAAAAATTCGACATTACCTCATACGATATTGCCAAAAGAATACATTTCTCAGGTCAAATCCCATCCACAATACTCATGATCTCGCCTTGCCGAAGTGGATCAACCTCGTATTTGCGTGTTTTTAGTGCCTCAGGGATAGAATCGCATTATCAGCCAATTAAAGCTATTTTGCGTAGCCTCATGCAAAATGGAGAATGGGAATTTTGTGTTCCTGACAGATGTGACCTATTTATAAAGGAAACGCTTGGACCCTATACAAGATTAGAGTCAACGCTCGAACCATTAAAAATCTTGCTCGAAGCAGGCTACCCTGTAGATAAAATTCGGATAATTTGTCTGGCCCGTGACCCCCTATCTACCCTGGCTTCTTGGCTAAACATGTTCTCTCACAATCGAGAAAAAACGACCCTGTTCAAAAATTTCATCTTAGCTTATAAGAGCATACAGCAACTCCAAGAAGACGCTCAAGCTCTAGGCATCTCTGTCTATTGTTATGTGCATGAAGCGATCCGTGACAACGATCCATCCTTAGTCATACGCACATTGTTTGAGAAGCTAGGGATAACATTCACCCCGCAAGCGATTGGTGGGTGGCAATCACTCCCCCAGTTCGGTAGTCCCGAATCCAGGGTTATTTTTTCTATGGAACCCTTAATATATTGGGGAAATGAATTTCATCTGAGTATTACAAATGCTCAAGCATTACAATACATTCCCAAAAACAGGAAAATACCCGAAGATTTAATATGTTTCAATTGGCAAGAAACGATGTTAGAGAATAAGATTTGGGATATTTATAACAATATAAGGGAAGAATGTATAAAATGGCTGGATCTTCCTATTGAAGAAGCCAAAGCTCCATGAAGCCAAACTCATTTTTCAGGTGGCTCTGGAAACCCGCAAAGGGCAAAAAACGCTGAACGAATTGGCAACGGCCACCGACCAGGGGGTTTAGTTTACTGCCACCGCTTTCACAACCACCCTACGATGCCCGGAGTTTAGGTAAATGTTATACTGGCAACAGACATAATCTGGCATTTTTCCCAGAGGTGGTACGGTCAGACTAATACGGAGCGTAGCCGAAGTAAACCGGCCACAGCCAGTAATGACAATGGATTAATGGCTATCCCAATTCTAGCCACCAAACTCTATCTCCCGCCCCAACCGCCCGAAGGTTGGGTTGCCGGTCTACAGCTCGCCGCCCTTTCCCTGAAAGGCAATCAGGACGTACCCGGATTCATCCGGGCCTTCGCGGGCGATCACCGCTATATTGTTGACTACCTCGTCGAAGAAGTACTCCATCACCAGCCGGAGCCAATACGCACCTTTCTTCTTCAGACATCCATTCTGGAGCGTCTAACTGGTTCACTATGCGATAGTGTTACCGGCCAACCAGGCGGTCAATCAAGATTAGATACCTTACAACGTGGTAATTTCTTTCTCATTCCTCTGGACGACCGGCGACATTGGTATCGTTATCACCATCTCTTTGCCGATGTTCTCCAAATGCACCTGAAGGCAGAACAGCCTGAGCAAGTCGCGGTACTGCACCAGCGGGCCAGCGGCTGGTACGAGGAAAACGGGGCGCTCCCTGAGGCCATCCATCACGCGCTGGCAGGAGCGGATTTCGAACGCGTCGCCAATTTGATCGAACGGGCTGTCCCCGAAATGCGCCGCACCCGACAGGAAACCACGCTCCTGGCCTGGCTCCAGGCCCTGCCCGAACAATTATTTTTGCTCCGGCCTGTACTGAGCGTTCATTACGCGGGCACGTTATTACAAAATGGTCAACTTCAGGGGGTTGAGGCTCGCCTGCGGGACGCCGAACGGTGGCTGGACATGCCCACCGCCGGGCACGAGCAACCCATTTTCGTAGACGAAGAGGAGTTCCGACAGTTGCCCAGCTTAGTTACCCTGTACCGTGCCGGAATAGCCCAGGTTCACGGCGATGTGGCGGGTACGATGAAATACGCCCGGCAGTTGCTCGAACTCGTTGGGGCAGATGACAACATGCTACACGGCGCGGCCGCGGCCCTCCTGGGGCTTGCTCACTGGACAGACGGCGATCTCGAAACGGCGTACCAGATGTTTGCGGAGGGGATGGCCTGTTTGCAGAGGGTCGGGTTCATCTCTGACGTGATTGGGGGAGCGGTTACGCTGGCGGATATACAGCTTACACAAGGTTGTCTACGCGAAGCCATGAACACCTACGAGCACGGTTTACAACTGGCGACAAAGCCGGGTGCCCCCCCATTGCGCGGCGCGGCCGATATGCACGTCGGCATCAGCGAACTCTACTATGAGCGTAACGATTTAACGACCGCCACCCAACACCTCCTGCAAAGCAAAGAATTGGGTGATCTTAATGGCTTACGGAAAAACCCCTATCGTTGGCGTGTGGCCCTGGCTCGCATCCGCGCCGCCCAGGGCGATATGGATGGTGCGCTAGACCTGCTCGATGAGGCAGAACATCATTATGAAGGGGATTTCTCGCCCAACGTTCGCCCGATCCGGGCTTTGAAAGTACGGCTGTGGATCACCCAGGGGCGGCTGGCTGAGGCGTTGGCCTGGGTACGCGAGCAGAAGCTATCTGCCGAGGAACCCCCCAGTTATCTGCGTGAGTTTGAGCTTATCACCCTGGCGCGACTGCTTCTGGCCCGTTATCCGTTTGATCAGGGTGATAACACACTCCTTGAGGCTCTGGGACTCCTGGAGCGTCTCCTGAAAGCCGCCGCAGAAGGGGGACGAATGGGGAGTGTGATCGAAATTCTGGTGCTCCAGGCTGTGGCTTACCAGATGAGCGGTGACACGCTCATGGCCCTCGCCCCTTTGGAACGGGCTTTGAAGTTGGCCGAGCCAGAAGGGTATGTTCGTGTGTTTCTGGACGCGGCCGCGAATATGAGAGAACTGCTTGAGGACGCGGCCGCGCGGGGGATCATGCCCAGTTATATCGGCAAAATAGTGGGGCATGAACCAGCCCGAAGCGAGCGAGTTACACCTGCACCCACCCCATCTCCCCTCATTGAGCCACTCAGCCAGCGCGAGCTGGAAATCCTGCGCCTGTTCCAAACGGATCTGTCCGGGCCAGAAATCGCTGACGCACTCGTGATCGCCTTGAGCACCGTTCGCACCCACACTAAAGGCATCTACACCAAACTCAACGTCAACAGCCGCCGCACAGCCGTCAAACGAGCCATCGAACTGGGTTTGATTTAGCGACATAACCCCATCCTACAAATACGGCTTTCCCCACGCCCCGCCAGATAACAAAATGCTGGCGGGGCGTTTGTGATCTGGGATCACATCCCCACACAAATCCCCACATCTGGGGAAGACCTCTCCCCACATTTTTTTATATATTGTCGGCAATCGAAACCGGATTCTCATGCCTTATCCGTGTTTCTTCTCATCCGTGTTTCTTCAATCAGTGGCTATTTCACAGGAGTTCCCCATGGGCGAGACGCGCACCAAGAGGGAT
>JAGNBF010000156.1 GCA_018004935.1 Chloroflexota bacterium | reverse complement strand
ACCCCCGGCCAACCCGGCGACACCCGATAACCTGCGTCTGCCTACCCACCAGTTCCCCATCTTTGAACTGGCCCCCTTTTGTGAAGAGAAGATCATGGCCTTTATCCAGGCGTGGTACAACGAACTGGCCCGCGCCGGAACCGTCACCAGCCAGGATGCACCGGGGCTTATCCAACAACTACAAACGGCCATTCGCCGCCCCGATTTGTGGACATTGGCCGCCAACCCTCTGCTCCTGACGGTGATGGCCCTGGTACACAGTCACAAAGGGCGACTGCCTTCGGCACGGGCGTTACTGTATGAGGAGACAATAGACATTCTACTGTGGCGGTGGGAGCAGGTGAAGCGCGGGGGGCAAGGCGATACCCCCTTGTTGAGCCGCCTGTTGGCCGAAGCGGGCCAGGTGGAGATGGACTTAAAGAAGGTGCTGTGGCGGCTGGCGTATGAGGTACACAGCCAAAGTGGGACGAATGGGGATGTGGCCGACATCGGCGAATGGCAGTTACGTAAGACGTTGGCGACGCTCAAAGAGGGTAATCTGGATTGGGCGGGGCAGATCATCGAGGTGATGAAGATGCGGGCTGGGTTACTCCTGGAGCGTGCCCCGGAACTGTTCACCTTTCCCCACCGCACGTTCCAGGAATATCTGGCGGGGGCGCATCTGACGGTGATGACTGACTTTGCCAGCAAAGCGGCCACCCTGGCGGGTGAAGGAGCACTGTGGCGGGAAGTGATATTGCTAGCGGTGGGGCGGCTGATCTTTTTGCAGGGGGATTTAGAAAAGCCGCTGGCCCTGGTGAACCGGCTCTGTCCTGGCAAACCGGGTTACGCAGAAAAAGAGTGGCGCAAAACCTGGTTAGCGGGTGATGCCTTGTTGACCTGTGGCTTACAGCGGGTGCAAAAAGACGAGTGGGGGTTAGAACTGCTGGAGCGGGTGCAGGAGCGGCTGGTGCTTCTTCTGCAACAGGGGGCCTTGACCGCACGAGAGCGGGCGGAAGTGGGGGATGTGTTGGCGCAACTGGGGGACCCACGCCCGGAACTGCTGACCCTGGACGGGATGCAGTTCTGTTTTGTTCCGGCAGGTGATTTTTGGATGGGCAGCAATGAAAGTAACGACGAAAAACCCCAACACCTGAACCAACAACTCCGGTATGACTACTATCTGGGGCGTTATCCGGTAACGGTGGCCCAATGGCAGGCATACATCCAGGCCAGTGGGCATGAACCCATTGATGATAGTAGTCTGGCTGATCCCCCCAATCGCCCGGTACGTTATGTGACCTGGCATGAGGCACGGGGTTTTTGTGCCTGGTTGACCCAACAATGGCAAAAAGCAGGCTGGTTGCCGGATGGGTGGCAGGTGCGTCTACCGTCTGAGGCAGAGTGGGAGAAAGCGGCTCGTGGGGGTGTTAAACTCCCGGAAACCCGTCTCTCCCCGGTATTAGCGGCTGACCTGGTTCACCGCCGCGCCTTTACCCTGGTAGACAACCTGGAACCACGCCGCCGTTATCCCTGGGGAGAAAAGATTGAGTCGGAACAAGCCAACATTAATGAAACGGGCATCGGTACAACGAGCGTGCTGGGCTGTTTCCCCGGCAACGTCTCACCTTATGGGTGTATAGAGATGAGTGGCAATCTGTTTGAGTGGACGCGGAGTTTATGGGGTGAGAATTGGGAGAAACCTTCTTTTGGTTATCCCTACAGCCCCCAGGATGGCCGGGAAGACGAGAAAGCGGCGGATAGGGTTTGGCGGGTCATTCGTGGGGGTAGTTGGACTTCTAACGCATCCAGGGGCCGTTGCGCGTCCCGGAACGGGGACAATCCGTCCGACTGGAGCTGGCACATCGGGTTTCGGGCAGTGGTTTCCCCATCCACCTCTGGCCTCTGATCCCTCTGTTACTCTGGCGACTCTGATCCCTCTGTCCTCTCTGGGGGGTGCAGGGGGGCTTCCCCCCTGCTGTTGTTATGATCGCCGACGGTAAGGCAGTCTATTAGTGTATTGGTTTATGGGTAGGAAAGACAATTGGCATCTGTCAGGAAAAATACCTGATGTTGTAGACTGGTGTTGTTGCGCCCAACCTTTTATGCTTGGGCTATGTCACGCCAGGAAATGCCCCTCTTCACCCGCACGTTTGATTTCCTCGCCTGGTTGCTTCCGGCTACCCACCATTTCCCCCGTGTCCACCGGCATGATTTCACCCACCGGCTGTTATCTTCCGCCTTTGATTTTGTCGAACAGATCGAAGAGGCCAATCATCGGAAGGGTCCGGCCCGGCAGGAACGATTGGCCGAGGCGGATGAAAGTCTGGATAAGCTACGCACTTATCTGCGCCTGGCCAGCCGTTGGGGTTGGTTTTCGGCCGGGCAGTATGAACATGTGGCGGGGATGGTGGCGGAGATGGGGCGATTGTTGGGTGGGTGGAAGAAGGTTTAGGGGTTATTGAGACACGGATGGGGGATGTTACAGAGTTGCAGGGGTGTGTTTCATTTCGGTTGAGAGGAAGAAAATAATTAATCGGTGAATTTGTGAATTGTTGAATGATTAACGAGAGGAGCGGCTACGCTTCATTAACAGTTCAACTATTCAACAGTTCAACAATTAATTGTTCAATTCATTTGAAACACACCCGTCGCAGGGTTGCAGAGTCGCACAAAACGATTTTACTGTGCCTCTTTGCCCTTTTGCCAGGACAACGTTCGGTGTCACAGCCGTGGGTTGTGCGGGCAGACGCATAGGCCGTTGCGCGTACCGGAACAGGAACAATCCGAACAACAGGAACAGGAACAACGGGTTTCGGGCAGTGGTTTCCACGTTTTTCACGGGACTGGTTTCCCACCGGAAATGCCGGGCGGGGGCAACCCTTCCTGGCCGAGGTTGAAAAATGGCGGCGTTTGTTCGCGGCCGCGCGGGTTCGTCCCGCCGGGCATATAACAACAGCCCTGGCCCCTGGGTTCGTCCCTGGGTCAGGGCTATTTGCCTTTTATGAATACACTCTGGACGCAGATTTGCACCTGGGATAACCTGCTCCTGGCCTATCAGCGGGCCAGTCAGGGAAAACGCGGCCAGCCCAATGTCGCGGTCTTTGAGCATCACCTGGAAGACAACCTGTGGCAGTTACAACAGGAGTTACTTGCCTTCACCTATCGCCCCGGGGCCTATAACAGCTTTTATATCCACGAACCCAAACGCCGCCTCATCAGTGCCGCCCCCTTTCGGGATCGGGTCGTCCATCACGCCTTGTGTAATCTCATCGAACCCATCTTTGAGCGCACCTTCATTCACGACAGTTACGCCAACCGGGTGGGCAAAGGCACACACCGGGCGTTAGATAAGTGCCAGCAATGGGCCCGCCAATATCCGTATGTGCTCCAAGGTGATATTCGCCAGTTCTTCCCCAGCATAGACCATGCTCTCTTGCGCCAGATCATCGCCCGCAAGATTCAGGACGACTCAACCCTGTGGTTGGTGGATCAAATCCTGGCCAGTGGACAGGGGGTGCTGAGTGAGGCGTATACGATGGTCTACTTTCCGGGCGATAATCTCCTGGATGCGTTACGCCCCAGAGGACTGCCTATCGGTAATCTGACCAGCCAGTTTTGGGCCAATGTCTACCTCAATCCGTTTGATCATTTCATTAAACGCGAACTCCGTTGCCCGGCGTATCTCCGGTTTGTAGATGATTTCCTGCTCTTTGCCCCGAATAAGGCGACATTGTGGCAGTGGCGCGAGGTGATCATCAGCCGCCTGGCCCGTTTGCGCCTGACCATTCATCCGGGGGCACAGGTGCGGGCAGTGCGTGAAGGCATTCCCTTCCTGGGTTTTGTCGTCTACCCCGATCACCGCCGTCTCAAACGACGAAAAGGGATATACTACCGGCAACGATTGCGTGCCCTGGTGCGTGATTACGCTCAGGCAAACGTCTCGTTTGATCAATTGACTGCCAGTGTACAGGGTTGGGTGAATCATGTTCGCTATGGCAACACCATCGGGTTACGTAAAGCGGTTTTGACCCGACAGATGATCCCCCCACCCCCACCCATAAAACAGAATCGCTATGAGTGACGCCCTATCCCCTTTACAGAAGCAACTGATGCAGATTGAGCAGGCTATCATAGCCCAACGCGCATCCTTGCAAACGATTCTCTCCGAAGATGAACTAACGGCGGCCTTGGCCCCCTTGATGACCCGGCAAGCCGCCATTCTGGCCCAACTCTCTGAAGGTAGTGCTCAGGCGGTGGGTCAAGGCAGTACCGCTATCGCCACAGGCGGTGTCAATGTGAGCGGTTCAGCCGGTACGGTTGTTACTGGTGACAATAACAGTCTCAACCTCATCATCCACCAGTATAGCCAGGGACAGAAAGCACCGGTAGACGAGGCCACCTTGCGCCAACAAATCGCCAGCTACCTGATCTGGATGGCCGACCGGTATGGCCGCATCGAACTGCGGGGCATCAAACGAGAGGGACAACAGGTGGTGCAACTGGAACTGGATACCATCTATGTGCCCCTGGCGGCTCAGGCACAGGTGCGTGAAGCGGGGCGAGGACAGGTAGTTAAAGTTGAAGGCTCTGCCTTGCGCGACATCGGCCTCGACCAACTGTTGGGGGGTGGCCCCCGGCTGGCCGTGATTGGTGGTCCCGGCTGTGGCAAAACAACGGTTCTACTCCATCTGGCCTGGACATTGGCCCAGGCGATACTCCAGAATAACCCGGCTCTGGCCCAACAACGGTTGGGATTAGCAGAGACAACCGTGCCCTTACCCATCTTCATCCCCTTAAACGCCTACGCCAGCTACCGGCGGGAATTAACCAAAGCCAATGGCCCCATTCCCGCCCAGGAACGGACGTTGGCGGCTTTTATCTCCCGTTACCTGATTGAACGGCAAAGCGGGTTTGAGCTACCCGATGATTTCTTCCGCCAGGTATTACGCACAGGGCAACAGGTGATCTTGCTCCTGGATGGGCTGGACGAAGTGCCGGATGAGAGCGAGCGGGTGCAGGTGCGCCAGGCGATTGAGGAACTGGTGACGGGGCGGGAGCAGATTAAGGTGGTGTTGACCAGCCGGACGGTGGCGTATGCCGGGCGTACCGCTTTGGGCAAAGGGTTCCAGGAGATACGGGTTCTGCCACTGACGGATGAACACATCGCCGCCCTGATTGGGCAGGCGTATACGGTGTTGTATCCCACTGACGAAGGGCAACGACAGAAAAAAGTCCAGGAGTTGCTGACAGGTATTGGTCATCTGGAAGCCGAGCGGCAACGGCGATTGGGGAAAAACGCGGAACGGCTCATCAACAGCCCGTTGCTCATCCGTATGTTGCTGGTGGTGCATTTTAGCGAGCGGCGACTGCCGGAGCAGAGGGCCGAACTATACCAGAAAGCCACCGACACCCTGCTCCTGCCGGAACATGCCCCGGATGAGGAAGTCGCCGAACGGATTGGCCGGTTGGTGGGGGGAAGTCGTGAAGTCCACCGGGAGCTGGTGCAATATCTGGCCTTCCGGATGCATGTGCAGGGGGAGACGCAGGGGCGAGAAATCAGCGAAGAGGCGGTGCGAGCGATTCTAAACCGGGAACCAGCCTATGCCCCCCTGGTCAATGATTTTCTGGCCCTGACCCGGTTGCGGGGGACGTTGCTGGAAGAGCGGTTGGGCATGTACCGGTTTATCCATCTGGCCTTTCAGGAATATCTGGTGGCCCGTTATCTCGCCGAGGTAGAGCGCAGTGTGGAGCGCATTGTGGCTTTCCTGGCTGAGGATCATGTTCTGGATAGCTGGTGGCGAGAGCCGGTATTGCTCCTGGTGGGGTATCTGGGGCTGACCTCTCCGGCGACGGCGCAGAAGCTGGTGGTGCAGATGACCCCATCCCAACCGACCTGGAGCGCACCGGTACGAACCGCCTTCCTGGAACTGGCGACGGCGGCGACGATGGAGTGGCAGGGAGCTGCGCCGGGGGTGCAGGCGCAGATTACAGCGACCTGGCAGACCTGGTTGAATGATGCTCCGGCTATCATTGCTACCGAACCGAAACAGAGGGCACAGGCAGGGCAGACGTTGGCACGATGGGGCGATCCGCGAGAACATATCCTGGATGTGGATAAGATGCTGTTCTGTGCCGTGCCTGCCGGGCCGTTTTGGATGGGAAGTGGTGAGGATGATCAAGAGGCCAGAGACTCGGAACGCCCCCTGCATCAGGTAGACATTACTTACCCCTACTGGTTGAGCCGGTATCCGGTCAGTAATGCTCAGTTTCAAACTTTTGCCGACGATGGCGGGTATCGGATGGCCCGGTATTGGTTGGAAGCAGAAAAGATGGAGTACTGGAAAAAGGGACAGTATCAAGATCGGGATGGGCCGTATGATCCAGGGACACCTTTTAATCTGCCCAACCATCCGGTTGTTAATATCAGTTGGTACGAGGCACTGGCCTTCTGTCGCTGGCTGACCGAACGGTGGCAGAAAGCGGGCTTGTTGCCCGCCGGATTAGTTGTGCAGTTGCCGACCGAAGCGGAATGGGAGAAAGGGGCACGGGGGGGATTGTTGTTGCCGCCAGGGGGAATCGTGCGAGCGGCAGGGAACTGGTCTTTGCCGACGATTGAGGGGAGAGAGAATCCGCGGCCGCGACGACGTTATCCTTGGGGTGAAACAGAAGTACAGGACGTGATAAGCGGCCGCATTGCCAACTATGACGAGAGCCAAATCGGTTCAACCTGCGCTTTGGGGTTGTTTCCTCAGGACGAAAGCCCTTATGGCGTGTTTGAGTTAAGTGGACAGGTGTGGGAGTGGGTGCGGAGCAAGTGGCAAACTTATCCCTGTGAGCCAGGCGATAGGCGTGACGAGATAGATGCATCGGACAAAGGCCGGGTTAACCGGGGAACGGGTTTCGACAGTAACGCCTCTTGGGGCCGTTGCGCGTTCCGGGACAGGAGCGATCCGTACTTCAGGTACAGGAACTGCGGGTTTCGGGCAGTGGTTTCCCCATTCACCTCTGGCCTCTGACCCCGCTGGACTCTGGTGACTCTGATCCCCTCTGTCCTCTCTGGGGGGTGCAGGGGGGTGCTCTCCCCCCTGCCGCTGTTGGGTTTTGTAAACCGTTGCCGTATGGGCGTTTTGCGATACCGTCCCTTTGCCCTCTTCACTCCCCCTACCCCACACGCTGTTGTAACTATGCACGTCCTCAAGGGCTGAGCTTGTCGAAGCCCGGCTCTGCTATGTTTGTTTCCGCAAAGCGTAGAAACAACAGACGGTTACGATGACAATACCCAGCACCCAGACAAGCCCCACCTTATTAGAAATAGAAGTCCCAAAACCCTGTTGGGTGATGGGGGTTGGCCCCACATTGTTCCCCCCGGCCCAATCTGACAGTTGGGTGATCCCATTGCGGGTAATGCTGTTTGCTGTGTGTGAGTTATAAGCACCATTCCAGGTATTACCAACACCCGTATAACGGCAGACTTTATCATTATCACCATCCCCATCAACATCAGCCAGGGCTACACCATAACTGTTGCTACCCCCAAAATCAGGTGCGGTTGGGTGAGGGACAAAACTGCCAGAACCGGTGTTTAGCCAAACGGTTTCGGCTTCGTTATTCTCGTTGGCAACGACCACATCCAGAAATGAATCTACCTCACCCGGCCGATTCCCCAGTTTCCGGTCGATGGCTAAAGCCCGTCTATTGCACTCAATCGCCTGTTCATCCTGGCCTAAATGGTGATAGATAATAGCCAGATAGCTTAGTCCATCAGCTTCGGCTTGCTGATGAGCGGTGATACGATGAAGAGCCAAGGCTCGTTCAAGACAGGCAATCCCCTCTTCTATCTGTCCCAGAAAATAATGAGTTCTTCCAAGCTCATTCAAAAACTTCCCCTCCGCATGCTGGTCGCCAACTATTTGTGCAGCTTCCAGGCCAGTATTCAGGGCCTTGAGGCGCTCCGTCCAATGACCCTGGTTGTTTAGGTATTGATCAATGGCCTGAACCAGTTTAAGCAGGGTAACGCCGATCTTTCTTTGGCTCGTTACCCAATCCAGAATAGCCATAATGTGCGTTCGCTGGCTATCGAGGCGGTCATAGCCATGCAGAACTTGGTCTCTTTGGTCATGGGCTAACGTTTCATAATAATGTACCAGTCGCGTGACTGCGTCATCCGCTACGCTCAGCCGTTGCCGGATGTATGTATGAATCAACGCATGGCTTACACGATAATGTTCTTCTTCACGTATCAGTAAACCGTCCCCACCCCTTCCCCGCACCAGCCCCATTCTCAAAATACCTCTGCACCACCCCACCCCTCTGCCCGTTCCCCGCGTCCCCCTGTCGTCGCAGGCCAGCCAGTTGGCGATTGTGATGACGCCCGCGGCCGCGGCTCAGTTGATCACGCCTGCAACACGTGCCCATTGGCCAGGCCCGTTTTACACTCCAGGCATAAATTTAAGTCGCGCTCCACCTTCAAAATATCATTTACATATTCAAAAGCAATAGCTATACTGAAAAATATGTTAAACATGCGTATTCTTCTCGTTGACGATCATGAGGTTGTTCGTTTAGGCCTGAAAAGCCTCCTTGAACGGCAAACCTGTTTAGAAGTAGTTGCCGAAGCTTCAACCCAGGAAGAGGCTGTTCGTATGGCCCAGGAACATCATCCGGATATTGTACTGATGGATATTCGCCTGTCTGGGGGGAGTGGTATTGAGGCATGTCGCAAGATTATGGCCCTGCTACCACAAACACGGGTCATCATGCTCACATCTTACGCCGAAGACGAAATGTTGTTTGATGCTATCCGGGCGGGAGCGATGGGATATGTGCTAAAGCAGGTAGGGAGTCATGATTTGTTACGGGCGATTGAAGCGGCCGCACACGGCAAAGCCACGCTGGATGCCTCATTGACACAAAAAGTGTTTACGGAGATGCGCCGGGCCATGCAAAATGAAGAGGCCAGCGCCTTCCACGACCTGACACCCCAGGAAATGCTGGTATTGGGATTGGTGGCTGAAGGCAAGACCAACCGGGAAATTGCTCATGGATTGTTCTTGAGCGAAGGCACGGTGCGGAATTACGTAAGCAGTGTGTTGGCTAAGTTAGCCGTGTCAAATCGAGCTGAAGCGGCCGCGTATGCCGTTCAACATCATCTCAAAGATTATGTCTAAACAGGGCATGGTCAAAGATTTATTCCTTCTTGCGGATAACATCGTACATCTATACCGTGAATGAGTAGAAAACCCGGGTATTTATCGAAGCTGTTTACCAGGTCAGGCGCACTGGCGTACCCTGGCGTGATCTGTCACACGAGTTTGGCAAGTGGAACAGTGTATTCAATCGTTACGCCGACTGGACCGACCTATGTATACAAGAAGTAGGTTGTTGAGGTATCAAGGTACTATCCAGATAGACGATAGCTCTCGCCACACAACGACAGCAAATTAGCACATAACGCCTCCCAGTTCGGGGAAACAGGGTCGGGGATCAGGTTGAATGTCTGGCACAGGTTGTCCAGTTCAGCCTTTTGATCGGGCGGCAGGGTCATGGCGTGGTAGAGATAGGCAGAGATGAGGCCAGCGGTGGGGAGCTGCCCGATGGCAACAACCCATTCGAGCAGGATGGTGAGTCCCGCGAACAGAAGATAGGGATCGCGCAGTTCGTCCATGATGTGGATGCCTTCAGTAAATGCCGCGGCCGCATCCTCTTTTGCCCCTAGTTGATGAAAAGCCAGCCCCAGCGGGAACAACGTTACACCCAGTTGCAGCCGGTTCTTTATCTGGCGGACCAAAGCCACGGCTTCCTGGGCATGGCGCACGGCATCAGACCATTGCCCCTGTTTCGTGGCAATATGCCCCATCACACTCAACATACTGACCAGCAAGTCTAAATCACCTACGATTCGGGCGGCTTCTTCGGCGGCTTTGAAGAAAGGGAGCGCATCAGCCCACCGTTTTTGGCGGTACAACACATACCCCTGCATCTGCTGGGAGATGGCTCGCTGGCGGGGGAAATCGGGCGGGGTGATGGCGGCCAGCGACGCGGCCGCATGCCGTTCCGCCTCATCCATTTTTCCCAGGTGCCATTGCAACACCGCCAACCCATACTCTGCCTGCCAGATGTTGAGGGGGTCGCCCGATTCCTGGCTGATTTGTAAGCCCAATAACCCGTACCGTTCTCCTTCGGCCAGTTGGCCTGAATGGGGGGCGTGGAGACACAGCCGGGAAAATACAATCGCCCTGACCCACGCGGCCGCGCCCTGTTGAGCCAGCTTCTCCCCCTCTTCTAACCGGCTCCAGGCGGCGGCATAATTGCCTTGATTGTAGAGTGCCGCCCCGGCATGGAGTGTGGCATAGACCGCTTCGGTGATGTCGTGATGGGCCAGAGCGGCTTGGTAAGCCGCATCCGCCAGGGCCAATTGCTCTTCTGGTTGTAACCCCATCCCGGTCCGTAATTGATTAAGGCGATTGATCAGTTGGGGGTATACCGGGGCGTCTGTAGGGCACACGGCCACAGCCGCTTTGAGCCAACGCACGGCTTCATCCAGGCGGCCGCGCTGGCGCATCAAGGCGATGAGTGGGGCGGTTGCCTGGGTGAAGAAGGCGAGATCACACACCTCAACGGCCCATTGCCACGCGGCCGCGATGTTATCCATCTCTTGTTCAATGCGTGGCAGTGCGGCATTAAAGCGGGCAGTCATCACATCCGGCTGCCATTGCCCCAGAAACGCGGCAAAGTACGCCGCGTGACGTTGCGACACATCTGCGGCCGCATCACCCGCATGGTGCAGGGCATATTGGCGCACCAATTCGTGCAGATCATACCGGTGTTCGCTGGTGCGGAAGAGCAACGCCTTGTGGCTGAGTGATTTGAGGTGGGCGGGGGTAATGTGGGCCACGGTTTGGGCGGCCTGGCGGCTGAACCCACCCCGGAAGACAGCCAGCCGGTCAAGGATCGCCGCCTCATCCTGGCTCAATTTAGCCCAGGTTTGGGCCAGAATCTGCTCGACACTGGCCTGGCGACGCGGCCGCTGGCCTGTCTCATCACGCAGAAAGTCCAACCCGGCCCGAATCTCCTGCCCAATCTCGGCACAACTCAACACATCCACCCAACTGGCGGCCAACTCCAGGGCCAGGGGATGCCCGCCCACCAGGTGGCAAATTTGGGCCACGGCCGGTTCATCTACCAGGGAGAGGGGAAAATCGGGGCGGGTCATGCGGGCCTGTTGGAAGAAGAGGCGGGCCGCTTCGGACTGTTCGGCCTGGGCCAGGGGTGTGCCCGGTGTGGGATGGGTGAGCGGGGGGATGGTATAGAGCCATTCACCGGGCACACCGGATGGCTGGCGCGAGGTGAGCAGGCATTTTACCCCTGGCGCGGCCGCAAGCAGTTCGGCGATATGGGCGGCGATGGGGGTAAGGTGTTCAAAATTATCGAGGACGAACAGCAGGTGGCGGCCACGTAAAAAATGGCGCACCTGTTGACCGGGGGGTACGCCGTCCGTCGGTGTCAGGGGTAACGCTTTGAGAAGCGTAGCATCGAGTTGGTCGGTCTGGCTGGTCGCAGGCAGACCGGCCAGAGAGACCCACCACACCCCATCCGGGTAAGCGGTTTGTTGCTGTCGCGCCAGTTGCAGGGCGACACGGGTTTTGCCGATACCACCCAGCCCGGTAAGCGTCAGCAACCGACAGGCAGGGTCAGCCAGGCGTGCGGCCGCGTCATCAAGCACCTGTTGCCGCCCGATAAACGGGGTGAGAGCGGCGGGCAGGTTGTGGTGGGGGGGTGAACTGGCCGCGAGAGAGGGGGGTGGGGTTGCGGCCGCGAGGGTTCCGGCTTTGATCTGCTCCGCCAAGGCCACCGTTTCTGCCATTGGCTCCAACCCCAACGCCTCAGCCAACACGAGGCGGCACTGCTCAAACTGGGCCAGAGCTTCCGTGCG
Source organism: Chloroflexota bacterium (assembly GCA_018004935.1). Lineage (GTDB taxonomy): Bacteria > Chloroflexota > Anaerolineae > Promineifilales > Promineifilaceae > Trichofilum. The sequence goes on along the minus strand of JAGNBF010000156.1, from coordinate 1,008 downwards.
CCGCCCCTGAGCCGCCAGGGTACGCATCAACTGCCGGTACGCCTCTTCGCGCCAGGGGTCCAAAGCCAACTGCCGGATGGTCAACTGCTCCACCTCATGCCACCGTTGCTGGGCCAGGGCAGTTTCACTGAGGCGGGTTAGGGCGGCCATCATGCGGCGGTGCAGTTGTTCGCGGCGCAGTAACAACCATTCATCAAAAGCCATGCTGGTCACGAGAGCCGCATCCGCCAGAAGCGGAGCCGTATAACCCGCCAGCCGCTCGCTTGCCCGCGCATCCAGAGGCATCGTACCCCGTTCCAGGCTGTCTAATACGTTTTGGAGCGTTTCGACATCCAGGTAGTAGGGAGCGGCCCGGTTAAATTGCACGGTCTGGTGCGAAATCAGCAAGAATGGGACAGGCTGTTGGTCATCGGCAAGGGTCTTGCGGAGATTGAACAGGGTCTGGCGCAAATTGTTGCGTGCGGCCGCTTCAGAATGATCGGGCCATAACAGGGCCGCCAGGGAACTGCGCCGGTGAGCCTGATTCGCTTCCAACGCCAGGAACGCCAACAAAGCACGCGCATTATCCGATTCAAAACGACGGACGACTTGCCCGTCTAAGGTCACATGAAACTGCCCCAAAAACGATAACAGTAGCCGACTCATTCGCACGCCTCCTGCGAAAATAGCCACTAATTAAAGAAACACGGATAGGAAAGAACACGGATGGGAATGAAAACTTGTGGCGTCGTTTTCATCCATCTTGGTGCGCCATAGGCCCATGGGGAACTCCTACAAAAATGTAGGGCGATTTGGCAAATCGCCCGGTGGACGATTTACCAAATCGTCCTACAGATTTTCATCCCTCTTGGTGCGCCGTAGGCCCATGGGGAACTCCTACAAAAATGTAGGGCGATTTGGCAAATCGCCCGGACGATTTACCAAATCGTCCTACAGATTTTCATCCCTCTTGGTGCGCCGTAGGCCCATGGGGAACTCCTACAAAAATGTAGGGCGATTTGGCAAATC
>JAGNBF010000155.1:3885-12961 GCA_018004935.1 Chloroflexota bacterium | reverse complement strand
TATTGAGACTTAACAAATTAGGGTGTGGTTCAAAAGTCGGCAAACGGTGCTTAACAGTTTGTAGGGCGATTTGGTAAATCGCCCACGAGACGATTTACCAAATCGTCCTACAAATTTGTAAAGCTGACCTGAACCATGCCCAAATTAGTAACTATTCAGGTGGCACTTTTGCCAGAGAGACCCTAAAGGTTTTGATTAACATGAGGCCAGAATCACCAGAGGTAAAAACCTTTAGGGTCTGAATAGTTACACAAATTAATACTGGTATAGAGCTTCCCCCACCCCTAACTTTTTCTCGTGTCATTTTTCGTGGGCGTCCGCCCACGAAAAATGACACGAATGGGTTTTTCCCCAATGGGGCTGTACTCGACTATGCCAGTATTATTTTGGAAAAGCTCAAAAGCCGTTACTACCAACCAACCCCAAATGATTTTCTGAACATCTATAGAAAGTTGAAGGAAACACACGAATGAGCAACAAAGCAAAAATGGCAACGGTATGGCTCGATGGCTGTTCGGGTTGCCATATGTCCTTTTTAGATATTGATGAACGGCTGATTGACCTGGCCGAACTGGCTGATCTGGTTTACAGCCCATTGGTAGACCCCAAAGAGTTCCCCGCTATGGTAGATGTGACCCTGGTAGAAGGAGCGGTTAGCAATGAGGACGATTACCATAAAATCCTCAAGGTTCGCCAGCATACCAAAATCCTGGTCTCGCTGGGGGATTGTGCGGTAACGGCCAATGTGCCAGGGATGCGTAATCCGTTCAAGGTGGAGAGCCTGTACAACCGGGCTTACATCGAAAACGCTGACCTGAACCAGCACATTCCAGTGCAGGTCATCCCACCCCTACGCCCCATGTCCGTACCGGTGCACCATATCGTGCCGGTAGATGTGTTCGTTCCCGGTTGCCCCCCTTCAGCCGACACCATTTTTTATGTGGTGACAGAGCTGTTGGCTGGACGCAAACCGGATTTGACGGGGAAAACGAGGTTTGGAGCGTAAGAAGTTTCGGCGTGGTTCAAAAGTCGGCAAGCTGTACTTAACAATTTGTAGGGCGATTTTGTAAATCGCCCAGTGGACGATTTACAAAATCGTCCTACAGATTTGTAAAGCTAACCTGAACCATGCCGAAGTTTCGAGTTTGTTTTTCAACTCGAAACTCCGAACTCGAAACTCGAAACTGGAGATAAACCATGAGTAAAACAATCACCATTGACCCCGTCACCCGGATTGAGGGGCATAGTAAAATTACGATTCAACTGGACGATAAAGGGCATGTGGCCGACGCCCGGTTCCATGTGACCCAGTTCCGGGGATTTGAGAAGATGACCGAAGGGCGGCCGTTTTATGAGATGCCTGCGCTGACTGGGCGCATTTGTGGCATTTGCCCGGTCAGCCACTTGATTGCCTCGGCGAAGGCCGGGGATGCGCTGATGGCGGTGAAGATACCGGACGCGGCCGCGAACCTGCGCCGCATCATGAACCTGGCCCAAATCGCCCAATCCCACGCCCTCAGCTTCTTCCACCTCTCCTCACCCGACTTCGTGTTGGGCTTCGATGCCGACCCTGCCGAGCGCAACATCTTCGGCGTCATGCGTAAATACCCCGAACTGGCGAAGGATGGCATCGCCCTGCGTAAATTCGGCCAATCCATCATCGAACTGCTGGGTGGTAAACGGATTCACCCGGCCTGGGTTGTGCCCGGCGGCGTCAGTGCCCCGCTCACTGAGGCGTACCGGGACACCATCATGGCCCAAATCCCGGACGCCAAAGAGCGGATTTTACGCACCCTGGAATGGTTCAAGGGCATTTTCGGCTCGTTTGATGCCGAAATTCGCACCTTTGGCAACTTCCCCACGCTGTTTATGGGGCTGGTGCATAAAGACGGGCGGCTCTCTATGTATGGCGGCAACATCCGCATTGTGGACGCCATGGGCAAGATCGTGGCGGATCAACTGCCGCCGGAAAAGTACCAGGAGTACATTGCCGAAGCGGTGGAGCCGGATTCTTACCTGAAGTCGCCTTATTATCGGCCAATGGGCTACCCGGATGGTATTTACCGGGTGGGGCCGCTGGCGCGGATGAACATCATCTCCCGCGTGGGCACGAAGCTGGCCGACCAGGAGTGGGCGGAGTTCCGCATGTTGCAACGGGGGGCGGTGCTGAGTTCGTACCAGTACCATTACGCCCGACTGATCGAAATCCTGTATTGTGTGGAACGAATTGAACAACTGCTGAATGATCCGCACATCTTGAGCCAGCATGTGCGGGCGTATGCTTCTCCCAATGAGTTAGAAGGGGTGGGCATGTCGGAAGCCCCACGGGGAACGCTTCTGCATCATTACAAAATTGATGAGAAGGGGCTGATCCGTTGGGTGAATCTGGTGATTGCCACCGGACACAACAACCTGGCGATGAACAAAGGGGTGTTGCAAGTGGCGCGGCAGTTCATTCATGGCACAAAAATCGAAGAGCCGATGTTGAATCGGGTGGAAGCGGTGATCCGGGCGTTTGACCCGTGCCTGAGTTGTTCTACCCATGCTGTGGGGCAGATGGCCTTGCAGGTGCAGTTGATCGGGCCGGATGGGGCGTTGGTGGATGAGGTGAGAAGAGGGTAGGGGGATTTACGATTGTAGATTGACGATTTACGATTGTTTTCCCTTGTTCCACGCTCTGCGTCCTGGCTCCAGGACGCAGAGCGTCCAAAATCAGCATTCCTACGGAGACCGTAGGAATGAGGTATACCACCTATCACGCTTAACACCGACCTCATTCCACGCTCTGCGTGGAATGGTTATGGGGACGCTCTGCGTCCTCAAGTCTCATTCCCACGGAGACTGTGGGAATGAGGTATACCACGCACCCCGTATCACGAATCATATGCCCATGTCTTTTCTGGTGATTGGTTATGGCAACCCGTTGCGCGGAGATGATGGGGTGGGGTGGGCGGTGGTGGAGCGGTTAGAACGGACCGCGGCCGCGACATCCCTCACCTTCATCACCCGCCACCAACTCCTGCCCGAACTTGCTGACCTCATCGCCCAGGCCACGGGGGTGCTGTTTGTAGACGCGGCCGCAGACGGTGAGCCTGGCTCCATTTGTATTACCCCCCTCTCTCCCGATCCCACTGGCCCGGCCTCTTCCCATCAGATGGGGCCGGGCGTTTTGTTGGCTTATACCCAGGAGCTATACGGCCATTGCCCCCCGGCTACGCTTATCACCGTCACGGGTGAAAGTTTTGGTTATGAAGAAAAGCTATCGCCGCGCCTGGCGGCTTTGGTGGCAACGATTTGCGGGGATGTGTTGCGGGTAATTCAGGGGGCTAATTCGTCTGTAGACGCCGTTGAAAAGAGGCCAGGGTATGGGTAGCGTGCCACTGTTTGAAGTAGACCGAACGCGGGATAATGAGCACGGGGACTTTACTCTTGCTGTGGCCCATAGCCAGGGCCAGGATTTCCCGTAGCATTACCTGAGGGGGCACAGCCAGAAACCCTTGTTGTGCCAGGGCAGAGAGATGGGTAGCAACGCGGCCGCAATCAGCTTGCCACACCTGTTCCCCCCACTCATCCATTTCTAAAGCAAAAATAAGCTGACATGCCCGTTCTGGGTGCATCTTACGCCCAAATGGGGAATAATCAACCATACCCACATCGTGCCAATGCGCTAACAAAACACCCATCGCCTGCATTTGTCGCCAACGTTCTGGGGAATCGCTGAGTGATGCTGTTACTACCTGGACAGATCCTTGAGCGCGTTAGTAGTCGCCGCAACCCACAAATGCCAAAGGAACCTGATTTTTACCCTCTATGAATGGACGTAATCACACTCTCCTTGGTGGTATCACCACCTTTTCTTACCTGCTTGTCACCGGGCAGACGCCATACCAGGTAGGCTTGTTGCCTTTTGGCATAAGCATGATCATTGGTCTCGCGGCCGCGCTCCTGCCTGATATTGACACCCCCAATAACCATTTGCGTAGTTCCCTTGGTGTTGGGAGTCGTCAGACCAGCCGTGCTCTACGGAATTGGCGGCGCCAAAGCGTTCTTTTCTCAACGTGGGATACAGCCCGCTGGCTGGTAGCCCGCCTATTGGATATTGTCGCCTGGATATTGCCCCACCGGGGTGTGACCCACTGGCTAATTAGTGCCGGGTTCATAACCGTCGCCGTGGCCGCATTCTGTCGCACCCAAAACTTACCCGACCTGTTCTGGGAAACCTTTGGCATTGGTTATCTCTCCCACATCCTGGCCGATGTCTGCACTGAGTCTGGGGTCAAATTATTCGCCCCCTTCTATTCACGCTCCGTCACCATCCCCTTCCTCCGTGTCACCACTGGCACCTGGACGGAACAGATTTTTGTCTATTTTTTAGTTTTTCTCTGGCTCATCTGGCTCAGTTACACTTATCTGATTCATTAGTCTATCAGCCTGGGATTGCCGCTCATCAGAACCGTTTTCAACCATTTGGGCCATTTTTCGCGGGTAGACGCCCGCAAAAAACGGCCCATAAAAGGTTCCCCGCCCCAGGGGAGAGGAATTTTTCAAATTTCTTAGTTGAAGAATTGAAACCAGGTTCTCATCAATTCTTGTCCGTAAAATCAAATAGAGGGTTATCTCCTCAATGAAAACCGCCAGGGTCAGCACATTGAAGAGCATCAGGAAGGGGTAGTTAAATTGTGCCCAGAGCGAAATGCTGATCCAGAGGACAAAGGCGATTGAGGTGATTTTTTTGCTGATGAGGTGAATCTGGCGGGGTTTGCCAGTGAGCAGGTAGCCGAGGGGTTGGAGCAGGGCGAAGAGCAAGATAGGCAAGAGGACGATGGGCCACGCGGCCGCGATCTCATCCCACAAGAACCAGACCGCCCCGCCGTAAAAGGTCGTCACAAATACCATGTCGGCTTTACCGTCCAGGTCGCGGCCGCGGTCCGTCATCACCTTCCACCTTCGCGCCAGCACCCCATCCAGCACATCCGTCAACGTCAGGGCCAGCCCGTAGAGCAAAAACCCCCTGGCATCATCCACCCACAGCCACAGCAACAACCCCGGCGTCAGCACCAACCGGCTCATCGTCAACCCATTCGGTATCTGTCTTTTCCAGTGTAACGGCAAATTCATGGTATCAATACCTCACTACCTGGACACCCACCAGAGCCACAATAACAACAGCAAATGGCCTGATGGATAACTCAACAACCCGGCAACAACACCGGCAACCGTCGCCCCCCATAGACCAAAACACCGTCCGCAGAGCCAACCTAAAACAGCACCGAAAACACCCCCCAGCACAGCCCCGCCAATGGCCCCAATAACCCAAATGAAGTAAATGGCGAAGCCAATTACTTCCGATGCGGCTGATGAACTGCTCGTCTGACTAACTGGCTGATTAAAGTAGAACAGAAGCCAGGTCACGCCAGGTAGAAACAGAGCACCCGTGAAGCCCCCCAAAATACATCCCCAAATACCCGATGCCCATTGGGTTGACTTTGACTTTGTGTTCATGATGAAACTCTGCTTTCCATACTATGGTCGCCAGCTAAGGGAACCCTCTTCAGCCAGGTTTGTAGTCAATCGGGTTAGCCCCGTACCATCCCTATTTATGACATAAATATCCCCCGTTCCATATCTCTGAGATATAAAGGCAATACGAGAGCTGTCAGGAGACCAGTCCGCAAGAAAATTCGGACCATTACCTGTGGTCAAGGCCATTTCGCCTGTTCCATCCGCATTCATAACATAAATCTCATAATCATGGGTGCGATCAGAGCTAAACGCGATCTGTGTACCATTGGGGGACCAATTCATGTGCCAATCAACCAGAGGACTGATAGCCAGGGGAATCTCATTTGAGCCATCGGTGTTGATAGCATAGATTTCGGCGGAGTCGTTTCGATGAGATTCAAAGATGATCTGTGAACTCTGCGGCGACCATAGCTGTTTTATCGTTTAGGCGATAGAAGGTTCTTGGGTCTGACCGACCAGGGCAGGCGCTTTGTTAAACCAGGGTTTGGCCTGCTCCAACTGCCCCGCCAGCCGGAACAGTGTGGCCTCGTCAGCGTAGCGGCCTACGAATTGCATCCCGATGGGCAAGCCCGCTTCACTCCAGTAGAGCGGCATGGACATGGCCGGGTTGCCGGTTACGTTGAACACGGTGGTGTATGGCATGAACTGGTAAACCCGATCTGCCGCTGTGTCAATCATGCCCATCGCGTTGAGGACACGCCCCGCCCCTAGCCGGTTCATCAGGCGCAGGGCCGTTGCCTCAGCCCCTTGCGGCATGAGCGAACCAGACAACACCGGCGGTGCAGCCAGGGTTGGCGTCAACAAAACGTCGTAATCGGTGAAGAATTGGCCGATGATCTGGCCCACGCGTTGGAAGGTGCGGGTGGCGGCGACGAACTGCGCGGCCGCGATCTGACTGCCCAACATGTGTAACGCCCAGGTATCCCGCTCGAAATCGTCCACAGTGGCGCGGCGTCCCAACAATTGCTCCGCTTCCACAATGTCGGCATGGATTTCACCGGTCAGCATGGTGAGGAAGGCCCGTGCCAGCGCCGGGCCATCAAAGCGGGGATAATCTTCGACCAGTTCATGGCCGAGTTCCTGGCACAGCTTGACCGTTTCGGCCAGACCGGCGCGGCTGGTGTCGTCTACCTCTTTGCCCAGGAACGGGTGAAGGGTGAAGGCGATCCGCAGGCGTCCGGGCGGTGTGTTCACTTCGGAGAGGAAGGAACGGGGAGAGGGGGGCGCGAAGTAGGGTGCGCCAGGGGTTGGGCCGGTGGTGGCATCCAACATGGCGGCACTGTCACGCACCGAGCGGGTGATGACGTGCTCACAGACGTTGCCCTGCCACGGTTCAAAGGGAAGACTGCTGGGATTGCGGCCGCGAGTCGGTTTCAGTCCAAACACACCGCAACAAGAGGCCGGGATACGGATGGAGCCACCCCCATCCCCGCCATGCGCCAGAGGCACACAACGAGCGGCGACCGCGGCCGCGGAACCCCCACTCGATCCCCCCGTCGTCCGTTTCACATCCCACGGGTTGTTGGCCGTGCCCAGCAGTTCCGATTCCGTCACCGGGGTGATGCCAAACTCGGGGGTATTGGTTTTGCCTAACACCAACAAACCGGCGGCTTTGTACCGTTGCACCATCATGCTGTCGTGCTGTGGCACATAATTTTTGAAGAAGCGACAGCCATTGGTCAGGGGAACCCCGGCATAGGCGGAGAGTAAATCTTTGAGCAGGAAAGGCACACCGGCAAAGGGAGCATCGTGGGGAACGTGCGCGGCCGCGTGTCTGGCCCCGTCATACATCTTATGAACAACTGCATTCAGGTGGGGATTCCGCGCTTCGATGCGGTCAATGGCGGCTTCCACCAGTTCCAGAGGGGAAACATCCCCCTTCCGCACCAACCCCGCCAACCCCAACCCATCGTAGGATTCATATTCAGGAAAGGCAAACATGATTGATCTCCGAGAAAATAAGACGCGGCGAAAAGGCGAAAGGGCGACACGGCGAGAAGATCGCTCCATCGCCGTGTCCCCGCGTCGCCGCGTCGTCTTCATGATCACGCCGGTTTGATAGTGGGCAGAGCCAGGTGGGTGCGGCTGAAGAGCCAGGGCGCACCGAGGCTAATCCACAGCCCCAGCAAGGTGTAACGAATGAAACGGAAGAGGATGTAGAGGCTTTCACCTTCATCCGGGAAAACGGCACTGAGACCCAGGTAAATGGCTAACAGGACGATAACGCCTAACACATAACGGGCTAACCGCCGTTGCCAGGAGCCGCTCACGCTGTAGGGGACGTAGTGATAGCAGAACACGAGTCCAATCCCCCCACCAAAGAGGGTAGCCATCGCCGCCAGGTTGTCCGGTACGGGATGGATGAAGAAGAGAATGAGGGGAATCGCAGCCGCGAGCACCAACTTCTGCCCACCGTCAACTGCCGCAACCAATGCTCAACCGGAACTGTAAGCAACACATACAGCCCCACCACCACAATCCCAACCCCCCATCCCGCCAAAATCTGGGTCGGGAAATGCATCCCCAAGATCAGTCGCGAAAGACCAATCGCCAGCGGCATAAACAGGGCCAAGACCCAGAACCACGGCTTACGCATCCAGAGTGCTATTACGCCCCACACCGTTGCCGACAACTGGGCATGGCCGCTAGGCATGCCATACCCTTCGCCATAAATATAAGCGGCATCCGGCTCAACGGGATTAATACCTGCTTCCAGGGTATAAGGACGCGCCTGCTGAATCACGTCTTTAACATCTGTATTAACCGCCACCGATAACAAATATAGGATAGTTAGCCTCATACCAATGGCCCAATCTACACACCACAGCAAAAACGGGAAGAGCAACAGGTAAAATTCCTGATTACCCAAAAAGGTAAACACACGCGCTAGATCAACTCCCGCAGAGCCAAAAAACGCTTGCAGGGTACGGATGAGAGTGAGTCCCCATTCAAATACCGGTTCCATGATGGTTTTCTCCTTAGGGTTCGCCTGTAAATAACTTTGGAGTTTGCTGTGGCCGGTCTCCTGACCGCGCCACCCACGTTGTTTCTGAACGATGGTTTATCAAGGTTGAACAAAACATAAGTCACCCCCTACATGCTTTTCAAAATGCCTTAATAAGTTGTCCAATACAACCACCAATGTTGTCCGAATTCTGTCCAGCCACAGGGCAGAGCAGTCCAATCTGCGGGAATTGAACCAATCTGGTGTAGGTTGCCTAAAGTTAGACTGGTGTTTTTATGACAAACCTCGCCCTCGGTTTGTTGCCGGAAACCCCCACCCCTGACCCCGCTCCCAGGGCGGGAAATTTTCTCCTGTGTCGGTTATCGAGCGCGGCCGCGCTCGATAACCGGCACGCCTGGTGTTTCCCCCTTCCCACCGGAAATCGCAGGAGTTCCCCATGGGCCTTTGGCACACCAAGAGGGTTGAAAATCTGTAGGACGATTTGGTAAATCGTCCACCGGGCGATTTACCAAATCGCCCTACATTTTCGTAGGAGTTTCCCATGAGCGGGGTGCTCACCAGGTGGAATGAAAATTTGTAGGACGATTT
>JAGNBF010000155.1:0-3785 GCA_018004935.1 Chloroflexota bacterium | reverse complement strand
CCCATCCGTGTTTCTTCCTATCCGTGTTTCCATTATCAGTGGCTATTTTCACAGGAGAAGATGCGTTTAATTCGTGGCAAAACCTCTTTGGTTCTGGCTCGTCCAGGTTAGGGGATATTTTGGGGGTGGGAGAACGAGGAAAGCTGTAACTCTTGATGCCACAACAATTCAGCCAGGCGGTTTCGGGCTTTTTGTAGATGTTGGGCATAGACGCGGCCGCCGGTACCACTCCCCGCCAGCCGGAACCCCGTTTCATGCTCAATTTCACGGATCACTTCGAGGCGCATCTTGCCTTCAACATAACTCTTGTAGATCAGCATGTACTCAATGACCTGTTCACTATCGGCACGCAATGATTCTTGACCAGCGGTGGGTTTGAGGTGTTGGATCACGAATTGTTCTAAGAACTGCTGTAAAAAATGACCTTTTTCTCGTTCTGTCAGCAAACTCAAAATCAAATTATGCTCCCGGCAATAATTTTTGAGCGCCTGTTGCACCAACCTGAGATCAAACAGGCGGCTGTGAGCCATCACCGTATCTTGTTTAAATCCTCTATGGCGGAAAATGGCGGCAACCTCTTCAGCAATTAATTGTTGTACCTGCCCCAATTGCGCCTCTTGCATACTTTCGCGCAGTTGTTCCAGGGCCAGTTGCAAAGCCTCTTGTTTGTTGGGGGATGTAAGCACCTGTTGGCGTATTTCGGTCAGCCGCCACATGAACTGAGCTTGCCAGGCAGGCAGCAACCATTGATCCATCAGGTTAATGAACCATCGTAAGGGGGTGGTAATAAAAATGGGCACATAGATCAAAAGCGGCACAACCAACGGGGGAAGCGGATTGTCCGTAACCGCAAAAGCAACGTTGAATATGAGAAGAAAAAACAGGGAACTAGCCAACGCTCCCCGTAAAGAGCGGCCAAAATCCTGTTGAATAATCTGCTGATCAATAAGGGCGTTGTAGCGCAGGACCCCACGCCCCAGAAACAGAATGCCCACGGTCGCAATAGCGTAACCAATATGTTCTTGCCAGGCATTTTGTCCCAACAGGGAACCCGCCACACCAATGGTTGCGCCCACAATAAAAAGTAGCGTGCCCCAAGTCAGTAATCGAAATTCGCGTTGAGCCAGGGAACCGGGAGGGGTGGAACGGTAACGCCGATACAGGGAAAGGGCGGTGCTGAAGAGAATCAGGAGCAGGAAGGCAATAAACAGGTAATAGGGAGGTGTGTTAGGGGGGATGTGATAATAATCAGTCCACGCGGCCGCGGTAGCGACAACATCTTGATAACGGAAAACCGTGTTGGCGGTGAAACTGAGAAAGGCCAGGAGTGCGGCCGCGGTCAGTCCACCCCACAACACCCAGCGCTCCCTATCAGACAATTCCCCCGGTTCACCCTTCGCCGGAATAAGCCATACAGCTCGCAACCACAACACCAAAGCCAGCGGCACTGACCACCAGGTTAAGCGTAACCACAAAACATACTCATCCTGATCAACTACAATCGAACGCAGGGCAATCCCAAAAATAAACCAGGCGGTCAGGACAAAACTTAATCCCGCCGCAAAAGTTCCGTGCCGCCACCACCGACGCTTTTCCGCCCCACGATCCAGCGGAAAACCTCGCGAAAGAATATAAAGACCCAACCAGAGAAATAATCCTCCCGTCAACGATTCCGCATAAAACGTAACCCACCGTATTAAAATATTCATGGGACCCGTGTTTTTTTACTATTTTACTGGAGTTTGGCGTTTTGTATCTATATATACTGTCAACGGGCATAATCTGATCTTTTTCGCCCCCTCGCCTACTCGCTCACTCACCCCACCCTTTTCGCAGGGCCAGAGCGTCATCCTCATACCCCAGCGCGTGGTACAAAGCCTGGGCCGCACCGTTACTCAAATCGGTCAGGATGAGCAGGCTTTCGGCCCCGCTCTGCCGCGCTAACGATTCCGCATACAGGAGCAACGCCCGCCCCACCCCTTGTCGCCGGTGGGTTTCAAGCACAAACAGTTCGGTGAGTTCGGCTTGTGGCGTGGGGTAAAACAACGATGGCACAACACGTAACCCGGCAAAACCCACCACCTGCCCATCTACTTCGGCCAGCAGGGCCTTCTCGACGTGCTGAGGATCGGCCAGACGGGGAGCCAGTTTTTCGGCGGGTTCGCTGGAGCCGTTGAAGAGGGTGTTAAGGTGGGCAACCGCGGCCGCGTCCCCACCTGTGGCTATACGAATCATCACATTCATTGACAATTACCTTCTCCTCTCTACAATCAGAGCATGTTGTCCCTGACTATTCATACCGAACCTTATGAACGATTGCAAGCTCTCTACCAGATGGCGGTAGAACTTTCGGCCTTACGTAGCCTGGAAACGGTATTGGCGACAGCTTTGCGCCACTGCCTGGAACTGACCGGCTCCCAGTTTGGTTTTATCGGCCTGAACACCGGCAACGGCAAAGCGTTGGATGTAGTGGCGATTCAGGGGTTTCATCCCAGCACCCAGTTTTACCACCACAACCACCTCATCCCCCTGCGCCCCAATATTTTTGCCCGTGTGGTGCTGGAAAACCGGCCCATACGCTCGGCGGACGCGGCCGCAGACCCCCAACGTGTCGGTCAACCCCAAGGCCATCCCCCGGTCGGCACATTTTTGGGCGTGCCCCTCCGCATCCAGGATGAACCCATCGGCATGATCGGCCTGGCCAACCGGGCCGAGCCGTACCAGGACGAGCATGAGCAACTCCTGCTGACCTACGCGGCGCAGGTGACGATTGTCATTCGTAATGCCCAGTTGTACGAGGAATTACGGGCGACAAATGAGGCGTTGGAGCAGAAGGTGGCCCGGCGCACCCGGCAGTTAGAACAGGCCAAAGACGATCTGGCCGAGAAAGCGGTTCAGTTACAGCGGCTTTTCTCGGAGACGATGAATGTGCAGGAGATGGAGCGGCAACGCATTGCCCAAGATATGCACGATGGCATCAATCAGTTGCTCATCGGGGCGATGCTGGAATTGAAGTCGGCGCGGCAGAGGCTCAACAAACAAGAGCCGGAGCGGGCGGATGCGTCTCTGCAATCGGTGCAGGATATTTTGCACCAGGTTGAGACGGAGATGAAGCGGGTGATTTATGATTTGCGGCCGCCAACCCTGGACGCGCTCGGTTTGGTCCCGGCCATTCGCCGCCTGGCGGAGCAGTTTGAAGGATTTAATGGGGTTCCCTGCCGGGTGGCGGTGTTTGGCGAACCGGCCCGCCTGCCCGCGAAGGTAGAAATTGCGGTGTTCCGCCTGCTCCAGGAATCGTTGCATAATGTGAGTGTTCACGCGGCCGCGACCGATGTCGAAGTGGTCCTCGCTTTTGCCCCCCACACCCTCAAACTCACCGTCATTGACGATGGGCGGGGGTTTGATATGGCGGGCATTTACCAGAACAGCAACGGCCACCTGGGACTGATTGGTATGAAGGAACGAGCGGAAAGTCTTGGCGGCCGCGTTACCATCCAATCCCAACTGGCACAAGGAACCCGCGTTGAGTTGCTTGTACCCATTACCCAGGTGTAAGAAGAAGAAGAAAATAATTAATTGTTGAATCGGTGAATTGTTGAATGGTTAATAAAAACACCGCCACCTCTTCATTAACAATTCAGCAGTTCAACAATTCACCCATTAATTACCTAAATTTTGTACCAATAGGGGTACAAGTCATAAAAAGATGACGATGACAGCTTTCCCTGCAAAAATGTAAGTGCGAACAAAACAGTTGCATAAGGAGAACTGTCATCATGAATAAT
>JAGNBF010000054.1 GCA_018004935.1 Chloroflexota bacterium | reverse complement strand
CCCCACCCCTAACCCCGCCCCCCAGGGCAGGGGACTTTTCTGGCGCGGTTTGGCGGGCGTCTGCCCGCCAAACCGCGCTGTGGGTTTCCTCCCTCCCCCTGCAAAGGGGACGGGGGATGGGTTTTCAGACTAAACCCCCCTCAAACTTTGGCCTCAACGTAGAAAACCCCACCCCTAACCCCGCCCCCCAGGGGCGCGGGACTCTTCTGGCGCGGTTTGGCGGGCGTCTCCCGCCAAACCGCGCTGTGGGTTTCCTCCCTCCCCCTGCAAAGGGGACGGGGGATGGGTTTTCAGACTAAACCCCCCTCAAACTTTGGCCTGAACGTAAAAAAACCGCAACAGATCACGCCAGGTTTTAGGAGTTCTTTGGCTAAGCCACAGAAAATTTATTGGCCGGATTTTGTAATAAGGAGAGAGTACAAAAGTAGCCGGAATGGGCATGGATTAAAGTGATAAATTATGCTAATCTCTAAAATGGTTGTGTTTTTTAAAGGATTGATTTTATAACCTATGGAAGGTATCTTCTCAATATTTCGGGGCAAAACGAGGCCGGAACTTGTCGAAGGCCATTGATTTCGACAGGCTCAACCGACTTCACCACACTTTATTGAAAAGATATTATGGAAGTATGTCAAATCACTACCTTGACCGTAAGCATTCAGTTCCTTGAGAAAATGCACCTTCTGAAGGTTTCGGTGTAGATGTTGATCAGTGGTACAAACTTTCGGTAGGCTGAACATAAGCGTTCAGTCGGATTGCATCAACGGGTTAAGAATTTGAGTTTAGAGTTCAGAGCGAGAGCTAGAGGGTTTTCCAGAATAATTCCCTCTTGCTCTATCCTCTAGCTCTAAACTCAAGTAAGAAACAAACGGATTTCCAGAGGTCGCCTTTAATCTGTTCCTTTCAAAATCTGTGGATGTCATTCAAAATGACACAAAATCGTCTTTGGGTTGAACGGTTACGGCCAAACGATTACCCTTGGCGTAGGCTGGAGATATTGTTGTCCTGTACCAACGATGACAAATCCTATGACCCCAAACTTATTAACTGTGACAAGAAATCGAATTACACTTTATTGCCTATTATTGACCATACTGGTTTGGCTATATTATCTGCTCCCTGAGACAGCGATTCCACCCCACGATTTATCTGCCCATATTATGATGGAGTTCGCGGCCGCGATTCTGGCCGTCGTTGGTGGTGTTTTGGCTATGGTTCGTTTCTATACCAAAAATAATAATACCTACCTGTTTATCGGTATCGGACTGCTAGGGGCTGGCCTGCTAGATATTTACTATGTGACAACCCTTCTGCGCGAAACACAAGGCCTATTCAATTCCCCAACCCATGCCATGTTTGCTTGGACATGGAATCTTTCTCGCACCTTCCTGGCCGTTCTGCTCCTGATTAGTTGGCTCCAATGGTACCGAGAGAAAAAACCCGAGGCATCAACCCTTCTCACTCGTGGTTATATTGTTCTCGCTCTCATTATTGTTACCCTGGTACACGTCCTACTTTTTATTCGCCTTCCCGTTGTTCCCCAGCCAACAACCTCTACCTTAGGTCGCCTCGAAATCTTTTTTTCAGCCACCTGTTTCCTCTGGGCTTTAGTAGGCTTTCTCGATAAAAAAATATGGCAGGTTAACCGTTTTGACCATTGGATAATTCTGTCCTTAATCTTGAGTTATGCGGGGCAAACCTTTTTCCTCTTTCCCGCCTATACATCTTTTGTCCCCCTGTTAACGGTGGCCCATGTCTTAAAATTACTTAGTTATCTCTGTATTTTTGTGGGATTACTCATTAGTATATTTAACATTATCAAGCGGGCGGAACAACATAGTACTCAACTGGCCACAGCCAATGAATCATTACAACGAGAAATAGCCGAACGCTTCCGGGCTGAAAAAGCCGAACACGAACACCGCCAACTGGCTGAAGCATTGCGGGAAGTGGGTAATGCCCTGAGTTCTACGTTGGAGTTTAATCACCTGTTGGATGGTTTATTGGATCAGATTGCCCGCGTTTTGCCTTACGACACCGCCAATGTCATGTTGGTGGAAGGGAATATGGTCAATATTGTTTGCACCCGGGGCTATGGCGTGACTCAACCTGGTGTGCCTACGCAATTTGCCTTGAGCACCATGCCTACCCTGGAACGTATGGCGAATACAGGGCAACCATTTGTTGTGCCAGATACAACCGCTCATCCCGAGTGGGTGCAGGCAGAGGCTTCCCCCCATGTGTGTTCTTGGGCAGGTGCACCCATTATGGTGCAACGGGAAGTGGTCGCCTTCCTGGCATTGAATCACAGTCAGCCAGGTTTTTACCAACTCAAAGACGCACCCGGTCTGACAGCTTTTGCCGGACAGGCCTCTATTGCCATTCAGAATGCCCGCCTCTATGAAGCCTTACAGAAGCGGGTAGCCGAACTGACCACGCTGAATCGTATTAGCCAGTTGGTGACATCAACGTTAGATTTGCAGACAACGCTTCGTTTTGTGACGCAACACACGACTGATTTATTGGATGTGGCGGCGACTTCAGTGGTGTTGGTAGATAAGGAGAACGGTGATTTATGGTTCGCGGCCGCGTCCGGTGAAGCCGCCGATTTTGTCCTGGGTAAACGGTTGGCCCTGGGGCAAGGCATCCTTGGGTGGGTCGCCCAAGAGGGCCAACCCGTCCTCGTCCCCGATGTCCGTCAAGATACTCGTTACTTCGCCGCCTTTGATGAAAAGAGCGGTTTTACCGCCTCATCCATTCTTTGCGTACCCTTACAGGCCAAAGATGAAACCATTGGTGCCATCGAAACACTCAACAAAAAAAGTGGCCCCTTTGATGAAGAAGATTTGCGCCTGCTGACCCGAGTCGCTAACCCGGCGGCCGTCGCCATTGAAAACGCACGCCTTTATGAACAGGCCCAACAAGAAATTAATGAACGCAAACGGGCTGAATCAGCTCTGGAAGCCGAACGGGCTTTACTGACGCACCGTGTAGAAGAACGTACCGCCGCCCTCACCGCCACCAACAGCGAATTGGAGCGGGCTATGCACCTTAAGGATGAATTCCTGGCCAGCATGAGCCACGAACTGCGTACCCCCCTCAATACTATTTTGGGTATGTCTGATGCCTTGCAAGAAGATGTCTATGGCCCGATGAATGAGAAACAACGTAGTTCATTAAAACACATTGAGACCAGTGGCCGCCACCTGCTGGCCCTCATCAATGACATTCTGGATGTATCTAAAGTGGAAGCAGGCAAACTGGAATTGGAACTCGAACCCGTCTCTGTGGAAGCTGTGTGTCAGGCTAGTTTGAATTTCATCAAAGGGGAAGCCCAGAAAAAACGGCTCAATATTCAATTTCAACGAGACTCATTCGTTTCCGTAATTCAGGCCGACGAGCGACGGCTTAAACAAATTCTCGTCAATTTATTGAGCAATGCCGTCAAATTTACCCCCTCAGGGGGACAGATTGGCCTGGATGTTCGGGGGGATGAAGCTTCTCAAACACTCTCTTTGACCGTGTGGGATACCGGCATTGGGATTGCCCCAGAGGATAGGGAGCGCCTGTTTCAACCGTTTGTGCAGTTGGACAGTGCTTTATCTCGCCAATATACCGGTACTGGTCTGGGGTTATCTCTGGTAAGCCGACTGACGGCTTTGCACGGGGGGCAGGTATCATTAGAAAGTGTCGTGGGGCAGGGAAGCCGTTTTACAGTTACGTTACCCTGGCTACAGGGAAACATACTGGTTGGACCAGGCGAAGGTCAGGCTATGGTGTTTCATGGCCCCGTTTCACATCAGGCGACTGTTTTAATCGCCGAAGATAACGAGGTGATTGCCACAGCTCTGGATGAATATTTACGCTTCAAAGGATACCAGGTGCTACTGGCCCAAAATGGTTATGAGGCTATTGAACGGACGCTGGCCTCCCATCCTGATGTTGTGTTGATGGATATACAGATGCCGGGATTGGATGGTTTAGAGGCAATTCGGCGTATTCGGGCGGATCAGAGTAATGTCTGTCGTGTGCCCATCATCGCGCTTACGGCGTTGGCCCTGTCAACGGACAAAGATAAATGCTTGCAAGCGGGGGCCAACCGTTATATAAGCAAACCTGTTGGTCTGACCCACCTTATCCATATGATTGAAGACTTGTTAGCAGAAAAAATATGAGTGAGCGGCCGCGAATTCTCATTGTAGATGATGACCCGGGTGCCCGTGAAACAGCACATATGTTGTTACTGACGGAAGGGTATGAGATCCTTTTTGCAACCAGTGGCCTGGAAGCGATTGCGGCGTTGCCTGACGTGCAACCCGATGTCATTCTGCTGGATGTGATGATGCCCGGAGTAGACGGGTTCGAGGTGTGTCGTCGGCTGAAAGCTACTGATGCCTGGAAACACATCCCCATCATCCTGGTGACTGCCCTGGATAGTAAAGAGAATATGGTGCGCGGCCTGGAAGCCGGTGCCGATGATTTTGTCAACAAACCCATCAATAAACTGGAGCTACGGGCACGGGTACGCTCTATGTTGCGCATCAAAGCCCGGCATGATGACATGGTGAAGATCTTGCACCTGCGTGAAGATTTATCACGGATGCTCATGCACGATATTCGCACCCCTCTGACAGCGATGTTGATCTATTGTGATTTGTTGGAAAAAGAGCCACTCTCGGAGAAACAGAATCGTTTTCTTGATACCTTGCGTAATCAGGCGATCCGGATGAACTCCTTTTTGACGGATATGCTGTTGATGGCGAAGATGGAGCAGGGGAAGTTACTGTTGAACCAGGTATGGGTGGATGTGCGGGACCTTGTCGCGGCCGCATATCGTAGTTTTCTACCCCTGGCCGAATCAAGAAAGCTAACATTCGTGTTAGACCTGCCCGAAAACAGCCTGCGTCAATACCTGGATGCCAACCTGTGGCAAAGATTGTTAGATAACCTGATTTCTAATGCCCTTAAGTTTTCGCTTGCAAATGGGGCGGTCACCTTACGCCTGACAGCGCCGGTGTCCAATTATGAGGGTACCCATTTCCTTCTCCAGATTATTGACGAAGGGCCTGGAATTCCCCCTGCTTATCGCGAAACTATTTTCGATCAGTTTGAGATTGTCGCCAGCGGTCAGCGGGATGTAACGCAGGTCGGGCTGGGGTTGGCGTTTTGCAAAATGGTTGTGCAAGCCCATCGCGGCCGCATCTATGTCACCGCCAATGAACCCCGGGGTGCCATTTTCAATGTTGAAGTGTAGCCATTGCTTCTTCTACCACCTCAAACGTATGATTCACCTGAGCCGCCTGACTCAACATCGCTGAAACGGAGCAATATTTGTCTTTGGACAACTCCACCGCTCGTTCGACGGCTTTGGGGTCTATGTTGCGGCCGCGCACCACATAATGTACCCGAATATGGGTAAACACTTTGGGGTGATCCGTTGCCCGGTCAGAATCGATCTGCACCTGAAAATCGGTGACATCTTGCCGCTTTTTCTGCAAAATGGAGATGACATCCATCCCTGTACAACCGGCCAGGCTCACTAAGAGCAGTTCCATTGGCCGGAACCCATCATCATCTGATCCCATGGGGACAACAAAACCTGTCGCGGCTGTTCCGCTGAAGGACAAGCTATTATTTTGCCAACTGGCTGAAGCTTTCATCAATATGACTCCTACGAAAATGTAGGGCAATTTTGTAAATTGCCCGGTGGACAATTTACAAAATTGTCCTACAAATTTTCATTCCCCTTGGTGCGCTGTAGGCCCATGAGGAACTCCTGAGAAAATAAGTTGCGAGTGGCGAGTTTGCGAGTGGTGAGTGAACGCTTACTCGCCCACTCGCTACTCGCATACTCACTATTTTCATTCCATTTAGTGAGCGCCCGCTCATGGAAAACTCCTACGAAGGGGGACTCTGCGCGAAACTTCTTGCTAACTGTACAAGAAGTTGACGGGTAAGGTGTTAATTGTGGCGTAACGCGGCCGCGACACGGGCCAGGCGCTCATGGGCTTCTTGGGCAATGGCATCTAGAGCAGGGTCTGCGGCCGCGCCCAACATCATCAACGGATCCACCAACGATACTTCCACCACCCCATTCTCTCCCTGCGCTACCGTTACATTACAGGGCAACAACAACCCCACCTCAGGTGCCACTGATAACGCACGATGGGCCAAAGTCGGATTACAGGCACCCAAGATTTTGTAAGGGCGAAAATCCACATCCAGGCGTTTCTTCAATGTAGCTTGAACATCAATTTCTGTCAAAACACCAAATCCCTCAGCCTTTAGGGCGTCGGTAACTTGAACTAGCGCCAGCGCAAAATCGGTCGGTAAAGAAACCATAAAACCCAAGGCGGGTTTTGCTATTGTCATAATTTACTCCTACGAAAATGTAGGGCGATTTGGCAAATCGCCCGATGGACGATTTACAAAATCGTCCTACAGATTTTCATTCCTCTTGGTGCACCGTAGGCCCATGGGGAACCCCTGAGAAAATAAGTTGCGAGCGGGGAGTATGCGAGTGGCGAGTGAACGCCTACTGGCTGTTTTCATTCCACCTTGCACACCATAAACCCCTACTTCATGATTTAGACTCAGTGACCAGACAAAAGTGACAGTTGTTTGCCAAGAGTGTATCCACTGTCCAGGTGTATCAGCGGGGATAAACCCAGGTAGTAAATAGAGTTGTCAGATCACAGCCACAATGGATTTCAGCCAGGGCGCGGAAATCTTCCGTGGTGGCAATCCCCCATTTATATTGCTGGTAATAATCATGCAAAAAGGTGGTGAATGTTTCTACCCCCATCACCTCTTCCAGGGCCACCAGAAAAAGCGGGCCACGGCCATAGATTATGGCACTATACTCCAGGCCAATATAATTCCGTACGGGCAATCCTATCGGCAGATCCGCATAGTTGGAACCCCGTCCCCAGCGGCGGTCAAAGGTTTCAAAAAAGGCTTGCGCCCCCTCTTCCCCATACCGATCCAGAAAGTAACGATAGGTAATGTATTGGGCCACGGCCTCATCGAGCCAGGGTTCGTCTAGTTGATCGTTACCAACAATGTTGTAAAACCATTGGTGCAGGGTTTCGTGGGCGGTGGTGGACTCAATGTAATAACTATCTGGGACGTTATATTCCTGCTCTGGTGTATAGAGCACCTTGCTCATGACAAAAACACCAGGGTATTCGATCCCTGTTTCTTCGTTAATGGTGCTGGCGATTTCTAATTCGGTAAAGGGATAAGGGCCAAGCATTGTGCTGTAAAAATTGACGGCATACATGGCGTAATCAAGCATTTCCAGGGCACGGTTCTGATATTCAAGGGGGCTATAACTGATAACTGTGACATCACCAACGGTGCCGGAAACAGGGACAAAACGGGAACTGGCCGCCAGATAAAAGTCACGCGAAGGCCCGGCCGCTATGGTTACGGTTTGCTGATTCCCTTGTTGTTCTCGGGTCGTGATGGCGCCGGAAGTAACCAGCACCAGATTGGCTGGGGCCGTCAGGCGTACCAGGTAAAAGCTGGCTTCGGCGTAAATGATGTCGCCATAGGGAGAGGCGATCTCGAGGTTCCACCCTTCGTCATCATAGACGGCTACCATGGGGTAAAAGTGAGCCAGCGCGGCAATTTCTTCCTGATAGGCGAAGGCTCCATAGTTACTTTTTTCCGGGAAGGTGGGCACGGATATGGTAAAGGTGAGGCTAATAACGGCCTGTGCCCCTGGGTTGACGGGTGGTTTTAGGGGGATACGGAGGGCGCTGTCTTCTAGTGTGAGGGTGGGGGTGATGGGACGGCCGTTTACCTGTACCTCACTAATACGTGAGATGCCCCCAACGAGGTTGGGGAAGAGACGCAGGTAGATTTCGCTAAGGGGAAGGGTTTCACGGTTGGTGTATAGGATTTCTTCGCGGCCGCGTAATCCCGTCAGGCTCGCATCTAACTCCATATCCAGGTGGTACACGGTTGCTCCCGGCAACTCCCCCAGAATGCCCTGCTCCGTGGGAATCAAGTTAGCGGCATAGGGTGTGCGATCCGCCCAGGCTACCTCAAAAAGGGTGGGCGCAGGCAAGGAACCCACCGTAGTCTCGGCGGGGGTGGGGGTCAGCAAGCCAGTGTCTGCCTCAGGCGTCGCGGCCGCGGAGGGCACAACAGGTGAGGGCGTTGGCAGGGTAAGGGCAGTTACTGTGGGTAAAGAAGGGGGGGACTGGGTCGCGGCCGCGTTCGGTTCATTACCACAACCAACCAGAACAAATACAAACAGGCAACAAAGAAAGAGCGTGTGTTTCATGAAATTGTATGCTCCTGTAACTACTAACGCTCTCGGGGGCTGAGTCTGTCGAACTGCTGTATTGCTTTCGACAAGCTCAGGCAACGGTTTAGTAGTTATATGCTCCTTGGAAATCGGTACGTTTATCCCCAAACAAATGTAAGCGTTCAGTCATGAGTCCACTGAAAAAAGGTCAAAACAGTTGAAAGCCCGGTTTCCTTTTCTCTGGAAGCGACGGTTAAATTAGTCAGAAACCGGGCTTTTGCAGTAGACTCAGTCATATATACTTACCACGGTCATAAAGTGACATTTTGTTGACGGCAACAGATTGGTAGGTTTGGAGCTTACCCACAAACTTACTTCCCAACGGGAAGGGGGAACCTGATTTGTGGGCGAAATTCTGACAAAGATAGGAATTAATGAGGTAAAACCCAGGCGGCAAACAGGGTAGTTAAATCACAACCACAATGGGCTTCGGCCACCGCCTGTAGCCCTTCGGTGGTAGCGATACCCCATTGATAACTACGATAATAATCTTGTAAGAAAGCGGCAAATGGTTCAAGCCCCATTTCATCCTGTAAGGCCAGGAAAAAAAGTGGGCCGCGCCCATAGACAATCGCGCTATATTCTGGGCCGGTATAATCACGCACCGGCAAACCAACGGGAATATCCGCATTGTTGGCACCCCGCTCCCAACGCAGAGTAAATGAGTCCGCAAATCCTTGTGCCCCTTCCACACCATACCGATCTAGAAAGTACAAATAGGTGGAAAACTGGGCCATTGCTTCGTCCAGCCAGGGATCATCCAACTGATCGTTGCCTACTGTGTTGTAAAACCATTGATGCGCCGTCTCATGGGCCGTGGTGGACTCGATGTAATAGCTATCAGGAACGCTGAACTCTTGCTCTGGGGTGTATAGGGTCATGGTGTTGACGAATACCCCGGGATACTCGATACCCAGAGCCTGATTGGGGGTGCTGGCG
This sequence comes from Chloroflexota bacterium, assembly GCA_018004935.1. GTDB lineage: Bacteria > Chloroflexota > Anaerolineae > Promineifilales > Promineifilaceae > Trichofilum. Next base: position 39,984 of record JAGNBF010000054.1, on the reverse strand, counting down.
ATCTCCAGTTCGGTGTAGGGATAGGGACCATAGTGAGTTCCGTACACATTCAGGGCATAAAGAGCGTAATCTAGTACCTCGCGGGCGCGGTCTTCGTATTCGGGTAGGGTGTAGCTGGTGACTATGCTTTCACCCGAGGCCCCAGAAACGGCGACAAAACGGGGGCTACCGGCGATGTAAAAATCACGGGCTGGCCCCGCGGCCGCGGTCACAATTTGTTGATTATCCACCATTTGCCGCTCAGTAATTACCCCGGATGTGATCAGAATCAGATCGGCGGGGGCGGTGATCCGCACCAAATAAAAACTGGCCTCAGCATATACCACATCACCAGCGGGTGGGGCAATTTCAATATTCCACCCTTCGTCATCAAAAACCGTAACCATGGGGTAGAAATGAGCCAGCGCCATGATGCTGTCTATGGTGGCAAAGGCGCCATAGTTGCCTTCGGGGGTAGTGGGTACGGTGACAACGAAGTTCATACTGATAACGACCTGTGCCCCTGGTTCCAGAGGGGTTATTAGAGGCAGGCGCAAGGCACTGCCGTTTAGTTCCAGGTCAGGGGTGATAGCCTGACGGTTGACTTGTACCTCGCTGGCGGTGGATGCGCCACCAAATAGTTGCGGGAAGAGGCGCAGGTAGATTTCATTCAGGGGAGTGTCATCGCGATTGGTGTAGAGGAGTTCGACGCGGCCGCGTATCCCTGTCAAACTCTCATCAATCGTAATATCCAGATGGTACACCGTTGCCCCTGGCAATCCGCTCAGGATGCCCTGTTCGTTAGGTATGAGGTTGGTAGCAAAGAGGGAGCGTTCTTCCCAGGCCACATCGAACAAACCAGATGGGGGTGGCCCCTCCGGGTCAAGCCCGGTGGTGGTAGGGGTAGGGGGAGGAGCTTCGGCCGTCATGGGAATGGATGTTAATGTCGGCGGTGGCGTTATGGGGGTGGGGTTGAGTGAGGGAAGGGTACTGGTTGCGGCCGCGTTTGGTTCATCACGACACCCGACCAAAAGTAAGGCACACACACCGAGAAAAAAGAGATAACACTTCATAAAGGTTGCTCCTGCGAAAATGTAGGGCGATTTTTTAAATCGCCCAGTGGACGATTTAAAAAATCGTCCTACAAATTTTCATTCCACCTGGTGAGCACCCCGCTCATGGGGAACTCCTGCAAATTAGACGCACTAAACTCAATAACCACAAACTATACCACAATTCCCCCTAAATGACCCCTATTTGTCACTTCTAGCAACAATTCTCAATTGGGCCTGGGCCTCAACAAAGGCCGAGGCCGCCCGGCCGTAAAACGGGCCGGGCACAAGGCCAACCCCTACATCTGGTGTCAACCCCCTGAATTCCCAAAGAACCAAAAAAACGAATTTAGGCCATTTTTCGCGGGCATTCGCCCGCGAAAAATGGCCCTACCTTTTGTGACCGGTCATGTGACCATATACACTATCAGACATGACGCGCTGGTTGATATTCTGCCCACAACGTAAGCATTCAGTCGGATGACATCAACGGATTAGAAAACAAACGGTTTTTCCAAAGGTCGCCTTTAATCCGTTCCTTTCAAAATCTGTTGATGTCATTCAAAATGGCACAAAATCGCCTTTGGACTGAACGCTCACCCCACAATAACAAGATATTTGTAACTATTCAGGTGTCACAACTTATTCCCACGCTCGGCGTGGGAATTCCCTCTGGGACGCTCTGCGTCCTACACGACGCCGAGCGTAGAATGAGAAGGTGAAACCGCTACCCCTCACCCCCGACCCCTCTCCCCAGGGAGAGGGGTCGGGGGTGAGGGGCTGTATAGTCACAAATATTTTAGGGTTCTTTCGGAATCCGCCCGGTATCATTAAATAAGGAAGGATATCATGAGTTCACTAACCCTCGATCAAACAGCCCGAGAAACATTGTCGCCTCTTTGGAAAAAGTTGTACCAAACAAATCGTTTTTTGCTTATGAGTGTCGTTGTCTACAGCCTGCTCTTTGTAGCCACTATCGCCCTGTCCATTATGGATACCCGCCTGGTCAATGAGGCTCCCGTCTGGATTAAGCCAATGAAGTTCGCCATTTCTTCTGTGCTGTACTGTGGCACTTTAGTCTGGATGCTTAGTTTTGTGCAAAGACAACGTTTCTGGGTCAACCTGATAGGCACAGGCACGGCTATCGTTTTGTTGGTGGAGATTGTGTTGATTGTGATGCAGGCGATTCGAGGGGTTCGTAGCCATTTTAACTACAGTACCCTGTTTGATGGCGCTGTTTTTTCCATCATGGGCAGTTTTATTCTGGTGGGCTGGGTGCTGAACCTCATAGCGGCCATACTACTGATGCGACAAGAGTTCGCGAATGCAGTGCTGGCCTGGAGCGTGCGTCTGGGGTTGATTATCACCGTGGTAGGGGCTGGTATGGGGGCAACAATGACTTTGCCCAATACGGATCAATTGGCAACGATACAAACAGGACAAATGCCGCAATTCATGGGGGCGCATAGTGTGGGCGTGGAGGATGGCGGCGCTGGTCTACCCTTTACCGGTTGGAGCACCGAGGGGGGTGACTTACGGATTGCCCACTTTGTGGGTCTCCATGCCCTGCAATTTGTGCCGGTGCTGGGATTGGTGATTAATCGGATGTGGGCAGATAAACTAGAGGAACGGCGGCGCACCCGGTTAGTGTGGATTGGCGCAATGGGGTATTTGGGGCTAACAATTTTGGTCTGGTGGCAGGCGCTAAGGGGCCAAGCCCTGCTGGCCCCAGATTCGCTGACTGTTCTGGCCCTGGCTGTATTGTTGGTAAGTGTGACCATCAGCGCGGCCGCGACAATTCTCCGCCGTTAAATAACAATCAGGAACTTCTTTATGGATACCCTTTTTCTCCTCAGCAATGCTTACATCATGCCCTTCTGGTTTCTCATGATAGCTTTACCCCGTTGGCGCAGGACAAAACAAATTATCAGTTCACCTCTCATCGTTGCCCCGCTGGCGATCCTTTACACTGGGCTTATCGTGCCGCAACTCGGTTCTCTGTTTGCCGATTTGTTAAACCCAGCCCTGGGCAACATCGCGGCCGCGTTGGGTACACCCGCCGGGGCTATCGTAAGCTGGGTCCACTTCCTTACCTTTGATCTCTTCGTGGGCCGGTGGGTCTACCTGGATAGCCAGGAAAAAGGGATCACCCCCTGGCTCATGGCTCCGATCTTGTTCCTCGTTCTCATGTTTGGCCCACTGGGTTATCTGGTATATCTACTCATGCGCGGACAGGAGAAACGCCCACAACCCTGAGCACAAACGCTATGCCTTCTCATTCTTCTGACAACAGCTACCTACTTCTCAATCTGGCCGCTTATGTGACTTGGATTACCATCGCGGCCGCGTCCTGGTACGACATCGCCGATAGCCGCTACCCGGTTCTCATTGTCATCTTGCTGATCCTTTTTGGCATCAATATGGTGTTAATGCCTTACACACAAATGCGGCCGCGCTGGTTCCATTTTTATTTGGGTCTACAAAGTAGCCTCATTCCGGCCATTTATCTGTTAGAACCCAAAATGACCCTCATCTTTCTCCTGTTTTTTATTCTAAGTGCCCAAACCATGCTCTTTCTGCCCCTCCCCACAGCCCTCGTCTGGATTACCCTCTTCTTTGGGCTTACGTTCCTCCCCAACAGTCTGACTTGTGCTTGTCTGGCCCTCAACACGTTGCCCTATGTCGGTGGTTACTCCTTTTTCGGCCTGTTTGGGGGGGCATTACGCACGGCCACTTCAGCACGACAACGTAGTGATCAGCTACTGGCAGAGTTACAGCAGGCGCACCAACAGTTGCAACATTATGCGGAACAAACACGCCAATTCGCGGCCGCAGAAGAGCGAAATCGTCTGGCCCGGGAAATGCACGATTCACTGGGACACCGTCTCACTGTCGCCGTCGTCCAATTAGAAGGAGCACAGCGACTTATTCCCACCCACCCAGAACGGGCCGCTCAAATGATCGGCACAATGCGGGCGCAATTAAAGGAAGCCCTGGCCGAACTACGCCATACCGTATCCACCCTGCGCACACCCACAAACACAGATGAGAATACGGCCCCACTTGATGAAGCCCTCACGGAACTGGTCTATACCTTTCGCGAAGCCACCGGTCTGACGATTCACCTCCAACTTCCCCCGCAACTCCCCCCCTTAACCCCGGAGCAACGGCTGGCTTTTTACCGGGCGGCCCAGGAAGGGTTAACCAATGTGCAACGGCACGCGGCCGCACACCAGGCCTGGATCACCCTCACCCACGACACCCAGCACATCACCCTCACCATCCGTGACGATGGTCAGGGTCTGCCCCTAACCATCCCCGATGGTCGCTTTGGTTTGCAGGGTCTCCAGGAACGTGCCGCCCACCTGGGCGGTACCCTCACCTTGTCAGCTCCACCGGAAGGCGGTACACTGATTTTGTGGCAACTACCGATGAACCCAGTGCCGTGAACGAGGTGCCCAGTACGATGTCTCATTCCCTCCGTATTCTACTTGTGGATGATCAACGCCTCATGCGGGAAGGGTTACGCACACTCCTGGAATTAGAGCCAGACATGGCTATTGTGGGTGAAGTAGGAGATGGCGCGGCCGCGTTGCTCGCTTACGCCGAATTTCAGCCCGATGTGGTTCTCATGGACATTCGTATGCCGGTGCTGGATGGGGTCGAAGCCACCCGCCAACTGTGCCAGCAATGGCCAGGAGCGCATATTCTGATTCTGACCACTTTTGATGATGATGCTTATGTATTTGAAGGATTGCGGGCAGGAGCCTTAGGTTATCTACTCAAAGATGTCTCTGGGCAAGAGCTGGCCAATGCCGTGCGCACAATAGCCGCCGGGGGGGCGCAGATCGGCCCCTCAGTGGCCCGAAAAGTGTTAGGTGAACTGAATCGAAACATGCCCGCAACGCGGCCGCGGCTCGAATCACCCTTTGAACCCCTCTCCGAAAGAGAGCAGGAAATCCTGCAACTCTTGGCCCAAGGACTTAGCAACCCAGAAATTGCCACCAAACTGCATCTGGCCGAAGGCACTATCAAAAACTATGTCACCAACATCCTGCAAAAAACCGGCTCCCGTGACCGCACCCAGGCCGCTCTCTGGGCAAAAGAGTCCGGGCTAATTTAGACCAGTAAAGAGTCCATCCCTACGAAAATAACGACTGATACAAGAAACACGGATGAGGACGAAAATGGTGGCGTTATTTTTATTCCTCTTAGTGTGTACACCCGTTCATGTTGTCGCCTGAGGAACAGTTTCCGGCGCGGTTTAGGGGCGGACGCCCCCAAACCGCGCCGGTAGGTCTCCCCCCTTCCCTCTGGGAAGAGGACCGGGGATGGGTCTTCCGCCTAAACCTACCCAAGCTGTTGCCGCCAACAAAGTGTCACTTTATGACCGTGGTAACTATATACTTTTCACCATGTCTTCTCTCACCATCCGCTCCTTCACCCCCGAGGATCAAATTCCTGCACGACGGCTCATCCTGGCAGGGTTAGGCCAACATTTCGGCTGGATAGATGAAAACCGCAATCCTGACCTGGACAACATCCAACAACAGTACCTTGATCAGGGCAACCTGTTTATTGTCGCGGAAAAAGATGGCATCATCGTGGGCACAGGAGCACTCATCCACGAGGCTCCTGGGGTCAGTCGGATGGTGCGCATCTCCGTAAGTCAGCTCCACCAACGGCAAGGCATTGGTCGCCAACTGGTAAAATACTTGATGCAACAGGCATGGGCACAGGGGGATGAACGTCTCGTCATCGAAACCAACCTGGATTGGTGGGACGCCATTGGTCTATACGAAAATTTGGGCTTCAGCGAATATAGTCGTGATGAAGAAAGTATCCACTTACACCTCTTGCTCTCTTCCCCTCCTGACCCCAACAGGTAAGCGTTCAGTCATAACTATTCATCCGCCAGACCCGCCCGGTCGCAAACGCCCGGGCTATGGTTACAAAGGCCGCTGGCTGGGCTTTTAGCCCGCAAAGCTCCGTAGGTTTAGCCCGGCGGTTTGACCGCCGGGCGGGGTTACTGAACGCTTACCCCAAAAGAAGAAACACCGAGGTATCTTCTCCACATTTCGGGGCAAACGAGGCCTGAGCCTGTCGAAGGCCGTTGGTTTCGACAGGCTCAACCAACTTCACCACCCTTTATTGAGAAGATACGAAAGGTTCACTCAAAATTAAGTTGGGTGGCATGGGTGGGAGACCGGTCACAGCAGTTGATATACTGCCAAAGGGCATAATCTGACATTTTCCTGCCGTGTCGCCGTGCCGCTTTATCCCCATGTTGGGAACATCCGAGACCACCCCCACCCCTAACCCCATCCCCAGGGGCGGGGAACTTTTTTCGGCGCGGTTGGGGGCGTCTGCCCCCAACCGCGCCGGTGGGTTTCTCCCCTTCCCTCTGGGAAGGGGACGGGGGATGGGTCTTCAGCCCAAACCTACCCCATCTGTTGCCGCCAACAAAATGTCACTTTATAACCATGGTAAGTATAGTATATTTAATCGTCAATCCTGAAGGTGATGAAGAAGAGATAAAGATACACCCATGACCCAACCCGCCTGAATCAGGTCTAAGAAAGTGGTTAACCCTTCCACCCTATCGTTGGCAGACATATTCAATTCGTTATAATGGGTCTTCAGGGTTTCAGGGGGTTGACACCATCTGTAGACACGCCTCACGAATTCCCCCGTTATAATCTCCTCTTGCGCTTAGGGGAGCACAATTTCAAGCCTCTTGCCCAAAGGGAAGTTATGCGACGTCAAAAAAGACGGCCGGTTGTTTCACTGGCAATTATATTTATCCTGATACTGCTTTTTATCTGGCAGTTACCGGCCCTTTTACGTACCATTCCCAGCCGTTACCTGTTCCGTGCGCCAGACTTCATTCAGGAAATTGCCCGTGGGGAGCAAAATCCGATTTTACCCACCGCGGCCGCACCCTCAGACGCGGCCGCGCTCCTGGCCCCTACCACCATCCCCACCAGCCTGCCGACTCCTGTTGTGCGGGCAACCGGAGGGCCACCCGCCACCCCAACCCCTATCCCTACCAGCACGCCTATCCCCACAGCCACCACACCGCCCATCCCCATCATCGGCAACGCCCGTCTGGAAGGCATCTACCACCAGTTTCAGGATTGGAACAACTGTGGTCCGGCGACTCTGGCCATGACCCTCTCCTATTTTGGTCTGGCCCCCAATCAAACAGAAACGGCCGCCATTTTAAAACCCAGCCAAGAAGATCGCAACGTCAGCCCCAATGAAATGGCCGCCTATGTCAACACTCAAACAGACATTCGGGCAATCGATCGGGTCAACGGCAATCTGGATACCCTGCGCCGCCTGCTCGATGCGGGTTTCCCCGTCATCATCGAAATCGGTTTGGACCCGCCGGGTGAGTATGCCTGGTTAGAATGGTATGGCCACTACCTGCTAGTGGTAGCCTATGACGATGCTCAGGGGCAAATCTGGGTATATGACTCCTGGTTTGGTACCAGTGAAGTGCCCCTAGAAAATAAACATTCCTTTGGCCGGATTGTCACCTACGAAAACCTGGAGAATTATTGGGCACAGTTCAACCGTACATACATTACTTTGTATTCTCAGGAGCAGGAAAGCACCCTTCAGGCAATCATCGGGGCGGAATGGGATGATACGCTAATGTGGCAAAATGCCCTGGTACGCTCACAAAATGAGGCCACCAACACCCCGGAAAACGCCTTTTACTGGTTCAATATGGGCACGGCTTACAATCACCTGGGCGATTATGTGCGTGCGGCCGCGGCCTACGACCAGGCACGGGCAATCGGCTTACCATGGCGGATGCTCTGGTACCAGTTTGGCCCTTATGAAGCCTACTACCAGATGGGCCGCTATGAAGATGTCATCACCCTCACCAATGCTACCCTGCAAACATATGACTACTTTGAAGAAGCATTATATTATCGGGGGATAGCAGAACAGGCTCTGGGAGACCTTATTTCGGCACGCACAGATCTAGAAAAAGCGGCCGCGTTTAACCCTCAATTTACTCCCGCCGTTGAAGCCCTGGCCCAATTGAACTAGGAAAATAAAACCCATCAGCCCCTCACTGTAACCGTTCAGTCAGGCTGTTCATCCATCAAATCCGCCCGGTCGTAAAACGGCCGGGCTATTGTGACAAAGGCCGCTGGCCTGGCGAATCAACTCATTACCTGATCAATCATTTAATCAACAATGACCACCGGGCGGGATAAATGAACGCTTATCCCTCACCCTAACCCTTTTCTAGAGGAGTTTTATGAAAACATCCACCAAACGAATCATCATTGCCATTGCCATGTTACAACTCATAGCCATCATTGGTTTTTTGGCCCTGCCCAAAGTAGTAGAAGCCATTCCCACCACCTACAAAGATGTCCTCGCTGAGCGTAGTGTCCTGGCCGCTGAAGTGATGGAACTCGTTTCGACCCCCTATCCGACCATCAGTGCTCCCCTAAGCGGCGCCAGCCTGGCCGAGGTTGTCATTCCTGTATTACCCTCAACAACACCAACCCCTACTACCCAACCCACTGCCACCCCCCCCTCGGTGACAACTGCGGCCACCGCTCCCACCGCTACCCAGGAACCCAGTCCTACACCATCCCCAACGGCTGTTCCCACTCTACCACCCCCACCCTCTGCCTTTACAATTGATGGGTTGGTAGTCGAACCGCAAAATTTCAACAATTGTGGCCCCACAAATATGACGATGGTGCTTAATTTTTATGGTCAGGCAATTACCCAGGCAGACGCGGCCGCGTACCTGAAACCCAATCTTCAAGACCGTAACGTTAGCCCCTGGCAAATGGCCGATTATGTGAATGAATTCATTCCCGGTATTCAGGCTGATGTATACGTGGGGGGCGACCTGAACTTACTAAAACAATTTGTCGCGAATGGCATCCCTGTCATCATTGAAAAGGGGTATGACCCCGGTCGTGGCGAAGGCTGGTACGGCCATTATCTCACCGTTCATGGTTATGATGATGAAGGGCTGGTCTTTTTTAGCAAAGACACCTACCTCGGCCCCTTTGATGGCACCAGCCGCATGGACTCCTATACGGACATTTTGGAAGGTTGGAAGGCATTCAACTACACCTTCATCGCCATTTACCGGCCCGAGCAAGAGGCCCTGGTCCAACAAATTGTCGGGCCAGACATGGCCGACCCCTTAACCATGTGGCAACAGGCGGCTCTGAAAGCCCAGGAAGAAAGCGAAGCCGACAGTGAAGATGCGTTTGCCTGGTTTAATCTAGGCACGAGCATTACGGCAATGGGGGAAATAACAGGGGATAATGCGTTTTACCAACAGGGCGCGGCCGCGTTTGATCGCGCTTTTGCTGTAGGTGTACCGGGCCGGATGCTCTGGTATCAGTTCCGCACCTACATCGCCTACATGAAAATCGGTCGTTACCAGGACATGGTCAGCCTGACCGACGCCATGCTCAGCAACTCTGACCCACGGGTGCGGGATGGCTCCACCTATGTGGAAGAAACGTATCTCTATCGCGGTCACGCCTTCGCCTTCCTGGGTGACATCATTCAGGCTCGTGCCGCCTACCAACGTGCTCTAGAACTTAACGCCAACTTCTACCCCGCCCAAATTGCCCTGGACTCCATCGGCGGATAAAGAGGCACTGACGACTGACGATTCCTGGTGGGAAGAGCGATCACCCGGCCGTAAAACGGACTGGACTATCGCAATGAAGGTCGTTGACCTGGGGAAATACCAGGAGTGCCGGTTTTTGAGCGCGGCCGCGCTCAAAAACCGGCACAGGAGAACGTTCCCCACCCCTGGGGCGGGGGTGGCGGAAACCATTGGTCAAAGATGCCCTAGATAAGGGCATTTTCCAATGCATCTGTCAACGAACGGCAGGATATTAGTTCCAACCCTTCCGGCGTTTTGTATGTGCGTTTACCAGTCGAACGGGGCACAACACAACGCCGGAAGCCTAACTTCACCGCCTCATTGAGCCGGGCTTCCAACTGGCTCACCGCCCGCAACTCTCCACTTAACCCCACTTCCCCAATAAACGCCATATCTGCATGGGCGGCGCGGTCTTTAACACTGCTGGTCACAGCAACCGCCACCGCCAGGTCAGCCGCCGGTTCATCAATTTGCAAACCACCGATAACATTCACAAAGAGGTCACGAGTTGGTAAAGGCAGATTTACCCGGCGCGATAAAACCGCCGAGAGAAGGAGTAGCCGGTTATAATCAATACCATTGGCTGTGCGCCGGGGATTGGTAAACGCAGTAGGGCTGGCCAGAGCTTGAATTTCAACGAGTAGCGGCCGCGTGCCTTCCATCGTCACGGCAATCGCCGAACCGGGTACATTTACCTGTCGCTCCGCCAAAAACGCTTCCGAGGGGTTCAACACTTCCAGCAACCCCTTTTCCCCCATCTCAAACACCCCCACCTCACTGGTCGCCCCAAAACGGTTTTTCACACTACGCAATAGACGGTAACGATGGAAAGGGTCTCCTTCTAGATATAATACCGTATCCACAATATGTTCCAGCACCCGGGGGCCAGCAATAGCGCCCTCTTTCGTTACATGCCCTACCAGCACAATTGAGGTGCCGCTTGATTTGGCCACATCCTGAAAACGGCTGGCGCATTCACGCACCTGCGTCACACTCCCAGCCGAAGATTCCCGCTGTTCGTCGTAGGTTGTCTGAATACTGTCAATAATCACCAGATTAGGCTTTACATTGGCAATGTGTTGCAAAATGGCTCCCAGGTTGGTCTCTGTCACCAGAAACAGGTCATGGGCCTTCACATCCATACGATCAGCACGCATTTTGATCTGACGCGCACTTTCTTCACCCGAGATATACAGGGTAATCCCATGTTCCTGAGCCATCAGCGCGGCCACCTGGAGTAACAATGTGGATTTGCCAATGCCGGGATCCCCACCTACCAAAACCAGAGAGCCGGGCACAATGCCACCGCCCAACACCCGGGTAAACTCCACCAGAGGAAGCGCCTGGCGCTCTACGCCATCGGTGGTGATGTCAGCGATACGTTGCGGGTTACTGTTCGCGGCCGCACTGCGCCGACTATCCCCGGTTGCCGGTCCACTCTCTACCAGTTGCTCTTCCATCGTGCCAAACTCCCCACAACGGGGACACCGACCCATATAACCAGGGGTAACGCGGCCGCAGGCTGAACATACATACTGCAATTTTGCTTTTGCCATTCCAACCATTCCTTAAAATGAGGGTAGCTATACAGCCTCGCTGGAGAAACCGGGTTTTGCTCTTGTAGGGCATAAGTTTGCCTAAGCAAAAACCCGGTTTCTGATGTATATATAGACCTTAAGATAATGATTTTGAGTAGGGGCTGGCCCTGTGCCTGCCCTCCACTGGGGAAACCACAAAGGTTGCCCGTACAGTCAAAATCTTTTTCTTAAAAGCTATAGTTACAAATGAGGTATCTATACAGGTGTTATAGGACGCAGTTCTATCCTTTTACCCGTCGTAGAAAGCTCCCGCCTTCAGAAAGGGAGTGGGGTTGAGGAAAATCGCGGGAGGCATCCCCCTGTGGATTACCCCATAGAACTATTGTGACAATTATAGCCTATGCTATAATCTCTGCCGTGATAGACTGGATGTCCTTGCTGTTTCATATTGTCTGGATTGGGGGATTAGCGATCATTCTGGCCGCATTCAGCTATCATCAGTGGCAGGCGAACCAAAAAAATCTTCCCTTACGTGCACAACTAAACACCACCCCCTTCATCCGTCTGCTATGGCTTGGCCTCACCCTTATCACCCTCGGTCTGGTAGGAACCAGTAACACTCTATGGGAAGCCATCATCTGGATTATTTTACTTTTGATCAGTTTGTTAAATCTGCTCAAAAAATGGCGACCAGTAAGGAGTCATCAATAATATGGAAATTAAACATTATCTGGCACTCGTACGCCAATGGCTATGGCTGATAATCCTAAGTGCCATTGTCGCTGGCGGGATTACCTATATCGTCAGCATCAACAGTCCCAAAGTATATAGTGCCAGTGCCCGTCTGATTGTGGACGCCGCACCAGGAGCCACCGTCAGCCAGATTGACCTGGAACAACGGCTTATTGCCACCTATTTACAGGTGATCAGATCACGCGATGTGTTGCAAGAAGTCGCCAGCCGGTTGGGCCGAGAATCATTGGGTGCGGTTAACATTACTGTTTCTAGCCCAGAAGGGACGCAAATCATTGACATTCAGGTAGAAGCCAATGCCCCCGCAGATGCCGCTAACATCGCTAATATGGTAGGGGAAGTTTTTATTGAAAAGAATCAGCAACGTGAAACAAGTCGTTATGCCGCTTCCATTGCACGCTACGAAACCTCTCTGGATCTATTACGGGATGAGCGCGAAAATGTCATGATTCAGGTGACGGAGTTAGGGGAACCGCAAACGGCAGAAGGGCAGGCGGCCCTGGCCCGTTTAGAAACCCAATTGCGCGAGATTGAAGTTCAACACAATCAAAATTTCAACGACCTGGAAGCCTTACGTATTTCTCAAGCTCGAGAAACCAACAAAATTGAGATTTTTCAGAGTGCAATTGTCAACACCAGCCCCATACGCCCCCGACCAGAAACCAATACCGTTCTGGCGGTTACGATTGGGGCACTTCTGGCACTTGGTGTCATTTTTCTCATTGATTATCTGGATGATACGGTCAAAAATCCCGAACAGGTGGCCGAAGTAACCGCACTTTCTACTTTGGGCGCTATTGCTTTCATCAAAGGGAGTAACCCGAATGATCGCCTCATCACCGTCCATACCCCACGTGCCCCTGTCTCTGAAGCATACCGGGTGCTACGTACCAATTTAAATTTTGCGGCTGTGGATGGGGATTTAAAAGCCATTTTAGTAACCAGTTCGTCCCCCTCTGAAGGGAAATCCACAACCACGGCTAACCTGGCAGTGGTGTTAGCGCAAACGGGCAAACAGATCTGCATTGTAGACGCGGACTTACGTCGCCCTATGCAACACAAGATTTTTGCTACACCCAATAATCATGGTCTGACCACGGCTCTGTTAGATGCGGCCACACCGGTTATCAATCATGTGCAGATCAGCAAGATCTCTGGTTTGAGTGTGATGACCAGTGGTCCCATTCCCCCAAACCCTGCGGAACTCTTAAACTCTCAACGTATGGGTAAAGTTCTTGAGGAGTTGAAAGAGCAGTTTGATATTTTAGTTTTTGACTCTCCGCCTACACTTACGGTGGCCGATGCATCTATTCTGGCACCGCAGGTAGATGGCTGTGTGTTGGTTGTTGAAGGGGGCAAGACGCGCATGGATGCCCTGGTAGACGCGGCGGAACGGTTGGAAAAGAGTGGCGCTCATTTATTGGGGGTGGTGATGAATCAATTGCGTAGCGGCCGCACTGGTTACTATGATTATTACTACTATCGCTACTATTCTTATGATTATTCCAGTCGTCGCAATAACCGCCGGGGTTGGAGTTTATCAAGTTGGATTTCTAGTTTGAGTAAACGTTAATGAGTGGGGTCGCCAAAAAACAACCGAGGGATCGGCGCGTGCTGATCGGTTTGGGCTTACTATGGTTAGCTCTCGCGGCCGCGATCCTTATTACCCAACTTGTGCGCCAGCCACAAATCCAAATCGTGTGGCAAACTGAATCAGAGTTTGAGACCGCTGGTTATAACATCTATCGGAGTGAAACGGCCACCGGCGAATATGTCCGCGTCAACGACACGATGATTCTTAGTGCCCAGGATGCCTTTGCCGGGAGCGAATACACCTACACCGATGAAACTGTCGAAGCGGGTCTTGTCTATTATTATCGTCTGGAAGAAGTCGAGTTAGATGGCAGTACTAATATCTACGACGCCGATCCTGATGAACCTATATCAGGTTCCTTCCGTCGGTTAGAGTGGTGGGCCATCGTCATTGTACCTCTCAGCACTTTGGTTGGTCTCTTACTTCTCAGTAGTAGTCTCTACACTAAAAAAGAGTATGAATTCTAATACTACCATCAAGCCACTTCCGGGTGTCATCTGGCGTACGCTGGATGATGAAACTGTGCTCATCATTCCTGAAACTGGTCATTATGTCATCATAAATGCCATTGGTACATTTGTGTGGGGTCTTGTCAGTCAAAATGAGGGGCTTTCTGTAAAGGAAATCGAAAGGCGAATGATGGAGAATTATGCGGTAGCTCCGGAACAGGCTACGTCTGATCTGAACAATTTTCTCTCTAATCTACAGCAAAAAGGATTAATTCAATGGGAACCCTCACCCTGACTTTGCTGTTTCCGACAATCGGGGTTCGCTCTAGCTTGTTTTGATAGAGCCAGACAAACAGGTGAGGAAATCCCTCACCTGTTGTGTTTATGGTCAGGTTGACGGGATAATCGTTACAGGTTTTTAAGAGAACTCTACCCACACACGACCAGACAAAACAAAGGTAATATACTACCTTCATCTGATTAGTTTTATCATGATTTGGGCGTTGAGGTTTCACATGAATAGATATCAATCATTTCGTCAAGGGTTATTCTTATTTTTGTTTGTTCTGTTAGGAACAAGAATAGGTGGTCCTATCACTGCTATCTCTCCCCAAGCTGATGGGGGGCAAAGCACGACTGTACAGAATTTGGTTCTGGCCGAGACGGGTCTTCATTTTACGCTGAACACACCCGTTTTTTCGGTAGACGATGAGGGTCTTTTGACGGCACCCGGCCTGAGTGCTTATACCAGTACCCCGGGCGCACCCGCTATTCCTTTTTACAGTACCTATATTGTTTTACCCCCAAACGCGGCCGCGAACATCAACCTCCATATCATCAACCAGACCACCCACACCGTTCCCACATTACAACCCGCCCCCAGCGCCACTTTACCCCCAACAGATAGCCCCCTGGCCTCTGGTAATATACTCATAGAAGATCTCTCCCCAGAAACAGCGATCTATCAGACAGACACGGCCTATCCGCCCTTTACCTATACCCTTTCTGATCCCCAATATGTGCGTGATATTCGTCTGGTAAAACTCTCCCTTTACCCATTCCAGTACAATCCCGCACAAAATACTCTTACCCAAACCGAAGCTTTAGAGGTTGACATTACCTTTACAGGGAGTGATTTTAGCAACCTGCACCCCGCCCCTGGCTACCATGACAATCACCTGCAAACAATCGCTGGTCTGGCCCTGAATGCCGCTCAGGCCAGCCAATGGCGCAGTTTACCCGCCAATATGGGCGGCACAGCCACCGTTTTGCCTGAGGGCCAGGTCGCTTTTAAACTGGCCCTCAGCCAAGATGGTATTTACGAAGTTACCTATGCCACGTTAGGGATGTCGGGCAGTTACAACCCCGCTACCATCCAAATGGTCTATAACGGTCAAACGGTGGCAACCGAATTTGTCAATCGGGGTGGCACGAGCAACTTCGATTCTGCCAATGATGCGGTACGTTTCTATGGTTGGGCCTTCAATGGAACCCGGCATGATCAGCAATATGTTACTGACAATATTTTCTGGTTATGGGTTGGGGGAACGGCCACCAGCATTACCACTATCAATAACCCAACCGGGTTTCCCACGGCCGCCTCTTTCCCTGAAACCATCACCCACGAACAAAACAATCGTTTTACCAGCACCTTTGTGCCCCAAGAATTGTGGTTCTATAACGAAACAGATTCCTGGTACTGGGATCTCTGGTCGCAATCTACTACCCCTATCACCAAAACCTACACCATTGATACACCTAACCCGGTTACATCCAGTAGCACCATTACCTTCACAACCGAAATTCTGTCTCGGGGCACGGCCAGCCATCTGATAAACAGTTATCTGAACTACGGCACTTATGGTTCAACCTACAAGGGAACGAACACCTGGTCAAACAATCTTAATGTGAATGTTGTGGGGAATGCATCAGCCAGTGCCCTGGTGAACGGCACAAACCAGATTACCATTGGCACGCACAGCTCATCAACAACTGTCACGAAAAACTACCTCCTCAACCGGCTGACGATTGAATACCAACGGCAATTTATTGCTACCAGTGATCAACTCATCTTTACCCATAACAGTGGCTCACACCAATATAGCATTCAGGGGTATAGCCAAAATAATGCCGCCAATGTGCTGGTGTGGAACATTAGCAATCCTTATCAACCGACCCGTGTCCCCATGACGGCGGCTAATATTAGCGGCAGTGGGCCATACACATACTCTTTTGGCAGTACCCATGCCAGTACCGCCCGGTTTATTGCCACCACCAATGCCAATATCATCAATCTGTCCGCGGCCGCGGTAGAGAATTATTTAGTCCCTAACCTCAATCCACCCAACAACCAGGCCGAATGGCTGGCTATCAGTCATTCGGATTTCATGCCCGCAGTGAATCAGTTAGCTACCCATCGGCAAGCCGCACTTTATGGCGCTTATCAAACCCATGTTGTAGATATACAAGACATCATCTATCAATATGGCTATGGGTTAGAAACGCCATCCGCTATTCACAACTACCTGGCTCACGCCCTGGCCAATTGGCAGGTGGCTCCCAGTTATGTGCTTCTGGTAGGTGATGCCAGTGCCGATGTGCGTCACATTTGGGTGGGCAACGGCTCACCCACTTATTGGGATGAGAATCAGATTTCCTATGTCAATACAGACATGCTTATCATTGATCGGTTCCAGGGTCTGATTCCCACTGACTATTCATTTGTTTTGTTAGCGGGAAATGATAATCTGGCCGATATGGCCATTGGTCGGTTAGCCGGACAGAGTTTAAGTGAGGTGACAACATCAGTAGCCAAAATCATCCAGTATGAGCAAAATCATCTCAGTTACTTAAGTGATCCCACAAATTATGCCTGGCTGGAAAACATTTTGTTTACGGCGGATGAGTTCGACCCGGATGCAGGTGATTTTTGTAGTGAAAATGAAGCAACCGCGGCCGCGATTTCTGCCCCCTTCACCACCCAAGAAATGTGCCTGGGCAACGAAACAGGCCAATATACAACTACCGCCCTCATGCGGGCGGCCATGAAAGAAGCCATCAACAATCAGGGGATTACTTTGCTCAACTATCGCGGTCACGGTTCTATAGACCAATGGGCGGGTGATCTACTACAAGTTTCCTCTACCGGTTTCTGGTTCAACAGTAGCCGACCAGTCATCGCTCTAAGTATGGATTGCCTGGATGCCCATTTCATCTTTCCCGGTTTTGAAGGCTTGGGGGAAACTATCGTCGGGCAACCAACAGGGACAACTGGAGCCGTGGGCGCGGCCGCGCATTGGTCTTCTACCGGCCTTGGCCTCACCTCTGAACATAGTTACCTGGCTCATGGCTTTTATGATGGTTTACTTGATCAAGGCCTCACAGCCATTGGTGATGCCATTCTTTACGGTAAACTCAATTACGCCCTGGCAAATCTCCACTACTCCGAACTCTACTCCTTCACTCTGCACGGTGATCCAGCCCTGCAACTATACCGCCCAGCCGTCAGCCTGGATTTAACCACCCAACAAACCAGCGCCACCCCTGGTGCTACCGTTACCTTTACCCTAAGCGTCAATAATACCGGTCTTTATCCCACCCATCTGACAGTTGTTGATACCCTACCAACAGGGTTAAACTATGTCACTCATTCGGTTAGCGTTGCGCATACGGTAGATGTAGCTGGAAATCAAATCACATTCACCCTGGAACCACCCTTTCTCCCTGGTGATACAGCAACCATTACGCTAACAACCCTGGTGGCTTCAACTATTAACAACCCTGTGAACCTTACCAATCAGGCTGTCGTTACAGGCACCGGTCTGGAGGGGGATCCGGGCAATGAGAATGATTCGGTCATGGTGCAGATTCTCATCCCCACGAGTAGTCTCTACCTACCACTGCTCAAAAAATAACCACCAGGTCAAACGTTCAGGCTCTAAGGATGACCGCTCAAGGAATGGAGACAAAAAAAGGTATTTTCTCAATAATATGTGGTGCCGTTGGTTGAGCCTGTCGAAACCAACGGCCTTCGACAAGCTCAGGCCACGGTTTTTGCAAAATATTGAGAAGTTACAAAAAAGGCACGACAATCCCTGGGTCTTTCACAAATAATCGGGTTATCTGAACGATCTATCAGAAGGCTCTCCATGCGTAAACGTATTTTTGTTTTTATTATTCTGTCTTTTTCCCTGGCCTTATGGCTGACTCATAACATCAGGCCATCCGTGCAGGCCCATGGCTCTCAAAATGTAGAAGTTTATTCCTTCACCGGCACGGGTATTACCCAGGGCGTCAGCCTGGAATGGATAACCGGTTCAGAAGTGCAGACAGCCGGATTCCGCATGAAGCGTAGCAGTTCGGCAGATGGCCCCTTTGATTTTATTGACCTCTTATATGAGGGCGAAACACTCAGTTTCATCCAGGCCACTGGCCTGGAAACCGGGGCCGAATACATCGTTACCGATACCCAAGCTACACCAGGACAGACCTATTGGTATATGCTCATCGAAATTGAAGCTGATTTGGATGAGGTTATCGCTTTCGATGTCATTTCCGTAGTAGCAGGGATAATTGGGTCGCCCACGCCAACATTACCAGTCATAGGTGGAGGCAATACCGGGGGAAATACGGCCACTTTTACCCCTACGGCAACGCCCACAGCCACAACCCTTCCCGGACAAACTCCGGTCATTCCCAACACCCCAGTCCTCACAAACACCCCTGTTCCCCTAGCTACCACAACTCCTGTTAGCGGCAATAATCAAACTTTGCCTTCCCCTACCCCAGTGTCGGGGGGGAGCAACAACAATATACCTACCCGGGCATCTACAACAACGGGTGCCGCCACCAGTGAAAGCAATGGCACTCCCATTGCCCAGATAACACCCAACCCAGTAGAAGCGTATCCCGGTGCCGCGCCCACCACAGACCCGACATTGCCTGACACACCGCCGGATGCCGGTGGTGTTTATCCCGATGGACAACCCATACCCGGTGCAGAAGCCACCCTTTCATCCAACCCGCTAAACCCGGGAAGCATCGAGGTTACAACCACTCTATCTGATCCTTACCAGAGAAGTACACCTGGAGTAACAGATTTTGGCGACAGCAATGTACCCGGAGCCAACAGCACGCTACCGGCCCCTGATGGGGCAACTTCGATAACCACTGGGGGTAGCGGCCGCGTCATTCTTTGGCTTGGTTTTATTGCTGGCCTCTTCATTTTTGCCGCTGGTGTCTTCGGTACGATTCTGCTCTTCACCCGTAAACAAAATGGCCCACAATGACATCCGAACTTGAGCAAACAGTCACCTCTGATGAGAAACCCTTGTCAGAGGTGACTTCCCCCCCCCCATTACCCCAATCTACTCGTTTCCCCTGGCCCCTTGTGGCCTTTTTTTTGGTCTTAGGGCTGGCCCTCTTCACCATCACCGGCTGGCTTCTCTGGCGCAAGCTAGCCCCAGCGCCGGTTGCCGGTATCACCAGCACAAATGCCTTCGTTTTGGAAGTTGCGTACACCGGTTTTTATCAAATTACGGCAGACGAATTAGACATGACGGCAACGGATTGGCAGGTCAATAATATGCAACTAACACACCAAGGTGAAGTTGTCCCATACCGACTACAGGCAGAAAGTCTCATTTTTTACGGACTGGCTCCTACCAGCCCCTACACTACCCGACGGCCCTATGTACTAAGTTTGGGGAAAGCGGGTACGGAAATGATCGCCGCGGCCGCGACCATGCCCGCTTCTCCCTCCCTCACCACCATTACCCGCACCCTACGCCTGGAAGAAAATCATAACTACCAGGGTCAGGCTCGCACCAACTGGCTGGGGGACATCTGGTTCTGGGAAACCATCGGTGTGGAGGCCATCCTGGAAAAAAACCTTAACCTGCCCCTGGTTACTCCCACCCAACCGGCCTTGCTCACCCTCACCTTATGGGGATCCACATATAGCGATCAGGTAGATTTAGATCACGACCTGGATGTTCGGCTCAACGATCAGCCCCTGGGTACCATCCGTTGGGATGGGCAACAATATTTCACCGCCACCCTCCCTATCCCAGCCAACACGCTGGTCACTGGAGACAATTCTCTCGTATTAGACAACAAAGTTGCTGGAGCCACCTTTATAGACATTATGTACCTGGACTGGCTAGAACTGGCTTACCAGACACCCCCCACAGCGGTGAATGATCACATTCTCATGGAGCCGGTAAACGGCACAGTAGAGCTTTCGGGTTTTACTGAAGCGCCGCTTTTGTTCGACATTGCCGAGCCATCCGCCCCGGCCCAAATCACAACTGAGGTGATAGACCGCGGCCGCGTGCCCCTCACCCTCACCTCCACCATGCGCCTGGCCGCCATCGGCCCTACCGCCTTCCTGTCGCCCGCCGAAATTCGTGGCCTGCGGGTGAGTGATTGGCACAACCCGGCCAACCAGGCCGATCTCCTCATCCTCACAACAGATGCTCTCGCCCCAGCCTTACAACCTCTCAAAGAAACACGAGACAGTCAGGGTATCCATACCCTCATTGTACCGGTTGCCGAAATCTACGATGAATTTGGAGCAGGGGAAGTGGGACCAGATAGTCTGCGCACCTTCCTACAATACGCCCACCAGAACTGGACAGCCCCCTTACCTCGTTACCTCTTGCTGGTAGGAGATGTCAGCACCGATTTCCGCAACTATCTAGGGCAAACACCACCTGATGTCGTCCCCACAACCCTCATCCCTGTCACCTTCAGTGGTGAAACGGTCAGCGACACCCGCCTGGCAGATCTGAACAATGATGGGGTGCCCGATCTGGCTTTGGGTCGTTGGCCCATCAGTGATCCTGATGTGGTCGCTAACCTTGTCGCCCGTACCCTGGCCTATGAACAGAGTTCCCCCAGCTCATTTTCTATTTTTACCGCCGATGGCACAGAAGAGCAGTTTAGCTACTTTGCCGATAACCTGATTAGCCAAAACAATTTTACCGAAGCCTCTGTGATCAAATTGTACGGCCAACCAACAACCGCTCTCACAACGGCCTGGAATGAAGGAGCCTGGTTGGTCACATACAATGGGCACGGCAGTTTGGACATGTGGGGCAAAGAGCAGGTATTAACCCTGGAAGCCCTGGAAAATCTGCGGCCGCAAGCCCATCCCCCCATCGTCTTACAATTCACCTGCCTCACTGGCCTCTTTGCTCATCCCACAACCCCATCCATCTCCGAAATAATGCTCAGCCATGAAAACGGGCCAGTCTTGATCATCGCCGCCACCAGCCTCACCTTACCCAATAACCAGGAACCATTTGCCCAAAGCCTCATCCACGCCCTACAAAATCCAGACAATCTCCGCATGGGGGATGCCCTGCTTGAGGCCCAAAATGCCGTCAACATTTCCTCTGCTCCCTGGCTTCAAGAAATTATAGATACCTTTGGCCTGTTAGGAGATCCCAGCACCGTTATCATACGGCCCTAAGTCATCGTACGTTTTTTACTTAGGGCTTGCTCAAAATTAAGTTGAGTGGCTCGGTCAGGAGACCGATCACAGCAAACTCAAAAGTGGGTCTTCGGAATTTCAGGGGGTTGACACCATCTGTAGGGGCAACCCTTGTGGTTGCCCTCAACGGGGCAGGCACAAGGCCAGCCCCACCATGTAGCCACACCCCGCGAATTCCAAAAGAACCTCAAAAGTTATTTGCGAGCGAACCCTTAGTAAGCGTCCAAACACAGCCCCTTTCCCCTTCCTCTTCCATTCCCTTGACGCCTGCTTAAACCCGTTGTAAAACACACCCGCATATGATGGCTGAAGGTCAAAAATCCATTCCTGAACTACCCCCGTTACCCACCCGCACCGTCTGGTACTGGGTGCGTCTGCTCCTGGGCATCGGCTTGGGTGGCCTGGTTCTCTGGTATGTCGCTCGTGACATTCCCCTGGCTGAAGTTCGTCGCACCTTTACCACCATTCGCCCGTTCTATGTTTTACTCAGTGTTATCCTGGTGGTATTGACGATTGTTATCCGAGCCGTACGTTGGCGGCTAACTTTCCACCCCCCTGGCATTATCCCCGCTTACCTGGATGTTTTCTGGTCTCTCACCTTTGGGCAGTTACTCAACCTGATTTTGCCTTTCCGGCTGGGGGATGTCGCCCGATTAGTGCGGTTGGAACGCTGGACACATGTAGGAGCATCGCGCACGCTGGGCACAATTGTGGTAGAAAAGACGTTAGATGTAGCCGCCCTGGGGGTCTCATTGCTGGTGGTGCTTCCCCTGTTACCGGCTTTTATGGGTGGATCACCCTGGCTCATCGCGGCCGCGACCCTGCTCTCACTCGCCGGTCTCTACTTATTGGCTTATCAGGGGGAGTGGCTCATCTATCTTAACCAGAAAATCGGTCGCTTTTTGCCTTCAGCCCTGGCACAGCGTCTACACCAATGGCTCGTGACGGGTCTAGGCGGTTTAGATGCCTTACGTTACCAAAAAACCAATCTGCGCCTCATCGGCCTGACCGGTATTTTGGCCGTACTAGCCATCTTCACCCCTCTGGTTCTCTTTCCTGCCGTTCACCTCTCCTTGGGGCTGGGCGAAGCTGTTTTACTGCATGTTTTATTAACCGTTGGCTCAGTGCCCCCTTCCACTCCGTTTAAAGTAGGCGTGTTTGAAGGGGTAACCGTGTTTTTACTTCAACAGATGGGTGTAGCCAATGACGCGGCCGCACTCACCTTTGCCTTCCTCTGGCATATGGCCCTGGTGGTGCCCCAAGTCGTGTTAGGGAGCCTCTCTTCCACCATGCACACCACCTCACACGCACCGGCCCACGCGCCGGGGGAATAAATTCTAACTATGTACTCTGTTGTAATTCCCGCCTACAATGCGGCTCAGACCATCACCGCCTGTGTGCAAGCCCTACAAAACCAGACCGTTCCCAGCACTCATGTCGAGATTATCGTTGTGGATGATGCTTCAACCGATGATACCGTCGCTTGTGCCCGAGCCAGTGGGGTCACGGTCCTAACCCCGGCCAAATTAGGCAAATCTGGCGTCCGTAATGCCGGAGCCGAAGCCGCCCATGGCGAAATTATTCTTTTTACCGATGCCGACTGTGAACCCCGCCAGGATTGGATTGAGTGTATGACTCGTCCCTTTCAGGACGACCCTGATGTGGTGGGGGTTAAGGGGGCTTATCTCTCCCGGCAGAAAGAGCTGGTGGCCCGCTTCACCCAGGTGGAAGTGGAAGAACGGTATGACCGTATGCGCCGCGAGCCACAAATAAATTTTATTGACACCTACGCGGCCGCGTATCGCCGTGATATTTTTCTCGAAAATGGCGGTTTTGATCGCTCCCTGCCTGAAGTCGAAGACCAGGATTTCTCCTTCCGTCTGGCCGCCAAAGGGTACAAAATGGTCTTTGCCCCCGATGCTCGCGTCTATCATCGCCACCTCACCTCAGCCACACGCTATTTCTGGCGCAAATTTGCCATCGGCAAGTGGAAAGCCATGCTCATGCACCGCCACCCGGAACGCCTGGTGAGCGATTCGCGCACCCCCCAATTGCTCAAAGTACAGATGGGGTTAACCCTACTCTTACCCTTTGTGCTTTTGGCTCCCCTGCTGTGGCAACCATTGACTATTGGGTGGGCGGGCTGGCTCACCGCTTTTATCCTCAGTTGTCTCCCTTTTCTGCACAAAACGGCCCAACGAGATGCCCCCGTCTTATTGATTGCCCTGCCCCTGTTATTTTTGCGGGCCGTCGCTCTGGCATACAGTTATGGCTATGGTACGGTAGCCTTGCGGCCGCAGGCCCGCCAACAAAAACCCATCCTCAGTGGGCACCATCGCTTCTTTAAACGCCTTCTAGACATCACCCTGGGAGGATGCCTCTTTCTTCTCAGCCTGCCCCTCATGCTCCTGATCGCCCTGATCATTCGTGTGGTGGAAGGCGGCCCAGTCTTCTTTCGCCAACAACGCATCGGCCAGGATGGCAAACCGTTTACTGTGGTCAAATTTCGTTCCATGCACCCCAACGCAGAAGAAGCACTAGATCAGTTGATTGACCTGGACACCTTAACCGAACCCGCTTTTAAAATCAAAGATGATCCTCGTGTCACCCGCCTGGGCCGTTTCCTACGTCGCTGGAGTCTGGACGAAATCCCCCAGTTCTGGAATGTCCTCAAAGGAGATATGAGTCTGGTGGGGCCACGTCCTGAAGAAGCCCGCATTGTTGCCCGCTACAACGATTGGCAAAGACGGCGGCTGGCCGTACGCCCCGGCATCACCGGCCCCATGCAGATCAATGGCCGAGGAGCGCTCTCACTCAACGACCGGGTGCGCCTGGAATTAGAGTACATTGAGCATTATAGTCTGCTGACTGATTGCCATATCCTCCTCAAAACCATTCCCGCCGTTTTCCAAGGGCATGGCGCGTGGTAACTGTTCACTTTTCCCCATGAAAATCGGCATCATCGGTATCGGTGCGATGGGCTGTCTGTGGGCCACCCGGCTGGCGGGTTTGGTTGAACTGTTCCTGGTTGGACAGTGGCCGGAACAAATCGCCGCTATCCGTGCTGATGGGCTGACCCTCATTCCCATACCAGCCATAGGGGGTCAGCAAACATGGCCCATCCCCATTTTCTCGCCTCAAGAAACGCTCCCGCGAGCAAATGTAGCCCTGGTGCTGGTAAAAAGCGGGCAAACGGCAACCGCGGCCGCGCTCCTTCCCTCCATCCTCTTACCCCATGGCTTTGCGCTCACCCTACAAAATGGCCTGGGTAATAGAGAAACCCTGGCCCAAACGCTCGGCCCGGAACGGGTATTGGCAGGCAGTACGGCCCAGAGTGCGGTCATTCTCCAACCAGGCATCGTGCAACACACGGGCAATGGACTCACCTACCTGCAAGATGATGCCCGGTTGCGGCCGCTGGCCCACCTGTTTAATCTGGCAGGCATGGAAACCCAATTGCTCCCCCATTTAGAAAGCCTGGTCTGGGGTAAACTTATCGTCAATGCGGGCATCAATCCCCTGACAGCCCTACTCCGCCAACCCAACGGCTTTCTGGCCGAAAATCCTACTGCCCGGTTATTATTAGAACGTGTCGTATTAGAAGCGGCTCAGGTAGCCCAGGCTCAAGGAATCTTACTACCTTACCCGGACCCCGTAGCCCGAACCCTGGAAGTAGCCCGAACTACCGCCCAGAACTATTCCTCAATGCTTCAAGATGTTCTGCGCGGTGCGCCCACGGAAATTGAGGCCATTACTGGGGCCATCTTGCGTTATGGGCACAGCCACCACCTCATCACTCCCCTTAACGCCCACCTTTACCACCTCATCCAGGCCGGAGCGCGGCCGCAGACCGTTCAGGAGTTAGCGCATCTGCTGAGCATAAAACTCACGTGATTGCTCAGGCACAGCAAATCATTAAGGATTGACGATTAAATAATTTGAACATTTACTGTGGCCGGTCTCCTGACCGTGCCACTCCCAGCGAACAAGTTATTTAGTTCACATTCCTGACTTGAGTTTAGAGCTAGAGGAGAGAGCTAGAGGGAATTACTCTGGAAAACCCTCTAGCTCTCGCTCTGAACTCTAAACTCAAATCCTAAGTGAGCGTCTAAAAATAACTGGTTTCTCCAGAGGCACTGAACGCTTCCCTTCCCTTGACCATTTTCTGGCATTTACCATTCCCCCTTTATTCACCACTAACCCTTTCTCGGTTCCAACACATTCCCAGAGGCTCACCCATGAAAACCACCCCCGCTATTTCCGAAGTTCGTTCCCAACGTTGGCAAGACCCATCTCTGCGTTGGGGTCTCGTGCCCACAATGGGGTATCTCCATGAAGGTCATCTCTCTTTGGTACGCCAGGCCCGGGCCGAAAATGATCGCGTCGCTGTCTCGATTTTTGTCAACCCGGCCCAGTTTGCCCCCACCGAAGACCTCTCCACTTATCCGCGTGACCTGGAGCGCGACCTGGCTTTGCTTCGTGCCGAACAGGTAGACCTGGTTTTTATTCCGGAAACCCAGACCATTTACCCCCCCACTTTCCAAACCTACGTCACCGTGGATGAGGTGACAAAACGGCTGGAAGGAGCCTCACGCCCCACCCATTTTCGTGGGGTTGCTACGGTGGTCGCTAAACTATTCAACATTTTTCAACCCCACCGGGCTTATTTTGGGCAAAAAGACGCCCAACAAACGATTGTCATTCAGCGTATGGTTCAGGATTTGAACTTTAACCTGAAGATTATCATTGGCCCGACGGTACGAGAAGCGGATGGGCTGGCCCTGAGTTCACGCAACAAATATTTAACACCGGCAGAACGTGCGGCCGCGCCCATCCTTCATCGCGCCTTACTCAAAACCGAATACCTCTTCCGCGCCGGAGAGCGCAATGCCGACCGCTTACGCCAAACCATTAAAGAAACAATCGCCCAGGAGCCATTGGCCCGCCTCGATTACGTCAGCATTGCCGATGCACAAACCTTAGCAGAATTAACCACCCTGGATCGCCCGGCTCTGACCTCATTGGCGGTCTTCTTTGGCAAAACCCGGCTTATTGATAATCTGGTCCTGGGAAAAGAGAGTTATCAGGCAGTTATCGGGCAACAGGCAACTACGAAGCCTGTCGCCTGAGCTTGTCAAAGGCAAACATTTGTTGTGGCGCGGTCAGGAGACCGCGCCACCCAGGTTATTTTTAGACGCTTACTAAGCCTGTCGCCTTCACTTTGTCGCCGCGTCAGGTATCCTTCACTTACCACTCCCTGCCCCACGATGCACCACATACACCCCTCCCAATACCGCCAACCCACCAAACAATTGCCCCCCGGTAAAACGCTCTCCCAACAGCCAGGCGGAGAGAATGGCCGTCATCACCGGTTGGCCCAACAAGGCGGGCGAAACGAGGGATGCAGGCAAATGACCAAGCGCATGATTAATCGCCAGATAACCGATGGCCTGCGAGATCACCCCCATACCTAAAAAGTGCCAGTAAGTGACCGGTGAATAACCCAGCAGAGATTCACCCGACAAAAGAACAACCAGGAGTAAGATGATGGCGCTACTACTGGTGGAAAGCCAGTAAAAACTAAGGGAATCGAGGCGTCTGCGGCCGCGTGCGGCCGCCAAAATATACCCCGCATAAAACCCCCCGGCCACCAGTGAAAGCAGACTCCCCCACTGAAATTCCGCCGAAAACTCCTCTGGCAATCCCACAATCAACAACACACCCAGCAATGCCAGCAATACCCCCCACCAGAAGCTCCGTTTTAGCTTCTCCCGAAACAAAAACAGTGCCCCCAATCCCACCCACAAAGGGGCCGTATTCCCCAACAAGGTAGGAACTGTCACCCCACTAAGCATCACACCGGTGGTCCACAGAAAAAGATCGCCCGCAAAAAACAGCCCGCCTAAGATGGCTACACCAATTTCTCGGCGCGGCAGTTCCCCAATTTCTGTTACTCTTTGCCGAAAACGGAATAAAAAGGGCAAAACCATCACCGCCGAACCTACGCCCATGCGGTAAAAAGCCGATACACTGCCTGGCGCGTTGGCCCAACGGATAAATAACCCAGAAAAGCCCAGGCATACAATCGCCAAAAGCAACGCCAGGTAAGCATGGAACGGCACGCGGCCGCGAACAGCCGATAAACTGATAGGTTGTGTCATAGGTTCCTTTGTGATGAATGGTAAATGGTGAGTAACTATACTGCCAAGGGCATAATGTGACATTTTCCTGCCGTGTCGCCGTGTCGCTTTATCGCCGCGTCAGGTTTATCCGAGGCCACCCCCACCCCTAACCCCGCCCCCAGGGGCGGGGAACTATTTCTGGCGCGGTTTGGGGGCGTCCGCCCCCAAACCGCGCCGGTAGGTTTCTTCCCTTCTCTCTGGGATCGTTGGGGGATGGGTCTTCAGCCTAACCTACCCAAGCTATTACTGCCCACAAAATGTCACTTTATGACCGTGGTAAGTATATACACACCCGCGAGCGCTGAGCTTGCCAAAACCCGACTCCCCCTTCGACAAACTCCGGCAGAGCCATACACCACCTGTATAGATACAATGGTGAATGGTAAACAGTTTCCCATTCCCCATTCCCCACTCCCCATTCATGAGCTTTCCCCAATTTTAGGTTACAATTCCTCATCAACATCCCACTCCCCACAGCCAATCACGCCAAAACGAATAATCCATACACCTCTATGAACTGGCAAACCATCTCCATACATTCCAGTGATAACAAAAACCCCACCTCGGCCGTTGTACCCCCATCCACCAAGCGACTACCTATCACTTTGCTAAACCAATTATGCCCTTTGCCACTATCCAATCGTTTTTCATAAAATTCTGCACCAGAGGAATATCAGCCTATGACACCCGCACAACAAGCTATCGCCGAAGGCATTCTATTCACCGATATGTACCAGTTCACCATGGCCCATCTCTATTTCCGAATGGGTCTACATGAAACACCGGCTCAATTTGACCATTTCTTCCGTAGCTACCCAGATTATGGCTCTCACAAAGCCGGTTATTGCATCAGTGCCGGGTTAGAGTGGTTATTAGATTGGATGCATCAAGCCCGCTTCAATGAAAGCGACATCGCCTTTCTGCGCCAGCAAACCGGGCAGGCAGGCGAACGTCTCTTCGCCGATGATTTTCTGGACTGGTTGCGCACTCATGGTCATTTTGAAAGCATCAGCCTGCGGGCTATCCCCGAAGGGCGCGTCGTGCATCCCAATGTACCAATGACCGTCGTACAGGGGCCAGTAGCCATGGCCCAAATTCTGGAAACGCCTCTGCTGAATCTCTTGAACTACCCCACGCTCATCGCCACCCGGGCCGCCCGACTCAGCCAGGCAGGCCGGGGACAATTGCTCATGGAGTTTGGCATGAGGCGCGGCCACGAACGAGGCGTAAATGCCGGAGCACGGGCCGCCCTCATCGGTGGAGCACAATTCACCTCCAATGTGGGCCTCTCGCAAGTGATGGGCGTTACCCCCAAAGGTACCCATGCTCATAGCCTCATCCAGCTCTTCCTCTCCATTGGGCAAACTGAACTAGACGCCTTCCGCGCTTATGCGGATGTTTATCCTGACGATTGTCTCCTCTTGGTAGACACCATTAACACATTGGAAAGTGGCATTCCTAACGCCATTACCGTGTTTACAGAAATACGCCGTAAAGGGTACAAACCCATCGGTATTCGGCTAGATTCAGGCGACCTGGCTTACCTCTCGGTGCAAGCGGCCGCACGGCTCAATGATGCGGGTTTCCCAGACACCATCATCGTTCTCTCCAACCAGTTAGATGAGATGACCATGCTCCAAATTCTGGCCCAAATTCAGGAAGAAGCACCGCGTTATGGTCTAGACCCTGAAAGTGTGAGTAAACGGCTGGTATATGGCGTAGGTACAAATCTGATTACCTCAGCCGGAGATTCGGCGCTCGATGGGGTGTACAAGCTGGTAGCTACACAAAATAACCAGGGCACCTGGCAACCGGCGATTAAAATATCAGAGAATCCCATCAAAACCCCTAATCCAGGGGCAAAACAAGCCTGGCGCATCTATGATCAGCGTGGTCTGGCCACCGCCGATCTTCTCAGCCTGGATGACGAAGATCCGCGCCAGATGACCCCCCTCCATTTGCACCATCCCAGCGAGGCCCATATGTCCCGCACCCTCGCCCCCGCCGAGGTTACCGCTATCGAGCCATTACTTACGCCCATTCTGGAAAATGGCCGCCAGGTGTATGAATGCCCCTCTCTGGAAACAATTCGCGAACAACGGCGGCAGGATCTGGCCCGATTGGATGTAGGCGTTAAACGGTTGTTGAACCCCCATATCTACCATGTTTCCTTAACCCCAAAATTGTGGCAGTTAAAGCAGGAGTTGATTGCCTCAGTGCGGCGGCAAGGGTAAGAGGGCAGGAAACTGAACGCTTACGGGCCAGATAAGCCAATTCATTGTCCATTGTCCACTATTCACGTTCAAAGGATCTGTTATGTACACAACAAATCAGTATGAAGGGATGTTAGCGGAAACGGTTGCCCTGGTGGGAGCCAATGGGGAAACGATCAATGGTTATTATGCGCGGCCGCTTGGTCCTGGCCCGTTTCCCGGTATGGTTGTTGTTCATCACATGCCCGGCTGGGGTGAATGGTACCGGGAAGCCACTCGTAAATTTGCCTATCATGGATACGCCGCACTCTCCCCGAATCTGTATTACCGGGCCGGACATGGCACACCGGAAGATGTCGCGGCCGCAGTTCGCGCCTTTGGTGGTGTCGCCGATGCTCAGGTAATGGGGGATGTAGCCGGAACGTTGCATTTTTTGCGCTCTCAGGCTCACAGCAATGGCAAAATAGGTGTTTTTGGTACTTGCTCCGGGGGGCGCCACGCTTACCTGGCGGCCTGCCGTATACCAGGGTTTGCGGCCGCGGTAGATTGTTGGGGCGGCCGCGTCGTCATGGCCCCCTCTGACCTCAACGACAAATACCCCGTAGCCCCTCTTGATTACACGCAACATCTGACCTGCCCTCTTCTTGGCCTTTTCGGCGAACAGGATCATAGCCCTACCCCCCAACAGGTGGCCCAGCACGAAGCCGAACTAAAAAAATATGGCAAGGAGTACGAATTCCATATGTACCCAGATGCCGGACATGGTTTTTTCTACTATGACCGTGCCGCCTACCGACAACAACAGGCGGTAGATGGCTGGCAAAAGATATTCGCCTTCCTGGCCCAACATCTCCACACCTGATCCCCTGTGCCTGCCAAAAGGCAATCACAAGGGTTGCCCGTACCCCACGAAACCCCAAAGAACCTGATTGAGGACTTACGGGGTTGCTCGAGCCGGTCTCCTGACCGTGCTCGGTATGGCTCGGTGAGGACACCAGCCACAGCAAAGGTAACACGAGGCTTCGACAAGCTCAGCCCTCGAGAGCCTTAGTAGTTCCCCGTTACCAGTATAGCTGTGGTCGCTCTCCCGACCGTGCCCACTTCGTGCCCACAAAAGTAACACACACCCAAACAAGAAAGGGTGCTTTACCACACCAGAGGTCAATGCTAGAATCTTGCCTAGACGGTTTACTTCAAGATGAAACCGCTGACCCTCACCCCCAGCCCCTCTCCCAAACGGGAGAGGGGAGTTCGCCCCCTCTCCTGGGGGAGAGAATTAAGGTGAGGGGAGTTCGTCCCCTCTCCTGGGGGAGAGGGTTAGGGTGAGGGGAGTTCGTCCCCTCTCCTGGGGGAAGAGGGTTAGGGTGAGGGGAGTTCGTCCCCTCTCCTGGGGGAAGAGGGTTAGGGTGAGGGGAGTTCGCCCCCTCTCCTGGGGGAGAGAATTAAGGTGAGGGGAGTTCGTCCCCTTTCCTGGGGGAGAGGGTCAGGGTGAGGGGAGTTCGTCCCCTCTCCTGGGGGAAGAGGGTTAGGGTGAGGGGAGTTCGCCCCCTCTCCTGGGGGAAGAGGGTCAGGGTGAGGGGAGTTCGCCCCCTCTCCTGGGAGAGAGGGTCAGGGTGAGGGGAGTTCGTCCCCTCTCCTGGGGGAAGAGGGTTAGGGAGAGGGGAGTTCGTCCCCTCTCCTGGGGGAAGAGGGTTAGGGTGAGGGGAGTTCGTCCCCTTTCCTGGGGGAGAGGGTCAGGGTGAGGGGAGTTCGCCCCCTCTCCTGGGAGAGAGGGTCAGGGTGAGGGGAGTTCGTCCCCTCTCCTGGGGAGAGGGTCAGGGTGAGGGGAGTTCGCCCCCTCTCCTGGGGGAGAGAATTAAGGTGAGGGGAGTTCGTCCCCTTTCCTGGGGGAGAGGGTCAGGGTGAGGGGAGTTCGCCCCCTCTCCTGGGGGAAGAGGGTTAGGGTGAGGGGAGTTCGTCCCCTCTCCTGGGGGAGAGAGTTAGGGTGAGGGGAGTTCGTCCCCTCTCCTGGGGGAGAGAATTAAGGTGAGGGGAGTTCGTCCCCTCTCCTGGGGGAAGAGGGTTAGGGTGAGGGGAGTTCGTCCCCTCTCCTGGGGGAGAGAATTAAGGTGAGGGGAGTTCGTCCCCTCTCCTGGGGGAGAGGGTTAGGGTGAGGGGCTATATAGTTACACTTTTTTACAAAGGAGCGCATAATGTCGCACGAAAAAGAGTCTGGCAAAACCAGCGGGGGAGTTAATTTTGGAAACTTTACTGTTTCTGGGGGACAGAATACCAATGTAAACATCGGTCATATTGCCGGGGGGGATATGATAACGACGATTAACGCCGCCGAAGGGGCCATTGTGGCTACCGGTGGGTCAACAATTTCGGTACCGGCGGATTTTGGCCAGCAGTTAGCGAATTGGAAAAAACAGATGGCGGCAGAAGTAGCTAAATTACCCAACCTGGATGAAGATGACAAAGAGGATTTATTAGATACCTTAAACAAAATTGAAAAAGAGGCCACAAAACAGGCGGATCAGGTCAAACAGGGCCAGACGGCCGATCCCCAAAGGTTAGAGCGGTTGATGAACAGTGTGGGGGGATTAGCGCCCCAGATGTTGGGCACAGCGATTCAATCTATCGCCACACCATTAGGGGGGCTAGGCATTGCCGCCCAACAGTCCGGTGGCCTGGCCCAATTCGTTAAAAAGTAAGTGGCCGGTTATTGTGTTACTCTCCGAATTATTTAGTCTCTTGCCTGAAACCGCATCACCGGTCGCGGCCGCGCATCAACCCACCTTACACTTGCCGGATCTCCCTTTGCCGGGTCGGGAAGGTTTTCCCTGGTGGGAAAAGGTTACTCTAGCGGCCGCGTCCCCTTTTGGTGTTCAAGCCATTGCCCCAGGTGTGGTTATCGCGGCCGCGCCAGATCTCATCCTTCTCCATAACCATAACCTGCTCACGCATTATCACTGGTCTGGGCCTTGTTTTGTCCAGGTAGGCCAGACCATCACTCTGGGACAATGCCTGGGAGAAGTACCTGAGACAAATACCTTACAACTGCGTCTGGGGCTAAGTCTGTTTTCCCCACAGCACAATGGGGAGCATTTTCATCCCCTCGATCCTCGCTTATGGCTTGTAGAAAAGGGGTTAGCTTCACCCCAGGTTCTTACCTCTTACCCCGTGTTATGGCGCGGTGAATTGCCCTTGTCCGCAATCCCCCTTTTCTTACGTCGGGCGATGGTAGCGGTAGAAGATCGGCGTTTTTTTCAGCACAGGGGCATTGATATGTGGCGTATCGTAGGAGCAGTGCGGGCCAATATTCGTCAGCGCCGCATTGTGGAAGGGGCGTCAACGATTACCCAGCAGGCGGTGCGTTCGGCCTTACACATTACCCGGCGCGGCATTGCCCGCAAGCTGGTAGAAATTCCTATTGCCCTGGCGTTGGAGCGTTTTTTGCGCAAAGAGGATATTCTGGAACTGTATTTCAACACGATTTATTGGGGCAGGGGAGCCACGACGGTGGGCGCGGCCGCGGTGGATTTCTTCGGCAAAAATGTGTGGCAACTAAATTTAAAGGAATGCCTGGTGCTGGCATCTCTCCCCAATCATCCACTCCGCTGGAATATTGCCCCAGCCGATATACAGCGTCTGGATAACAAAGTAGCTATTTGTCTGGCCCTTCTCCAGCAACAAAAAGTAATAGACACCACCATTGCCCAGTTAGCCCAGAAACAAACTTATCAATTGGTTTATGCAGAGTAAGTAAAGGGTTGTATTTATACAGGTGGGGTATGGCTCTGCCTGAGCTTGTCGAAGGCGGAGCCGGGCTTCAACAAGCTCAGCCCTCGAAGACGTGTATCGTTATCATTTTTGATCACCCCGAAAAACGACACGTCAAAAAGTTCCCGGTGATTGCTCCCTTGTGCGGGTCAGGAACTATTGGTTAGTCGTCCGTGCCGGGACGGGAAATTCAATTTTGACCCTGGCGACAGCTAATCCTGATACATCTAAAACCGTAAATTTGATTGTTTGTTGATGAGTGACAACATCACCGATTTGCGGCGGCCGCGCCAGCCAGGTTACGATCAATCCCCCCACTGTATCCACATCCGGCAAATCATCCTCTTCGCCCAGAAAAATATACTCCTGCAAATCTTCAACCAGGAAAGAACCGGTCACTTCTAGCGCCCCAGGGCCAAGTTCTACCAGCGGCTCCTTTTCCACATCAAACTCATCACGCACTTCACCGACTACTTCTTCCACCAAATCTTCCAGGGTAACAACACCAGCCATACCCCCAAATTCATCTAGCACGATGGCCATATGCAGGCGTTGTTTCTTGAAGCGAGCTAATAGTTTTTCTACCAGCATATTGGGCGGCACAACAGGCGCAGGGCGCAAAATCAGACGCAAATCAAGGGTTCCCTTCATCTGTACCTGCTGGCGCACCAAATCTTTGAGATGCAAAATGCCAATGATGTGATCCAGGTCATCTTCGTAGACAGGGAAACGGGTATGGGAGCCTTTGATAACCAGTTGTAACAGCTCTTTGCGGTCAATATTGTAAGGAATGGCTTCCACTTTGGGGCGCGGAGTCATAACCTGGCTAACCATACGATCCCCAAAGTCAAAAATGTTGTGAATGATTTCCTGTTCCCCTTCATTCAACAGGCCACTTTCGGTGCTTTCGTTGACAATTTGCTCAATTTCTTCGGGGGAATGGAGCCGGGCATGACCTGCGGCCGGGGGCACACGTAATAGTTTGAGCAGAAGGACGCCAATGGCATTCAGAAAACGGACGGGCACACTTAATGCGGCCTCCGTCAACATCATCATGGGGTAGATGGCGAGGATCACTTGCTCCGCGGCCGCGAGCGATAACGATTTAGGCACCATTTCGCCAACTACCACATGCAGATAGGTGAGCACACTGAGGATCAGGGCGTAACTGACCGTGTGCACAATGGCGGCTTCTGGCTCGACACCCATCAGCATAGCCAGCAACGGCTCTACCAGATGGGCCACAGCCGGTTCACCATAGTAGCCCAACCCTAACGAGGCAATGGTGATACCCAGTTGGGCGGTAGCGATATAGCGGTCTTGTAATTGGGGCGAAGCCAGGATCATTTGAATACTTTGGGCGCGGGCATTGCCTTCATCAGCCAATTGTTCGACACGGCTGGGGCGCACGCCGATGATGGCAAACTCGGCGGCGACAAAAAAGCCATTGATGAGGACAAAAATAAAGATAATGACACCCGGCACAATAAATTCGCTAAACGCGGGCAATTGGGGCGCGGCCGCGACCGTCATACCTAACAGAAGCATAAAACCAAGCCATTTAATCACGTTCTTCTACCCCCCACTCATCAATTCGGGGCATTTCCACCGCTGAGGGTTTAGGCAAGGAAACCTCAGCCACACCCAGGTTAGCCATCAATTCCACACGAATGACGGTATCACCAAATTGAGCAGTGTCCCCCACTTTTGGTGTGCGGCCCAGTGCATTAAAGATCAAACCACTAAGCGTATCAGCATCTTCATCCGGCAGGGTTAAATTCAGATATTCATTAACATCGCCAATGAGTAAGTCACCACGTAGATAAACGCGTCCATCTTTGTCCAGAGACATAACGGCTGTTTCATCATCAAATTCGTCTTGTAATTCCCCAAAAATCTCTTCAATCAGGTCTTCCAGCGTGACCATACCGGCGGTGCCACCATATTCATCAAAAACAATGGCCACATATTGCCCTTTGGCCCGCAATGTTTCCCAAACATCCGCGGCCGCGAGCGATTCCGGTACATGCACTACCTCGCGCATAATTTGGAGCAGATTTTCATTTTCCTCAATATACAGCCGGAAGACATCTTTAATATGGACAAACCCTTTGATGTTGTCAATGTTTCCCTGATAGAGAGGAATACGGCTATACCCTTCTTCCAGGGCCAGTTCAATCAGATCCAGGGGGCGGCTTTCGACGGGTGCGGCCGCGAGCCGGGTACGATGAACCATCACCTCCCGGGCGATCAGATCACGCAGGCGAAAGGTATTGCGGAGCATTTGCCGTTCTTCAGAATCGAGCAAACCACCCTGGGCACTTTCGGTAACAAGAATTTCGATCTCTTCCGGGGAATGCACGTGGGCAAAAGAATCCTTGTGGGCATCTTGACCCAACAGGCGCAAAATGATGCGGCCGCTACCGTTAAATAGCCAGATAAGCGGCCGCAACACATACATAGAAACGCGCAAAGGGTATACCACGGCCATGGCCACCGCTTCCGGATATTGGATGGAGATGGATTTGGGCAATAGTTCACCCAAAACCATTTGTAGGGTGGTGAAACTCACAATAACGATGATGAAGGCGATGGTTTCCGCGAGCGCGGCCGCGTCAATATCCAGCCCTGTCCATTGTAACAACGTCGTAATCGGGCCAAGCAAATCCGCCGAAACCTTGTTTTCACCATACGCACCCAACACCAACGAGGCGATAGTAATACCTAGCTGACAGGCGGCTACATAATTATCCAGTTGATTACCATCTTCCAGGATGGCCAGCAACGATTTTGCCAGGGGGTTGCCTTCGGCGGCGAGGCGGTGGACACGGGTACGCCGTGAGGCCACCGTGGCAAACTCTGCCGCCACGTACAAAGCCGTGATAAACGTCATCAAGGCCACAACTGCGAAGATGGTCAGGGCATTCAGCATAAAACGTTATGAATATAGGGGGTATTCGTTATAGCCGGTGTGGCCAATAACCAATGACCAACCAGAATGGATGAGCACCGCATCGTTAGATATATTGAACGATTGGTTGCGCTCATCAACTTACTTTTTGTTCTCGTCAGGCGATTGCTCCGATAACTGATCCTGGTTGGGGAATGATAACCAGAGATTACCTCGCTCGTATCGGGTGGTGGAATTTGTGGCCTACTAGGGGCCTTCGGACTGCCAGGTAGCGAATCGTTTGAATCAGGCACGTTAATCTTCAAGCAAATGAGTCAACAAAACTTATCTCTTTCTTATCAAGCAAAAGATTATAAGACAGCGCCGGAGCAAGGGCAAACAGATTGGGGCGATTTCAGCAATTCACTGTACGCTACCCCGTTCGCGCCAGGATGTATTAATAAATTCCAACGATTGATGGCGAAAATACGTATCGTAAAGCTCGGCGTAATGGCCGCCTTGTTGCATGAGGGTTTTATGGCTCCCCGTCTCGATGATACGCCCCTGACGCAAAACAATAATCCGATCCGCGGCCCGCACAGTAGACAGACGGTGAGCAATGATAATGGCTGTTGTGTGGCTCATAATCAAATTCAACGCCTCTTGAATTTGTGCTTCCGTAAAAGGATCCACACTGGCGGTCGCTTCATCCAGAATAAAAATTTTGGGGGCCTGCACCAACACGCGTACCAAAGCAACCAGTTGCCGTTGCCCCATAGAAAGGCGAACTCCCCGTTCACCGACCTGGCTGTTCAAACCATCGGGCAAGGTTTCTAGCCACTCCCCCTGGCCAATGCGCCGGGCCATCGCTTCAATTTCCCCGTCTGTAGCTTCGGGACGGCCATAGCGAATGTTTTCGGCTACCGTTCCGGCAAAGAGAAAGGGAACCTGGGAAACAATTCCCAGTTGCCGCCGGTAAGTGGTCAGATCTAATTGGCGGATGTCAACCCCATCAATGGTGATGCGACCTTCCTGAAATTCATAGAAGCGGGCAACAAGTTTAATGATGCTGGATTTACCGGCCCCAGTGTGCCCTACCAGGGCGATACTTTCACCGGGTTGAATGGTAAGGGAGAAGCGGTCAAGCACCTGCTCCTGACTGGAATAGCGGAAAGAAACCTGTTCAAACCCAATTTCGCCGTGTAGGGATGGAACAGTTTTCTGTCCGGTTTGCACAACGGCAGGGCTGGCATCTATGAGAGCGAAGATACGTTCGGCGGCGGAGAGGCCTTGCTGGAACTGACTCCAGAAGGCGGACAGGTTGGTAACAGGAAACCAGAAACGGTCTACGGTAGCAACGAAAAGGTACCAGGCGGCCAGGCTGATGAGACCGGCAACGGCGGTGCGGCCGCCGAAATAGACCAATATCGCTGTACCAATGCCGGAAAGGACGTTGAGGGTGGGGAAAATGTTGGCCAGGACAAAACCACGGCGTACATTGATGGTATAAGATTGCTGGTTGACCTGACTGAACGCGTTGTAGATGGCCTGTTCCTGGCGGAAATTTTTGGCAACAGCGATGCCGGTTACGGCTTCCTGAATCGCTTTGTTGACTTCGCCCATGGCCCTGGCACCCTGGCGGGTTGCCCGGCGAGCCAGACGGCGAAAGCTGAGCGCGGCCGCAATGACAAATGGGGCCATAACCAGCACCGCCAGAGAAAGCCGCCATTCAATACGAAAGAGGGTAAGGATGAGGATAAAAGCTACGAACAGTTGTTGCACCACATCCGCGGCCAGAATGATAATTTGCCCAAATTCTTCGGTGTCGCTGGTGATGCGGCTGACAATGCGCCCGGTACTGAACTCATCAAAAAAGGATAGGTCCTGGTGCGCGGCCGCGCTAAACCCATCTTGTCGCATCTTCATAATCACATCAGCAATCACCTGGGTAGTCAGGCGGCGGCGCACCCAGTTAAAGAGCCAGGTGCCCAGGCCCTCACCAAATACAAGGGCGATCAACAGGGGAATCAATCTGGTATCCCCTTCCTCAGCCATGATATTGACTCCCCAGGCAACCAGCAGAGGTAAGGCGGCCCCCAACAAAGCCATCATGAGCACAGAGAAGGCGATGATAAGCACGCGGCCGCGGTGCGGCCGGAAATAAACCACGATTCGGGCTACCAATTCGCGGTCTTCATATTGTCGGTCGTAAGCCTCAGCATTGAGGCCTTGCATCATAGCGGCCATAAGCAGAATGGACAGGAACGTCAAGCAGTAAGCGGCAGATGTAAATCGTCAAGCGCGGCCGCGATCTCCAGGCTGTTTTCCCCACCGATACGTAGCCAGACAAGGAACTCCACATTCCCATCTGTACCTTCAATGCTGGAGCGTGTGAGACCGGCAAGGCTAAAACCATGGCCTATTGCCCAGGTGAGTATATCCATCACTACCTGCCGATGCACGGCCGGGTCTTTAACGATACCCCCCTTGCCTACCTGCTTGGGGCCAGCCTCAAATTGGGGTTTGATGAGGGCGACGATATCCGCCTGGGGGGTGAGCCATTTTTGCACTGCTGGCAGAATGTGTTTGAGAGAGATAAAGGAGACATCTATGCAGACAAAGCTGACTGGTTCGGCCAGGCTCTCCACATAGCGGGCATTGGTGCGTTCCATGACGATGACGCGGGCATCTTGCCGGATTTTCCAATCCAGTTGGCCGTAGCCGACATCCAGGGCATACACCCGACTGGCCCCATTTTGCAGAAGCACATCCGTAAAACCACCCGTACACGCTCCTACATCGGCACAAACGCGGCCGCGAATATCCAGACCAAATTGCCCCAAGGCTCCCGCCAGTTTATACCCCCCCCGGCTAACATACGGCAACGGTTCGGTTACTTCCAGATGAGCCGTTGTGCTTATCATATGGCCCGGCTTGTCTATCACCTGCCCATCAACCCGGACTTCTCCGGCCATGATCATGCCACGGGCTTTATTCCGGTTGGCGATGAGACCTTTATCTACGAGTAATTTATCGAGTCGTTCTTTGCTCAAGGGTAAAGTGGTCACCTGTTCCTTGACTGTTCAGTCAAGAAGTTGAATTTTTCTCGTAACGATACGGCCAAAGGGCATAATCTGACATTTTTTCGCTCTGTCGCCGTGTTGCGTTAATGTTGCGCCGGGTTCATCCGAGGCTACCCCCACCCCTAACCCCGCCCCCAGGGGCGGGGAACTTTTCTTGGCGCGGTTTGGGGGGCGTCTGCCCCCCAAACCGCGCCGGTGGGTTTCTCCCCTTCCCTCGGGGAAGGGGATGGGGGATGGGTCTTCAGACTAAACCTGCCACATTTTTAGCTAAATGTAAGAAGCCCCCACCCCTAACCCCGCCCCCAGGGGCGGGGAACTTTTCT
>JAGNBF010000224.1 GCA_018004935.1 Chloroflexota bacterium | reverse complement strand
GGAAAGGGTTAGGGTGAGGGCTGTATAGTCACATTCAATTACCATTCCTCAGACAAACCATGATCCGCCTGACTTCTTTTTAGGACGGAATGGCCGACATTGGTACAATTGGCACAGCAAATCACCTCAAGGAGAGCTACCATGCGTATGCGCACACGTTCTAATTCAATGGGTTGTGGAGGTACAATTATTTTTATACTCGTCTTTGGGGCTGTGGGGTTGGGATTATTCATTGGTGGGGCACTAAGTTTTCGCGCCGCACTATCCACCCAAAGCTGGCCTACCACCGAAGGGCGTATCGCCTCAGCACAAATTTATGAAGACTCCGATGAAGATGGCACGTCTTATGGCCTGAATGTGAGCTACAACTACACCGTCAACGATCAGCGCTATACAGGCACACGCATTGAACTGACCGATTACAGCAGTAGTCGTAATTATGCCGAAGGGCTGGCCGAAAAATATCCGGTGGAAGCCGTCGTTACCGTCCATTATGACCCCGCCGACCCTACCAAATCTGTTCTGGAAACCGGAGCCAACTGGGTACAGTACCTCTTGATGGGCATGGGTTGTTGTTTTGGCCTTATGCCCTTGTTCATGATACCCAGCCTATTACGCGGCCGCAGATAAAAAAAAGAACCATTCACCATTCACCACTCACCATTCACCACTCACCACTCACCACTCACCATTCACCACTCACCATTCACCACTCACCACTCACCACTCACCATTCACCATTCACCATTCACCATTCACCATGCGCCCCACCCTCAACATCCTCTCCGACGACCTGATTGAGCAAATCCTGACCGAAGCCAAACGGATCTTGGCCGAAGTCGGCATGGAAGTACGCGGCCGCGCTCTGCGCCAACGCCTTCTCGATTACGGCCTACCCGCCAACGATGACCGCATCTTCTTCCCCCCCGAGGTAGTAGAATGGGCCATCCAACAGGCCCCCAAATCATTTAAACTATACACCCGCGACGGTCGCCCCCATGCCGAACTCGGTGGCAACAACGTCCATTTCGTCCCTGGCTCCAGCGGTTTGCGTATGTTAGACCATCGCACCCAGGAAGTCCGCCTGGCCAACAGCCGTGACTTCAGCGAATACATCCGCCTGTGCGACGGGCTGGAGCACATCGCCTACCCGGCCACCGCCTTCTCCACCAACGACGACATCGAACCCCAGGT
Source organism: Chloroflexota bacterium (assembly GCA_018004935.1). Taxonomy (GTDB): domain Bacteria; phylum Chloroflexota; class Anaerolineae; order Promineifilales; family Promineifilaceae; genus Trichofilum. Next base: position 2,446 of record JAGNBF010000224.1, on the reverse strand, counting down.
AAGCGACGCCTGGCGGCTGTACATGGTGCTTACCAACACCCTCAGGCCGGTCGTCTCGGGGGCGTTTACCGAACACGGCGTCACCCGCATGGCCGAAATGATGCAACTGTTCCGCCAGGACAAAGCTGACCTCATCGCCCGGCCCATGTCCATCTTCACCATCACTGCCACCGGCATGTTCCGCTACAGCGAAGATTCCAGCCAGAATTTGCTCGACTGTGTGGAATGGGGCATCCCGGTGGAAATTGTGCCCGTAACGCTTATGGGCCTCATCGCCCCGGTGACATTGGTGGGGGCAACGATTTTTCATGTGGTAGACGTATTGGCGGGCATCGTCATGGCCCAAATTGTCAAACCGGGGGCACCGGTTTTGTTCGGTGGTGCTCCCGCCACCTTTCACATGAAAGCCGCCTCAGCCCCCATGGCGGCCATCGAGGCCCAACATCTGAATGTGGCCTATGTAGCCGTGGCCAAAAAGCTAGGCTTGCCCACCCAGGCGTACATGGCCCTCAGCGACAGCAAATTTTTGGATGCGCAGGCGGGCGCAGAGACGTTTGGCACGGCTTTGCTGGCGGCGTTAGCCGGGGTCAACTCGGTATCCGGGCCGGGGATGTTGGATTATCTCCTGGTGTTTAGTTTGCCCAAACTGGTGTACGATAATGAGTTATGTGGGCAGGCGTTGCACTTTTTGCAGGCGGCGCGGCCGCAAAACGACATCCCTTCCCTCGATTTAGTGCGCCATGTCCTGGCCGAGCAACATCTCATCACCTCTGACCATACCCTGACCCACTGGCCGGAAACAATGTACCTGACCGGCCCCACCACCGACCGCACCAACCGGGAAACCTGGCTCAAACAGGGCAGTAAATCCCTGCTGGATCGGGCCACGGAAGAGGTGGAACAACGGTTATCCGCCTACAACCCCATCGAAACCGACCCGTTGGTTGATGCAGAACTCCGTCACCTGATACAATCAGGGTTGATAGGGAACAACCCGTTGCCGGAAATACCCGAAGCAAGAAAACACGCGGCCGCGGCCGACCCCCGCCGCCAACGCAAATTTAAAAGATAAGTTAGTACACGGATAGACACGGATTTTCACGGATTGCCGACAAATCTTTCTTATCCGTGTCCATCCGTGAGTTCGCTGAAAAAAGAAGATTTTTCACCGCAAAGACGCTAAGATCGCGAAGATTTTCTCTGGACTTCTTCCGTTCTTGGCGTTCTCAGCATCTTGGCGGTTCCTTTTTTCAGTAGACTCATCCGTGTTAATCCGTGTCCCACATTCTTTGAGGTTTTTATGCCGATACCATCACCGTTTCACACCCGCACCGCCCCCCTGGTTGAGAGCCACGAATGGCGCAACTGGTCTGGTTACCTGGCCGCCACTGTTTATGAGCCGTCCCACGAACGGGAATACTTCGCCATTCGCAACAGTGCCGGGTTGATAGATATTTCCCCCCTGTACAAATACGAAATCACCGGCCCCGATGCCGCCCGCCTGGTAGACAGGGTGATAACCCGCGACGTGAGCAAATGCCGGGTGGGTCAGGTACTGTACACCCCCTGGTGTGATGAACAGGGCAAAGTGATTGACGATGGCACTGTCTCCCGGCTGGGCGCAGACCATTTCCGCATCACCTCAGCCGATCCCAGTGCCCGCTGGTTTCAGGATGTGGGGTATGGCCTGAACGCTGAGGTAAAAAATGTGAGTTATGATCTGGCGGCATTGGCTCTGCAAGGGCCACTCAGCCGGGCCATTCTAAAAGAAGTGGTCAAGGGCATTGATCTGGATCGGCTAAAATATTTTCATCTGGCGCACGGCACAGTGGATGATTTTGCCGTGACGGTGACACGGACCGGGTACACAGGGGATTTGGGGTATGAGGTGTGGACGCGGCCGCAAACCGCCGAACGCCTCTGGGATCACCTCTACGACCGGGGCCAACGGTATGGCCTGCTCCCGGCCGGAATGGTAGCTTTGGACATCGCCCGCGTCGAAGCCGGGCTGATCCTCATCGAGGTAGATTACAAATCTGCCAACAACGCCCGCATCGAGGCCCAGAAATCATCACCCTATGAAGTGGGGCTGGGCTGGGCCGTCAAGCTGGACAAAAAAGATTTCATCGGCCAACGCGCCCTGGTCGCCGAGCAGAAAAAAGGTTCCCCCTGGGCCATGGTGGGGGTGCAGGTGGATTGGAACTCAATGGAGAAGCTATACCACGCCGTAGATTTGCCGCCGCAGGTGGCTGGTCGGGCTTCCCGTTCCGCCGTGCCTCTGTACAAAGGCGGCAAACAGATCGGCCAGGTGACGAGCCATACCTTCTCCCCCATTCTGAAAAATTACATCGGGCTGGCGACGGTGCTGGCCCCGTTTGCCACACCGGGCACAAAAGTGGAGATGGAGTTTACGGTGGAGTATGTCAGACACGTTGCGGCCGCGACC